>SUWY01000001.1 GCA_015061245.1 Bacteroidales bacterium
TCCTCCCGGTTAAATATATAAATGCAAAAAAGAGTGACTAATCAGTCATAAGACTTTTTAGTCACCCTCTTTTTTTTATCTCCTAATTCGTAAATTATTCCCAATTCGCAAAATCGGCTGCGGAATTTATTTAACTCCTAACTGTTCACTCCTAAGCAAATTAGTGCAAATCTAATCACAGCTCTTACTCCTTATCTGCAAAGCAATATAAAGCCTTGAATTCAACTCGTGGATTTGCTTTAATTTGTTGTCTACCAACCCCCTAAATCCCCCTTCACTTGGTTCACTACGTTCACCTGCGTTAATAAGGGGGACTTATTCCTCATTCCTAATTCCTCATTCCTCATTCCTAATTCCTAATTATTATCCCTCTCCCTGCCCATACAAGTAGCAGACCGCCAATAAAGGTTAATGCAGCGTATAGAACAAATATCATCCATTGTCTGGTCTGCAAAAGTGTTAGCATATCGTGAGACAGAGAAGAGAATGTTGTGAACCCGCCGCAAAATCCTGTAATAAGCAGTAGATTCATATGGGCGGATATGAGCTGGTGTCTCTCTGCCATACCAAATAGAACTCCAATAATAAAACTACCCACAAGGTTTACTGTAAATGTTCCCCATGGGAATACTCCGTGAATATAGTTGGAACAAATTTTTCCAACCAGAAAACGGCAACATGTTCCAATGAAGCCGCCGCTTCCTGCTATTAACATTGCTTTTATCAAATCCATATCTATATTTTTGTGCAACTATTTAGTTTTAATTGTGGCAACATAAAGAGCCATGTGGTTATGCAGAACGGGGTCGTTAGTGTTGGCAATCCCCATGGAACTGCAATAGTATCCATCGCGGCTTGAATATATACTGTGGTCACTACAGCCAAAACAGCATATATTGTTGTTCTCCAATTTACATTATAGAATGTACATCCAACTGCGATTCCGGTTAATACGGGACTAAATCCGAATAGACCATTGGCAATGTAGTGGCTGTCACACTCAAGAAGAATCGCTACTCCCAAGGCAATTGCAGAAGAGAGGCATGCCCAGAATGCTGCCCACCTATTGCATATCCACAGTGCAAATATAAATATAATTCCGGTTATGGCAGAGTTTATCAAAAAGACCTGACTGATGCCCTTTAACCAATATGTAGCTAATGATTTAAATGTAGTGTCAAGTTCAGAAGAGAATGGTCCTGGCAGTTCAGGTACACTTAGGTAAGGAGCAGGTAATCCATGCATTACTCTTGTCGCAAGTAATATAAATATAGTTAAGAGTACAAAAGGGAATGTATAAGCAGTAACCTTGAATTTTTTGAATACACGGTTCATTCCGACAAGAATCCAAGTGCTTGCAGCAGCAAATAGAATTAAGGTGAGCCACATTAGTAATGTTTCGCCTAAAAATGTAGGCATAGCGCATCCTACCAGAATACCATTATATCCCCATAAACCCATATCCCCATCTTCCGGGCTAAGTTTAAGTATATAGCCGGTAAGTGTTGAAACTATTACCCCGACAATTGCACCCCATGCAACAGAGGGGAAACCGCTATAGTATGAGCCCCAAAATATTCCGGCTATAATAAGAACTCCTCCGCACCAGTTCTCTTGGAACATGACTTGCGAAGCTCCGCGAAAAATGATTTTCCAAAAATCTAATGAGAAGATTTTAGGTAGTGTATATCTCTCTTTCATATTTTATGATTTTATCTCCAAGCAAACTCTTCAGGTAACTCTCTCCCCTTAATCTCTTTGCGAAGCGTTGAGCATATACTCCTTGTATATCTCTTTAACTCTTCTACACTATTACCGAGTAGCTTGATATTAATTCCACAATTATTTGGTAGTATATTTACCCCCAAAGCCATCTCTTTGTTTCGGAATGGAGAGTGTTTTTTTATTATTGCATTGATATGCTCTTCAGGGGTTGCTATGATTATATCGGCAAAGTGTTTATAGTTACCCATCAATCCCATAATAGATGGATTACTCTTGTATGGTTCAATTATCATCTTTTCGCGAAAGAGCATCTTTTTTTGAGGGTCAAGAAGTTTCGATGTGATAGAGAGAAGATCATATTTGAAAATCTCTCCTCCATCATAATACTCTCGTCCGGCACAATAAATCTCAGAGTAGAAGAGTGTAGCTGTAGGGTGGATTGTTATTGTTGTCTCATTCAGGTATCGACTGTTTTTGCATGGAATGATAGGTAGCGGGATATACTCTAAATAACCATTTTCGTCAATAGTTATTGATTGATGATTTGAAGCATGGTTATATCTCATCTCTGCAATTTTTGTTGCTGCTCCTGTTGAGATATGTGCAAAAGCATCTTTCTCAATCTTTAGCTCAATCTCATACCTATCACCATCAACGTTAGGTCCTCCCGATGATAGAATATATACGCATGGCATTGTTGCCATCTTCTCATCGAAATATAGCTCTTGCTGCACAATAAGCGGAGCCTGCCTGCTCCATTTGGAAAGGTAGGATTTGCCACTTTGTGAATCAAGTGTAAAAGTTAGTGCAAGTTTTCCATGTTTCCCTATTGCTCCCGACTCCATTGCCGGGGGCTCTTTCATGTAGGGCTTTAGTTCTTTATGGAAGTTAGAGGTGTTCATTGTGGTATGGCTACAGATATAATCATATCGGTTAAATTTTCAATGCCCTCGCCCGTCATGCAGTTTGTAAAGATAAATGGCTTGCCGGGACGCATTAGTTTTGAGTCATGTTCCATTACATTAAGGTCTGCGTGAACATAGGGAGCCAAATCGGTTTTGTTGATAACCAATATGTCTGAATATGAGATACCGGGACCATCTTTGCGTGGAATTTTATCTCCGGCTGCAACATCGATTACGTAGATAAAGAAATCTACTAATGCGGGACTGAATGTCAGTGTCAGATTATCGCCTCCCGATTCAATCAGTACAATGTCGCTATCGGGAAATTTCTCCTCCATCTCCTCAACAGCAGCAATATTCATTGATGGATCTTCACGAACAGCAGTGTGTGGGCATGCACCTGTCTCAACACCAATAATTCTCTCTTCTGCTAAATAGCCCTTCAGAGTTTTTCGTACATGCTTGGCATCTTCTGTAGTTACAATATCATTTGTGATGATAAGGACCTTCAAGCCTCGCTCCAAAAGTTTGGGAGTTATAGCCTCAATTATTGCAGTCTTGCCCGAGCCTACCGGACCGCCGATTCCAATTCTAAATGTCTGTTTCTCCATATATCAAGGTTAATTAATTACCGAACATTCGTTTTGTTCCCTGTTCGTGTAGCGATGCTATTATGTCAAGCTCCGGAGCAAAACTTTGAATGTCCTGTAAATCAAGTTCTTTAATTTTTTCGTAATCTTCCGATGCTAAAGCGCACAACTCTTTAAGAATCTGTTGGGTGTCAATGTGCGAAACTCTAAAGATACGTAATGCAGCATTGAGAACCATGTTGATTGTACCATACTCAAGGGCTGCAAAGAGCGAGGCCTCGTCCATTCCGGCAGCGCGAAACATTATTGCTAAGCTGATATTATGGCAACCATAACACTTGCCCTCAATAATATCATTGTGCCACTGCATGACAATTCTGTTTTGGGGAAAGAGAAGTGTTGCCATTTCGGAACACTTTCTTCCCATTTTAAGGCTCATGCCCCTCGATTCATTCGATAGCTTACCTATGTAGCTAATGTTATCTGCTTCAAGAATCTCTTTATAGTTGTTCCCGTAGGCTGCCCGAAAAGCGATAAGAGCTGCCAGGTAATCACTATAAAGTGCTTGAATTACAGCTGTTCGAGCATACTGTTTTAAATCTGCTTTATCTTTGATAAGATTGTTTTCAACTGCGCTCTCTACTCCATTTGAAAAGGCGAATGAGCCAATAGGGAATGCAGAGTCGCATAGTTGTGCCAATAATATCGATTTTCTAATGGTGTTCTGCATGAAATAGGTATCTTATATCGTGTGGTGATAGGTAGGGAATAACACTCTGTCCCTCTTGAAACTCTATCTCAATATTTTGGAAATTGTGAGTGTGCATAACGCTCTCCATTACCTTTCTATCCAATGTAAGAGGAACATAAACAGTAAGCCCTTTCACGACAGCCGGCCAATGTTGGTTTCCTATTGCGTGGCCCAACTCTATGCAGGTGCGAATCAGCTCCTCTTGACTCTTTTGTGCAATTTGGTTCAGTTTAATAACCATGACCTGTGATAATTTAATATGCACTACAAGAGCTCTCTTCTCTTTCTCATTGAATAGTAGAATATCGCCCTCTGTAAGATGGGTGTGGCGGTTGAGCGATATTGCATATCGCTCACCCCCCTTGTCAATGATTATACGGCTCTTTTGTGCGCTCCATTGGTCGAACTCAAGGTAGTCAATAATTGCCCCTTGTAATTTTGCTCTCCATTCATCGGAGCAGACATTGCCTAAAATATTGTTAATTGCAATCATTATCTTTATCTTTAACTGAACCAATAGAGTTGTGCCATGGCAAATTTGTCAGCGGCAGGAATCTTTACAGCCTCGCCATTTACTCTAACCTCAAAAGTCTCATTGTCAATCTCAATGCGTGGGGTTCCATTGTTTAAAACCATATCAGATTTTGTGATTTGACGGCACCCCTTCACCGCCATGACTCTCTTCATCAATCCATACTTCTCCCTAATATTGTTCTGGATTGCTGCATGCGAGACAAATGAGATAGAAGATTTCTGTAGTGCAGTGCCGAATGATCCGAACATCTTACGATAGTACATAGGTTGCGGAGTTGGTAATGAAGCATTTGGATCTCCCATATTTGCCCAGTTAATCATACCTCCTTTAATAACCATTTTAGGTTTTGCTCCAAAAAATTGTGGTTCCCATAGTACCAAATCTGCCATTTTGCCAACCTCAACAGAGCCCAATATATGGCTTACTCCATAGGTTATAGCAGGATTTATGGTCACCTTGGCGAGATAGCGCAATACTCTAAAGTTGTCATTTCCAGGAGCATCCTCTGCCAATTTGCCCCTAACCTGTTTCATGTAATCGGCCATTTGGAATGCTCGCATAAAGTTTTCGCCAACGCGTCCCATGGCTTGTGAATCAGATGAGATCATTGAAATGACTCCCATATCGTGTAGTACATTCTCGGCTGCCTGAGTTTCAGGACGTACGCGGCTCTCGGCAAAAGCTACATCGGATGGAATCTTTGGGTTAAGATTGTGGCATACCATAATCATATCGAACAACTCTGCTTGTGAGTTGATTCCAAATGGTAATGTTGGATTTGTCGATGATGGCAATACATTTTCGAGCGAGGCTACCTTCATTAAGTCTGGTGCGTGTCCACCACCAGCTCCTTCGGTGTGGAAGGTGTGGATTGTTCTTCCGTCGATGGCAGCAATGGTATCCTCGACATATCCGCTCTCGTTTAGAGTATCGGTATGGATAGCAACCTGAACATCGTGCTCTTCTGCAACCTCCATACAGCGTTTTATTGCCTGTGGAGTGCTGCCCCAATCTTCGTGAATTTTAAAACCGCACGCTCCGGCAAGCAACTCATCGTACATAGGCTCTTTGTTAGAGCAGTTACCCTTGCCAAGGAATCCAACGTTAATGGGAAGTTCCTCTACAGATTGTAACATTCTCTTTAGGTTCCATGGCCCTGAGGTAATAGTGGTGCCGTTGGTACCATCGGTTGGGCCAACACCTCCTCCGAAGAAGGTGGTTATTCCATTACTCAATGCGTGAAAGGCTTGCTGTGGAGCAATCATATGAATATGACCGTCAATTCCGGCTGCTGTAAGAATAAGGTGTTCGCCGGAAATTGCATCGGTTGAAGCTCCGGTAATAAGGTTGGGCGAAACTCCATCCATGGTGTTTGGATTTCCTGCTTTTCCAATGCCGGCAATTCTTCCATCTTTAATTCCCACATCGGCTTTGACTACTCCCAATTTTGCATCAATGATGGTAACATTGGTAATTACCAAATCCAAAGAGCCTCCCTCTGCTCTTACGGTGTTGGCTAATCCCATGCCGTCGCGAAGTGTTTTACCTCCACCATAGACAGCTTCATCGCCCAAATATCTTAAATCCTTTTCAATCTCAACATATAGATTGGTATCGGCTAATCGGATTTTATCTCCAACTGTCGGTCCGAAAAGATCATTATTCTGTTGTCTTGATATCTTGCTCATACTCTTCGTTTTTGAATCCGTATTTTTTCATTTTCTCAATTGCCTTTACTCTCTTTGGCAGGAAAAACGGGGCATCTTCAGTGCCTGTATAACCCTCTACCAAACCATTGAATCCCGTTATATATTGCTTCCCTCCAAAGGGAACAAGCTCAACGCTCTTCTCTTGACCCGGTTCAAACCTGATGGCTGTGGTTGCAGGGATATTCAAATGATATCCGTAGGCTGCAGCACGGTTGAACTGCAAATATCTATTCACCTCGAAAAAGTGAAAATGGGAGCCGATTTGAATAGGACGGTTGCCACAATTCTTAACCTTTATAGTTATCACCTTGCGTCCGACATTGTATTCAAGATCATCTTTGGCTAGTAGAACTCCTCCAATTGGTACATCTATCTTATCGCTCATATCTCCTATTATTTTATTGGTTTGTGAATACTGACAAGACGGCTGCCATCGGTAAATACAGCTTCAATCTGAATCAATGATATCATATCCGCCACTCCATCCATAACATCTGCTTTGGTAAGGAGGTTTGAGGCGAGGCTCATTACCTGCTCCAAGGTTTTACCTTCGCGAGCAGCCTCGAGAGCCATATAACTGATATATGCAACAGCCTCGGGGTGGTTTAATTTCAACCCTTTTGCTTTGCGCCTCTCTGCTATTTGTCCCATGGATATCAATAGCAGTTTGTCAATCTCTTTTGGTGTTAAATGCATAGTAAGTTAATTTTGAGTTTCATAAATGGTTGTTTTCTGAGCCATATATACGCTTCGTAGTCCAAAAGGTTATTATAACATTCACCCTCCACTTTGCGTAATAGAGGGAAAATTGAGGTGATTTTTTATGGAACAAAGGAGAAAACAAACATTGATACTCCTCTTTTTACTATGTGCGTATAGTGTTCATGCACAGGAAAGTGAAGTTGATACTTCGTTATATGTGGGCGAGGTTTTGATCTTGAAGAGTGGTACTTCTATTGAGGAGTCGAGAAGTTCGGGAATTGTAAATGTAATTTCATCAGAGCTTCTCTCTAAATTGCCGTTACAGAGTGTTGATGAGGCGTTGACAATGTTGCCCGGAGTCAATTCCAACAGAACATCGGGCTTGTCTCAAATGGTAACAACAGTAAGTTTGCGAGGTTTATCGGGCGATGAACAGGGAAGGACATTGGTTCTTATGGATGGAGTTCCCATCAATACATCGGACAACGGCACTGTAAACTGGAACTCTATTAATCCTGCAAATGTTGCAAAGATAGAGCTGCTTAAAGGGGCAGCATCGGCACTTTATGGCGCAAATGCAATAGGCGGAGTTATAAATATAGTGACCAAAAAGGCCTCCTCGCCCCTTGCAATAATGGGGAGCATGGAGTATGGAACTTTAAATACGTGGCGTTCAAACCTTTCATTGTCAAGTAGATTAAGTGATAAGGTGTCGTTCTTTTTAGGTGGAAACTACTCCAAATCCGATGGATATATCAATATTCCTGACTCTTTAATAACTCAGTATACCTATCCGACATATGTGAGTGAATATGGAGTAAATTCAAAGCTACTCTATTCTCCTACAAAGCATTGGGAGTTAGATCTGTCATATTCAATGTATCGAGACAGGCGTGGGGAGGGTGAGAAGATTCTTGCCGAGCGTGGTGAGTATAGACGTTTTGATAATGACAGAGTGCAATTTTCGGCACGAAGAGTAGGCAATGACTTTTGGCGAATGTCAATAACAGGATACTTTCAACAGGAACGCTATTTTAAACTTGACGAAAGGGTGAATGGTGGAGTGTATCAACGATTTGATGTTCATGCTAAGCGCGAAGATCTGGGAATAATCTTTAATGGATCGTTGCAGTTTCGAGATAATCGTCTCTCATTTGGGGCGGAACTACGTGGAGGAGCAATAGATGGTGGTGATTACTATAAAACCTCGCCCGATACAGTAAGAAATAGGGGAGAGTTGGATATATATTCGCTCTATATCAGAGATGAGCAGACACTATTTAAAGATAAGTTGTGGATGCAAGTAGCTCTGCGTTACGATTTTGCTCAGTTTCATGATGGTCTGTTTCAGGCAAACGGAGAGTCAGTTGGCGCTTTTTCAAACTATAACGGAGAGTTGGCATTGAAGGAGTGGGGTAAAATATCGCCCAATGTATCAATTAGATATACTCCATCTGCCAAGCTTACGGCCTATCTTACCTATGGGCGAGGTTTCAGGGCATCGATACTCGATGATATGTGTCGTTCCGGGTGGATGTGGATAGGTCCAAAAATAGCCAATCCCGAACTTGGTCCTGAGTATGTTGACAATTTCGAATTTGGAACAACAATGAGGTTAGGCAGGTTTATCTTTGACAAGAGCCTCTATTATGGGGTTGGTCATGACTTTCTCTACTATGTACCCACCGGAGAGAAACTCTATGGAAAGCGCGATATCTTTATCAGAAAAAACATCTCAAAGGTTGAGTTTTATGGAGGCGAGAGTGCAATAACCTACGACAATAGAAACGGTCTCTATATGAATTTGAACTACTCAATGGGAATTTCTAAGATTGTCGATGCCAATGGCAATGAAACTTTAAAAGGAAAATACCTGACATACGCACCTAAATTTATGGTAAAGTTTTATGCTTTATGGAGTGGAAGAGTGGGCGAGGCCTCGCTTAAAACAACCTATAAATCAAAACAATATGTAACCGAGGATAATTCAGACTATATGGATGGATTTGTTATGTGTGATTTGGCAGTAGGTAAATGGTTTTGGAATAGAACCGTAGGTATACGTGGAGAGGTTCTTAATCTCTTTGATAGACGTGAGACCAATTCGCCAAACTACTTATCGCCTGGAAGATTGTTTAACTTAAAGATAATGTTGAATTTATGAAAAATGTATTTAAGGCAATAATAAAGATTCTATTGGTAATCTTTGTTACGATAATGCTTTTGATATTGATCATGTTGGTTAGAAGTGAGTATAGAACCATTGAATCAGAGGGTGTAGAGGTGACCGATATGTTAGGCAGAAGTGTAATAGTACCCGAGCACGTTGATTCAATAGTCTGCCTTAAAGCTTCGGCCATCAGATTGGTATGCTATGCAGGTGGGGCTGATATGATTTGTGGAGTAGAGGAGTGCGAGTTGAGAGGTAATCCCTATACACATATTTACGCGAATCCTAAATTAAAAGAGAGACGCGTAATTGGCCCCATGATGGGAGGAGATGCGGAGTTGATTCTCTCTGTGTCGCCCGATTTGATATTTACAACGTGTAGTACTGTCAATGAGGCAGATATGTTACAAAGAAGATGTGGAGTTCCGGTAATAGCCTTGGAGTACGGTAACTTGGCTTCTCGGCGTGATGAATTTTACTCCTCATTAAAATTAATATCAAATGTTTTGGGTACAGAGAGTAGGGTGGATTCCCTTATTGGGTACATCGATGGTCAAATTGGTGAGTTGGATCGAAGGTCGGAAAGAGAGTTAAAGCATGAGCCCTCGCCTGTAGTATATGTATGTGGAATATCGTATAAAGGGAAGAGGGGGTTGGATTCAACCGATCCCAATTATGCGGCACTCCAATTCATAAATGGAACAAATGCTGCGGCCGGGGTGGATAGTAAATTGGTATCGGAGATAACGGGAACCACAATATCGTTAGAGCAACTGCTTCTTTGGAATCCCGACATTCTGTTTGTGGATCACGATGGCTTTAATTTGGTTATGAGTGATTTAGAACGCTTGAATATAGATAGGAACAAGCTCTATCTGATATGGCCGTACAATAATATTCACTCAAATTTCGAGGTAATGCTTTTGAATTCATGGTTTATGGGAAAGGTACTCTATCCGGAGCAATTCGCAGACATTGATATTGCTGCCAAGCGTGATGAGATAATGTATCAATTCTTGCGCTCTGATATAGGAGACTCTCTTGTTGCAACGTGGGGAGAGTATCGGAAAATTTGAAAAGCAATAGGGAACTATGAATATAATTGTTACGAAATATATCTCTTTACAAAGGAGAAATAGAGTAATTATACTCTCTGTTGCACTATTGGGAATTGTTTTGTCGTTACTCTCTGTCTCAATAGGTCTGAAAAAATTTATAGTTGCAGACACTGTAATGATGGAATCGATACTCTCGCTTAGGGGAGCCAGGGTTGCCTCTGCGTTTATCTCAGGAGCAATTCTCTCATTGAGTGGAGTGGTGATGCAGACACTATTGCGTAACCCTTTGGCATCGCCATATACTTTAGGTATCTCCAATGCTGCAGCATTCGGAGCGGCTATAGGGATTCTCTTTTTTAGCAATTCAGTAATTCCCGGAGTGACAGTTTTGACTGCATTTATCGGAACTCTTTTTGGATTGGGATTGATTCTGTTGATTTCAGGAATTAAGAGTAGTGGAGTTGAGACTGTAATTTTAGCTGGAGTTGTAATAAATTCCCTCTTCTCTGCGGGAATTGCAATAATGCAATATGTTGCAGATTCTGCACAACTTGCAACAATTGTTTTTTGGACCTTTGGAGATTTGGGTAAAGGTGATTGGATGGCAGTTTTGTTACTCTTTATAATATCACTCGCTGCCGGTTTTTACCTCTACCGCAAGCGTTGGGATTATAAGGCATTGGAGCTTGGCGATGATTATGCCAGGAGTGTAGGAGTGCAACCGGTAAAGATTCGCTTAACAGGTTTAATTGTAGCCTCGCTTATGACGGCAGTAGCAGTCTCTATATTCGGAGTGATTGCTTTTGTCGGATTGGCGGTTCCGCACCTCTTGCGACGTATGGTTGGGGCAGACTTAAATTACCTTATTCCTGCCTCTCTCATTTTTGGCGGAGCCTTTATGGTGGTATGTGATATGGTATCCAAACTCCTCTTTGCCCCTATTATTATTCCAATAGGGATAATAACATCGATTATAGGAGTGCCACTATTTATCATTGTTTTGTATAAATATTATAGAAGATAGTATGGAGTTGATACTCAAAAATATATCGTATAGTTACGGAGCATTCTCTGCTTTGAGGTCAATCTCGGCTTCGTTTAGCTCCGGTGATATGGTAGCTCTTATAGGTCAAAATGGTTCGGGGAAGAGCACCCTTCTAAAGTGTATAAATAGAGTTGTTGATCCAAGCAGAGGTGATGTTTTTTTAGACTCACTCTCCGTAAAAGAGCTCCCAATCAATAGAGTTGCCGAGGTAATGGCATACGTGCCTCAATATGCGGAACAAATTCGTTTCTCTACCGTATTTGATATGGTACTTCTTGGACGTAAACCCTATATATCAGGAGCTCCCACAAAGCAGGATTATGCAAAAGTGGCAAAATCCATTACTCAATTAGGGCTGCAGGAGTTGGCCATGCGTAGGGTAGATACTTTGAGTGGAGGTGAACGTCAAAGGGTTATGATTGCCAGGGCTGTTGCCCAAGAGCCTAAAATAATTCTGCTCGATGAACCGATAGCAAATCTGGATATTAAACAGCAGTTTGCAGTTATGAAATTGTTGCAGGAGTTGGCTTTAGACGGTATAATTGTTATTGTGGCAATTCATGACATAGCTTTAGCCTCCCGATTTTGTAACAGAGCTGTTATGTTGAAACATGGAACGCTCTTTGCAAGTGGAGGAAGAGAGGTATATAACAGCGATACTATAAACAGATTATTTGATATAGAGGTAGATAACTATGGATCAGATTACTTTGACACCCGTTGGCTATGTGGTCAACAGTTGTAATATTTCGACACTTCCTGAGAATATCTCCTGTTTGGAGTCGATAATTGTCATTTTGCCGGAATATACCGATGCTCTATACAAAATAGAGCAGTGTTCAACTATCGACGTGCTTTTCTATATGCACAAAAAGGAGAGGGTTAGTTTAATATCGCAAACTCGTTATGGCGAGGAGAGAGGTGTTTTTGCTTCGCGCTCTCCATGGCGACCCAATGGTATAGGTGTTACCCGGGTAAAACTGTTGAAAGTTGAGGATAATCAACTCTTTGTGGCGGGTTTGGATGCTTTGAATGGTTCGCCTGTTTTGGATATTAAATGCGGATTTTAAAACCAATTATAAAAAACTTTGACTTTATCTATATTTTCACTACCTTGCGGTTCATTTACTAAACTATTACATAAGAGAGCTGCAAGCTATGAAAATATTATTATGCCAATCCGATTTGGTGTGGGAGAGTCGTACAGAAAACTTTCAGTCGATTGAGGCTCAGATAGATTCTGAGACACGTAAGGTAGATTTGATAGTTCTTCCTGAAATGTTTCCCACCGGATTCTGTACTGAGCCGGAAGGAGTTGCAGAATCGCATGATGGTCCATCATTACAATGGATGCGTTCAATAGCTCTTCGTAGAGATGCCGCTGTAGTGGGTAGTGTGGCAACTTGCGAAGGTGAAAACTATTACAATCGTCTCTATTTTGTCTATCCCGATGGCCATTTCTTGAAATATGACAAACGTCATTTATTTACTTATGGAGGTGAACACCATCATTATACTCATGGTTCTGAGAGAGTTATAGCTGAGTATAAGGGGTGGAGATTTCTATTGCAGGTCTGCTATGATCTGAGATTCCCTGTATATGCACGTAACCGTAATGATTATGATGCTGCAATCTATATTGCCAGCTGGCCGTCGGTGCGTCTTTATGCATGGAACACACTGTTAAGGGCTCGTGCAATTGAGAATCTATCATACGTTATTGGAGTAAATAGAGTTGGTGTTGATCCTAAATGCTCATATTCGGGTGGCACATTGGTTGCGGATTATATGGGAGTTATTATGGGCGAGGCCTCGCCCGATAAAGTATCGACTCTATATATGGAGCTTGATATGGATAAGTTGAATCAGTTTAGAGAGAAATTCCCGGCCTTGAATGACCGAGATGATTTCGAGTTGAAATAAAATTTTATAGAATGAGTAGGGCAGTTTTTAGTGAGGAGTTGGTTGCTCAGGTTGTAGAACAATTCAAGATAACAGATCTATCAAAAGCGACAATCGGACAAGTTGTGTTGGTTGCATCGGAATTGGTTCGCAGAACAGGAATTCCTTTCATTAGAATGGATCAAGGAGTACCCGGATTACCCCCAAATCAGATAGGAATTGAGGCAGAAAAACGAGCATTAGAGAGTGGAGTTGCTGCAATATATCCTGCGGCAGAGGGAGTTCCTGAGTTGAAGGAGCAGACATCGCGTTTTCTAAAGGCATTTGTAAATATTAATGTCTCTCCGGAGAGTTGTGTACCTGTAACAGGTTCAGTAGCGGGCTCTTTTGGCGCTTTTATCGCTTTAAATCAAAGAGAGAAGGGTAAAGATAAAGTGTTATTTATAGATCCCGGGTTTCCAATACAGAAATCTCAGTTGGCAATCATAGGAGTAGGCTATGAGCAATTTGATATATATAACTATCGTGGTCAAGCATTGCGTGAAAAGTTAGAGTCATTCCTGAAAAAGGGAGATATATCTACAATTGTCTATTCAAATCCCAATAATCCGGCATGGATATGTCTTGAAGATGAGGAGTTGAGGATAATTGGAGAGTTGGCAACAAAGTATGATGTCGTAGTTCTTGAGGATTTGGCCTACTTCGAGATGGATTTCAGAAAACCATTGGGAAAACCATTCACTGCGCCATATCAAGTCTCTGTGGCTAACTATACAGATAACTATATTATCATGTTATCGGCCTCAAAGATATTTAGTTATGCAGGTCAAAGAATAGCAACGCTTTGTATTTCTGATAAGCTTTTTAATAGCCGATATCCATATTTGGGAGAGCGTTATAATGGAGTAGGAATTTTTGGTCCGACACTGATTAATGCAATATTGTATATGATTACATCGGGATGTACACATACAACGCAATTTGCTTTGGCTGAGATGTATAAGGCTGCATGTGACGGTCAGTTACATTTTACCGATGATACTAAAGAGTATGCTCGACGTGCAGAGAGAATGAAGCGAATCTTCGAGGATAACGGTTTCTATGTAGTTTACGATAAAGATGTTACCGAGAAGATAGGAGATGGTTTCTTCTTCACTATTGGTTATCCCGGTTTGACATCGGGCGAGTTGATGCGTGAATTGCTCTACTATGGAATAAGTTCAATAACATTAAATACAACTGGAAGTGAACAGGCAGGTATTCGTGCCTGTACATCAAGAATGACAGAGGAGCTCTATCCTGTATTGGAGGAGCGTTTAAAAGCTTTTAAGGAGGATCATTAATATGGGAAAAGCAGAGATTTGGAACCCCTCAAAGGAGTGTATGGAGCGCGAAGAGATGCGCAAATTACAGGGTAAAAGATTGAGAAAGTTGGTGGATAAGGTGTATCATAATGTTCCATTTTATCGTAAAAAGATGCAGGAGATGGGAGTTATGCCCGAGGATATCGAGACAATAGATGATATTGTAAAGCTACCATTCACTACAAAACAGGATTTGCGTGATAACTATCCTTATGGTCTATTTGCAGAGCCAATGACCAATATTGTACGTCTTCACGCTTCATCGGGAACAACAGGAAACCCAACAGTTGTAGGATATACTCACCGAGATTTGTCAGTATGGTCAGAGTCTATTGCACGTTGTTTGGCGGCTTATGGCGCAACGCGCGATGATATCTTTACTGTTGCCTATGGATACGGACTATTTACAGGAGGTTTAGGATTGCACTACGGAGTTGAACATTTGGGCGCAACCGTAATTCCAACATCAACAGGAAATACTGCTAAGCACATTAAGTTGATGTACGATTGTCAATCAACTGCATTGGCATGTACTCCCTCATATGCGTTGTATCTGGCAGAGCAACTCAATGCCCAAGGGTTAACTCATGAAGATTTAAGTTTGAAGATGTGTATACTTGGAGGAGAGCCATGGACCGATAATATGCGTAAGGATATCGAAAGCAAACTTCATGTTGATGCGTACAATATATATGGATTGAGTGAGATTATGGGTCCGGGAGTCTCTTATGAGTGCGAATGCAAAAATGGATCCCATATTATTGAAGACCATTTCTATCCCGAGATTATTTCTCCTGATACCTTAGAGCAGTTGCCTTACGGAGAGCAAGGAGAGTTGGTCTTTACAACCTTGACAAAAGAGGGAATGCCTCTGTTGCGATATAGAACCAAAGATCTATGTTCATTGATTGAGGGTAAGTGTGAGTGCGGAAGAACCGCAGTGAGAATGAGTAGAATTATGGGAAGAAGCGATGATATGCTTATTATTCGTGGAATTAACGTGTTCCCATCTCAGGTTGAGAGTGTATTGCTTGAGTTGCCTGAGTTTGAGCCTCAGTATAAGCTGGTTGTTGATAGAATTAACAACCTTGATACAATGCAGGTTCAGGTTGAGGTTCGTGAGGAGTTCTACTCAGATGAGATTAATAAGATGATTGAGATGAAAAAGAGATTGGCTGCACGTTTGCAGAGTGTCTTGGGAATCTCGTGCGATATTAAACTTATGGAGCCTCACTCTATTGAGCGTTGTGAGGGTAAGACAAATAGAGTAATTGATAATCGTAAATTAAAATAACATATACTATGAAGACAAAGCAACTATCTGTCTTTCTTGAGAATAAGACAGGAAGAATCAATCAGGTTGCCAGAATATTAGGAGAGAATGGCATTAATATGCACGCTTTCAGTGTTGCAGAGAGCGCCGATTTTGGAATTATCAGAATGATAGTTTCCGATGTTGAGCGTGCATGTAGTATAATGAAAGAGGCCCATTTTGCAGTGCGCATTACCGATGTAGTATGTATCCAATGTTCCAATAGTGCAGGTTCATTATCTAAGATTTTAGATGTGTTGGCAAATGCCAATGTGTTTATTGAGTATATGTATGCCTTTTCAGAGGGTGATACTGCACGTGTTGTTATTCGTCCGACAGATTTGGAGTTGTGTCTGCAGGTGTTGAATGAAAATCATTGTGATATTATCAGTAAACTGTAATTACTCTTCAGCATAAAAAAAATGCTGATTGAAGTTGATTAGATACAATCTTTTGCGAGCGCGAGTAAAGGCGGTGTACATCCATCGCCAATACTCGTCGCAAAGCATATCTTCGGTCAGATAACCTTGGTCAATAAAAATTGCATCCCACTGGCCTCCTTGTGCTTTATGACAAGTTACCGCATAAGCGAATTTTATTTGTAGGGCATTGTAGTATTCGTTTTCACGGATAGCCTCCATTCTCTTCTTTTTCGATTTTATATCGCTATAGTCGGCTTCGACCTCCAAATAGAATTTGCGACTCTCCTCTTGACTCAATGCAGGATAGTCCGAGTTTAGTGTATCCAGCATAACCCAACAGTTTATCTCTTGATCATAGTCATCGAGATATATGTCAACTTGCGCAAAATGGTATCCATATAGCTCTCGTTGCTTGCCAACTCGTCTGATAGTTGCCATCTCTCCATTAGCAATGAAGTCAATACCGTCATACCCCTTTGCAACAAAGTAGTTGTTTTTTACAATCATAATTCTATCGCCTCCTGTCAGAGCCTCTTCCATATATAGCACTGATGCCCTGATGCCTTGGTTGAAGCGGTTTGCCCTTTTGTTAGAACGGCACACCACTAAGGTTTCTGTTTCGCCATATTTGCTATAACATGAATATAACTCTTCAAGAAGTTCTCCTCCGCCTATTTTTACTATATCGGGAAAATCTTTGATTTTGAGTCGAGGATATCCTGGGCTTCCTATAAAATTACGTAAAATGGTGGCGTTGAAAAGAATACCTGAATCCTCAGCTTGTCTGACAATATCGGTCATGGAGCTATGGTATATATCCATGGAGTATCGAGCCTCAAGCTCTGAAAGGTTTAAGGCAGGACTTATATCTGTGCCAACAGGCGGTAATTGTGCGTCATCGCCTATCAAGATTAAGCGGTTATTCTTGCCGTTATGTATGAAGCTCATCAGGTCATCAAGAAGAGATCCGGAGCCAAATGGACTATCAAAAGAGTTGGTAGAGATCATTGAGGCCTCGTCAACAAAGTAGAGAGTTTCACGATTTTTGTTATACCCAAGGTCAAAAATCTCAACTCCTTGATCCATGCCGCTTTGACGGTAAATATTTTTGTGGATAGTGTATGCATCTCTTTGTGCGTAGGAGGCTAATACTTTAGCTGCACGACCTGTTGGAGCGAGTAGAACTACGTTATACTCAAATGATTGCAATGTTTTTACAATAGCAGATATAAGCGAGGTTTTCCCGGTTCCGGCATATCCCTTTAAAATAAAAAGAGAGTGGGATGAGCCGTTACAGAGAAAATCCGCAAAGCATTTTAATGCCTTTTCTTGTGACTCGGATAATTGATATTCTACCGAGTTTGCCACTATGTTGTAAAAATGTTGTTGCACAACTAAAAATAATTTAAATTACTATGATAAATATAAAAAAAACGCTAAATTTGCAATCGATACGTGCCTATCTAATTGCGATGTAAAGATACAAAAAATAGGTACGCCAGGTTGCAAAAATAGAAACAATAAAATAACAATTTTATGAAGGTAAATTTCATTAAGATCGCGGTTCAGATTGTATTGGCCGGAGTGATTGTATGGTTGGCTTACTTGTGCTATGACAGCATTAAAGTGCCACAAGAGTTCAAAATGATTAAGGAGAGAAGATACGAGGCTATCATTGAGCGTCTTAAGGACATTCGTTCTGCTCAGGAGGCTTACAAGCAGACCTATAACTGCTACGCTCCCAATTTTGATTCTTTGATTAACTTTGTAAAGTATGATTCAGTAAAGAGCGTTAAATCAATCGGTGAGTTGACTGATGAGCAGATTGAGGCTGGAATGACTGAGACTGAGGCTATTAAGAAGGGTTTCATCATGCGTGACACAGTTCGTACTGCAACTCTTGAGTATTTGACAAGAACCGAGACCGGTCTTAATGGTAAGGAGGTAGTTTACGAGTTCAATACAAATCCAGATGATTTGCGTTGGGTTCCAGCTATCAAGAAGAAGATTGAGTTCAGTATGGAGGCAGTAACAAAGATTACAGAGCGTGGTAGTGAGATTCCATTGTTCCAGGCTTGTATCTCTGATAATGCTATCTTCGAGGATATGGTTGGTACAAAGTATGAGAATGCATTCCTTGAGTCTAAGTGGGAGGCATTCCGTATGAATCGCTACGTTGGATTGAAGGTTGGTGATATTAATGAGCCAAACGGTAACGTAGGTAACTGGCAGTAATCCATATGAGGGAGTTTGTATACATTGCCCCCTCTTTTACTCGTGAAGAGTCTATAAACGCTATATTGTCCATCCGTCTAACGACGGGTGGACATTGCTTTTCTGTGAGGAGAGATAAAGAGGTGTTAATGCTCTTTGCCAAGGATGTTGTTTCATCTTCAGATGAGGAGCAGATGGAACATCTTTATAAATCTTTGGAGCAGCACAATTTAAGGAGTCTTAGCTTCTCGTCTGTAAATATTTTCCATGCCAATGGGTATAAAATGTTGATTCCTCAAAGTGAAGTAAAAGCAGGACGAGAGAAGATTTGGCTTAAAACATTGGGTGAGCCGTTATCTGGTGATGATATTGTATCATCATTAGTTGAGCCATGTGATGCTCTCTTATTTTCATCTCAACCATCCTGTTTCTATGAGTTAAAGAGTATGGGCGAGTTGGGCTCTATACAGAATATTGCAGCCTCGTTTATAACTAATTCAATATTGAGTGTTCCTTCAAAGCATCGAGGACACTGGATATTTGTTGAGTATTCGAGAGGGGTCGTTGATATTGTTGTAACGAAGGGGCAAAAATTGTTGTTCTACAATTGTTATAATGCAAAACAGTCCGAAGAGGTTCTATTCTATGTTTTGCAGGTTATGAAATTGCACGGTTTAGATAATAAACCGAATGCTGTTTTCTCTGGCGAGACAATGTGCGGTGATGATATGATTTATGCTACATTACGTAGATATATACCATCGTTTGTATTGGCTGCAAATGTTATGCTGAAGGAAATATGTAGTGATTCAAATATAGAGGCGATGTCTAAGTTTGTTCATATGTTATGAGAATAATAAGTGGTAAACATAAAGGGAAGAAGATATTTCCCGATTCCTCTTTTTCTGCAAGACCGACAACCGATTTTGCTAAGGAGAATATATTTAATGTTCTAGGAAATATTGTTGATTTCGAAGATTTGGAAGTGTTGGATCTATTCTCGGGGACCGGAAGCATTGGCTATGAGTTTGCTTCTCGTGGGGCAAAAGAGGTTATATCTGTAGAGCTTAATTATAAACACTATGCCTTTATTAAACATTGTGCAGCACAATTGGGCTTTGATTGTATGAAGGTCTTTAAGAATGACGTTTTTGCTGCGTGTAAGAAGTTAAATGGTAGAAGTTTCGATGTGGTCTTTGCAGATCCTCCATATAACCTGGACAGAATAACTGAGGTACCCGATGCAATTTTTGAGAATGGCTTGTTGAGAGCAGATGGTATTGCTGTTGTTGAGCATCCTGCCTCTGTAAAATTTGAGGAGCATCCAAATTTTGTAGAGAGAAGGGTCTATGGATCGGTGAATTTTTCCCTTTTTAGAATGAAGTAGATACAAAAAAAACCTTGCATTGAACATGCAAGGTTTTTTATTCGAATTGAAAAATTAAGAGCGTTTCTCTTTAATTTTTGCTTTCTTACCTGTCAACTTACGGAAGTAGTAGATACGTGCCTGCTTAACCTTACCACGCTTGTTAACCTCAATTGCCTTAATGAATGGTGAATTCATTGGGAAGATACGCTCAACTCCAATGTTTCCAGACATCTTTCTTACAGTGAAGCTCTTTGTGGTACCGCTTCCCTTGATCTGAATAACAACACCACGGAAAATCTGGATACGCTCCTTGTTTCCCTCTACAATGTTGTAGTGAATGCTGATTGTGTCTCCTGTGTGGAACTCTGGAAGCTCTACAGGATTCTCAGCTGCAAATGCTTGCTCTGCGATTTTAATTAAATCCATCTCTCTTAACTATTTAAATTTATAGAACTCAGCATTATAGCTACTCTCTAATTGCATAAGCGGCTGAGTACGTTTTCGGCTTGCAAAATTAGTATAAAAAATCTATTTAACAAATTTTTTAGAACTCTTTTACTCGCTGTTTCTCTCCCATATCTTCAACTATAGCTCTATAGTACCATTCAGGAGCTGCATTGTAGCTCACTTTTGGCATAGGTTCGCCCTCAACAATAGTTCTTGTTGCGCCATCCATATACTTTGCAAATAGTTGTCCATATAATTTTTTCCAATCTTTCACCAGTTGGTCTCCGGTGTTACATGAGTATTCTGTAAGGAACTCAACACATTTGGCTGGATCTTCATTATACAGATTTTGTGCTTTTGTGTCAATGTCTACAACCTCTTGTTTGTAGGTCATCTCTTTGTCTCTCTGAACTTTGCGAATTTCAGGGTGTACAATATTGTAGCGGGTATATGCAAAGTTGGTTAACTGGCTGAATACCCAGAATGCTTTATCCGGATCAAACTCATTTATACTTCCGCCAAAGAAGCTGTCAGGCGCTTTTGTAGATGCACTATACATTGGAAAGTACACTGTACTGGCTGCATCGTCAACACCAAACCATAAAATACCTCCAATCTCGTCGGGTAGCCAATTTCTACTTTGAGCAACCAATGTGAATCCGGTCTGTTGAGTTGCTGTTGCGCGCTCATTTACATATTCAACGCTATCAACTGTATAACTCATAGGACGCCAACGGTATGGACATTCGAATGGACCTGCGCCAACATCCTTTGTCATGTCTAATTCAGTTCCCTCTAAGTGGTCACGCATCAAATCCATAATGTCTGTAACCTCTAATGCTCTTTCCGGCTTAATCCAAAGAGGCATTCTGTTTGTTGCATATCCATATTTGCCGAATTCGATTCCGGTACCCTTTGCATACTCCCAATATTCTTCCATACCGCTGCCTACAGAATTGAAGAAACTCCATACTCTTATTTCGCATGCACGTGCTCCGCTAAAATCGAGAGGAGCGTATGTGTCAGAGAAACTGAACTCCGAGTTCTTTCCGTCAATTGGGAAATAGCCTTTCTTCTTTGCGAATGCAATAACATCATTGGAATATACGGTTGTAATCTCTTTATTGTAGATGTTGTCAATTTTACTTGAAGGTATAGATGTTGGCCCATCTAATGGAAAAGTGGTGATGCGTGCCTGGTTGGCGTGTGCACAAACATATCCGTCTGGTACCATTCTTGCAACCCAAACAGCACCTTTCTCTCCTTCGCCCTTGCCAATCATCTCCATAATCCAAACCTCGTTTGGGTCACATATAGAGAATGATTCACCTGAACTTGCATAGCCAAACTCCTCAACCAATTGAGTCATAATAACAATTGCTTCGCGAGCACTTTTGGCTCTTTGCAGAGTGATGTATATCAAACTACCATAGTCAATAATTCCTCCGGTTTGGTGAGATAACTCGCTGCGGCCTCCAAATGTAGTCTCGGTAATAGCAAGTTGATATTGATTCATATTTCCAACTACATTATAGGTCTTGCCGACTTGAGGGATTTTTCCTAAGAACTTACCTGTATCCCACTCAATAACATCGAGTAGAGTGCCATTGCTCCATATCTTTGCGGGCCAATGGTACATCTCTCCAAATAGACTTGGAGAATCTGCACTATATGTTATCATACATGAGCCATCGCGTGACGCTCCTTTTGTAATAAGAAAGTTTGTGCATGCATATGTATTGTATGCACCGAAAAGAACAGTCATGATGACTGCAGTGAGTAGTTTGAGGTTCTGTTTCATTGCTGTTATCTTAAACGGTCTAAACTTCTTAGAATTACCAAATCTTTGCTGATGCCCTTCATTGCCAACAAAGTGAGTATTATTTGAATGATAGGCATGGCCATAGCTACGCCAATTCTCCACTCGCCTGTTGAGCTGTCAATATTATTGTAGCAGTAAAAGAATAGGTATGCAGCTGTACCAATCTCAACAACCAGATTAAATGTAGATAGTCTGATTTGGAGCATCTGTTTTTTATAGCAGAAGATTGTGATTAATGCAAATAGCATTGTAACTGCTGTTAATGTGGCAAGACTCCATACATTTCTTGCATAAAAATTGATTAACTCTCCATCTACGATAAGCGACGCTGCCGGAATGCTCAAAAGGAGTATTCCGGCAACAATAACACCTATCAGATATAGAGTTTGAACTCTTTGTATCATGATATGTCTCTTTTATTTTGCGTAATTAATAGCTCGTGTTTCGCGAATTACTGTAACCTTTACCTGGCCTGGGTAGGTCATCTCATCCTGAATTCTCTTTGCGATATCGAATGAAATCTTCTCTGCCTCGCTATCTGAAATCTTTTCACTTCCAACTACAACACGTAGCTCGCGACCGGCTTGGATTGCATAGGTCTTGATTACTCCATCATAAGATAGGGCCAAATCCTCCATATCCTTCAAGCGTTTGATGTATGATTCAACCACCTCGCGTCTTGCACCAGGACGGGCTCCTGAAATTGCATCGCAAGCCTGGACAATTGGTGCTATCAATGAGGTCATCTCCATCTCCTCGTGGTGAGCTCCGATTGCATTGCAGATATCCGGTTTCTCTTTGTACTTCTCTGCTAATTGCATACCTAGAAGTGCGTGTGGCAACTCTGGCTCGTCATCGGGCACTTTACCTATATCGTGTAGCAATCCAGCGCGTTTTGCTTTCTTTACATTCAATCCCAACTCTGCAGCCATGATAGCACATAGGTTGGCTGTTTCTCGTGCGTGTTGCAACAAGTTCTGGCCGTATGATGAACGATATTTCATCTTACCAACCAATCGGACAAGTTCAGGGTGAAGACCGTGAATACCAAGGTCAATTGTAGTGCGTTTTCCTGTCTCAACAATCTCCTCCTCAATCTGCTTCTTTACCTTATTTACAACCTCCTCAATGCGGGCAGGGTGGATACGTCCATCTTGAACCAATTGGTGTAGAGATAGTCTGGCAATCTCTCTACGTACGGGATCAAAGCCTGAAAGAACAATAGCCTCAGGAGTGTCATCTACGATAATCTCAACGCCTGTCGCAGCCTCTAATGCTCTGATATTTCTACCTTCACGACCAATAATTCTTCCTTTTATCTCATCGCTCTCAATATGGAAAATTGAGACTGCATTCTCTGTCGCGGTTTCTGTTGCAACTCTCTGAATTGTTTTGATGACAATCTTCTTTGCCTCAGAGTTTGCAGACATCTTAGCCTCTTCGATAATCTCATTAACCAATGATGCTGCCTGAGCCTCTGCTTCGTCTTTCATCGAGTTAATCAAATTCTCTTTGGCCTCTTCGCCTGACATGCCTGAAATGGCTTCAAGTTTTTCAACTTGTTGCTTTTTCAATCTTTCAAGTTCGCTATTTTTCTTTTCAATGAGCTCTTTTTGTGTCTCAATATTAGCCTTTTGACTCTCTAGCTCCTTGCTTTTACGTTGAACCTCCTCCATTTTATGGTTCAACTCACTCTCTTGCTGTTTTAACTTATTCTCTTGAATAATAAGTTTGTTGGTTCTTGCTGCGGCCTGTTTCTCTTGTTCTGCTTTAATTTGTAAGAATTTCTCCTTTGCCTGCAGAATCTTCTCTTTCTTGATTACGTCCGCCTCAATTTCAGCCTCTCTAATTATTCGTGCCGCTCTTTTTTTGTTTAGGAGCTTTATGATTAACGCAGTAATAGCTGCTCCTAAAGCAAGTCCAGCAATGCACGCTGCTATTGTAGTTACCATTATAAGAATTACTTTAATTGTTTATATATGTGTTATTTGTGTCAAATAAAAAACCCGCACCGCTCCAGTTTAAGAAAAACCCCGTAAAAAATATGGGTAGAGCTGCCATTCGATTCAGACTTCCACTGGTGCATAAACACCCTCCGAAGAGGTGAGGCCTGTCTTGTGCGAATATAAGCATCCGCTCTAATTCGATAAATGTTAGGTTTTTCGTTTAAATGTGAAACAATGCGGGAAAATACCTTATTAAAGAACGATCTATGTTGTGTGCTCTATGGCTCCAATAATTTCTCAAGCCTTTCGTCGCACTCTTTAAGCAAATTCAACTCTTTGCTCAATTTCTCGACTTGAGCGGCGCTTTGCAGTGCAGCTAAAGCCAAGTAATATCCATACTCCTTTTCAGGGCCTATTTTAGTGTAGTCGGCAACAATATTATTTAAACTTTTTGCGCCGTTACGAATGTAACCCTCGTCCTGACTGGACACCTTTATTTTTATAGGTATACCGGCAACATTCAAAGTTACACTAACTTTCGACATATTATCTGTTTAGTAGAGCAATACAACTATCAATCTCCCGCAATAGACGGTTTATTTTAGCCTCTGCTTCTCCATTTGAGTCTCCGCTTTTTATTGCGGAAGCCAATTTCGAACTCTTTAGCCTATCTTGTAACTCTCTGTTCTCGCTCTTAAGCTCTTGCAACTCTTCCGTAAGATTTTGCAGCTCCTCTTTTTGTTTTTTGATCGTTTCGAGCGAGGTTTCGTACAGGTTAATCACCTTGTCAATCTTTTCAATCAGTCTGTTTGTCTCTAGTCCGCTTCTTGAATTTGACATAACCTTATGTGACTAATACTGTTTACGATTTTTGTTACAAATCCGTTCTATCATTGGCAAAGTTAACATTAAATTTTATATAATCAAAAAAAACGTGCTATCTTTGCGGGCGAATTTGAAAAAAATGCAGGTAAAAATGGAAATCAGTAAGGTAGTAGTGCTCTTTTGTTGTATGTTAGGGGGTCTATCTTCGGCATTTGCACAAAAGATTGCGCCGGTTGAGGGTGAGCTGTCTCTTAGTGGTAGCTTTGCCGAGATTCGTAGTGCCCATTTCCATGGTGGAGTTGATTTTCGTACTGGCGGAGTTATAGGTAAACCAATATTTGCCATAGATGATGGGTATGTGAGTCGGGTGTCGGTCTCTCCTACCGGGTATGGTAATGCTCTATATCTGAATCATCCTGATGGTACAACATCGGTATACGCCCATTTAGACTCCTTTGATCCCTGTATATCTGAATTGGTGCGTAAAGAGCAGTATAAGCAAAATTCTTTTAAAATTGATTTCTCGCCTGCAGATACAATATATTTTAAGAAAGGTGAAGTGATTGCTCTAAGTGGAAATAGCGGTTCTTCCGGAGGACCTCATCTTCATTTTGAGATTCGTGACACTGAAAGCAATCTTGATATTAATGCAGCCCATTATATAAAGGTAAAAGATAATATCGCTCCGGAGATAAAGGGTATATATCTCTATCAGGTGGATATGTATGGACATGAGGAGCGCATGGGTAAATATAGTGTAGTGAAATCGGGCAATAGGTACTCTTCAAAGGATTTGAAGGTGAGAGCGGGCCTTTTTGGTGTTGGTTTGCACGTCATTGACAGAATGGAGGGGTCGACAGGAAAGTTAGGTCTATATTCAATGAAAGTGTATGCAGATGAGCAGTTGATTTCATCGTATGTGGCCGATACAATATCTTTTGATCAGAATAGACATGTCAATGTCGTTGGCGATTACGAAGCATATTTGCGCAATGAAACAGTTTACAGAACATTTGGTACTCAATGGAATTCTGTTTACGGATGTGCTTCGGAGTTTGATGGGTATTTGGGGGTTGAGCAGGATTCTCTTGTCAATGTTTGCGTAGAGATATCTGACTATAACGGTAATATCTCTCATTTGGCCTTTAGGGTTAGGGGTGGAGAGTCCCGGCAATCTTCTTATGATGGAGTATTGTGGCATAGCGATGAAGAAAACTATGCAAGGGTAGGGTGTTGTAAATTGAGTTTGGACGAGGCCTCGCTCATTAGAAATGTAGTGGTAAATCCTAAAGTGATTCAAGATACCGTACGTGATGTAGAGATATATAGCTTTTTGGATAAGGAGGAGCCGTTGTTGAAACCTGCTAAGGTTATTTTGATGGGAGAGTTTGATTCCAAAAGTGTGGTCTGCAGGGTTAATTGGAAGAAGCGACTTCGTCCAATTGCAAGTGAGAGGTGTGATGAGGGATTATCGGTTGCTCCTACAACTTTGGGGGCCTATTGTGTCGTTGTTGATACAGTGAAGCCTAAAATTGTATACCGAGGGGCAAATACTAAAAGATTGAATTTTAGTGTAGCCGATGCCTTGTCAGGGGTAGATACGATAGAGGTGTTGGTAAATGGAGTGTGGACTCTTTACGAGTATGATGCCAAATATAGTGCGTTGCGTATATATCGCGATGAACCGACATTTATGGAAGGAGAGGATAAAATAGAGATAAAGGTTGTCGATGTTGTTGGAAATATTGCGACCTGTAGTGTTAATATATAAATAAGGTATAATTAGAAAGGGGGTTGTGTTATATTGTTTGTTGAGCAAAAAAGAGGATTGAGAGATTGTCGTTTGGAAAGAATATCTGAGTTGGAGAAAGACGAAAAATTGTTCGACTCAGTGGCTCTGATGAATGAGTTGGGGGCCTTGTATTACGCAGAGAATAGAGTACAGGAGTCACTAAATCTCTTTTATCGGGTGCTTAAAAATGATCCGACCAATGTATCAGCAAATGGTTATGTGCAGCTGATTCGGGGGGTGTTGGATTTCGTAAACAAAGAGATGTTAAATCCGTAAAGAATAAAAAATATTAAAAACTCTTTTGGGTTTCAGGAAAATGCGTTATCTTTGCACGCGATTTTTCCGAAAACAATCATAATGATTGTTCGTAAATGCAAAAATAAATTAAAGTAAAATAAAAAAACAAACAAAAGTAACTATGATTATTGTACCTTTGAAAGATGGCGAGAATATCGAGCGCGCCTTGAAGAAGTTTAAAAGAAAGTTTGAGAAAACCGGAGTTGTAAAAGAATTGCGTGACCGTCAGGCTTTTACAAAACCTTCAGTTCGTAACAGAGCTGCTCACATTAAGGCTGTGTATCGTCAGGCTATGCAGATTTCTGAGGATTAAAAAATTCCGGAAAAATTATTCAGAAAAATTATAGAAATCTGAAAAAAATCTTCTATCTTTATAGTGGCTAAAGAACGCTACGATGGAGATAGGAGAATTTATCAAATACTTGGAGGATGTTAAGCGTTATTCGCCTAACACCCTCCTTGCTTATAAAAAGGATATTCTTCTTTTTGTCGATTACTGTAAAGAGACAGAGATGATCGATGATTGGAAATCCGTTACTCCTAAGATGGTGAGGCGTTGGGAGGTGTCAATGATGGCCTCTGAAAAGCCTGTCTCTCCTAAAACTGTTCGTAGAAGACTTAGTGCCTTAAGTACTTTGTTTGTCTATATGATGCGAAACGGTCAGGTTGATGATAACCCGGTAAAAATGGTAGTCTTGCCAAAGATTCCAAAGCGGTTACCGGTTTTTGTCTCTCCGGAGCAGATGGATACTCTTCTTGATGGAGATTCATTTATTGAAGAGGAGTTTGCAGTTTTGCGTGATAAGACCGTTATTCTTATGGCATATATAACCGGAATGCGACGTTCTGAGTTAGTTTCGTTGACATTGTCCGATCTCGATAGGGCGTCAAAGGTTATAAGAGTGCATGGAAAGGGAAACAAAGAGCGGATAGTTCCCATGACCGAAGAGTTGTTTGACATATTGAATGAGTATTTGAAGAGTAGAGAAACTTTAGTTGGTGGTAAGCATCAATATCTTTTTGTTACTGATAAAGGAACTCCGGTATATGACAAGTTTATATATCGTATGGTAGTTCGTTATTTGGGAATGGTTACTACTCAAAAGAAGAGAAGTCCTCATGTTTTGAGACACTCATTTGCAACGGCACTATTGAATAATGGGGCATGTATTGAGGCAATCAGAAAGTTGTTGGGGCATTCAGATCTTTCGGCTACTCAGGTTTATACTCATACTTCGGTAGAGGGGTTGAAACGAATATATAACCAGGCGCATCCCAGGGCGGAGCAAGGTTCTGATGATGTGTCGTAAAATAATAGGAGGATAAGTTATGAACGTAATGATCAATGGAATCGGATTTTCAGTAAATCCTGTTTTGCAAGAGTTTATCACAAAGAAATTGTCTAAGCTTGCGAAGTACAATGAAGATCTCCAGTCCGTAACGGTAACCTTGAAATTGGAGAAAGACGATGCGGTTGGAAATAAACTTGCAGAGGTCTCTCTTAGTGTAAAGGGATGTAACCCAGTATTTGCGAGCAAGAGTTCTCAGAACTTCGAGGATGATATTGATGAGTTGTATGACATTTTAAAGAGACAACTTATTAAGTTGAAGGAGAAAAATTCTTAAATTTCAGAGAAAGTTGATTTTTTCTCTAAAAATATTTTGGCGTGTAAAAATTAATATCTAAATTTGCACGCTCAATTAGCGAAACTCACGCGAAAGAGATTCTCTTCGCGTGATGTTTTATGAAAATTGAAATTGTTTAATAAAAAAATAAAAAAGAGTTCGATTATGGCAAAAGAAAAGTTTGACAAGTCAAAACCGCACGTAAACATCGGTACCATCGGTCACGTTGACCACGGTAAAACTACTTTGACTGCAGCTATTACAACAGTATTGGCTAAAAGAGGTCTTTCAGAGTTGCGTTCATTCGATTCTATCGATAACGCTCCAGAGGAGAAAGAGCGTGGTATTACAATTAACACCTCTCACGTTGAGTATCAGACAGCAACTCGTCACTATGCTCACGTTGACTGTCCTGGTCACGCTGACTATGTAAAGAACATGGTTACTGGTGCTGCTCAGATGGATGGTGCTATCATCGTATGTGCTGCTACTGATGGTCCTATGCCTCAGACTCGTGAGCACATCTTGTTGGCTCGTCAGGTAAACGTACCAAGATTGGTTGTTTTCATGAACAAGGTTGATATGGTTGACGATCCAGAGATGTTGGAGTTGGTTGAGATGGAGATGCGTGAGCTTTTGAGCTTCAACGGTTTCGACGGTGACAATACTCCAGTTATTAAGGGTTCTGCTCTTGGTGCTTTGAATGGAGAGGCTAAGTGGGAGGACACTGTAATGGAGTTGATGGATGCTGTTGATTCATGGATTGAGTTGCCAGCTCGTGATATTGATAAGCCTTTCTTGATGCCAGTTGAGGATATCTTCTCTATTACCGGTCGTGGAACTGTTGCTACTGGTCGTATCGAGACTGGAGTTATCCATGTTGGTGATGAGATGGAGATCATCGGTCTTGGTGCAGATGGTAAGAAGACTGTTTGTACAGGAGTTGAGATGTTCCGTAAGCTTCTTGATGAGGGTGAGGCTGGTGATAACGTTGGTTTGTTGCTTCGTGGTATTGATAAGACAGAGATTAAGCGTGGTATGGTATTGGCTAAGCCAGGTTCTGTTAAGCCACACGATAAGTTCAAGGCTGAGGTTTATATCTTGAAGAAAGAGGAGGGTGGACGTCACACACCATTCCACAACCACTATCGTCCTCAGTTCTATCTACGTACAATGGACGTTACCGGAGAGATTTCTCTTCCAGAGGGAGTTGAGATGGTAATGCCTGGTGATAACGTAACAATTATCGTTCAGTTGTTGAGCCCAGTTGCTTGCTCTGAGGGTCTACGTTTCGCTATCCGTGAGGGAGGTCGTACAGTAGGTGCTGGACAGATCACAGAGATTCTTGACTAATAACTAGTTATAGAAAAGTAGGTCATTGCTTGACAATGACCTACACAATACGGGTGTAGCTCAGTCGGTAGAGCACTGGTCTCCAAAACCAGGTGTCGGGAGTTCGAGCCTCTCCACCCGTGCTAAATAAAAAGAGATCACTTATATGAATATAAAGGGATATTTTAGTAGTGTGTACAACGAGTTGGTTAATAAAGTAACATGGCCAACCTGGAGTCAACTCCAAAATACCGCGTCAATAGTTATGATTGCTTCCGTCATTATTGCGTTAGGTATATTTGCAATGGACTTTGTCTTCAGACATGTAATGGACGTTGTGTACAGTATTTTATAATTATAATCTTGTTAGAAAGAGATGGCAGAAATTGTAAAAAAGTGGTATGTTCTTCGCGTGATTGGAGGTAAAGAAAAGAAGGCGAAAGAGCTTATCGAAAGTGAAATTGCCAGCGCCGGATACCAAGATTATGTTTCGCAAGTATTAATTCCTACCGAAAAGGTTTATCAAGTACGTAATGGAAAGAAAGTGGCTACAGAGCGTAATTTCTTTCCTGGTTATGTTTTGATTGAGGCTGCCTTAGTTGGTGAAATTCCTCACATGCTTCGTAATGTTACGAACGTGATTGGCTTCCTGGGGGATACTAAAGGGGGTGACCCTGTTGCTATGCGTCAAGCTGAAGTTAACAGAATCCTTGGTAGAGTTGATCAAATTGCAGAACAACCGGAGGAGGTTTCTATGCCTTACTTCGTGGGCGACACCGTTAAGGTTACAGACGGGCCGTTCAATGGGTTTACCGGCACAATTGAGGAGGTTAACGCTGAGCGTAAGAGATTAAAAGTAATTGTTAAGGTCTTCGGTCGCGGAACATCTCTTGAGTTGAGTTTTATGCAGGTAACAAAAGAACAAATTTAAAATTAGTAATTTAAGACATGGCAAAAGTAGTTGAGGCGCTTATCAAGCTACAGATTAAGGCAGGAGCAGCAAATCCTTCTCCTCCAGTAGGTCCAGCGTTGGGTTCTAAGGGAGTCAACATTATGGATTTCTGTAAGCAATTTAATGCCAGAACACAGGATATGGCTGGAAAGATTATCCCAGTTATTATTCAGGTTTATGGAGATAAGTCGTTTGATTTCATCACGAAACAGCCCCCTGTGGCTATCCAACTTCTTGAGACTGCAAAGGTAAAATCAGGTTCTGCGCAGCCTAACCGTAACAAAGTAGGTACAGTAACTTGGGATCAAGTTAAGACTATCGCAGAGAGCAAAATGCCTGATTTGAATGCATTCGAAATTGAGAAGGCTATGAGCATGGTGGCTGGTACAGCCAGAAGTATGGGTATCGCTGTTAGTGGCGACAAACCTTTTTAATGAATTTGTAATACTTCAAACGTAATGAGCAAACTGACAAAAAATAAAAAAGCAGCTTTAGAGAAAATCGAGAATGGTAAGGTATATACCATTGACGAGGCAGCTAGCTTAGTGAAGGAAATCACTTTTACTAAGTTCGATGCGTCAGTTGACATGGACGTTCGTCTAAATGTAGACCCACGTAAAGCTAACCAGATGGTACGTGGAGTTTGTACATTGCCTCATGGAACCGGAAAAGAGGTTAAGGTTTTGGTTCTATGTACTCCAGATAAAGAGGAGGAGGCTAAGGCAGCAGGAGCTGACTATGTAGGATTGGATGAGTATATTGATAAGTTGAAATCAGGATGGACTGATGTTGATATTATCATTACACTTCCTTCATGCATGGGTAAGATCGGAGCTTTGGGACGAATTTTGGGTCCACGTGGATTGATGCCGAACCCTAAGAGCGGTACTGTAACCGTAGAGGTTGGAAAGGCCGTAACTGAGGTTAAGCAAGGTAAAATCGATTTCAAGGTTGACAAATTCGGAATTGTCCACACTTCAATAGGTAAGGTAAACTTTACCCCAGAGCAGATTAAGGATAACGCACGTGAGTTTATGAGCGTTATTCAGAAGTTGAAACCATCTGCTGCTAAGGGTACTTACATTCAGAGTGTGTTCCTCTCAAGTACAATGAGTCCGGGTATTAAACTTGACCTTAGATCATTACTTGATTAATTGTTAAACTGATTAAGGATCATTGTAACATGAAAAAGGAAGATAAGAAAGTTATCATAGATTCCTTAACCGAGGCGGTAAAGGCTTATAAGCATCTTTATGTGAGCGATATCTCAGGTTTGGATGCAGCCGATACTCAGGCTTTGCGTAAGGCTTGTTTCAATGCCGGAATCAAATTGATTCAGGTTAAGAACACCTTGTTGCAGGTTGCTTTGAAAGGTATTAGCGAGGAGTACAATGAGTTGAGTAGCTCATTGAAGGGATCAAGCGCTATTATGTTGTCTGATACAGGTAACGCTCCTGCTAAATTGATCAAAGAGTTCCGCAAAAAGCACGATAAGCCAGAGTTGAAAGCAGCTTACGTTGAGGAGTGCACATATGTTGGCGAGAACCAACTTGATACTCTTGTTAGCATTAAGTCTAAGGAGGAGTTGCTTGGCGACATTGTTCTATTGCTTCAATCACCAATGCAGAAATTGGTATCTGCTTTGGAGTCGGGCAAAAATACAATTTGCGGCGAGCTTAAGACTCTTGAGGAGAGAGGTTAATTCTCTCTTCGCAGAGCAAAATTTAATAAAACAAATTAGTTAGAAAAACACTTAAAAAATTTATAAGTCATGGCAGATTTGAAAAAACTTGCAGAGGAATTGGTAAACTTGACCGTTAAGGACGTAAAAGAGTTGGCTGATATTTTGAAAGAGGAGTACGGAATTGAGCCTGCAGCTGCTGCTGCAGTAGCTGTTGCAGCTCCTGCTGCTGCTGGAGAGGCAGCTGCTGAGCAGACAGAGTTCGACGTTATCTTGAAGTCAGCTGGTGCAGCTAAGTTGGCTGTTGTAAAGGCTGTTAAAGAGGCTACAGGTCTTGGCTTGAAAGAGGCTAAAGAGATCGTAGACGGAGCTCCTAAGACCGTTAAAGAGAAGGTTTCTAAGGAGGAGGCTAACCAATTGAAGGCTCAGTTGGAGGAGGCTGGAGCTGAGGTTGAGTTGAAGTAAACATAGACCAATAGGTTTCTAAGGTTTAGCGTCTAAAATGACGCTAAACCCTTTTGTCGTTTAAATGTTTAGGTTCCAAAATAATATTAGATGTCTTCCAATAATTCAAATAAGAGAATAAGTTTTGCACGTTCCAAGAGTCAGTTGGAGTACCCTGATTTTCTTGAGGTGCAATTAAAGTCATTCAAGGACTTTTTCCAGTTAGGCACATCGCCTGAGAATCGAAAGAATGAGGGCCTTTACACTGTTTTCAAAGAGAATTTTCCTATTACCGACACCCGTAATAATTTCGTGTTGGAGTTTCTAGACTATTTTGTTGATCCACCTCGTTACACAATTCAGGAGTGTATTGAGCAGGGATTGACTTATGGTGCGCCATTGAAGGCAAAATTGAAACTTTACTGTACAGATCCAGATCACGAGGATTTTGCTACAGTTGTTGAGGATGTCTTTTTGGGCAATGTACCTTACATGACTCCCAAGGGCACATTTGTGATTAATGGAGCAGAGCGTGTTATTGTAACACAGTTGCACCGTTCTCCAGGAGTGTTCTTCGGCCAGAGCCTTCACGCTAATGGTACTAAGTTGTATTCAGCGAGAATCATTCCTTTCAAGGGTTCATGGATAGAGTTTGCGACAGACATCAACAACGTGATGTACGCATACATCGACCGTAAGAAGAAATTACCTGTAACTACATTGTTGCGTGCAATTGGTTATGAGACCGATAAAGAGATTCTTGAAATTTTCGGATTGGCAGATGAGGTAAATGTATCTAAGTCTGGTTTGAAGAAGCTTATCGGTCGCCGTTTGGCAGCCAGAGTTCTTAAGACTTGGGTAGAGGATTTCGTTGATGAGGATACCGGTGAGGTTGTATCAATTGAGAGAAACGAGGTTGTTGTAGAGCGTGAGTCTGTTCTTGATTCAGAGAGCGTAGAGGCTATCTTGGAGTCAGGAGCTAAGACCATTTTATTGCATAAAGAGCAGCAGAATCTTGCAGATTATGCTATCATATATAACACACTCCAGAAGGATCCATGTAATTCCGAGAAGGAGGCTGTGGTATTTATCTATAGACAGTTACGTAGTTCAGATCCACCCGATGAGGCAACAGCTCGCGATGTAATTGAGAAGTTGTTCTTCTCTGACAAGCGTTACGATTTGGGTGATGTTGGTCGTTATAAGTTGAACAATAAGTTGAATCTTTCAACCGATCCTTCAACTCGCGTTTTGACCAAGGAGGATATTATCGAGATTATCAAGCATTTGATCAGTTTGTTGAATGCTCGTGCAGATGTCGATGATATTGACCACTTGAGTAACCGTCGTGTACGTACTGTAGGAGAGCAGTTGTATAATCAGTTCGGAATTGGTTTGGCTCGTATGGCCAGAACAATTCGTGAGAGAATGAACGTTCGCGATAATGAGGTATTTACTCCGGTAGATTTGATTAATTCAAAGATACTTGGTTCTGTAATCAACTCATTCTTCGGAACTAATGCACTTTCTCAATTTATGGATCAGACCAACCCATTGGCTGAGATTACTCACAAACGTCGTATGTCAGCTTTGGGACCTGGAGGATTGTCACGTGATAGAGCCGGTTTCGAGGTTCGAGACGTACACTATACTCACTATGGACGTTTGTGTCCAATTGAGACTCCTGAGGGTCCAAACATCGGTTTGATCTCATCTTTGTGTGTATATGCAAAGATTAATAACCTAGGATTCATTGAGACTCCATATCGTAAGGTAGTTAACGGAGTTGTTGATTTGGACAACTCTAACATTAAATATATGTCTGCCGAGGACGAGGAGGGTAAGATTATTGCACAGGCAAGCGGTGCTCGTCTTGATGAGAATGGTAAATTCTTGGATAGTAGAGTAAAAGCTCGTTTGGACGCAGATTTCCCTGTAGTTGAGCCAGAGGCAGTAGAGTTGATGGACGTTGCTCCTAACCAGATTTCATCAATCGCAGCGTCATTGATTCCATTCCTTGAGCACGATGATGCTAACCGTGCATTGATGGGATCTAACATGATGCGTCAGGCAGTTCCTATTATTCAGCCACAAGCTCCAATTGTTGGAACCGGTTTGGAGGCTTGTCTTGTAAAGGATTCTCGCACTCAGATTGTTGCAGAGGGTAATGGAGTTGTAAGCGCTGTTGACGGACACCATATTGTAATTCGTTACGATATGACCGATGATGAGCGTTACGTAAGCTTCGACGGAGATAGCAAGGAGTACATCTTGCCTAAGTATCAAAGAACAAACCAGAGTACAACAATTACTCTTAAGCCTATTGTAAGAAAGGGCGATAGAGTAGTTGAGGGACAGATTCTTACAGAGGGTTACTCTTCAGAGAAAGGAGAGTTGGCTCTTGGACGTAACCTTAAGGTTGCATACATGCCTTGGAAGGGATACAACTACGAGGATGCTATTGTAATCTCGGAGAACATTGTAAGAAATGACCTATTTACATCTGTTCACGTTGATGAGTACTCATTGGAGGTTCGCGAGACTAAGCGTGGAATGGAGGAGTTGACCTCTGATATTCCTAACGTAAGCGAGGATGCAACTAAGAACCTTGACGAGAATGGTATTATCAGAGTTGGTGCAAGAATTAATCCTGGTGATATCATGATTGGAAAGATTACTCCTAAGGGAGAGTCTGATCCAAGTCCGGAGGAGAAGTTGTTGCGCGCAATCTTCGGAGATAAGGCCGGTGATGTAAAAGATGCTTCGCTTAAGGCGAGCCCATCTTTGAGTGGAGTTATTGTGGACACTAAGTTGTTCCAGAGAGTAATTTCAGATCGTAAGGCTAAGGCTCAGGCTAAGATTGTATTGGCCGAGATTGACGAGCAGTTTAACCGCACTGTTAGCGAGTTGAACTCTGTTCTTGTTGAGAAGTTGTTTAACTTGGTGAATGGAAAGACATCACAGGGAGTTAAGAACTTCTTGAACGAGGATATCATTCCAAAGGGAGTTAAATTTACATTGAAGACTCTTCAGGGAATGAATATGCTTGAGGTTAATCCTAATAAGTGGACAACCGATAAGCAGAAGAACGATATGATACGCGATTTGCTCCGTAACTATTTGGCTAAGTACAAAGAGTTTGAGGGTCAGATGAAGCGTAAGAAATATAATGCTACTGTAGGTGATGAGCTTCCAAACGGAATCATCAAGATGGCTAAGGTTTATGTTGCTAAGCGTCGTAAACTTCAGATTGGTGATAAGATGGCGGGACGTCACGGAAACAAGGGTATTGTTTCACGTGTAGTTAGAGTTGAGGATATGCCATTCCTTGCCGATGGAACACCTGTTGATATTGTATTGAACCCATTGGGAGTACCGAGCCGTATGAACTTGGGACAGGTATTCGAGGCTGTTCTTGGTTGGGCTGGTAAGGAGTTGGGAATGAAGTTTGCTACTCCTATCTTCGATGGTGCTACTCTTGACGATATCAATGCATTGACAGACCAGGCTGGAATTCCAAGATGTGGTGCTACATATCTATATGACGGAGGTACCGGAAATAGATTTGATCAGCCGGCAACAGTAGGAGTTACCTATATGTTGAAACTTGGTCACATGGTTGATGACAAGATGCACGCTCGTTCTATTGGACCATACTCATTGATTACTCAGCAGCCATTGGGAGGTAAGGCCCAATTTGGAGGTCAGCGTTTTGGAGAGATGGAGGTTTGGGCACTTGAGGCATTCGGTGCTTCTCACATCCTACAAGAGATCTTGACTGTTAAGTCTGATGATGTTAACGGTAGAACAAAGACCTACGAGCACATTGTTAAGGGAGAACCACTTCCAACTCCGGGATTGCCGGAATCGTTCAACGTATTGTTGCATGAGTTGATGGGATTGGGATTAAATGTAAAATTGATTTGATAATTACAATATGGCATTCAGAAAAGATACTAATACTAGTAAGCAGAAGAGTTTCTCGAAGATCGCTATCAGCTTAGCTTCTCCTGAGGAGATTTTGGGGAAGAGTTATGGTGCTGTTTTGAAACCCGAAACTATCAACTACAGAACCTATAAGCCGGAGCGTGATGGATTGTTCTGCGAGCGTATTTTCGGACCGGTAAAGGATTACGAGTGCCACTGCGGAAAGTACAAGCGTATCCGTTATAAAGGAATTGTTTGTGACCGTTGTGGAGTTGAGGTTACCGAGAAGAAGGTTCGCCGTGAGAGAATGGGACACATTGAGTTGGTTGTGCCGGTAGCTCACATTTGGTACTTCAAATCGCTTCCAAATAAGATTGGATACCTTCTTGGTTTGCCATCTAAGAAATTGGATGCAATTATATACTACGAGCGCTATGTAGTTATCAACCCGGGAGTGTTGGAGAAGAGTGGAGATTCAGACCTAGGATATTCAAAGTTGGATCTTTTGACCGAGGATGAGTATCTTGAGGCATTGAACTTCATTGATACAAACTATCCTGATAACCAGCATCTTGACGACAACGATCCTAATAAGTTCGTTGCCAAGATGGGTGCAGAGGCAATTGAGATTTTGCTTCAGCAGTTGGATTTGGATGAATTATCATATGACCTTAGAAATAAGGCAAATACCGAGACATCTCAGCAGCGTAAGAGCGAGGCTTTGAAGCGTTTGCAGGTTGTTGAGGCGTTCCGTCAGAGTCGCGAGGTTAACAAACCTGAGTGGATGGTAGTAAAGGTAATTGCAGTTATTCCACCAGAGTTGCGTCCATTGGTTCCACTTGATGGAGGACGTTTTGCAACCTCAGACTTGAATGATTTGTATAGACGTGTTATTATCCGTAATAACCGTTTGAAGAGATTGTTGGAGATTAAGGCTCCCGATGTTATTCTTCGTAACGAGAAGCGTATGTTGCAAGAGGCTGTTGATTCTCTATTCGACAACTCTCGTAAATCAAACGCTGTTAAGATTGAGAATAACCGACCACTTAAATCTTTGTCTGACAGCTTGAAGGGTAAGCAGGGACGTTTCCGTCAGAACTTGCTTGGAAAGCGTGTTGACTACTCTGCACGTTCAGTTATCGTTGTAGGTCCAAACTTGAAGATGAATGAGTGCGGATTGCCAAAGGATATGGCTGCAGAGCTTTACATGCCTTTCATTATTCGTAAGCTTATTGAGCGTGGAATTGTGAAGACTGTAAAGAGTGCTAAGAAGATTGTCGATAGAAGAGAGCCAATCGTTTGGGATATTCTTGAGAACGTATTGAAGGGTCATCCGGTTTTGTTGAACCGTGCCCCCACACTTCACCGTTTGGGTATCCAGGCATTCCAGCCACGTTTGATTGAGGGTAAGGCTATCCGTTTGCACCCATTGGCATGTACCGGATTTAACGCTGACTTCGATGGTGACCAGATGGCGGTACACTTGCCACTTGGTAACGAGGCTGTGCTTGAGGCTCAATTGTTGATGTTGTGTTCTCATAATATTCTTAACCCGGCTAACGGAGCTCCTATCACTGTTCCTTCTCAGGATATGGTATTGGGATTGTACTACATTACAAAACCAAGAAAGGGTGCAAAGGGTGAGGGATTACGTTTCTACTCTCCAGAGGAGGTTATTATTGCCTTGAACGAGAAAGCTGTTGATCTTCATGCTATTGTAACAGTTAAGGTTAATACTGTTGACGATAACGGCGAAAAGATCACTAAGAATATCGAGACAACCGTTGGTCGTATTATTTTGAACCAATATACACCAGAGAACTATCCATATATCAATAAGTTGATTACCAAGAAGTCTTTGCGTGACATTATTGCAGATGTTTGCAAGCGTTGCGGTATGGCTGTTACAGCTAAGTTCTTGGATGATATTAAGGATCTTGGATATTTGAAGGCGTTCGAGGGTGGTTTGTCATTCAACTTGAACGATGTCATTATCCCTGCAGAGAAAGAGGCTCTTGTACAGGAGGGACGTGATCAGGTTGATGAGGTTATAGGTAACTATAATATGGGACTTATTACCAATAACGAGCGTTACAACCAGATTATCGATATCTGGACCCATGTAAATGCTCAGTTGACCAACACCTTGATGAAGCAGTTGACCGAGGATAAGCAAGGATTCAACTCAATCTATATGATGCTTGACTCTGGAGCCCGTGGATCTCGTGAGCAGATTCGTCAGCTTGGAGGTATGCGTGGATTGATGGCTAAGCCACAGAAGTCAGGTTCAGTTGGTGGTCAGATTATTGAGAACCCAATTTTGGCGAACTTTAAGGAGGGACTTTCTGTCTTGGAGTACTTTATCTCTACCCACGGAGCTCGTAAGGGATTGGCGGATACAGCGTTGAAGACTGCTGATGCCGGATATTTGACACGTAGATTGGTTGACGTTGCTAACGATATTACCATTACCGAGGATGATTGTGGTACATTGCGTGGAATTTCAATTTCTGCAATTAAGAATAATGAGGAGGTTGTATCTTCATTGTACGAGAGAATTCTTGGACGTGTATCAGTACACGATGTTATCCACCCTGAGACAGGTGAGTTGCTTGTTCGCAGTGGTGAGGAGATTACCGAGAAGATTGCAGAGGCTATCGCAAACAGCCCAATCGAGACCGTTGAGTGTCGTTCAGTATTGACATGTGAGTGCAGACGCGGAGTTTGTGCTAAGTGTTACGGACGTAACTTGGCATCGGGTAGAATGGTAACCAAGGGCGAGGCTGTAGGTACAATTGCTGCTCAGTCAATTGGAGAGCCTGGAACTCAGCTTACTCTTCGTACTTTCCACGTTGGAGGTACCGCGGGTAACGTTTCAACTCAGAGCTCTTTGAAAAACAAATATGCCGGAGTTGTTGAGTTTGAGGAGTTGAGAGCAGTTGACTACTACTCTAAGGATAAGCAAGAGTCAGACAAACCTTCACACATGGTTGTTGTTGGACGTTTGACAGAGTTGAGAATTGTAGATCCAAATACTCACATTGTATTGGAGAACCACCCAATTCCATATGGAGCTAAGGTATTCGTTAATGAGGGAGATAGTGTTGCAAAGGGAACTATGCTTTGTGAGTGGGACCCATTCAACGCCTCAATCATTACAGAGTTCGGAGGAACAATCGGATTCGAGCACCTTATCGAGGGTGAGACTTATAAAGAGGAGAGCGATGATACTACCGGATTCGCTGAGAAGGTAATCGTAGAGTTCCGTGATAGAACAAAGGCTCCTGCATTGACAGTATCAGACGCAGAGGGTAACATTATAAAGAGCTACAACTTGCCAGTAGGTGCACACATTGTTGTGAAGGAGGGTGATAGCGTAGTTGCCGGAGATGTTATCGTTAAGATTCCAAGATCTGTTGGTAAGGCAGGCGATATTACCGGAGGTCTTCCACGTGTTACAGAGTTGTTTGAGGCTCGTAACCCATCTAACCCTGCTATTGTAGCCGAGATTGATGGTGAGGTAACATACGGTAAGATTAAGCGTGGTAATCGTGAGATTATCATCACCTCAAAGAGCGGTGAGGAGAAGAAGTATCTTATCTCTTTGACAAAACAGATTCTTGTTCAGGAGAACGATTACGTTCGTGCCGGAACACCACTTTCTGACGGAGCTATTACTCCAATCGATATCTTGAATATCGAGGGACCAATCAGAGTTCAGGAGTATATCGTGAATGAGGTTCAGGATGTGTATCGTATGCAGGGTGTAAAGATTAACGATAAGCACTTCGAGATTATTGTACACCAGATGATGCGTAAGGTTATCATCAACGATGCAGGAGATACTAAGTTCCTTGAGAGTCAGGTTGTAGATAAGCACGAGTTCCAGGCAGAGAACGATGAGATGTATGGCAAGATGGTTGTAACAGATGCAGGCGATGCTACAGATGTTAAGCCTGGTCAGATTTTGACAGCTCGCCAGTTGCACGATTTGAACTCGCAGTTGAAGCGTAATGACCGCAAGGTTATTGTTGCTCGTGAGGCAATTCCTGCTACATCATCTCAGATTCTTCAGGGTATTACCCGCGCAGCATTGCAGACATCAAGCTTCATTTCAGCTGCTTCCTTCCAGGAGACAACTAAGGTGTTGAACGAGGCTGCAATTTACGGAAAGGTTGATCCACTTGAGGGATTGAAGGAGAATGTAATCTGCGGTAAGTTGATACCTGTTGGAACAGGAATGAAGGAGTTTAACGATTTGATCGTTACCTCAAAAGATGAATTGAATGAGATGAACGCCGGTGCGTAAATCTTATAGATAATCAGATAGAGGCGTCGGCAGTTAGTCGGCGCCTTTTTTAACACAAAAAACAGACGAGATGGCAGTATGGTTTGAGGCTTCTGTTAAATACATGAAGACTAATGAAGAGGGTCGTACAGCAAAGGTGAGCGAGGGCTATATGGTTGATGCTTTGTCATTCACCGAGGCTGAGGCTCGTATTGTTGAGGAGATGGCAGCCTTGATAAGTGGTGAATACTATTTGAACACCTTGAAAAAGTCAAACATCACCGAGATTGTATATAGCGACGACGAGAATGATGACCGTTGGTATCGTGCCAAGGTATGTACAATGGATGCCGATGAGGTGAGTGGTAAAGAGAAGAGTACTCCTGTACACTTTTTGATTGCTGCACACTCTATAGATGGAGCTTTGGCAAATTTGAAGAAGGAGTTACAGACATATTCTGTAGATTGGGAGATTTGCTCAATTGCCGATACGAAGATTATGGATGTTTTCCGTTATAAGCCACAAGTAGAGTCAGAACAAGAGAATTAATAGATTTGATATGAAGAGTTTGAAGTTATTGCTACCGGCATTGATACTCCTCTTTGCCAATATGGTAATGGCGCAGGAGAGTGAGATTGTGAAGTTAAGAGGTGAGGTGCGTGTAGACTATGCCCGAGAGTATAATCGTCATAGTTTAAAGGAGGGCAATAGCGGATTTAAAGGCTCTTTTATCAATTTGATTCTTGATGGAAAATTTGCAGAGAAGTTTAGCTACTCTTATCGACAAAGGTTAAATAAAACCATTGTTGATAAGAGTTTTTTCGATGCTACCGATTGGCTATACTTAAAGTATTCACACAGAAATTGGGACATTAGTGCCGGTAAATTGGTTGTAGCTATTGGAGGTTACGAGTATGACAGAGCTCCAATCGATTTGTATAGCTGTTCGGAGTTTTGGAATAATATAGCATGTTATCAATTTGGAGTTGATGCAGCATACAACTTTAAGAATGGAAAGGACAGATTGTTGGCTCAGATAACCCAAAGCCCTTTTCATACCGATGAGAATGGTGAGATGTATGGATATAGCTTATTTTGGAGCGGCTCACACAACTGGTTCAAGAGTCTCTACTCGGTTAACCTTTTTGAGTATCGAAAGGGTAGCTATATAAGTTATATTGCACTTGGAAATCAGTTCACATTCTCGAACTTTACCCTTGAACTCGATTTTATGAACAGAGCCGATGCCGAGCATACCTTTCTCTTTGACAATGTTTCAATAATGGGCGATGCCTCGTACAAAATTGGCAATCATGTAAAGATTTTTGCCAAATACACCTATGATAAAAATGGTTCAGGCAGAGGTTCTGACATGACAATTATTGATGGTACCGAGATATCGATGGCAGGAGCCGGAGTAGAGTACTTCCCATTAAAGGAGAGTAAGAATCTTAGAATCCATGCCAACTATTTCCACGCTTTTGGCAACAACAGCAACCCATCGGCCACCATGTATGATAACCGAAGAATCTTTAATGCAGGTTTAACCTGGAAAATAGACCTACTTAAAATAAAGCGATAGTAAGTTCTAAATTTCTTACGATTCTTTTGTGTTAATACAAATAAATATATAAAAAATATCGATATGATATGTTTTTTTTGTGTAAAAATATGTATCTTTGCAGATAATATTGTTTAACTAAAATATTACTGCAATGAAAAAAATGAGGATTATACTAAGAGGTATTATAATAACATTGTTTTTCATTATTTATTGTTGTTCGTTTGAAGATGCGGTGTTTAATGATGTTATTTTTTATAGTTTGGAGAATGAATTGGAAGTAAAAGAATATAGCGAGTCTCGTGCAATTGAGTCAGAAGAGTTAAATGAGAAAAAATTGAATTTTCAGAAATTCATAGATAATGGATTGATAGGAGTAAGAGGAGAGAAGTTTCAGATATTAGTATCTAGGTCTGAATCTAAGAAATATAATATCACATCTGATATGTATGATTTTGTCGATAGTGAAATTAGAAAGTTAAATAAACTATTGGATTCTATTATAGCCTATCATAAGGCTAAGGAACCCGATTTAAAGGTTGTTGTTAATAATCTTACTAATGATAATGTTTCGGAAAATAATCTAACCAATTTAAGTTCAATAGAAAGACTTACAAATTCGGAATTACCACCTGCAATAATGCCTTCTGGAGTAATATCAACCACAGATCAAAATTATGGTTATGATTATTGCTTTGCGCCAATGGGAATGAAACAAATTAGAGCTAATTGTTATGCAACAATTTTCGGTTCTCATATTGTTACAACAAAAACCTTAGGGAGTTTGGTAGCAAGTCCTCGATTCTCAGGAGGAGAAGTAACTGTGGGATTATCATTTTCTAATATTGATTGTACAATAGGATATGCAACAACAGATAGTTTTGGAGGACGATGCGTATGGAACGGAGAAAGATGATTAATTTGCTATTATTGTTATTCCTTGTGGGATGTAATGCAAATTCTAAGCAAGTAACAGATAGATGGCGTGAACCTCAAGAATATAGCGAATCTGTATTAGCAATCCCGAGTAGTTTATTAACTGATGCTCAAAGAAGATTTATAGATACAATTAATTTGATTTTAATGCATGGGATGGATGTTAAGGATGATAAATTGATTTTTAATGTTGATACAGCAATTTTTGAGAGAAATAATATATCGCTAAAATATATTAATATTCTAAAAGAGAATGTTGCAATTCAAGATAGAAATTTGAAATCAATTATAAAAGAGACGGAAGAGCAAGGCGGGAAAATAACTTATAGGGAAATAAAGGAGAGTCTTGACAAAGCAAAAGAGCAGTTAAATTCAAGAAGTCAGCAAGAGCCATCTCTTTAGAATAAAGCAATAGTTAGTTCTATTAGTAGGTAGATACATAGAACAATCTTTATAATGGTGCCGAGCATAAAGCCGAGAAAGGAACCGAATCCGGCTTTAAATGCTCGGTCCATATCTTTACAGCTCATATATTCGCCAATAATTGCTCCGAGGAACGGGCAGACAATAATTCCCATTGGGGGCATGATGAATAGCCCTGCAAATGTTCCAATTATACATCCCCAATTGCCATATTTACTGCCCCCACCATATTTTGTGCCAATAACAGGTGCTATGTAGTCTAATAGTTGTACAATTAGAGTTGCCACTCCCCATATAATCAATTCTGCAGTTGAGAAGTGCACAATATCTGTAAGGTGGGCTATAATTATACCTAAATATGCAAGTGGTGCTCCCGGAAGTACAGGAACAACACAGCCAATCAATCCTGCAATTATGGCAACGTATGCCAATACAATCAAAACTATATCCATAAATTATAACTCCAAAAAAATTTTACTATTCTTAGTTCGCCATTGCTTTGCAATGCCGCAAAATCGGCGGCGCCTTAGCATAGTTCAAGCAAGCTTGACTCTGCATTCGGCTTGCACGATTTTTCCTAATTAACTAATGTGGTGCCAACTATCAAACACCTTAAATACTCTCTTTAAGCGATAGTTGAAGATATGATTCTCATCCTTCTCCAAATCGGGATCATCGTTCAAAATCTCCGATGCAACTTGCGAGGCTTGATTCAGAATGGCTCCATCTTTGGCCAAACTTGCAACTTTCAGGTCGCAAACCAGGCCACTCTGTCTTGTACCCTCAATATCGCCCGGACCTCGCAACCGCATATCGGCCTCGGCAATCTCGAATCCATCGGTGGTACTTGTCATTGTCTCGATTCTTTTGCGCGAGTCATTTGACAACTTATACGAAGACATGAGTATGCAGAATGATTGATCTGCTCCTCGGCCAACTCGTCCGCGCAGTTGGTGAAGTTGTGATAAGCCGAACCTCTCTGAGCCCTCGATTACCATTATTGATGCATTGGGAACATTAACTCCAACCTCAATAACCGTTGTTGCAACTAAAATGTCGGTCTCGTGGTTGACAAATTTACGCATCTCCTCATCTTTGTCTGCGGGTTTCATTTTGCCGTGAACCATGCCGATAGTGTAGCCTCTGGGCATAAAGAATGCCTCGGTACGCTCAAATCCCTGCTCCAGATTCTGCATATCAACACGCTCGGATTCATATATCATTGGGAAAACAATGTAGGCTTGTCGCCCCTTTTTCAGCTCCTCTTCAATGAATTCAAAAACTCGGTCGCGAGCGGTATCGTAGGAGTGTAGAGTACGAATTGGTTTTCTGCCGGGTGGTAGTTCATCGATTACCGATACATCCAAATCACCATATACGGTCATTGCCAATGTTCGAGGTATGGGGGTTGCAGTCATCACCAATACATGCGGAGGTATAACATTCTTTCTCCACAATTTTGAGCGTTGCGCAACTCCAAAGCGGTGTTGCTCATCGATTATGGCCAAACCGACATTATCGAAAACTACACTCTCCTCGATAAGTGCGTGTGTACCAATCAATATCTGAAGCACTCCGTTTGCCAAGGTTTCGTGAATAACTTTACGCTCTTTGGCCTTTGTGGAGCCTGTCAGTAGGGCAATGTTTATATTCAATGGAGCAACCATCTCTTTTAGCGACTCGTAGTGTTGTGTTGCCAAGATTTCGGTTGGTGCCATCAGACAAGCCTGGAAGTTGTTGTCCAGCGCAATCAACATACAGAGCAGTGCAACCACTGTTTTCCCACTTCCAACATCGCCCTGAAGCAATCTGTTCATTTGACGACCTGTGCGACAATCCTCTCTAATCTCTTTAATTACACGTTTTTGTGCGTTTGTTAAAGGGAATGGCAAGTATGAGTTGTAGAATGTATTGAAGTAGTCGCCCACAGTTTTAAAATTGTGTCCTTTGAAGTAACGTTTTCTTCGGAACTTCTGTTGCAAAATGTGGAGTTGAATGTAAAATAACTCCTCAAATTTCATTCTATAGCGGGCACGCTCCAATAGCTCCATTGATTGGGGCAGGTGCATATTGTAGATTGCCTCGTGTCGTAATGGTAGAGAAAATCTTTGCAGTAACCAGGCAGGAAGAGTCTCGTCAATACGCATGCCATTCATATTCTGGAATACAGTTGTAACCAACTTGGTCATTAACTTCGAGGTTATGAATGCCTTTTTCAACTTCTCGGTCGATGGGTATATTGCCTGAAAACCTACCAGATTATCTGCAGATTGCTCATAGAGCGATATCTCCGGATGGACAATGCTGACTCTTCTGTTAAATATTGAGGGTTGTCCGAAGATAAGAAAATCTACATCGGGGCGGAATTGCTGATTCTGCATATACTTCAGCCCTTGAAACCATACCAACTCCATCTCTCCGGTATTGTCGTATGCGGTGGCAACAAGGCGCTGAGCCTTGCCGATTCCGGTAATGTGCATATCGCGAATCCTCGCCCGAATCTGAATATATGGAAGATTTGTATCAATCTCGCCTATCTTATAGACCTTGGTTCTGTCAATGTATCTGTATGGAAAACAGTATAGCAGATCCTCTTGAGTGCGAATCTTTAACTCACTCTCAAATAGGGCTGCACGCTTTTCGCCAACCCCCTGCATATATGTAATTCTCATTTCTGACAGTTCCATAGAGCGAAATTAGAAAAAAAAGGCTATCTTTACAAATTGAAAAATATTCAATTTACTATGGCAGGGATGAAAGGGCTGTTTAAGGATACAGCCATATATGGATTGAGCAGTATGTTGGGCCGTTTTATAAACTGGTTCCTTACCCCCTTTTATACCTTCTACTTAGCAAAGGCTGAACTTGGCGCACTAAGTAATTACTATGCAGGAACGGCTCTGATACTCATACTTTTAATTATGGGTTTAGAGACAGGTTTTTTCCGATTTGCCGGAAATCCTGATGAGGATAAGAATCGAGTCTACTCGACCTGTATAACAATGGTAACAGTTATGTCGTTGCTCTTTGTTGGAGCCGTTGCCATTTGGATGAATCCTATTGCCAATTTTATTGGAGCAGCTGCGCATCCCGATTATGTGATGTACCTTGCGGTTATAATTGCTTGCGATGCAATCTCATCAATTCCTTTTGTCTATTTGAGGTTAAATAACCATCCATGGAAATTTGCGGCAATAAAACTCTTCTCAATAGGATTGAATATTGTATTGAACCTCTTCTTCATTGTGTTGTGCCCTATTTTGGTACAGAAGGGGTATGGCAATTCAATTGCGTGGTTCTATCGAGAGGATTACAATCTGGGTTATGTTCTGATCTCAAATTTGATAAGCTCGGCAGTAACTCTGTTGCTTTTGGGGCGTTTCATATTTGCCGTAAAGTATGTTTTTGACTATCCGTTGATGAAGCGTATAATGCGTTACTCTGCTCCCTTGATTGTGTTGGGATTGGCAGGAGTAATGAATCAACATCTTGATAAACTTATATATCCATATATTCTTACCGATGATCCTACTGCGTGGGAGCAGTTGGGAGTCTATGCTGCAAATGCGAAGATTGCGGTTATTCTTGTAATGTTTACGCAAGCATTCCGCTACGCTTTCGAGCCATTTATCTTCTCGAAACATGCAGGTCAGGATAAGCGTCCGGCATACGCCGATGCAACTAAATATTTTGTGATTAGCGGTCTGTTTATCTTTCTTGCGGTAATATTTTATATCGATATTGTAAAGCAGTTGATTCACTCATCATATCACGAGGGTTTGAAGGTTGTTCCAATTATCATGTTGGCGGATCTTTTCAACGGAGTATTTTTCAATTTGTCTCTTTGGTATAAGCTTACCGACAGAACAAAGTGGGGAGCATGGTTCTCGCTTATGGGATTGGTAATAATTGCAATAGGAAACGTTGTTTTTGTTCCGATATATGGCTATATGGCGTGTGCTTGGAGTGCTTTTGTTTGCTATCTGTTATTGATGCTTGTCAGCTATTTTATGGGACAGCACTACTATCCTGTACCTTACAATTTAAAGCGAATAGCACTATACTCTGTATTGGCTATGGCATTGTGGGGAGTTTCTGAGTTGGTAGTACCTGATGCGCTTTGGATTCGTTTGCTATTCAATACACTACTATTGGGAATCTATGTTGTAGTGGTTGCCAAATTTGAGAATATCTTGAAGGGTAGAAGATTCTCATTAAGGTAGTAGGTGATAACTGCCCGGTTGCAATTTCTCATCGAAAATCAAAATACCGCACCACATCATCTCAACCTTTACCTTTGCCTCTCTGCTTAATGCTTGCCAAATTGTGCGTTGTTGTGGCGATTTGTGAATATTGGTAATAAGAATAGAGTGGTGCTCATTTATACCTCTTGCCCATAGTTGTAGCGTTTGCAGCAGTTCGCGCTCATCTATATTGTTGTTATCGAGCCACACATAGTTACAACTCTTAATATTTTCGAGCGAGGTTTCATATTCAAACGCAGGAATGCTCTGCATCAACATATCTCCTCGATTACCCAAAATAAACACCTTCTCCATTTTTAAATGAAGCATTAGTCTATAGCTGAGTCTTAGTAACTTACGGTCAGCTCTTTTACGTGCAGAGAAATTCGGGTAGGTATATAGGTTACTCTTTTTGTCGCGGAGGACGGTCATGATAAGGTTGAACATAAAGGGAGAGTGCACTCCGTAACCTCGCTTAGTACGAAAACGGAATGCGTGTTTAATTCTCTCTTTATAGTATCGCCTGTTCATTGTTGCTTAATTTACAACGTTTTGTGGTGTGCCGTTGATAAAGGCTTTGACATTGTCAATACAGATATTCATCAAGCGAATGCGAGCCTCGTAGGTTGCCCATGCAATGTGTGGGGTAAGGTAGCAGTTCTTGGCACCCAATAGAGGGTTCCCCGGTTGAGCCGGTTCAACACTAAGCACATCTGCACCAAATGCGGCAATCTTGCCACAGTTAAGGGCGTCGGCAACAGCCTGTTCGTTAATCAGCGGACCTCGCCCGGTATTGATAAGGATTGCAGTTGGCTTCATGGTTGCCAAACGAGCTTCGTTTACCAGCTCCTTGGTAGTCTCGGTTAACGGACAGTGGAGCGATACAATATCGCATTGCGAAAATAGCTCGTCCAGAATAAGTTTGGTAATGTAATTTGGAATCGACTCTTGTGGCTTTGAGGTAAATGCGCACACATCCATGCCAAATGCGTTGGCAATACGTGCAGTAGCAGAACCGGTATTTCCCAATCCCACAATTCCAATCTTTTTTCCTGCAAGCTCGGTAAGCTGAGTGTCCCAATAGCAGAAATCGGTGTTGTTTGTCCATCTGCCCTTGCTGTTTTCGCAAGCGTAGTGACCAACTCGGTTGGTAATGTTCAAAATTTGTGCAAAAACCATCTGTGCAACCGATTCGGTGCTATATGCAGGAATATTTGTAACAATCACGTTGTGTTCTGTTGCAGCCATTGTATCGACAACATTGTAACCAGTAGCTAACACTCCAATGTACTTTAATTTAGGAAGTGCATTAATTACCTCTGCATTAAAGATAACCTTGTTGGTTAGTACCATATCTGCATCAATGCAACGCGCAACAGTTTCATCTGGGGCAGTACGGTCATATATTGTAACCTCGCCCAACTCTTTTAGTGGCTCCCAACTCAAATCTCCGGGATTTAAAGTATATCCGTCAACTACTACAATTTTCATAAGTGCTTCTTTTGTTTGTTGAGTGCAAATATACAATTTTTTTGGGATTAGTGAAGAGTTAGGAGTGAGGAGTGAGGAGTGAGGCGTGAATAGTGAACAGTGTGGAGTGAACAGTGTGGAGTGAACAGTGAGGAGTGAACAGTGTGGAGTGAACAGTGAGGAGTTAATTAGGAATTAACAAATACAGTCGGGATGTTGAGTTTTCCGACCGAGTTGTTTTATAGGTGTTGGGCCCTGATACCAATTAATCCTCCTTAAAGTAAGGGAATGTTTAGTGGGAATGTAGTAAAATAAAAAAAAACAAATCAAACATAATATAAATAAAGTAAATTGATTATCTTTGTGCGTTATTTTGAACGATAAAAGAATTAATTGAACTAGTAGGAGTGAAGTAACAAGGTTTAAAACAATAAAATTCACAAATTATGTGAATTTTATTTTGAATGTGTTATCTTTGTCCTCGTAAATAATACAATCAATGTTTATAGAATTTGATAAGGAATATTTACAAGAACTTTACGAGTATGGACAGTGTAACGATAAAAAGCATCGTTATCAACCTGCTGTAATTAAGAAATATGCAAATTGTGTTAGAATATTATTGCATTCTCGTACAATTGAAACTCTTTATCAGATAAAATCTCTCAATTATGAGGTATTGATTGGAGATAAACAAGGCATATCTTCAATACGTATTGATTTAAAATATAGATTAGAGTTTATAGTTAGAAAGGAAGAAGATGAGGAGATTGTGACAATTTGCAGGTTGTTGGATATAAGTAAACATTATAAATAGATATGGAGACAAAGAAGATATATGGAGTTAATGATATAATGCCTTTTGAGCCAACACATCCGGGCGAGGTGTTGAAAGAGGAATTACATATTAGAGGAATTTCACAAAAGAAATTTGCAGAGACAATAGGTATGTCCTATACTGCACTTAATGAGATATTAAACTCCAAACGTTCAATTTCGATTGAGACAGCAATGAAAATAGAGGCGGCCTTAGGTATAGAGGCACAGTTGTGGATAGGTTTGCAGTCTGATTATAATTATCACATGGCTCGTAAGGATAGCGGTTTGATGGCTTGTATTCAGCAGATTCGAAAAATGGCTGCAGTGCTGTAGTGCACTTTGCATGGCTTTTAAATGTAGATTTGGCGAGGGTGGGTGAAGTGTTGCGTGAACTAACTTGAACTTTAAATAATTCTTAATATTTGTTATAAGGGAGTATCTTTGTTTTCGTAGAGATTAGCCCCCTATGAGAAAAGCGGAAAAGAAGAAGGTGAATTTTGCTAACTACTTGAATATTAATATATTCGGGGGGGGGTATTTACGTGAACTAAAATCTGAAATTATAGCTGATTACATTATAGCCGACTTGTGTTAAACAGGTCGGTGAGTTACCAAATGACATAGTAGTTCATGTTTATAACACAGCTACTACAGCTAAGGTTAACTATTCGAAGGGAACTTTGGAGAAGTATATGTTCAGCGATAACAAGACCATCGAGATGCGTCAGATTGATGGAGATAGCTTCGAGGCGATTGTTGTGCCTCAGTTTATTGAGCGCAGCACACCTCTAATCGAAGTTACTATGGAGGGCATTGCATATTTGATGGAGTACAGCATGTCATTCCGTCCTGCAATGCAGCACACCATTACCCTCACTTTGAACACCTCACCGGACCAGGAGAAGATTGAAATTTCAATCGACAACGAGGTTGATGACTGGAGCGAGTAAAAATCAGAGGGGCGGTGCTTTTGAATGCATCGCCCCTCATATTATTTAGGTATTTTTATTCCTTAATCCTCCTTGAAGTTAGGGTAGGTGTAGTGGGTTGCAGGGATGAAGGTCTCCTTAATACATTGTGGAGATACCCAACGGATTAGGTTGAAGATTGAACCTGCCTTGTCGTTGGTTCCTGAAGCTCTACCTCCACCGAATGGTTGCTGGTCAACAACTGCACCTGTTGGTTTGTCGTTGATGTAGAAGTTTCCTGCAGTGTGCATCAAACGCTCTGTATATTTCTCGATAGCGTATCTGTCCTTAGAGAAGATAGCTCCTGTCAAGCCGTACTCAGAACCCTTGTCAAGAATGTCAAGTGTCTCCCATACCTTATCAGGCTCATATACATATACAGTGATTGCAGGACCAAAGAACTCCTCGCGCATTGTAATGTAGTTAGGATCGTATGCCTGGATAACTGTAGGATAGATAAAGTAACCCTCGCTCTTATCATGCTTTCCTCCCAATACTACGTCAGCATCCTTAGAGGCCTTAGCATCCTCGATAGCTCCTGCCAACTTGTCGAAAGCCTCCTCGTCGATAACGGCATTCACGAAGTTTGTGAAGTCCATAACATCGCCTGTCTTAATCTCCTCAAGATCCTGAGCTACGTAAGCCTTAACCTGCTCCCAAATGTTAGATGGGATGAATGCTCTTGAAGCAGCAGAGCACTTCTGACCCTGGAACTCGAATGCTCCACGGGTGATTGCTGTTGCAACCTCTTTTGGATCTGATGTAGGATCAGCAAAGATATAGTCTTTACCTCCGGTCTCACCAACGATTCTTGGATATGTTTTGTATTTGTCAAGATTCTGAACCATGCTCTTCCATGCGCCCTTGAATACGCCTGTTGAACCTGTGAAGTGGAATCCTGCGAAATCCTCGTGACTGAAGATTGTATCGCCTGCAACAGGACCTGAGCAGTAAACCAAGTTGATAACTCCGTCTGGTAGTCCTGCATCCTGCAAAGCCTTCATAACAACGTATGCTGCATAAACAGCTGTCTTCGATGGCTTCCATACGCAAACATTACCAAGTAGAGCAGGTGCTCCCGGAAGGTTTCCTGCAATAGAAGAGAAGTTGAATGGAGTCAATGCAAATACAAATCCCTCCAATGGACGCCACTCAACGCGGTTCCACATGGTTGTTGTTGGGGTATTTGGTTGCATTCCATACAACTGGAACATATTTTTAACGTTATAACGGTAGAAATCTACCAACTCGCAAGTGTCAATCTCTGCCTGATAAGCATTCTTTGATTGACCCAACATTGTTGCAGCATTCAAATATTGACGATATGGACCTGCAATCAACTCGGCAGCCTTCAAGAAGATAGCCGCACGAGACTCAGGACTCATCTTCTCCCAAGCTGGTTTAGCTGCCATTGCAGCCTGAATAGCCATATTCACGTGCGATGCATCGCCCTGGTGGTAGTGTCCAATAGCGTGTTTGTGGTTGTGTGGAGGGCAGATAGCCTTCATGTTTCCTGTGCGTACCTCCTGACCGTTAATGATCATAGGAATGTCGGCATCCATACTGTTAAGTCTGTTCAACTCTGCCTTTAGCGCAGCACGCTCCGGAGAACCCGGTGCATAACTCTTAACCGGCTCGTTCTCGATTGCCGGAAGTTTGAAAAATCCCTTGTACATTCTATTATTGTGTTTAGTTTTATTTCAAATAACCATTAAGCCATTATAACTTAACTTGACAAAGTTAACGTTTGAAATTTTAAATTGCAATAGGAAAAAATATTTTTTCACTCCGATATTGATTTTTTAGTTCGTAACTTTGCGCTTCGTAAATAATTAAAAGGGATAGACAATGATAGCGGTTAATGGTGTAAGCGTAATGTTCGGTGGATTTACTCTATTTGATTCAATCTCATTTCAGATAGATAAGCGTGACAGAATAGGATTGACAGGTAGAAATGGTGCGGGAAAATCAACTTTGTTGAAGATTATTGCCGGTGAAAATGTTCCAACCGAGGGTAGCGTTGCAATCGATAATGATTGTAAGATTGGCTATTTGCCGCAGACTATTGTTTTTGGCGAGGGCACAACTGTGCGCCAGGAGGCTGCAAAGGCCTATAATCACCTCTTCAAAATGCAGAGTGATTTGGATAATTTGAATATGCAGCTTGCCGAGAGAACCGATTACGAGAGCGAGGAGTATTTGAAGTTGATAGACAGAATACACCTCTTGACCGAGCAGATAACCATTCACGGTTTGGCAGAGATGGATGGAGAGATAGAGGTGGTATTGAAGGGTTTGGGATTCAAACAGAGTGATTTGGATCGTCCTTGCTCTGAGTTTAGCGGAGGTTGGCGTATGCGTGTCGAGTTGGCAAAGTTACTCTTGATGCGCCCTGATATATTCCTTCTTGATGAGCCCACGAACCATCTTGATATTGAGTCTATTACATGGCTTGAGCGCTTTTTGCAAGGTTATGCGGGAGCAGTTGTTGTGGTTTCGCACGACCGAGCTTTCCTTGACAATATTACCAATCGAACAGTTGAGATTTCATTAGGTAAGATATACGATTACAAGGTGCCATACTCGCAGTTTGAGCAGTTGAGAGCCGAGAGAGTAGAGCAACAGACCCGCGCCTATATGAACCAGCAGAAGCAGATTAAAGATACCGAAGAGTTTATAGAGCGATTCCGCTACAAGGCGACCAAGGCTGTTCAGGTTCAGAGCCGTATCAAGCAGTTGGATAAGATTGAGCGCATTGAGGTTGAGGATCTTGATACAAGCCAGATTGTGGTGCGTTTTCAGCCTGCAGTTCGTCCCGGCGATGTTGTTTTGATGGCTAAAGATGCCGCCAAGAGTTATGGCGATAATCTGGTTATCAAAGATGTAGAGTTTTCAATTCTTCGTGGTGAAAAGATTGCCTTCGTAGGTAAAAACGGAGAGGGAAAGAGTACCCTTGTAAAGATGGCAATGGGCGAAATTCCTTTCGATGGTGAGGTTCGTAAGGGACACAATGTCCATATCGGTTATTTTGCTCAAAACCAGGCCGATCTGCTTGATCCCGAGGTGACGGTTTTCGATACTGTCGATAGAGTTGCAGTTGGAGATATTCGTAAAAAGCTTCGTGACATTCTTGGTGCATTCCTATTTTCGGGCGAGGATATAGATAAAAAGGTGAAGGTGCTTTCCGGAGGTGAAAAGACTCGCTTAGCCCTTGTGACACTTCTATTGGAACCATATAATGTTCTTATTTTGGATGAGCCTACCAACCATTTGGATTTAAAGACAAAAGGTGTGTTGAAAGAGGCTTTGCGTAACTTTGAAGGTACTGTAATTTGTGTATCGCACGATCGTGATTTCCTAAATGGTCTTGTTGACAAGGTGTATGAGTTTGCGGACCATCAGGTAAAGGAGTTCCTTGGAGGAATTGCCGACTTCTTAGAGGCTAAGAAAATTTCATGTTTCCGTGAGTATGAGATGCGTCACTCTGCTAAAAAAGGTGTTGCCGCTGCTGTAGAGCAGAACGCAGTTGCTCCGTCGGCTAATAAGTTGGGTTTTGAGGAGCGTAAGCAGTTGAACAAGGAGGTTAGAAAGGCAGAGCAGCGAGTTTCAAAGGTTGAATCCGATATTGAGAGTTGCGAGTTGAAGATTGCAGAGTTGGAGGAGCAGATGGCCAATGGCGCATCTGATGAATCTATCTTCAAGGCATACGGAGCTGCCAAGCAGGAGTTGGAGAATCTCATGGAGGAGTGGGAGAGTGCCAACGCTGAACTTGAGGAGCGTCGTTCTAAATTGGATTAGTGGTTATCGTACCAAGAGTCGCGCTTGGTCAACTTCAAGTCACGCAACACGCTCGATGATACATTGATCTGGAAATTGAACGATTGGTGAGTTCCGAATGGAATACAGTTGAAGGTCATGTTCCAGCAGTGCAAACTTCTTGATATGTTGAAACTTGTTGCAGTGATTTTCTGATTCTTAATGTCATAACCCGACGACATTCCAATTTTCCATTTGTCGGTCAATGAAATATCGCCCGATACGTTGACAATCTGTGAGATGGTATTTTTACACAGTGGTTTTGTTGCACCCTCAGCAGTGTTTCTTGAGTAAGATTTACTCAAATTAAATGAGTAGTTTACACTCAAATTCCAAGGGACCTCGAAATCAAGATAGTCATCGTAGTGGCCGTGCAGCATTTCGTTCTTCTCCTCGCGGTTTTTACCTTTATCTGCCGATAGTGAGAAGCTTGCTGTTGCAGAGAATCTTGTCAAACGTCCAACACCTCCATTGTATTTATTGATTCTGACAGCATTTGCAGTCATCTTATAAGGATCAAGTGTACCCGATAGGTTAATGGTAAGGTTATTGAACAATCTGGTTCTTGCAGAGAGCGAAATGTTTGAGAAATTCAGCGAATCGGCAAAGATGTTGTAGCTACCTGCAATCTTGAAACTCTCAAGTAGTTTGATCTTCTTTGTCGGATTCTGACCGGTTGTGTCATCGTAGTTTTTAACCTTCATCTCAAGGTTGTTGTCCAAACTGAAGTTTACAGATCCGCTCTCTTTGCTGGTGCTTGAAATTGAGTATGGTTGTCCCTCGAAAATAGAGTACTCGACATCCTTTCCTGTGTTAGGGTTGGTATATTTGTACCAATACTTACTTCTCTTTACTCCCATTTTAGGGGTGTAGTTTGCGCTGATAGATGGTCGCATAACGTGGCGTACTGCAACAAGTCGGCGATTCTCGTTCTTGGCAATATACATACCATAGATTGTAGGGGTATAACTTGCACTGATTGAACCGGAGTAGTTGTGGGCATAGCGGAATCCCATAACGGTATCGGTCTTTACATATCCTCCCTGTCTGTGGCTGGTATCGACTACCCAGTTCTTTCTGATGGTTTTAAGAACTCCGATTCCGGTATATTGGAACGACGGAGTAATTGTGAAGTTATTGAATGGCTTTAAACTTAGGTTCAAAGGAATGTTGTGTTTAAATCCATTCTTCCAATCTTTGGCTATATTCTTAAATGAGTCACCCAACATATACTCCTTTGTGTTGATGTTGTTCTTCATCTCAAAGGCGTAGGTGAAGCCAATATTCTCGTACCACTTATATTTACCTGAACGATTTTTCTTTCTGAATGGGTATATCTGTGATACCTTTAAATTCAGGTTTGGTAAGGTAAGCGATATTGTTGTATCTGAACTGTTTTGGTTGTGGCTCAATGATGTGCTTATGTTGATAGGCAGATCCGGCCATTTACGGCTAAACGAAATACTCGATGATTTACGTTGGTTGGCAATATCGTTCAACGATGTTGAGTTGTAGTAGTTGTTGTTTGCCGATGACAAATCAACCGATGCCGAGAATGTGCTGTATGGGTTTGCCTTTGAATCTTGGGCATGGGTCCAGCGTACAGACCATGATGATGTCTTTGAGTAGTCGGAGTCGGTCTTCTCGCCGTAGGTGTTTCTACTGATTCCAAATTGGAAACTACCGGTAAACTTATATCGCTTCTTGTAGTTCGATCCCAAATCCAGTGCCCATGAACCGTTGGTATAGATGGTTCCGGTTAGTGCTGCATCGAAATATTCACTTGCAGCCCAATAGTAACCTCCATCTTTAAGTCCGAATCCACGCATCTTCTCCTCGGTGTATGTCGGGATAATCACTCCCGAGGTACCTTTGCTGCTCATTGGGAAGAATCCGAAAGGAATTCCAAGGGGAAGTTTTACATCGGCAATGCTTAGATATGCAGGACCGGTTACCACCTTGTCTCCTCGAATCATTTTGGCTTTTGTCATACCGATGTAGAAGTGTGGATGATCATGCTCATCACAAGTGGTGTATAGTCCATGCTTCATGAAATAGATACTGTCATTCATTCGCTTGGTAATATCACCTTGGATAAATCCATCGCCCTCGGTCATGACAATGTTGTTTACAATTCCCTTTCCGCTCCGGAAGTTGTATTTCAAGCTTTTACTGTCAAACTCCTGATTTCCATCCTTGAAGTGGGGTTTTCCTGATAACTCGCCGGTTGCAGAGTCTGCAAGTACTCCCTCGGCATAGGCTGAACTTTCGTCCATATTCAAAGATATGTAATCTGCCTTCAATTCAGTGGTTATGTAGTTGACCTGGCTGTTTTTATGCAGATATATTTCGCGGCGAGGCATGTTGATTTGAATCGAGTCCTCGGCTTTGAATCGTACAATATCATTGAAAAGCGGTTTTGGAGCTGCTGTATCGGTAACGGTAGTGTCAGATGCAACGATGGTTGTGTCTGAAATTAGACGTGCAGTATCATAAACGACTGTTGTAGTGTCGATTGCAATTCTAATAGAGGCTTTGGATTTGGGCACAAAAAAAGTGACCATAACTGCAATAAGCAGTATGGGCATTATTTTATATATCTTAACTCTATTCTGCAACTCTTATTAAATTAACCTTCCGTTTTCGGAGCGCAAATTTAAGAAATATTACCCATACCTATAGAATATTAATTTTAAAAAAACGAAATGAATCTAAAATTTGGGTAATAATTTCGGAAATAGGTGGTTATATTATTATCTTTGCATGTTAAATCGTATAAAAGTCTATATGAATAGAGTGAAATATCTATATAAAACAGTTATATCCCTCTTTATTTTGTTGTTTACATTGTGTGGGACTGTTACAGCGCAGAATAATTTAACAAAAATAAAGACTGTATGTATCGATGCCGGTCATGGCGGTAAAGATCCCGGAGCAGTAGGCTCTTCATCGCAGGAGAAGAAGATTGCTTTGTCAATTGCATTGAAGTTAGGTAAGTTGATTGAGAATAACTATCCTGATGTTAAGGTTGTATATACCAGAAAGAGTGATGTTTTTATCGATTTGCGTAAAAGATCGCAGATTGCCAATGATTGTAATGCTGACCTTTTTATATCAATCCACTTGAATAGTGCAGAGGATAGAAATGCTCGAGGAATAGAGACTCTTGTACTGGGTTCAAATAGCAGTGAGCAGAATATGCGTACGGCTATGCGTGAGAATAGCGCATTGAAGTATGAGAGTGATTATTCGGTAATTCGTGAAACTTTCGACCCGACAAAGCCTGAATCATACATTATCTTTAATCTTATAAGAAATGTCCACTTGAATGAGAGTTTGTTGTTTGCCTCTTTGGCTCAAGAGGGTATGGTAGGTACAACAGGTTGGCGCGACAGAAAGGTTAAACAACAACCTGTATGGGTGTTAAAAGATGCATCAATGCCTGCTGTTTTGGTTGAGGTTGGTTTTATTTCAAATCCTACGGAGGAGCGTGCATTGAAGAGCGAGTCTACTCAAAACTCTTTGGCCAAATCGTTGCTAAAATCGTTTGGCGAGTATAAAAAGAGAATGGAGAGTAATAACTCTGTTTTGCAGGTTGAACCAATTAACAAGACTAAAGAGGAGAAGGTAGTAGTTGCTGAAAAACAAAATGTTACAGAGAAAAAAGAGACTCCTGAGGAGAGCCCGAAAGTAACTGTCAAGGAGACTCCTAAGGTTACTGAGCAACCTAAAACCGAAAAGAAACCGGTTTCATTGGAAAACGTAAAACAGGATGACTGGTTCTATGCAGTTCAGATTGGAAGTTTGACAGAACCCGTTAAAAGTTCATCGGTTTTCGGGGTTTCAGAAACTGTATATTGCCTTGCTGATGGAAACCGATATAAATATTATATTTGCAAGAGTAAATCGTACGATGAGGTTGCGAAGAGCGCAGCGCGTATAAAAACAAAGATAAAAGGGGCCTTTGTTATAGGAGTTAAGGCCGGAAAAATTGCTAATGTAGCGGAGCTACGTGAAATAGAAAAGAGGTAGAGTTATGATAAGAAGAGAGGTAAAGATTGCGATAACTGTATTGTCTGCTTTGATAATACTTATTTGGGGTATACACTTTTTAAGTGCAACATCGATTTTTGATAGAGATAGTGTTTTTGTCTCTGTCTATCCCAGAGTTGACGGCTTAAAGGTATCAAGCTCCGTGTCTTATCGTGGTTATAAGGTGGGACAGGTAACAAAGATTGAGTTTATTGGCGAGACCTTTGATAAGGTTGCGGTATCGTATAATGTTAAGGGCGATTTGTTGTTGCCAACCAATACCATTGCTAAAATTGCCAGTGCCGATATTATGGGTACAAAGGAGATTCAGCTTATTCCGGGCGATGCCTATTTCTATGCCGAGAGTGGCGATACTCTTCAGAGTGATCAGGAGGAGTCGTTGCTTATGCAGTTGAATGAGCAGATTGCTCCCATCAAGAATAGAGCAGAGGGGTTGATGAGCTCATTGGATTCTGTGTTGATTATTATGCAGGGAATTTTGAGCGGCGATGAAGAGGCCAACCTTAAGACCTCGCTCGCAAGCATAAGTCGTACCATTGCTAATCTGGAGAGCGTAACAGGAACATTGGATACCGTTCTTACAACAAACGCTCCACGCTTAACGAATATTGTAACTAATTTGGATAGTATAACCGGAGTTTTATATGCAGGCAAAGATGATATTGGTCGTGGAATAGGCAACATAGCAAAGATGACCGATACACTTGAGCAGTTGAATCTTATAGGCAATGCAAATGCTTTGGTTTTAACAGTTGATTCGATTACCGGAAAGATTAATAGAGGCGAGGGCTCACTTGGTATGCTTCTCAATAATGATGACCTCTATTTTAATTTGAATACAATATTGACAGGCTTCCAGAATAATCCAAAGAGATATGTGAATGTATCTGTTTTTGGTGGCAATAGCGATAAGGAGAACGTATTGTATGGTGTTGCAGTGCATAAATCTAAGGAGCCGTTGTTCCTGGGAGATATGCTTTATGCGCAGTTCCCTGACCTAAAGGAGATTCACAAGCATGGTATGTTCTACTATGTCACTTCGTATAGCAAAAAGCAGGGACAGGTGGAGCGAGCTTTGGAAAAATTGAAGAGTGAGTTCCCTGAGGCGTTCATGGTAAAATTTTAGAATGTGATTTATTTGGACTGTGTCAAAATAAGAAATAAGTTTCTTGTTGAGTTTGCTAATCGAAGTTGACATAATAATTTTGTTTTGTTTTGTAGGGTATAGGCTTTTGTGCTGTTATTATAAGGGGTTAGCAGAATAAATGGTATTGACCAACTTAAAATGGAGTTAAAAGATTGTTTTAGTAAGTTTCTAAAAAATTGTTAACAAGAGGCTTGTTAAGTAATTGAATAACAAAGTGTTGTGTGTAACGTGCTGAGTTAGAGTAAGAAGGCTCATTCCAAAGAAAAGGGAGTTTTTTTTATTTTTTTCTGTGGTTTTTTTTATTCAATTTTGTATTCCCAAAATATCGAGAAATCCATTATGCAGATAAGTAAAACAGAGTTGTGGTCAAGATGTCTTGACTATGTGGCAGAACGCGTTGAACCAATGGCGTTCAGGACTCTTTTTGCCCAGTTGTCTGTTGAGGAGTTCGATGGGAAATCAATGGTTTTAAGAGCCTCTTCCGATTATATCTGTGAGCAGATTGATGGCAAATACGCTCAGGTATTTGCTACTGCATTGAAGAGTGTCTATGGTTTTGTACCCGCTATCAGCTACAATGTGGTTATTGATGCGGATGCAGGATTGGAGAGACAGGGTACTGTGGGTTTGAATGCTGTTCCTGCTCCTAAAAACGTTAAGACTGCCTTCGAGATCAGAAATCCATTTGAACAGCCCAAAAATAGCGTTTCAATCAACTCTAACCTATCTTCCGATTACACAATGGATAATTTTGTGTTGGGTGATTGTAACCGTTTGGCATATAATGCTGCTTTGGCAATTGCCAATAAACCCGGTGGAATCTTTAACCCAATGTTCTTGTGGGGTGCTTCGGGTTTGGGTAAAACCCACTTGGTGAATGCAATTGGTTTGGAGGTTCAGAAACGTCATCCGGAGAAGAGTGTGTTGTATTTGTCTGCAAATCTTTTTATGCGTCAATTTATCGAGGCTAAGATGCGCGATGAGATAAATGATTTCATCCACTTCTATCAGCTTGTTGATGTGTTGATTCTCGATGATGTGCAGGATTTGGCAGGTAAAACAGGAACTCAAAATACATTCTTCCATATTTTCAACCATCTGCACCAGTCAGGAAAGCAGATTATCATGACCTGCGATAAGGATCCGAATGAGTTGGAGGGAATTGAGGAGCGTTTGATTTCACGTTTCAAATGGAGTCTTGTAGCAAAGATGGATGTGCCCGATGTTCAGACTCGCAAGGATATTATTCTTCGCAAAGTTCAGAGCTATGGAATGGGTCTCGATTTGAGCCAGGAGGTTCTTGATTTGATTGCCGAGCGTGTTGATAATAACGTGCGTGAGCTTGAGGGCACCTTGACAAAGCTTATGGCATACTCAATCTATATGAAGCAGGATTTGAGTGTAGCTACAGTAAAGAGCATTTTAGGTGAGGCTCCACGAAGAGAGAGCAGTGTTGCAACTACTACAAGCAGCAATACACTATCTGTTGCTACAATACGTAAAAAGGTTTGTGCCTTCTTCAACATTGACGAGAGCGCTTTACAGAATAAGACTCGTGTCCATGCAGTTGTTGAGGCAAGACAGTTGGCAATGTATTTTGCAAAACGATTAACTAAGGATTCACTATCAATGATAGGTGGCGCAATTGGAAATAAAGACCATGCTACCGTTCTATATTCATGTAAGACTGTCGAGAATAGAATGGCTACCAACGGTGAATTTAGAAATAAGGTTGAGCAGATACATCGTTATATTATCTCTTAATGGAGGATACCTACAGAACAATCACAAATCAGAGTGAGGGATTATACAAAGAGAAGGGTAGTAAATTTATTGCCTTTGCTTTTCCTGTGCAGACTGAGGAGCAGATTAAGGATTATATTACCCTTTTAAAAGATGAGTATTTCGATGCCCGACACCACTGTTATGCCTATGTTCTGGGCGCAAAGAGGGATAAGTTCCGTATGAACGATGATGGAGAGCCCTCGTCGACTGCAGGAAAACCAATCTATGGTCAGATTCTTTCAAATGATTTAACCGACATTCTAATTGTTGTTATCCGCTATTTCGGTGGAACAAAACTTGGTGTTCCCGGGTTAATCAATGCATATAAAACTGCAGCTGCCGATGCTATTGCTAACGCAGAGATTGTAGAGCGTACAGTGAACAGGGTATTTACCATTCAGTATGACTATATTGTTATGAATAGCGTAATGAAGATAATTAAAGAGTGTAATCCGGAGGTGCTTGATAGGCGTTTCGAGAACCTTTGTACTATGGTTTTATCGATACGAGAGTCGGAAGCTGACGCTTTATTGGCCCGTTTGGAGAAGGTGGAAACGTTAACGTTGATTTCTTAGAAAAATTTGGAGCAAAAAGTTTGCGTATTAAAAAATATACACTACCTTTGCATCCGCAATCGAGAGGTTGTGTTGACTCAATAGCTCAGTTGGTAGAGCACAACACTTTTAATGTTGGGGCCCTGGGTTCGAGTCCCAGTTGGGTCACTAAGGCAGAACACTGAATAGAGTTCTGCCTTTTTCCATAGCTTAAATTTAGAAACAGAAAGAGAGTGAGATTTTGGTTTTTCAACCGCTAATCTCACTCTCTGCTTTTTTATCTATAGCTCCCTTTAGAACTCAGGGCGTGTAGCCTCGTCTATAATATTTGAAGGAATAGAGTCGCAACGTACATATTTTGAGACATCGTCTCCTGCACTCCATACCATTGAGCCGCTCTCAAGCATATCTGTAATGATATACTCATTGTTCCACTCGCCCTTCTCGAAGTCGTATTTACCTGTAATTACGTCTCCTTTGTAATAATCTTTCTCCAACTCAAAGGTGCCGGTAATCTTACGTCCATACATACTATCGAAGTTCTGGTATATTACAAAACTCTTCTCAGAACGGTCGAATGTGATGTACATGTATGTTCCCTCGGGAAGCTCAGCACCATTCCACTCCTGAAGCATCCAATCGCCATGGAGAGTAACGTAATTAACCTCGATGGTTGGAATTACAATCTCATCTTCATCATCAGAGCAGCCGATAAAGCAGGTTGCCATAAGAAGCATTGGAACTATTTTTAGTAGATTCTTCATACCTTTATCTATTTTTCTATTGTTACTTTTATGGTTCTTTCTATAGGTTGTGCATCAACTCCCTCTATCTTAAATGAGAATTGATGGCAGGATTCATTAGCCGGTAGAGCTGCACCGTTTATGGTGATTAAAAGCTCTCCTTCGCTATTTGGCTGAAGTATTGTCGGTACACACTTCAATGTAGCAAACTCAGGTAGCCCTGAACCTCGAATCTCTATAGGAGTTGTGCCGCTATTGGCACACAGTATGGTCATTGTAGGAGACATACCCTTGCCTATGGGTTCAAATGTGACTCTTTTGTTTTTTACTCTTAGAGCTCCCATTTTATAGGGTAAATGGCTCCATTGGTCGCTACTCTTAACGTGTCCGGTTAACTCAACCACAGCTGTGGGTTGTTTTGAACTGATATTTGTGTATATATAGCCCTTTACACTTATATCGCCCTTATACCCCTTGGGTGAATAGGTAAGTGTTATACTCCCCTTATCGCCCTTTACAAGTGTTGTTGTATCGAACTCTGCTACGGTACATCCGCAAGTAGTTTTCACTTGGGTGACTCTTAACTCTTGGTTTGTTGCACTCTCAATCTTGAAGGTACACTCTACCGGAGAGTCAGTGTCGTTAAGGGTTCCAAAATTTATACTCTTTGTCTCTACCTTTAAGTAGGAGTCGCCATTGGGAAGAGGCTTAGGATTCACTATGGAATCAATCTGAGCTCTTGTTAACGGGCTCTTTACCTGCCCTTGGGCGAGGGCAGGTAGAAGAACTCCTATTAGAAGTATAATAAAACTCGAGTATCTATTCATCCTTCTCTAATAATTCCTGATTACAACCAACCGTTGTTATTGCTCTTCTCGCGTACGGTAATGGTTATTGTCTGCTCCTTACTATCTCCAATCTTAATAGTGGCTGTTGTAATTCCGCTTTTAACTCCTGTAACAGTAAGTTTTGTACCACTTACTACTCCGGTGGCAATGTCACTATTCTCAACAGTACAACTATATGTTAGACTCTCACCGTTTAGGAATATTTTTGCTAAATCAATACTCTTTTGGTTATCGGGAGCAATATAAATGTTGGGAATCTTCATGTCAGAACCACTATTGGCAATAGCCTTTAGCAATGCACCGGCATCGACAAGTTTTCCCATCTTTCCACGATATAGTGACAAATCCATCATTGTAACAGCCAATCCCGGTGTTGAGTGATTGTAGTTGAACTGTTTTTGTCCAACAAAGTAACCATCCAAGTCTTTTGCAGTTTCTTGCATTAATTGAACAAACTCTTCTGCTTTGAAGTGGCGACGCATCTTAACGGCATAAGAGAGTCCAAGTGCAGCAACTCCTGTTACATGTGGGCATGACATGGATGTACCTTCGTAATATCCGTATGTAGGCTGGCCATTTTCAATCAATGTAGAGAGAATTGCTCCCATACAGTTGTCCATATCATAAATGTCCTCATTTTCGTTTACAGTACCATAATACTCTGTATCACCACCTGGAGCAGAAAAAGTAACTCCTTCGTCATAGTTTGAGTATGATGCAGGGGTAAAATCGGCTGCCAATGCACCTACAGAGACGCATTTTGAGTATTTGGCAGGAAATGCCGATGACTCTGAATATTCGTTTCCACATGCATATATTGCAATTCCTCCCTCAATAACTCCATTAGGATCTCCGGCGTTATTGATAAAATAGTCAATAGCCTCTTTTTCAATAGGGTACATATTTGCCCACTCATCTTCACTTCCAGGGCCCGGAACAAAACCTAAAAGTGGGTTTGCGTTTACAGAGTTATATCCCCAGCTACACTGAATAATTACAGCTCCATTGTCTGCTGCATACTTAATAGCAGCAGCCTCTTGTGCCAATGATACAGAGTATTCTCCATCGATAATTTGGCACGACATGATTTTAACTCCTCCTTGCCCGTTTGAACCTCCGGCAATACCACATACTCCCTCTCCATTGCCATTTACAGCAGCAATAGTTCCTGCAATATGTGTTCCATGTCCTGTGTCAAACTGAGAATTCCACGATATGACACTTGAATTTTTAACAAAGTTATATCCGTGTCTATCTCCTTTATATCCATTACCATCTGCATCTATATCAGAACCAATTACCTCATCGGGATTTGTCCACATGTTTGCAGCCAAATCTGGATGACTCCACATTACTGCCTCGTCTAGAACTGCAACGATAATCGATGGATCGCCAGTGCAAATTTCCCATGCCTCTGCACAATTAACATCGGAACCAATTTCGGCCGAAGCCCACTCTTTTTCAAATGGATACTCTCCGCTATTAATGTAGCCCCATTGATATTTCAAGCCGGGGTCGTTGAATTTTGCTGCTGCTCGTGAAACTCTGGCATTCAACTGTTCGTTACCAATGATGACCGGTTTTTTGCGGTTTCGGTCAACCAATATAGGACTATTACACTGAATTTTTTCAATACCATTTATATTCGAAAGGGTTTCTATCGCCTTGCTTAAATCTATGTTATTGTCAAACTTAATAGTGTACCACAGATTGATTCCTGCCTTGCGAGCCTTATCTTCGGTTTTTTTGTTTATTGGGAATGTACGTTCAATGCTGTACGTTTTCAACGAACTAAGAGCTTCGTCGAGTTCCTTTTTACCAAATGTAACAGAGTTGTTGCTCCATTTGTCCAAAGTACCCTGCATGCATGGCAAGAATTTTATCAATAACTCACCCTCTATAGCATTACTTGGAACATAAGTAGCTCCTACTTTGTCAAATACAATGTTGTTTGGACCCTCTTGGAGGGGAGTCTCGCTACATGCCAAAGTGCATATAGCAAGAACTACTCCATATATAATATTCTTATTCATATTGTTTAATCCTCCCACTCTTCTTTAAGTTCGTATTTATCTCTATATCCAGGGAAGAAGTCATAGTAGTATTCAAAGTCTTTTGGAGAATTTGTGAATCCTACAACCTTTCCATTTGAATCAACTCCTCCATCATATTGCGAGAATATAAGTGCTTCCGGGAACCAATCAAGCAGATGAGGGTGGTATAGTAGCCAATCAGGAGCCTCACCGGTGAAGTAGTTAAGGTTTATACTTAATAACTTCATATTTGGAAGAATCTTAGGAATTTTACTATTTACAAGGTTGTTAATAGTATCGCCTCCAAATTTATCGGCATCCTCTTGAGTATATCCTTCAACTCCATCAACTCCTATCTGGAAATCAGGAAGTTTACCTTCAATGTAGTTATTTGATAATCTTAGCTCCTCTAAGTTGTCCCAACGTAGTAAGCGCTCTAAATTTCCGTTTACATTGGTGTTGATATAAAGACCAACTCCATCTCGGTCTTCATAATCTCCAACTTTTCTAAGATCATTCATGGTCCATCGCTTATTTGCAATAAGGTTCAAACTCTTTAATTTGGGGAAATTCTCCGGAGTAATAACATCGGGAATATCATTAAAGTTATTGCTACTAAGGTTTAGAACCTCAAGAGTATTACCCAATCTAGCAAGTTCTTTTGGAAGTGAAACCAAACCGTAAGCTCCAATCTCAAGCTCCTTCAAGTATTCAAGATTACATATGTGAGTATCAAGAGGAATGCTTAGAAGCATGGTGTTTACGTTACCATAGAAACTAATCTTTTCTGCATACTTCAAATATTTAACCTCTTGTGGAATACTCTCTTTAGTGTTTACCATAAAGAAAGAGTATTCACGAACTCGGCCAATAGCCTCTTTACATGGTAGAGTGGTGTCGGTAACCTCCCATAGTTTTACATGGTTCCAGTTACGCATATTCTCTGAATTATCGTACGAACCTAAGTTTAAGTATCCAACTCTTTCGGCAATTGTAATTAGAGCAAGCGAGTCTCCGGCTCTATTATCTTCAATTATTGGAGCTGCCTTCTGAGTTACAGTTAACACAGACGGTTCTTTTAATTCATCCTCTTCGTTTACCGGTGTAAAGTGAATTTTAGCTACTCGATTATTGAATTCAGGATTCATCTTCCACTCAAACTCCAATTCCAATGTTCTTGGACGAGCACCACGTTCCAACTCAATTGTATATTCTGGAACTGTCAGCCATTTTACTGATTCTGAATCACTATACTCGACATTAACATTAAACTCAACATTTGTAGTTATCTTGGTTTTGAATTTACGCTTGTCAGCCTTTGCCGATGATTCAATCTCAATATCAGCCTCCTCTATTACAATTTGTTTGTCAAAACCTGTTTGATATACCGGAATCTCAACTACATCGTACCCCACAGGAGAGAAACGGATAACTGCATTACGCATATCGTTTACCAGTGACGAGTCGATTACAATTTTACATTCGGTATCTCCTACTCCATTAGCAGGCGAGATTGTTATCCATGGTTCGCTTGATATTGCTACCCATACATTCTCGCTACTTACTTTGAGAATATCCTCTCCTCCGTAACATCCAATGGTAATGTTTTCTTTGTCAACGTCGAACCCGAGAATTTTTTTCTCGTCGTCATGACATGCAATCATAGTGCAAACAGCCATGGCGAATAATACTATTTTCAAGTAATTTTTCATCTCTTATTTAATTATCGGGTTAATTAACTATTCCAAGATAATCGCATCCTCGAATATCTTGTGTTGTATCATAAATCAACATATATAGACCGGCTTGTATATATGCGCAGACATCGCTAACATCAATCGAAATATTTGGATTATCCTTAATCTCCAAAATTCGAATATATGGAGATATGGTATCCTCGATTTTTCTAAGGTCATTAGAACCCATATATAGCGCCTGCATACTTGGACTTTGGTATATACCGGTAGGCCACTCTTTCAATGTTCTGTTTCCTTGAGCATCGCGTTGATGACGAATTCCAAAGGTGCTGATGTATGCGCCGTCGAATGGCTCGTATGGGAACTTATCAAAGCAGTTATAGCTTACATCTACTCCGTATAGGTACGGCATATTGCGAGCATAGAAATCTTTTGGCAGTTTCTTTAAGTTATTAAAGCTTAAATCAATAGTAACAAGTCCGTATGTGTACTTTCCAATTAATGAACTATCAGGAATGCTCTTCATTCCGTTTCCTGCCATATTCAATGTGCTGATAGGTGATCCCGATTGCATAATCTCTTTAGGCATCTCCTCGAATTTGTTGTATGACAAGTTTAGGGTACTTGTGTTGTAGCCTCGGAAATTCTCGCCATTCTCAACCTTAGTCATTTTGTTGTAAGAGAAATCAACAGAACCCATTACATTTACTGATTTTGCATTGAAAATGTCGGGAAGCTCTGTCAACTCATTGTGAGTACAAGTGAAACTCTCTACATCAAAATATCCAAAGAAGTAACCGTCAGCCTCATCTGCATTGATCTCTTTTATCTTGTTGTAATCCAAGTACAACTTAGTTAAGTTAATCTCTTTTCCGAATGGGTGTACAACTTCAATCTGATTATTTGTTGCATCAAGCATTCCCAACTGCTTCATACGTTTAAGATAGTCGTATGATGGGAACTCTTTAAGATTGTTGTAGCCCATGTACAATACCTGAAGCCTCTCTCCGGATTTACCATCAATTAGTGCTTCCCAATCACTCTTTAATTGCTCGCCCGAAATATTTTTATTACAAGCAATGTTTAGTAGTTGTAATTCAGGAAGTGAGCCTAGTAGCTCCATAGGCAGAGCAGTTAGATTTACACAGTTATATATCTCAATATCTGTTAAAGTCTCAAGGTTTTCCCAACTTAATGTATTTCTCTCTGCATAATATGGAGACTCAGGCTTGATGTCAACAAAGAAATTTTCGTGTGTAATTGGCGAGTTTGCGATGTACAACATCTTTAGATTTGTCAAACGCATCATTGCCCTTGATATTCCTGTAATTTGGTTTGTTATGTTTCCAAATTGAACATCTTTTTTATCAATACGATTACTATATCTGATAGGCTTCATGTCAGGATTTTTATTAATAGCTTCCTGAAGAATATCAGATAGACTTTCGCGGGCATCACGGCGAAGGAACTTCTCCTCATAGTCGTATCGGCTATTTGCAATATGTTCAGTTATGGTTGATGCATTCATCCCATCAAACAGATGTCCTCCAAGCTTCTCATCGTGAGTTCCAAGAGCTAATACCTCCAACTCTGTCAATTGACCAATTGCATCGGGCACAACTCCCTTTGCTCCCATGCCGGCAAGTGAGATACTTGCAATACGACCATTTGCGTGAAGTTGAACTCCGGGCTGATCTCCCCACAAATCAACATCTTTGTCAAAGTTCCAATTGGTTCCGCCAATCTCAGCCTCTCCGTAGTAGTGCCAGTTTGGACCATCAAGTGCCTCCCAAATCTCTTTAAGAGCAATATAGTCTTTTATATACTCATCGCTAAGAGTCATTGTTATAGGAACTTCTACATTCTCGGTTAACTGATTGTCTGCAATTGTAAATGTCTTGTCAGATTTAGGCGTTTCCGCTTCAAGAACGGTTTTTCCATTTTTGTCTGAGTATGTTACATATTGGCTAATCTTGTATGTTCCAGCTTTCAACCATACAGTTGTATCACATATTCCGTATGAGGTTTTGATGTGATCCTCTGTAAAGTCTTGCTCAAACTTTACTTTCATCTTCTCAATCTCAATCTCCTCGAGTGTTGCGACATTTTTGACAGTAACATCAATAACCAAAACATTGTCCAATGGGTAGGTCTCGTCGGTTGCACGACTCTCAACAAAGTTCTTTACCAAACGGAAAGTTGCCTTACCCTTTGGGGTTACATTTGCTGTCAAATCTTTAACTACCAATCCATCTTTTATAACTGTGAATTTATTGTCGGTAGCCGATCCGGCGTAGATCTCATTGTCAAGATTGTCATATAGGAAATATCCGATAATGGTGTAGTCTCCAACCAAAAGTTGAAGTTTGTTACTGCGTAAACCATACTCGGCATTCTCGTTGTCGTATGCATTAAGCACCAACGATTGGGTAATGGTGTGTCCCTCATGTTGCATGACAACCGATATCTTATGGGCGTCAGACAACTTGTCGAGTGAGGTTGCTCTACCTTCTGCATTATATGATGCCTCTTTGAAAAGCTTGAACTGAACATAGCCATAGTCGGCTGTCGAGGTTAAGCTATCATCATCAGAGCATCCTGCAACTCCCATAAAGGCAGTTAGTACTGCCATTATGAGAAGTGCGTATGCATGTAGCTGTTTTGTAATCTTATTTATCATTTAGCTAATCCTTTCAAGTTACTTAATTTAGCGTACATCAAGAACAGCAACCTGTTTGTTCTGACCGTTCTTCTTGAATACAACGTAAATAACAGATCCCTTCTTCTCTTGTGGAATACTGATTTGAAGTGCCATCTTACCGTTGTCCTGCCATGGCTCAGCAGCGAAATCGCTTACAACATTATCTGTGCTGTTCTCATCGACAAATATCTCTACAACCGGTGGGTAAACGTCATTCTCATCCGGCTCCTCGTTTTCGCACCACTCCTCAACCGATGGTACAATCTGGAAGGCATTTCTACTTCCCGATGCTGCGGTTTTTGGTGTCAAGTATCCAACTGAAGCTACATTGAATGTCTTAGTTACATAATCAAATATTCCCTCTTTGTTATTCATGCTGCTCAACATCTCAACAGGAATGCTCTTCATTCCTCCGGTAAGATATTTTGCAGTAATGTCAGCCAAATCCGATGTGATGTTTGCCTGCTGTACAAAGTGAGCAATTGTATACTTCTCGTACTCAGGTTTCATATCCAAGTACTCGGTTGTCTTGTCGCAAATTGCATTCTCAAGGGTATCTTTAATCTTCTCGTAGTGACCGTTAGGAATTGCCAAAAGGTAACCTGAACGCTCTCCACCCTCGTTTGCCGAGAATGAAACTGATACATTTCCTGCTTTATCATCGGTTACAGTGAACCATGCAGAGGCCTCGTCCATAAGTGTCATACCAACGGTTGCATCAAGGTTGTATGATAAAATGGTGTATGCATTGTTTAGTGCAGTCAATTTTGCTGTGTATGGAGCAGGAGAGGTTACTATCTCATCATCGCTCAATGAGGACTCAGAGTATGTTGTTCCATCGGTAGAGATTTGCAAATTCCACTTTGACGATGGTTCAATGATAATACCCTCAGGATTCATTCCTGTGTATGAAACGTGAATTGAAAGAAGAATCTCATTCTCATTACTGAATGTGATAATATCATCTGCGTTCATAATTGGGTTTTGGGTGTAGCCATCCAAAACGGTCAATGTAAGAACGTTCTCCTCTTTAGAGACATTCAACCACTCTATATCGCACATTGGAATCCAATCAAAATTTGCCTCAACTGCCAATGCAATTGATCCGTAGTGGTCAATCTCAATTGGATTGTTCTCGTCGAAAGCAATTTGCTCCTCCTCAATCAAACCATACTCGGTAACTTTTATCTCGTAGCTGTTTGCTTCACGATAAACTTTAGCAATTACCTGTGATTCGGTACCAATCTTCATTGTGATATCGGTTGAATCTACACTAAATCCCAAATTGGCGTCAGTAATGATTACCTTAACCTCTTGAGCACCTTTACTGCCTGAAATATCGTAAAGTCCATCGCCCAATTTACACCATAATGAATTCGTGGTAAGCTGCCAATCTTTGTTTACATTAAAGCTTAATGTCAATGTATCTCCGGCATTACCTGTTAATGTTGCAAATGCAGGGAACTTAGTTTCATCATCTCCTTGTGTAGGTGCAGGAACTTCCGGAGTTTTTTCCGGAGTAGGGGTGATATCCTCTTCGCTATCGCTTCCGCATGCTATCAAACCAAATGCAGCAATGGCTGTCATTGTAAGAATAGCCCAACTGTTTTTGAACTTTTTCATAATTCAAATTCTTATATTTTACAACTTTTTAAAATCCGACTCTCTTAATCTCTTCTGCCTCATCGTCACTAATCCATTGAACAGTATTGGCAAAAAGACCTACAGTATTTGTGCCCTCGGCCATTCCCGGGACATAAACAATATAGTATTGGAACATAAAGTTCTCGTTTGTGCTATAATATGATGCGTATTGTGGGGCCAAATACATATTTAGATAACCATCTCCATATATTGTTCCGAAGGCCTCGCCCGAACTTACCATTACTTGATCCTCCATCTCTATAAGCGGATTTAGTACATCGGTAGTATCAAACTTAATTTTTACATCATAACCATCATATAGGTAGTCGTGCATTACTATTGTACACTCCTCGGTTGTATCAATTGTAGTTTCAATCAAGCGTTTCATGCTTGTCGAGTACTCATAAAGGAATGTTGATGTTACAATAGCATATCCGGTAAAATCGTTTATATCAAATGGTTTTATCTTTTGAAGTAGAACCTTTGTCTCTCTATTTTCCGGATATATATCCCACTCTGTTGTTTGGTCGGCAACAATTCTTAAAATAAAACCAATAGAATCATTGATTTGCAGATTGTCATAATTTCCTTTAATCTGCACATTGGTTGTATTTTGGCCGGCTTTAATAGTTACTGTGTTTGATAGAATAGAGTAGTGATATCCTTCAATTGCGTTACTTTTGTTTTCAAGAATCTCAACACCCATAACTCTATCGTGGTTACATACTGTTGTTGATCCGATAGTAATATCGAAAACATCATCATTGTTCTGTATTGCCAATACAGAAAGCGAATCCGAGAACATGATATATTCCGGTCCACTATATGTAGTATACTCTGTTTCACAACCAACAAGTGTTGCTGTTAGAGTTGCAATGGCAATAACTGCAGTTAATAATTGTTTCATCTCTTGTCGGTATTATGAATTACTCTTATTTGGTTTAATATTTGCATCGGGTGATTCCAATTCGTGATTAGGAATAGGCCATACGAATAGTGGGTTATCCTTCTCAATCTTTAATGAACTTCCCTCCGGGAGTGAATTTTGTTGCTCCTTACGTTCAAAACCTTTATGCCAACGCTTTAAGTCCATAAGGCGGAATCCCTCCATATACAACTCTTTTACACGCTCCTCTTCAATTATCTGCATTGCATTATCTTTATTCATGCTAACTCCTCCACCGAAGTTTGCATATCTGTATGCACGAAGAGTAGCAATATCATTAGCTGCTTTAGTGTAGTTAGGTGTCTCCATTGAAGCATAGGCTTCAGCACGAATTAAATATTGCTCTGCCAAACGGAAAACTTTAGGCATGGACATATTTAATAGCATTGCCTCGTTGTATAGGTTTGTATTGCCCCAATACTTTATCAACAGAGGCCAACTCAAGCCGTGAGGATGTCCTGTCTGATATTGCTGGAAATAGCTGTAGTATCGGTAGTCACTTGCGTTGTACAAATCTAAAACCCATTGAGCAGGAACATAGTCCGGTTTCATTGTTACATAGTCGTAATTGAAGAAGATAGTTCCCAAGGCTCCTCCGTGATTTGTGGCTGTAAATCCGATTTTCCATATAATTTCGGTAGCATTATCTGTTTGCCACATGTAGTCAAAGTAGGTAACTCCTGAAGCATACTCCTCTGAAGCACTTGATAGCAAATATTGACCGCTCTCAATAACCTTTGTTGACTCTTTGATTGCCAGTTCGTAGTCTTTCATGTATAATGCTACACGTGCACGAAGAGCGTGAACAGTATATTCATTAAAATAGGTTGAGTTAAATAGTGAGCCTTCAGGGAAATCTTCATCTAACTTCAAATATAGTTCTGCTTTGTCAAGGTCATCTAAAACAAATTGGTAAGACTCATAAAGAGATGCTCTTTCTGCAACCTTATTTGAGTAGTATTCTGATCTTAAAACTACACCAAGTTGGCTTTCTGCTTCCTCTTTACTTTCGTATGATTCGCAATATAGTTTTATTAACTCAGAATATGCAAGAGCACGGGCAAAATATGCCTCACCGTAGAATTGTTGAATACGATCCAAATCGGTATTGTCATATGTTTTTTTCTCAACATCGTCGAGGTGTTCAAAAAGGAAATTACAACGGCCAATGATGTCGTAAAGTGCAGCATAAACATTTGTAATTTCGCGATTTGTGCCCTTTATGTCCCATCGCCAAATGTCTCCGTATTTGTTGGAGTATCCCTCAACAGCATATGCAAGATCACACTGTAAGTCAGGAAGAATAGTTAAATCTCCACTGTAAAGTGCAGGGTTCAAAAATGCAGAGTATATTCCAATAACTGCTTGGTCTGCCTCGTTAACTGTTGTTATTGCTTTATCAACGGGGATTTGATCCTCGGGAAACTTATCCAAACACGCTGTAGTATTGAATAGTGCAATAGTCAGTAGTATATATGATATTAATCTCTTCATAATAAATTACATTTTAGAATCCGAATTCAAGACCAAATGAGTACTGGCGAGACATAGGGTATTGAGCCGCATATGTGTTACCAACACCCTCAGGATCGATACCACTAAACTTTGTGAATGTTAGAAGATTTTGTCCCTGAGCATATACTCTGATTGTGTTGAAGAAATTGCTCTTCTTTAATACCGATGCGGGTAGTGAGTAACTTATCATTAGGTTCTTTAAACGCAAGAACGATGCATCCTCTAAAAGATGAGAATCAAATTCCGGGGTGTATCCGTACTTAGGTATATCGGTAATATCGCCGGGATTTTTCCAACGATCATATAGTAGTCGTTTTGATTGGTTGTATGCAGAGTATAGTCCGTTACTCTCTTCAAAGAATCGGTCATTGTTAAGAACATATCTTTTTGCAACCCAGCTGAATTGTGCATTCAAGGCAATCCCCTTCCAAGATAGGGTAGTACCGAATCCTCCCTGCCATGGAGCGATATAGCTCTTACCAATCATAACTTTGTCAGATTCGTTATATTCATTGGTGATATTGCCATTTTTATCGTACCATAGAGGTTCTCCGTTAATCGGATTTACTCCGGCATATCTGTTTATGTAGAATTCGCTGACAGCGTGTCCCTTTACTAATTTCACATTACTATTGGAAATCTCATACTCATCTAAGCCGTTGTATAGCTCGGTAATCTTGTTCTTGTTGTACGAGAAGTTTCCATCAATACTCCATAGGAAATCTCCGGCTTTTACAAGGTTCATAGCCAACTGAACCTCTACTCCGCGGTTAACCATAGCTCCAATGTTGTCCCACTTATATCCATATCCGTTATTAGAGTATGATTGTGGCACGTACATTAGCATGTTGGTTGTAAGCTTGTTGTAAAATTCAACATCTAAATTAATGTTGTTCAGGAATGTAAAGTGGGCTGCGATATTTGAAGACCATAACTTCTCCCAACCTAAATTTTCATTGCCCTGACTGGTTGTTGCAAGTCCCGGATTTCCATTATAATCTGCTCCTCCTCCAACTAATTCAAGGTGGTCGTAGTTTGGAATAGATGAGTTACCGGAAGTACCTGTGCTAAATGAGAATTGTGCATTGTTAAGCCAATCGGCGCCCTCCATAAACTTCTCTTTTTTCATATTCCACATAAGACCTACAGACCAGAATGTACCCCAACGGCCTTTGGTTCCAAATCGCGATGAAGCATCGGAACGGACTGAGAAGTCAATATAGTATTTGAAGTCGTAATTATACTCGGCACGACCGAAGAACGATAGGAATGAGTAGCTTGAATGGGTGTTTGCCCATGATAATGCTCTTGTTCCATTTGACAAGTTGGTCAAATAATCGTTATTTTGTCCGGCAGTAATTATCTGGAATCCTTCAGATGTATAATTTACGCCCTCTTGTCCAAGCAAGAAATTGAATGAGTGTATCTGATTCTTGTAGAACTTATAGTTAACTGTATTAGTGATATTAAGCGACATAATATCATTAGTGGTCTTACCTGCAGTTCCGCTATTGTTGTTTTGTGGAAAGCTGGGATATGACTTCATATCTGCATTTGCATGAACATAATCAACTCCAAATTGTGAGCGAATGGTTAAACCTTCAATTGGAGCTAACTCTGCATACAATACATTAAGGAGCTTATACTTTTTATGTTTCAATGGATTGTTTTCCATCCACTCAATAGGATTTACTCCGGTTCCTGCCCAACTGCCATCTTTATCCGATGCCAATGAGCCATCCTCTTTGTATGGATTCCAATAGGGGAGCATGAAACGTGAAGCCGAAATGGGAGTATATAAAGCGTACTCTCCGTCATCAGCCTGTTGAACCTCCTCGTAGGTCAACATGGTATTATTACCAATCTTAAATTTCTCAGTAGCTTTTGTATCGGTGTTAGCTCTTAGGCTATATCTGCGAAATGTTGATGCTTGTGCAATTCCCTCCTGATCAAAGAAGTTACCCGAAATAAAAAAGTTAGTCTTGTCTGTTGCTCTTGCCACAGATAGATCATAGCTCTGCAAAAAGGCTTTGTCATTAAATACCATGTCAAGCCAATTTATGTCGGTTTTGCTTAAAATGTCATAGTCCTGATTATCATCGAGACCAATCTCTTTTTCAAATTGGATTCTCTCTGCAGTGTTCATCAAGTTCCATTCTGTGCGTGCTAAGTTTGAGAAGCCAAGTTGAGTTCTTAGAGTAATCTTTGCCTTATCCTTGGCATTAGCACCACGTTTAGTTGTGATAACCATTACTCCATTAGCAGCACGGGCTCCATAGATACTTGTAGATGAGGCATCTTTCAATATAGTAACCGATTCAATATCGCTTGGAGATATTGTGTTGAAATCAGAGCTTTCAATGGGCACTCCGTCCAATATAAATAGTGGTGATGTTCCGGAATTGATTGAGTTTGTTCCGCGAATCTGGAATGATGCTGCCTTGCTTGGCTCTCCAGATACCGCTGTTACCTGCAATCCCGGGGTTTTTCCTTGTAGCGCCTGGTCAAATCCAGCTGTGGGAACGTTTTCAATTGATTCTCCCTTAACTGTTGATACAGAACCTGCGATAGTACCTTTTTTTCTTGTTCCGTACGCAACTACAACTACATCCTCAACCATTTGAGTTGATGATTTAAGCGCAACATTTAGTACTCCGGTCTCCGCATTAACAACGTGACGTTGCTCCTCCATTCCCAAATATGAGAATATCAGAGTTGCCTGTTGGACTCCGGAAATTCTGATAGAGTAACTACCATCAATATCGGTAATCACTCCATAGCTTGTCCCCTCTTGTTGAATGGCAACGCCGATAAGTGTCTCATCCTCATCGGCCGATGTTACTACTCCTGTCACCGTAAAACCCTCTTGGGCATAGGCTTGGATAGCACACAACAAGATTGTGACAAACATAAGAATTACTCTCTTCATTTGTCTCTCTTTAGAATTATTTGTTATACAATAGCTGCTATAATTTGAATAACCACAATCAACATGACAAGGGCAATCGGATAGACAGTAGCGTATGCAACTGTAGGTAGATTGGTCTTGGTCATTGAGTCGCAGGCTGCCAATCCCGGAGTACTGGTCATACCTCCGGTTAACGCTCCGAGCAGATATAGGATATTCATTTTAAACACATAGTGAGCAATAAGTGTAGCAACAATCATAGGGAACAGGGTTATTGCTCCTCCAACAAGGAACAGAACAACTCCATGTTGTTCAAAGGTCGCTACAATCTGTTGACCGGCCGAGGTTCCCACTCCAGCGAGGAACATAATAAGTCCCAACTGTCTAAGCAGAGTGTTAGAGTTTCCCGACATAGTCCACATAATTGGTCCGGTTTTTCCGATGGCACTAAGTACAATTGCCACCAATAATACACCACCGGTCAAACCCGGAGAGAAGGCAAAGCCTTCGCCCATTGTAATATTTATCTTTCCACACAATACACCAAGAACAATTCCTGCTGCAATAGGGAAGAAGTCGGTTGATGATACCGCTTTACTATTATTTCCAAAGAGTTGTGCAATTGGTTTCATGCTCTCTTTGGGGGCAGTAATACTCAATTTGTCGGCAAATTTCAACTTTAAATCGGGCGAGGGTGCAATTTCAATACCTGAACGTCGGATTACAGTTACTGTTGCTCCGAATCGACTCAGAAGACTTAATGCTCCCAATGTCTCGTTTACCAATTTTGTATTTGTAAGTAGTACATGCTCAATTTGAAATTCATCGGCAGGGAACTCTTTGTCCTCGAAACAACCCATAAGTAGCTCTAATTGCTTTACGGCTTCAATGGTTCCTGAGGCTTTGATATAATCGCCCCTATGCAAAATAGTTCCGGCCTGTGGCAGTAGGGAAGCATCATTATGCAGAATTCTAAAAATTGTTGCTCCTGTCATTGTTCTGATTCTCAATGATTCAATGCTTTTATTGATGACATTCTCATTAAGAACTTTTATAACGCGGGTAACAATCTCGGGATGCTCCTCTGCATTTTTGTTATCCAACTCTTTCTCTATGGCAGGGATGTTGGCACGCATCAATTTAGGAAGCAATTTAACGAAAAGAATGACTCCGATAACTCCGAATGGATAGGCAATTCCATAACCGATTGATGATAGCTCATTTGTAGCCTCGATAGCCGATGCCAATCCCGGTGTACTTGTCAAAGCTCCTGCCAATAGACCTGTGGCAGAGGCAGGGTCAATATTCAGACTCTTGGCACAGATCCATGTGATTAATCCGGCGCTTAAAATTAGTATTATGGTCAGAATGGCCAAATCACGACCTTTGCTCTTGAATGAGTCAATGAATCCGGGACCCGCCTGGATTCCGATAGTGAAAATAAAGAGAATCATTCCAAAGTTTTGGATATCCTTGGGGATAATTACTCCAAAGTGACCAAAAAGAAGTGCAATAAAGATAACAGCGGAGACATCTAATGAAACTCCTTTGATCTTAATTGAACCTAACATGTAGCCAAGTGCTACAATCACAAATAGAGAGAAATAGGAGTTTTGAAGTAGTTCTGTCATCTTTTGCGGTTACTTGTGTTATTAAATTTTAAGAGCGCAAAGATAAGCATAATAATTCTTATATGCAATAAACGTATATTAACATAAAATGAACTTTTAAATAAGATTCTGCAAATATTGTGGTGTGTTGATGATAATGTTTATGAATATCTCTTTGGATACCTAAACATAATAGCCAAAAGCGCCATAAATCCAATAGCATAAGGGTAGTACAGATACTTTATAATTTCAATAGGAGATAGTTGAGAAAGTCCGGCTGCCATGAGTACCTGTGCTCCGTATGGAATGATTCCTTGAACAAAGCATGAGAATGTATCAAGAATCGAGGCAACCTTTTTTGGGTCCAAATTAAATTTCTCCGAAATATCTTTTGCAATCTTTCCCGAAGTGATGATTGCAATAGTGTTGTTTGCTGTACATAGATTTGTAAGCGATACCAATGCGGCAATACTTAACTCTGCTCCCCGCTTTGATTTTACATTTCCGGTGAGTTTGCTTGTAATGTACTCCATTCCGCCATTTATACGAATAAGTTCAAGCATTCCTCCTGCAAGAAGGGTAACGGTTATCAATTCGCCCATTCCTGCAATACCATCGCCCATCGCTCCAATGAAATCGAAAATATTGATTGCTCCCGTAGATATTCCGATAATCATGCTGGTAATGATACCGATAACAAGAACAGTCAAGACATTAATTCCGCATAGCGAGGTTACAATGACAAGAATATAGGGGATAATTTTAATCCATTCAACTTCATTATGTTGGGTTGTTATATTGAGATTAGAACCTTGGATAATATAGAAGATAAGCAGAATGATTGCTACAGGCATGACAATCATTGAGTTGACTTTGAACTTATCACGCATTGCACACCCCTGTGTCTGTGTTGCAGCGATAGTTGTGTCAGAGATAAATGATAGATTATCACCGAAGAATGCTCCTCCGGCAACAATCGCTGTAATATATGCAGAATCCATTCCAATCTCTGTTGCAATACCGATGGCTACCGGAACCAATGCAACAATAGTACCTACCGATGTTCCCAAAGCAAGCGATATAAAGCAGGCAGCAATAAACAGACCTGCCAATATCATATTTCCGGGTAGTAGGTTGAGTGTCAGGTTAACGGTTGCTTCAATCGACCCCATAGCCTTGGCACTTGCGGCAAATGCTCCTGCAAGGATAAATATCCACACCATTAGCATGATGTTCGAGTCCGAGGCTCCATGACTGAAGTGTGTAATTCGCTCCTTTAGTGACCCTTTGGTCATAATAACGGCCACTATGCAGGATATAAGGAAAGCAACAGCAACAGGAATTTTATAAAAATCCCCAATTATAAGCGAGGTTACCAAGTAGATAACCAGAAATATAGCCAATGGCAATAGTGATAAAATTCCTTCTCGTTTCATTGCTCTTTACTTATATAGAAAGGCTGACCATTTAGGCCAGCCATACAAAGGTATAATTATTGATGTTTGATTATCCGTAGATGATGTTACCATTCTCATCCTTGTACTCGTCAAGACCCTTTTCGTAGGTTGCCATTGCACGAAGACTCATACCAACACTAGAGAAACCTCCATCGTGGTATAGGTTCTGCATAGTAACCTTCTTTGTCAAATCCGAGAACATAACGATACAGTAGTCTGCACACTCCTCTGCTGATGCGTTGCCAAGTGGAGACATACGGTTTGCAAAATCGAACAACTTCTCCATGCCCTTAACTCCCGAACCTGCGGTGGTCATAGTTGGAGATTGAGAAATGGTGTTGATACGAACGTGCTTTTCACGGCCATAAATATATCCGAAGCTACGAGCAATTGACTCAAGAAGAGCCTTTGCATCGGCCATATCGTTATATCCGTAGAATGTACGTTGAGCTGCAACATAGCTAAGTGCCAAAATAGAACCATAGTCTGCAATTGCATCCTGCTTCTTGGCAGCCTGAATCATTTTGTGGAAAGATACAGCGCTGATGTCCAATGTCTTTTCAAGCATGCTGTAGTCCAAATCATCGTATGTTCTTCTCTTTCTAACGTTAGGTGACATTCCAATAGAGTGAAGTACAAAATCAATTTGGCCTCCAAGAACCTCAACTGAACGTTTGAATACATTCTCCAAATCCTCAACATTTGTTGCATCGGCTGCAATTACCTCGCAATTCAACTTCTCTGCAAGAGCAGAAACCTCGCCCATACGGACAGCAACGGGTGTATTTGATAGTGTAATGGTTGCTCCCTCTTCAACCGCCTTCTCTGCAACCTTCCATGCAATAGATTGCTCATTTAGTGCGCCGAAAATAATACCGCGCTTTCCTTTCAATAAATTATATGCCATATACTTCAAATTTAGAATCGGGTGCAAAGTTAATAAAAAACGGTGAATAATTAGGAATTAGGAATTAGGAATAGTGAGGAGTCAATAGGAGAGAGAGGGGAAATGAAAAAGGGGTAAGCTTGTTTTGTGAGGACAAAACAGAACTACCCCTTAATGTTTTAATAGATTATTTGGGTTGTGTTACGCCTTTGGCATAAGAATCCACATAATCAAATATGCAAGGATTCCAAATCCTCCCAAAAGAACGCATAGCGCCCAAACAAGTCTAACAACTCCTGCAGACATTCCAAAACGCTCAGCAATACCGGCGCATACACCTGCAATCATTTTGTTTGATGATCTTTTTAACTGTGCCATAATTTTATTGATTTAGTCTATTGTTATATCTGTCCGATGGTTTCTCTTCAGGAATGATAATCCATGCAACAATATAGATCAACAATCCCGGGAATCCTGCTGTAAACAGAGATAGAAGTACATATCCAATTCTTACTATTGATGGATCAAGATCCATACGCTCTGCAAGACAGGCACATACTCCTGCCAACATTCTCTCTTTAACGGGTCTTTTTAGTTCGCTCATTCTGTTTCCTCTAAAATCTAACCTTGCAAAATTAATTATTATTGGTTAAAGTTGAAAAAACTGAGAGGTTTTATTTATAGTTTTGAGTATTGCTCAATAAAAAAGGGGACCTATCCGGTCCCCTAAGTTAATCTCTATTAATTCATGGAATTACTTCATATCTCTTGTGTAAACCTGAGAAATCTCTCCCATAACGAACTTAGATCCGTCAGACATAATCATTGAGATCTCCAAGTAGTGTGTCATTGTCATGGTCTGGAAGTCATAAAGAACCTCGAATGTTCTTCCACCCTCACCAACAGTAATGTTGAAGTATGCCTCCTCTTTTACGTTAGCCTCTGTCTTCTCAGATGTTGTATATACACCCTCAGTTACTTGTGGAGCCATTGGCTCTCCTGTATTTGGATCAACCATAACCTCTCCGGTTGCATTGCTGATAGTGTACTGAGTAGAACTATATGTACCATCTGCGTTGAATTGGTAATCAGCCTTCATAGAAACAGCACCATTTCCCTGCATAAACATGCTCCATACTCCTACTACATCTGCAGGCTCGAAAGTTGTCTTTCCGCTCTGAGCAACAACCAACTCTTTTGTTAGCTCCTCTCCTGTTGCAGTTGTGTATGGAACAGAGATGTTTGCATAACGAACTGAATCACATGGAAGGTTAAATGCTGCTGCAATAAAACGAATTCCCTGCTCATTCTGCTGTCCGATTGTTACCCAATCAGCGTCGATTGTAGGCTCGCCCCACTGACAGTTTGTCTCGAAGGTCCATGTTGGAGTTGCCTCGTTAAAGTCGATAACAATTGTATCGGTTGCTGGATCAATGTTGAAATATGGAGCCTCTTGACCAGCCTGCTTTACTGTGTAGTAGAAGCTCTGTAGAGGTGTTCCATTCTCAAGAGCGAACTCAACTTTTACTTTACCCTCACGTGCATCGTAAGTGTTGTTAGCTGCAACAGTAAGAGTCATAGTGCAAACACCCTTAGCAGTCTCCTCGCATGAAGCTGTAATCCAGTCGGCCTCTGGAGTCTCTGTACATACAACATTACACTCCATATTAACGGTAATAGTACCTCCGTCAGCACCAATCTCCTTTTGTGTTTCAGGTAGGTTGTAAACCGGTGTGAACTCGTCATCAGAACATGCAGCAAATGATGCTATCATTGCCGATGCCATAAGCAATCCAAAAATTTTTTTGCTTTCATAGTCATTAATTTTTATAAGTTAGACATAATAGTTTCTTTCATCTTCTCATTTCCAGGGTACCCTGTATAGGCTGCAATCTTTTCGCCTTTTTTGTCAAATACAATGTACAAAGGAACTCCGCCTCCGCCATATGTCTTTAGGAAGTAGTTCCATTGAGCTGTGGTTACATAGTAGTGCTCACCCTCAATGTCTTTAATCATCTCCTCCCATTGACCCTTTTGTGAGTTTGGACATGCAAGGTATAGGAATGAAACATCTTTTCCCTTCATCTCCTCTTTCAAAGGATGAATAGTCTTCATAGCCTGCTTACATGGACCACACCATGTTCCCCAGATATCTACAACAACTACATTACCTTCGAATGGCTCAATAACAGATTTAACTAACTCCTCTCCGGTCAAACTCTCCGAAACATTCCATACGTTTGATCCCTGTCCAAATGCAAAGCTAAATATAGCAACCTGCATTGCAATAAGTAGTAAAAATTTCTTCATAACTCTCTATTTTCGTTATTATTTCTGCAATGTTACGTTTCCGATAATCATTGCTCTTCCATTGGTCATCTTTACGTACTCCTCTCTTGCCTCCATTGCCTTCTGGCGTGTAGCGGAAGCTGTTGCTGTGTCGCCTGCTGCCTCGTGCAAACGAGCCTTAACCTCAAGAAGGTTCATCAATCTTGATGGGTCGCTCCATGTTGCCAATACATCATCGATATATTTGATACCCTCAGCAATTGCAGTCTGATCTCCGCTGTGGCGAACAAGCTCCATGCTGTACATAATGTTGTATGGCTTCATCATGCCGGTGATAAGGTTGTACTTCTTAACATCGCGCATTACATTTACAACACCTACATAGTTGCCATCCTCTGCACACTTAACCATCTCAAGAACTGCCAATCCCTCGCTTGCCTTAGCATCGTCAAGTGAAGAGTAGAAAGCCTTTAGAGCTGCCCAACGCTCTGTGTTGAATTTCCAGTTAGCGTCTCTTCTTGGAAGAATGAATGTTGTGTATGCCTGCATACATTTGTCGCAAAGCTTGTTTACACGCTCCTCTCCAAGTGCTCTTTGGAAGTATGGTCTGTTTTTATAGATCAACTGCATAGGAGCTGATAGAGGATCTGTTACATTGGCCTCAACCATAGAGAAATACTTCTCCTGGGTAAGATCCTCTGCGGTCATATTCTCGATAAACTCAACAGTAATGTCGTTAATTTTATCTGTCTGTCCACATACCTTAAGAGCGTCAATATACATACTCAAAAGTTCGCTGTTTCTCTCGCCACTCTCGTAACGCTTTGTTAGTCCGGCAAGGTTTGTTTGTGGATCTGCTGCCAACTTACCCTGTGAGAGCATATAGTCTGCATTTCCTGCGCCTACAACCTTGTGTACAACATTACCATCACCATCAATCCACAATAGGGTAGGGAAGGCTGTTACATTGAACTGCTCTTTAAGTTTGATTCCCTCGCCCTTCTCCATATCATACTTTACGTTGATAAAGTTAGCATTGTAGAAATCTGCGACCTGTGCTTTGGTGAATACATTTCTTGCAAGCATCTTGCATGGACCGCACCAGGTGGTGTAGCAGTCCATGAAGATATATTTACTCTCTTTCTTTGCCTGTTTCAAGACTGACTTGAATGCAGGATCCTCTTGAAAGTTGATATTTGTCTCCTGTGCAAATGCAGAGATTGCAAATATTGCACATAGTAGAGCTGTTAATAGTCTTTTCATTAGTTAAAAATTTATAGTGTTAAACCATATTTCCATGCAATATCCTTGATTTTGCCGAAACCTCCATATACAAGATGATCTCCTGTAATGGAGCCATTGGTTGGATCTATTGGGAACATATATACTTTACCCTCGCCGGTTGTTTCGTTGTATGTTCCGACATGGAGAATCTTGTTGCCATCCTTCATTGCAGCGCTCATTAGTTGTGGGTAGTAGAATTTATGAACGCGAACGCATGTAACCTTCTCCTCTGCAGGGAATTTATAGAACTCCTCAGCGTTTTGTCCGGTAACGTATTTCAACAAATATACAGAGTTCTCTGCTCCGTAGAATAGAATATCTCCGGCAGAACCACAACTCATACTTGTCATATCCTCTACCTTAGGAGAGTTTGAGATATCAATCTTGTCGATAGGAATGTATGGACTGGTTACATTTGAACCATGGAAGTCAGAGATTAACAACCATGTTGAGTTGTCGTTGTTATCACGCATAATTGAGTACTCATAGTGCCAGTTAGCAGTTTGAGTGAATCCCCAATCAGAGAATAGCATCTCTAAACCTACATTGTTTACATCAAAAGCAGGGACATAATTCTCTGCGTCTGCAACTTGAGAGTAGTCAGGAGTGAAACTTCCCAACTCAAGTGCCCCGTATGGTGCGCAAACAAAACGTTGATTCTCCTGGTCGTATGCCACCATGTCGTAGTTGTTTGACATAAATGTTGGAATCCATGATGCCAAGGTGCCGTACTCACCTCCGTATGGAATTCCATATAGAGTGCCGCTCTCACCTACTGTACGTAGGTCTGCGTGATATGCCACGTTGTCGTTGATTACGCTCTCGCAACTGAATTGGTGAGGAGTGTAGTATTGCAAATTGCACTGCTCAGGAAGTACCCAGAACATATCCTCGAAGTTAAGTTGTCTCTCGAATGAAGCGTAACCCACACCTACAAAATCCTCTGAGGTGTTAATCATAACATCACGGTATCCACCATTAGCTCCTACAATTCCATGACTAACTGAGTGGAATATACCTCTTGGTGTTCCGGCAAGGTGAGTGCCGTTGGCGTTCTTGTATAGATTGGTGAAACACTTATTTGCGTTGTAGTTTTTCTTAACCAAAGAGTTAATAATAAGACCTACATCGGTAGTTCCAGGCTCGTCGGTTGGCTCGTATAGTACAAGCATACCGTCGCTTAGAGCTTCATTAACTTGGCAACCAAATAGTTGATATTCACGAATTTTGGTCTTTTGGTGCTCAACAATCAAGCGTACTGTCCATTGTCCCTCTGTGACAGTGATAGGTGCACTTAACTCAATCTCGTTGCCAAGAACTGTAACTGCGGTACTGGTTCCGGCTCCTGTCATTGTATTATATATTGACCACTCAAAATCCAATGGGAAATTTTGCTCGTTTCCGTTGACTAATTGTCCATTGAAATAGATGTCAGGATTGATAGTCAATGTGTCGAATTTTGTAATAGCGTATGCCTGTTTGATATCAGATTTTTCTACATCGATGACAACCTGGTCTAACTCGATGTATTCATAATTACCCTTATCTTCAAAACAAGATGTTACTGTTGTCAGTGTCAATAACACTGCAGTAGCTGTTTTAAATATATTCATTCTATTCATATCTCCTTAATTAAAATGTTACGGGGAATTCATACTCATCATACAAAGTACCATTAGCCTCGTTGTACTCTTCAAGAGCCAATATCATCTTATTCTTCAAGAATTTAGCGTAAGCAGATGAGAATGTATTAGTAGCCTCGTCATAATCTGCGGTTTGGTTGTATTGAACTTTAAAATCTACAGCCCCAACTTGTTGGATTATAAATTTGTATTTAACCTCGCTATATGAACCAAAGTATCTTGACAATGCTACTTGTGGATATCTCGCCTCATCCCATGTGTCAGGTTTTGCAATTGCATTCTTTAATATAACGTGGATAGATTGATATGAATCTGCTCCAGCAACGAATTGCTCGCTCTCTTTCAATCTGAATTTAATGTAACCCTCGTTCTCTGCAAAGTACAATGAGTCCTCTGATGTTAACTGAGTTGGATCAAAGCAGATTGGGAATTGCTTGAAATACTCTCCGGGAGCAAATGTATATTGGCCAATCTCAAGTGATTCGCCAACTTTATCAATATCTCCCTCGTATGCCTCAAGAGTAAATGTCTTACTCTCTGTTGGTACAGCTCCAATTATACGTGCATAGAACATTAGAGAGTCCTGAGTCAATGTATATGAGTAGTTAAAAGAGGTGCTATCCAATGGATTTAGCTCGGTTCCTACCCATATATTTACAGCTCCATACTCTGGGTCAAACTGCTCGTATGTATTCTGTTGACAACTACTTAATGAGATAAGTAGAGCGCCAAGTGTATATATAATGTTTCTCTTTTTCATAGTAACAAATTTTATCTGTTCTCTTCACGAATTGCAGCCTCCTTCTCGCTATCAGGAATTGGGAATGTATATCCCTTTGTCACATGTAAGCTTTCAGGATTGTTTGGCAAATACTCTTGATTTAGACGTTTGTATAAGAAGAACATAATTCCCTCGCTCAAGAACTCCTTTTGGTACTCCTCTATAAGAACTGAATAGAAGTCTGCGGGATCGGTTGTTAGGATCTTTGCTCCTCTTGCCTTTCTAACCTCGTTAATAGCATCGATAGTAAAGAAACTCTGCTTTTGATACTCACACTCTGCAATGATAAGGTACATCTCTGATAGACGCATGATAGGCATTTTGTTAGCGTAGTACATATTTGTTACGTTATCATCGGTAGAGTTTGGATTGTCTCGTGGAGTTCCATACTTTTTGGTATATCTTCTACTTGTATATGCTCCGGTTCCGGCCTCAAAGTTATATGTGTATCGGTAATCATCTGAACGCAAATCACCGTAAAGAGCATCGATAGTAGCCTCCTCAGAGTGGAATGCCGAGGTCAAATACTCAGGGTTGAAGTATGAGTCTGCCAAGTTAGATAACTTCTCATGGTTAAGAGCAAAGATATGCTCGGGAGCAAAGCTGTTGTCAACTCCGTTTTGTAGATTCTCCTGAGTTGTCCATGAGAATGCCTGAGAGCCTGTTACTACTCGTGCGCATTGGTTTGCCATCTCATAGTTACCTGCCCACAAGTAGGCACGAGCCTGCAACGCCTTTACTGCATAGTAGTTAAAGTGGGTTTGTCTATTAATAAGGTATCCATTATCCATAGACTCGTCAATAATCTCTCCGGTTTTAATTGGATCATTCTCAAGACAAGCCTCGGCAATAGCCAAATCCTCGTGAACCTTTGCCATTACCTCGTTAACTTTTAGTTGAGGAAAGGTTCCGGTAATTAGGGCTGTGCAGTATGGAATTGCAGCCTTTGTTGAATCGACAGCATAACTTACACCGAAACAACGCAACAAATCAAAGTGCAATAGGGCACGAAGTCCGTATGCCTCTCCCTTGATAATGTTGTAGTTGTCGTTTGTAAATGTATTCTTTTGCGCATCGATTTGTGCAATAATGTTGTTTACATTTGCAATAGAGTTATACATGTTTCTCCAGATACGGTCAATCATTCCCTTTGGAATTGCTTGGTCATATTTGAAGGCTACTGCATCCTGGTAGCTGGCAGATGGGTAGTAGTCCCACTCCGATGCCATTACTCCCATCATTCCGAAGCGAAGCTCTTTAGCGTATGTGCTTTCGCTAATCATTGAGATATAGACTCCTGCAAGAGCCTCCTTAAATCCTGACTCGTTGCTAAGAAGTTCATCTCCCTTTACTTGTGAGTTTGGCTCAACGTCCAAAAAGTTCTCACAACTTGTCAATATCAGCAATCCGGTTGCCAATATTGCTATAGGTTTTGTTATATTAAATATCTTCATACTTTAATGGTGTTAATATTAGAATGTTGCAGATACAGCTACAGAGCAGTTGCGAGCAAATGGATAGCCTGTTCCACGCTCTGTTTTAACTGTAGAGATTCTACAAATATCATTCATATAGAAATTAACCTTCAATCTCTCAATTCCTGCCTTTCTAATGTTCAAGAATTTAAAGTCGTAGTAAAGATTCAATGATGAGAATTGAAGCTCATTGTTCTTTTCAACAAATCTTGATGTTGCGTATGTTGTTGTTGGTGTAGATGTAATCTTCTTGAATGTAGCAATATCACCAGGATTTTGCCATGTGCTTGAGAATACACGTCTATCAACGTTGTATGCAATATCAACATTCTCTACCTTGTCAACCAATGTCTGGTTGTAATAATCTCCTCCAAGTCTGTAGCTGAATGAGATATTGAATCCAAATCCTTTGTACTCTCCACTTACGCCAAAGTTACCACGTACTTTGTGATTTGAATCTCCACCTACAATATAGTCGTCAGAACTCCAATCGTATGTTGTTGAACCATCCTTCTTTACGAACAACTCACGTCCGGTAATTGGGTCGATTCCCAATGATTTAACAACCCAGATAACACTCATTGATTGTCCCTCCTCGTAACGGGTCAATGGTGCTGTTGTGCTGTTAGCATCTTGAGAGTCGTTAAATGACTTAAGGGCATCGCTTATGTTTTGAATTTCATTGCGGTTGTGTCCCAATGTTCCGTTAATATTGATATATGCCTGTTTCTTAGGATTGTTATATACTCTCCAGTTGATGGTAGCATCGATACCCTTATTTACAACGTTACCCAAGTTTCCTTTGTAGCTGGTAAATCCGGCAGATGTTGGAAGAGTGATAGGAATCAACTGATCCTCGGTTGTACTTACATATCCGTCAACACGCATATTTAGGTTATTGGCAATACCCAAATCCAATCCAATGTTGATATCCTGTGTCTGTTGCCATTTCAACTCGTCGTTAGCAAGAGCCATCAAATATGCTCCACTGATGTTGTCGTACATAAGGTCTTGATAGAACTTATAGGTGCTCATAGCCTGATATGGGTCGAAGCTCTGGCTACCGGTGTATCCAATAGAACCACGAAGTTTGAACTGTGTCAACCATGCCACATTCTCCATAAAGTGCTCTTTGTGAAGATTCCATCCAATACCTGCAGCCCAGAATGTACCCCAACGCTTGTTGGCTCCGAAGATAGAAGATCCTGATGCACGGAAACTTACGTCGGCCAAGTAGCGGTCATCGTATGAGTAGTTTGCAGATCCAATGAATCCAATCTCACGGGTAATTGACTCGCTTCCTGTTGGAACACCATTGTCTGCGTATTGCTTAGCAAATGTAATGTGGTCAACACGGTTGTTCATGAATCCCCATGCGGTCATTCCAACTTGATCCGAATTTGATGTTGCAAGGTTGTAACCTCCATTGATGAAGATCATGTGCTTTTTAATTGTCTTAGACCAGTTTGCAGTCAAGTCAATTGACAAACGTTCAGAAACTCCATTAGTCTTGGTGTAGCTACCACGCTTGTAGTACATATCGCCTGTCCATTCATTAAAGTTTGTGTGGTTTCCAGGCAAGAAATTGTCGCTTGAGTTTGTTCTGTAACTATATCCAAGACGTCCGGTCAAGCGAAGATTCTTGTGAGCCTGCCACTCAATGTAGAAGTTTTCTACAATCTCTGTATAACGAGACTCATTCTTAGTTCCCAATGTTGCATTGTACAATGGGTTGTAGTAGATACGTGCTGCAGCTCCATAACCTGAAGGTTGGAATCTTCCTAATACCTTATTTATATTACCATTCTCATCGTATGGCTTATAGTATGGGTTCAAACGTGCATACTCAGAGAATGAACCGTATGGAGACTCAAATGCCTTATTGTGAGTAACACTCAATGAGTTTCTGAACATCAAGTTCTTTACTCTATAAGACAAGGTAATGTTTCCCTGCATTGTGGTACGGTCAGATCCCTTCATTGCTCCTGCAATGTTGTTGTACATGATTGTTGCTCCGTAACGCATAGCATCGTCACCACCCTCGAAGAATAGGGTGTGTTTGTTTCCAACTCCTACACGAAGAGGTTTTGACAACCAGTATGTATTAACACCTGACTCAACGTTCTTTAACAACTCATTATATTGTTGGTCAAGAGCTTGCTGATGCGAAGGTGAATTTGATGAGTAACGACCTGCATTCAACTCAACCTCCAACTTTTCACGTGCATTTGTCAAGTCGTACGATGTAAGGTCAGGCATCTCAACGCTAACATTACCCTGATAGTTTACACGCAATGTTCCTGATGTAGGAGCAACTGTCTCAATAACGACAACTCCGTTTGCAGCTTTAGAACCATAAATAGCCTTAGCAGCAGCATCTTTCAAGATAGTTACCGATGCAACGCGGTTCATATCCAAGTCGAATACTGCAGTCTTTGTTGTCTCGAATCCATCAAGAATGAACAATGGCTCGTTAGGATTACCATCGTACTCTCCCTGAAGACCTGCGAATGAAGATTTACCACGAATGTTAATCTCGTTGAATTGGTTAGGGTTAGATCCCAACTCGTAGCTATCGCCTACGATGAATGCAGGGTCAATATTCTTCAAACTCTCAATAACGTTTTGGTTACCAATAGCCTGCAACTCCTTTGCTGTAACAGTAACAGCACTTCCGGTGAAGCTCTCCATTGAGCGGTTAAAGTAACCTGTTACAACGGTCTCTTTCAACATTTGCGATGTCTCGACCAATGTCACCTCAAGTGGCTTTGTAGGATTTGCAACCTTTACCTCTTGTGTTTCGTAACCTATACTTGAAACTACGATTACCATGTTTGGAGTCCATGGACAGCTTAATTCGAACTTACCATCGATATCTGCTGCAACTCCAATAGCCGGAGTCTCCTTAAGATATACAGATGCTCCGATTACAGATAATCCGTTTTCATCTATAACAGTTCCCCTGATAGTAACCAATGGCATGGTTTGGGAACTTTGTACAGAAGTGGTTGATACTGGGTTCATGCCCACTGCACGCACACTTCTTGTCGAATCCTGTTGCGCAAAAACCTGATTTAGGCCAAAGAGCAACATAATGGCGGTTAGAGATACTAAGCGCACCATCTTTTCATGAAATTTTCTCATTCGGCAATTTTTATTCATTAATACTCATTTAATACATTTTATGGCGCGTAAAATTAATAATATTGACTCGTTATCGAAAAGAAAATTAACATAAATTGTATGAATAAGGGGTGTAAATTTCTTTTTTTATTGTGTTCCAGTATGTTAAAATGGCAAAATTGTCGTATTTTAACACAATTATAAGGTCTTACAGCCCTATTTAGTTCACATTTAGTCCTTTTTTAGTGGTTAGAAAACGTTTTCGAATCCCCTTTTTTGTCGTTTTTGGAGCGACAATTGCTGTTTTTGAAACTATTTCTGGTATAAAAAATGGGATCCGAATCGCTTGAAAGCGCACCTCTCCAGTTCTTCCCTATGGTCGGGGTGTGCAATCTTGATTAGCTCTTTTGCGCGGGCTTGGAGAGTCTTACCATAAAGGTCTGCAATCCCGTGTTCCGTAACAATGTAGTGAAGATCCTGACGAGGAGTGGTTATAGCTGCTCCCGGGCTTAAAACCGGAACAATTTTACTAATACCCTTATTTGTGACCGATGGCATTGCAAATATAGCCTTTCCGCCCTTTGAGTTGTTGGCTCCAAGAACAAACTCAAGCTGTCCTCCACAACCGCTGAACTGTGTGGTGCCTAATGACTCTGCATTGACCTGACCTGTCAAATCTATCTCGATGGCTGCATTGATGGCAACAACCTTTGGATTTTTAGCAATAATTCCAGGGTTGTTTGTATATGCAACCTCGCGCATTACAATTGCAGGGTTGTTGTCAACAAAGGAGTATAAATTAGTGCTCCCCATAATGAACGAGGCCACTATCTTGCCTCTATCGATAGACTTGTTCATGTTATTTATAACCCCCTTTTCGCACAATGGAACAATACCATCCGAAAACATCTCGGTGTGTATTCCTAAGTCTCGGTGGTTCTGAAGGTTCTCGAGAATAGCGTTGGGAAGGTTTCCAATGCCGAGCTGCAGCGTCGAGCCGTCCTCAATAAGTGATGCACAGTTTGCTGCAATCTGAAGTTCAACCTCTCCGCATACACCGGGATTTACGGAGCAAATCGGACTCTCGTCATAACACAGGGCATCGAACTTTGAGAGGTGAATTGTTGCATCGCCAAATGTGCGAGGCATATTGGGGTTAATAACTCCTATTACTCTCTCTGCTACCTCGATTGCGGCAAAATTTGTCTCTACAGATATTCCTAACGAAACATATCCATGTTTATCCGGAGCAGATACCATAACGATTGCAGTTGTTGGCTTTAATGCTCCATACCTGATTGCATTGGCTGATTCCCCTAAACTTATTGAGATATAGCCTGCATGGCCTTTGTTTACACAATTACGTATATTGCCTCCGGTGTATATAACCTCGGTGTTAAATATTCCTGCAACATTGGGGTCGGTGAATGGAGTTTCACCAACGTTGTGCATATATTGGATTATAACATTCTCGATTTCATGGGCGAGGCCTCGCTCATAAAGAGCATTGGCAATTGTTATAGGAAATGTGGCTGTTCCTGAAAAGTGAATACGCTCACCGCTCTTAATCATTTTGACAGCCTCGGCTGCCGATCTGTAAATTGGCTCATTAATCATGGGGCGCAAAATTAGTTTAATTGACTAATATGGCAAAATTATTACTCAAAAATTGGTCTGATTCGAATTTTAGTGCTTTATTTGCAATTACAAATTCTAAATATATGATAGATATGAAAAAGTTTTTTATTATTTTGATAGTGAGCGTATTTGTAGCTTTGCCTTTGGCTGCACAGATGAGTGAAACCCCATGTGTTGAGGTTGTAGGATACGCTTCAGCCGAGGTTGAACCAAATGAGATTTGGGTAAAAGTGACCATAGATGAGAGGGAGTCGAACTCGAGGGTGCGTTTGATTGATTTAGAGAGAAAGATGTTGTCAATTCTCAATGAAATGGGTGTTGATACTGAGACATCGCTATTTGTAGATGGCTTTTCAGGTACAAACTATAAGCGTAATAATGGAGTGTTGTATAAGAACTATACATTGAAATTGACAAGCGCAGAGCAGGTGGCTGAGGCGTTTGATAAGTTGCAAGATGCCGGTATTAACAGATTGTCAGTGACAAAAACCGGTAGAAGCGATGTTGCTGAGCTAAAGAGCAAGTTGCGTGTTGAGGCAATGAAGAGTGCTAAGGCAAGGGCTGAGGAGCTTGCAGGGGCAATAGGGCAGAGTGTTGGTATGGCAATCTATATTAATGATTATAATGTGGATAGTGCGCCAATGGTGTTTCGTGCTAAGGCGGCTTATTCGCTTAGTAATGATAGCGAAATTGTAGAGGAGAGTTATAGCGCTCCGGAGTTTACAAGCGTTAAGTTGGATTATCGGGTTACGGTGAAGTTTGTCCTTTTATAATTAGGAATTAGGAATTAGAAATTAGGAATTAGGAAAAATCGTGCAAGGTGAGAGCAGAAGCCAAGTTTACTTGGATTATGCCGAACCGCCGCCGATTTTGCGGCATTGCGCAGCAATGGCGAACACTAGTGCAAGCCGAACGCAGAAGGCAAACTTGTTTGCATTATGCTGAACCGACGCTGCGGAGCGAATGCAGAAACCAAGTTTACTTGGGTTATGCTGAGCCGCGAGGAGTAGAAGCACACGAAGAGTGGTTAACCGCCGCCGATTTTGCGGAAACACGAAGTGTTTGCGAATTAGGAATAGTGAACAGTTAGGAGTGAACAGTTAGGAGTGAATAGTTAGGAGTTAGCGAGTAAGTTGAAGAGGTGAAAAGTTAATTAATTATGAATAAGAGAGTTTTGGGATTGATGGTAGCTATGGCTATTGGAGTGGGTGCATGTGCACCGAAAGAGAGTAGCGGAGACCCTGAGAAGGGTATTGCGTTGAGTAATTTGGATACAACTGCAGTTCCGGGTAATGATTTTTATCAGTATGCAACCGGAGGATGGCAGAGGTTGAATCCAATGACCGATGAGTATTCAAGGTATGGAGTTTTTGAGTATTTGGAGAAGCAGAATGATGAGCGAATAAAGGGGCTTATCAATGAGATTGCTGCTAAGCAGAATGAACAGGGAACTCCGGGGCAGAAGATAGCTGACCTATTCAATATTGCAATGGATACTGTTAAGTTGAATAGCGAAGGTTATTTGCCTATAAAGGAGAGTTTGGCTAAAATTGCTGCAATTAAGAGTCGTGATGAGGTTAATGGTGTAATGGTTGAGATGATGCACAATGGAATTATGCCATTCTTTGGTTTCTATGTAAATGCAGATCCTCAGAACAGCTCCATGAATATCATGAATGTAAATCAGGGCGGTTTGTCTTTGTCTAATCGTGATTACTATTTGGATCAGGATGATAAATCGAAAGAGATTAGAGCTAAGTTTAAAGAGATGGTTGTCAAGATGTTTGAACTTTGCGATGTGCCTGTATCTCAGGCAAAACGCAATGCCGATTACATTTTGAATATTGAGACTGCTTTGGCTGAGAGTCATTATGATAATGTGAAGTTGCGTCGCCCATACGACAATTATCACATGGTTACTTTGGCTCAATTGAGTGAGCAAACTCCGGCAATTGATTGGAATGGTTTGTTTAAGGAGTTGAATGTTACCATTGATTCGTTGAATTTAGGCCAGCCTGAGCCGATTGCAATGGCTAACAAGTTGATTGCAGAGCAGCCCGTTGAGGCGTTGAAAGCATATTTGTCATGGAATGTTATTGACAATGCTGCCAAGTATTTGAGCGATGATTTCCGTAATGCAAGTTTTGAGTTCTATGGTAAGACTTTGACAGGTGTTCAGGTGATGCAGCCACGATGGAAGTATGCGCAGGGTACAGTTAATTCGTGTCTAGGTAATGCGGTGGGACAACTTTACGTTGAGAAGTATTTCCCTGCAGCTGCTAAAGAGAGAATGATAAAGTTAGTAGAAAATTTGCAGCTTGCCTTTAAGCAGAGAATTATGAATCTTGAGTGGATGAGTAGCGATACCAAACAGCGTGCAATTGAGAAGTTGGATGCCTTCTACGTGAAGATTGGTTATCCTGACGAGTGGAAGGATTACTCTGCTTTAAATATCGCTAAAGATTCTTATTATGCTAATATTCAGAGAGCTTCACGCTTCGCAGTTGATGATATGCTTATGGATGTGAATAAACCGGTTGATAAGAGTGAGTGGTTAATGGATCCTCAGATTGTCAACGCATATTACAATCCTACAACAAATGAGATCTGTTTCCCGGCAGCTATTTTGCAATACCCATTCTTCAGTCTTGAGGCTGATGATGCCTTTAATTATGGAGCTATTGGAGTTGTGATTGGTCATGAAATGACTCACGGCTTTGATGATCAGGGTAAGGAGTTTGATAAGGAGGGTAATCTGAATAATTGGTGGAGCGAGGATGATGCAGTGAAATTTGCTCAGAGAGTTGCAGTTATGTCAGACTATTTCGATAAGTTCGAGGTTCTTCCGGGAGTTTTTGCTAATGGAAAGTTTACATTGGGCGAGACTATTGCTGATTATGGTGGCTTGCAGATTTCATTACAGGCTTATAAGAATGCCACTGCCGGTAAGCCGGAGGCTGATTATGCCGGATTTACCCCTATTCAACGCTTCTTTATTGCTAATGCCGGAGTTTGGGCTTGTAATATGCGCGACGAGGAGATTCTGCTTAGAACTAAAACAGATCCTCATGCCTTGGCTAATTTGCGCGTAAATGGCGAGTTCCCTCATATTGATGAGTGGTATGAGGCTTTTGGAGTTGATTCAACTAATACTATGTATCTTCCTAAGGAGCAGAGAGTATCGGTTTGGTAGTGAAATAGCTCAATTAAATCGTTGACGAGTAATTAAGGGGTCGATTTGCAAATATTTGTAAAAAAGAATCGGCCCCTTACTTTGTATTTTACTTTTATCAGCACTAACTTTGTCCCCATATTTTTTTACTAAAACTACTAATTAATTTACTAGAGTTATGGAGAACAATAGAATGGTTGAAGAGTATGTTAACTCTTTCATGGAGGAGATTGTGAGCCGTAATCCGGGTGAGGCTGAGTTTCATCAGGCAGTTCGCGAGGTTGTTGAGAGTGTGGCGCCTTATATAGTAAAGCATCCGCACTTGATGAAGATGAAGGTTCTTGAGAGAATTGCAGAGCCTGAGAAGATAATAATGTTCCGCGTTCCCTGGATGAATGATAAGGGCGAGGTTGTTATTAATAAGGGTTATCGAGTTCAGCAGAATAGTGCAATTGGTCCATATAAAGGAGGAATTCGTTTCCATGCCAGTGTGAATTTGAGCATTTTGAAGTTCTTGGCATTTGAGCAGACATTTAAGAATAGTTTGACTACTTTGCCTATGGGTGGAGGAAAGGGAGGTTCCGATTTCAACCCTAAAGGTAAGAGTGAAATGGAGGTTATGCGCTTCTGTCAAGCATTTATGATGGAGTTGCAGCGTCATATCGGACCAAATACCGATGTTCCAGCAGGAGATATTGGTGTAGGTGGCCGTGAGGTAGGTTATATGTTTGGTGCCTATAAAAAGCTAAGAAACGAGTTTACCGGAACTTTGACAGGTAAGGGTATTGATTGGGGAGGATCTCCAATGCGTCCTGAGGCTACCGGTTTTGGTGCTTGTTATTTTGCAGAGGCTATGTTGGCAACCCGTGGAGATAGTTTCCAGGGTAAGACAGTTGCTATCTCAGGTTCAGGTAATGTGGCTCAATATGCGGCAAAGAAGGCTATTCAGCTTGGAGCAAAGGTTGTTACAATGTCGGACTCTAACGGATATATTTACGACCCTGAGGGAATCGATATGGATAAGTGGGAGTATATCTATGAGTTGAAGAATATCTACCGTGGAAGAATTTCTGAGTATGTAGAACACTATCCCAATGCTACCTATGTTCCAAATGAGCGTCCATGGAGTGTTAAGTGCGATATTGCAATGCCATGTGCAACCCAGAATGAGTTGAATGGCGAGGAGGCAAAGACATTGCTTGCTAATGGTTGTATCTGTGTAACTGAGGGTGCAAATATGCCATCAACTCCAGAGGCAATCGAGGCATTCCAGGCAGCGAAGATTCTTTACTCTCCGGGAAAGGCTTCAAATGCAGGAGGTGTTGCAACATCTGGTTTGGAGATGACTCAGAACTCTATGCGTTTGAGTTGGACTCCAGAGGAGGTTGATGAGCGTCTTCACAGAATTATGAACGATATTCACGCTGCATGCATTAAGTATGGTAAGTGCGAGGATGGAAATATTGATTATGTGAAGGGTGCTAACATTGCCGGATTTATTAAGGTTGCTAATGCAATGATTGCACAGGGAGTGCTTTAATATAAGGTGAAGAGGTGAATTTGCGAAAGCAAGCGTTAGCATGAGCTTGATCAATAAAAAAAAGCGACCAGTCGGTCGCTTTTTTTATTGGTGGAGCAGCAGGGAATCGAACCCTGGTCCAAACATGGAATCAATATGCTTTCTACATGTTTATCCTTTTGTTGGTTTTCGAGCCCGGTTTGGGAAAAGGCACCCAAGGCCGAACCTTATCCTCTAAAATCTCGCCGTAAATCGAGGAGCTTCACGACCAACCCCAAATTGCCTGCACCCGTTATGTTGAGAGGAATGAGGTAGAACCATCAACCGGATGTCTTGTCTCCGCGCCTTGCGCAGAGATTAAGCCACACCTACTGTGCTTCGGTTAGGCAGCAAGAGCGTAGTTATTCTCGCCAATTAAAATTTTTGCGTCCGAGTTTTACGGGACGGTTTCGCTGCGCCCGACATGCTTACATACCTATTCTACACGCTGTCAAATCCAGGTCTGCCCCGTTAGAATAGAGTTGCAAAGATACAATCTTTTTATCGCTCTGCAACATAAGTACGCCATTTTTCTATCAATTGTTGCATATCGCTTGGTAATTCAGAGTCGAATGATAGTCGCTCTTTTGTGACTGGATGGTCAAATCCAAGGGTTTTTGCGTGCAACGCTTGGCGTGGACATATATCAAAGCAGTTTTGTACAAACTGTTTATATTTTGCAAAGGTTGTGCCTCTTAAAATTTCATTGCCTCCATATTCGGCATCGTTGAATAGAGGGTGTTTAATGTGTTTGAAATGGGCTCGAATCTGGTGGGTTCTGCCTGTTTCAAGAATACACTGTACAACATTTACATAGCCTAAGTGTTCAAGGACCTTATAGTGGGTGATTGCGCTTTTGCCAATCTCGCCATCGGCAGGGTAGACTGCCATAACTTTGCGGTTTTGGGCGTGTCTCCAGATATTTCCAATAATTGTGCCCTCGCCCTCTTCAATGTCGCCCCAACAGACAGCGATATATTTACGATCAGTTGTTTTATTGAAGAATTGTCTTGACAAATCAATTTTCGCCTCTTCAGTTTTAGCAACTACAAGCAGGCCTGAGGTATCTTTGTCAATTCTGTGTACCAATCCCGGACGTATATTGGTTTTGTCTGCAAATAGTGGCGAATCTTTAAGGTGCCATGCAAGGGCATTTACCAGAGTTCCGGTGTAGTGCCCGAAAGCAGGATGGACCACCATTCCGGCAGGTTTGTTTATGACCAGTACGGTATCATCCTCATATACAATATTCAAAGGAATATCTTCCGGGATCAATTCAAATGCCTCGGCCCTTTTTATAACTTGAACAGATATATCATCACCCGGTTTTACCTTGTAGTTTGATTTTACCGATTTGCCGTTTACAAAGACATAGCCTGCATCGGCAGCCTCTTGATATTTTGTTCTTGATGCACCGCCAAGTCTGGTTATCAAGAATTTGTCAATGCGTAAAGGTGCCTGGCCGGGGTCAACTGTAATATGGAAGCGTTCGAAGGTTTCTGAGCCCTCTCCCGAAAGATCCTCTTCAAACTCAAACTCCTCCTGCTCGTTTAGTGGGTCGTACTGCTCCATGGCTTTTAAAAGTCATTAAAGTCATATTCATCCTCATCCTCGCCCGCTACCTCATTTAGGCCGGGATCGTTCTCTTCGTTGAATTCAATAAGAGCGGATATCGGCTCCTCAGCAGTTTGCAGAGAGTCAAGTTCTTTGATAAGTTGATCCAACTCCTCTTTATTGTCGGTGCTATAGAGGAATATTGTACTTCCCGACTCCAATAGAGTGTCCGATTTTGGGGTCTGCATAAAGACAAAGTGAGTGTTATCGTATTCAGGCCCGACAAGTGGTACTCCGTTTTTATCAACATATACCGAGTTTAGGTGGTTGTTTAGCAGAGTTTGGTATGCGCTCTTTAAACTGTAGCCACGAACATCGGGTACTGCAACTCTGCCTTGTGAAATTCCTGTTCCAAGAATCAGGTTGATGACAGAACCTTTTGATAGCATATCTCCAGCCTCGAGGGTATCATCGTGATGAGTATAGCCCAATACAAGGTTCTCGTACTCCGAGGGGGTATAGGTGATCCTTCCGATTCTGAATCCGAGCGAGGTTAGTTTGTTCATGCTTTGGCGTAAAGCCACATTCTTAAGCGAGGGCATTGCTATCTTCTCCTCTTCTATTGTGTTAATTGTCAACGATATGGTGCGGTTGCGTTTTACTTCGGCACCAGCAGTAGGGTATTGGTCAATTATGCTTCCAGGTTCTGCATCGGCTACATAGAGTGAGTCGGTTACTTTAACTTGAAGTTGTAACTGATCTGCATGCTTTGCAGCTTGTGATGGTAGCATCCCTTTAAATGAAGGTACCTCGATCACCTCGTCGTGTAATGTGTATGTATCTATGGCTCTGAGTGTTATAAAACCCAATAGTAGTATAAATAGTACCGCAGCAACAAGGTTTAGCAGTATTGTGGTTAAATTTTTGTTAAAATTCATAATTAAACTATTTTCTTATCGCACAAAGTTAGTGGAAATTTCATAAAAAACCGTACCTTTGGCGTTTGATATGAGAAACACAATGCGTAGATTTATACTTATTTTCTTTTTGGCACTTGTACCTGCCCTCTGTTTTGCTCAAGTATCAGAACAGAAGTATGAGGAGTATGTAGTAAAATCAAAGGAGACAATATATTCAATATCAAGAAGTACCGGAGTAAAAGTTAGTGATATTCTTGATTGTAATCCTGGATTTACCAGATTGACAAAGTTGCAGTTGGGACAGATTGTAAAATTACCTAAACGGGTGGTTGAATTGATGCCCGAGAATATAGTTACAACTCCAATTGACCCGATGAAGGGAGTTGTTATTCCGGCAACATTTGTTCCTGATAGTTCCGGAAAGTGCGTAGTGGCTGTCATGTTGCCATTCTATGCAAGGGAGTCGGGATTTTCAGAGAGTGAGGGGGCTACCGTTAATAGAAAGATTCCTGCAAAGGCGGAGCAGTTTATGCAGTTCTATGAGGGAGCGTTAATAGCTTTGGATAGTTTGCGCAATAGCGGTGCTCATATAGAGTATCAAGTGTTTGATATAGGAAGAGGAGTTGATTTGTTGGCCCAAGAGATGGAGGCTTTAAATAAGTTGGCTCCCGATATGATTATTGGTCCTGTTTATGAGGAACAGGCAAAGTATCTATGCGATAATTTATGGGATAAAAGCACTCCGGTAATATATCCACTCTCTTCCAAGAGCTCTTCTATACGAGAGTATGGTAACGTGGTGTTATTGAATATCTCTGATAAGGCTTTGGCAAATGAGATGGCTATGTGGATGCGTAATGAGATTCACTCAAAGGGTGCGAATCTTGTTTACCTGAACATAGGAAATAATAAAATGAGTAACTTGGCTTATCAGGTAAAACAGAGCGTGACTGCAATTCCAGAGTTGGTGACATATACTTGGAACAGTGCCATTGATGCCGACTCGAATGCGACGCTTATGAAACCTTTGTTGCGTGCCGATGTTGAGAACTATTGTGTGGTGACAACAGAGAATCAAGCGGAGTTGAGTAGGGCTTTGCCTATACTTTTGTTGTGTAAAGATGAGTTTAAAGTTACACTTGTAGGTCTGCCTGATTGGCAAACATATACCCTTTTAGATGTTGAGAATTTCTACAGATTAAATACAACAATCTTTACATACAGTTACACAGATGGTGCTTCCAATGAGATGACTAACTTCTCCAGAAAGTTTATGAAATATTTTGGGTATGTCCCATCAAATTTGGCGTGTAAAGGTTTCGATACCGCACTTTTCTTTGGAGGTATGGCCTTTAAGATGGAGCGTGGAGAGTATAACACACTACAAGGTGTTGCAGAGAGTGGTATTTTTTCGACCTTTAAGTTTATGCCCGTAGAGGATGGGAATGCACTTGAAAACAGGGCTCTGTTCCGTGTTACTTATGGTAGAGATTATATGTTGCATATTAACAAAGCAAATTAAATAGGAAAACAATGAGAAAATTATTCATCGCAGCATTGGCTGCAACAATGGTTGCTTGTGCTCCAACTGGTTATGAGATCTCTGGAGTAGTTACTAATCCAGATGCAGTAAGCACAGGAAAGGTTATGCTTTTCTCTCAAAAGAGTGGAACCGTATTGGATTCAGCTACTTTGGTAGATGGCAAGTTTACATTTAAGGGAGTTCAGGAGACCCCTGAAAAGGCTATGATTATGGCAGGCCGTTCAAGAGTTCAGTTGATTCTTGAGAATGGTAAGATTGAGGTTAAGCTTGACAATGCTAACATGCGTGGAGGTGATACCTATGCTAAGGGAACAAAGTTGAATGATGCTGTAAATGAGCAGACAAAGATTATGAACGAGGCTTCTAAGGCTGTTGCTGCCAAGTATCAGGAGATTAATGCAATGGAGGATAAAGATGCCGCTCAGGCTGCTTTTGCCGCATTCCAGGATAGCGTTTCTGCTACTGTAGGAGCTAAGTTTAAGGCTTTGTATATGGCAAATGCCGATAATATGGTAGGTGCTGATATCTTTACTGCTTATACTAACTTCGTGTCACCTGCAGAGGTTGAGGAGGCTATTAAAACTATGCCTGAGAGTTTGAAGAATCAGCCTGGAATGGCTAAGCAGATTGCTGCTATTGAGGCTCTTGCTGCAACAGGAGAGGGTAAGATGTTCACAGATTTCACTATTGAGGATGGTGGTGTAAATGGCGAGAAGGTATCTTTCTCTGACTATGTTGGAAAGGGTAAATATGTTTTGGTTGACTTCTTTGCAAGCTGGTGTGGACCATGTAAGGCAGAGATTCCTAATATCATTGAGATCTATAAAGAGTGTGCAGGAGATAAGTTCGATGTATTGGGCGTAGCTGTTTGGGATAAGGTTGATGCAACCAAGAAGGCTGTAGAGTCTGAGGGTATTATTTGGCCTGTAATATACAACTGCCAGTCAATTCCTACAGATATCTATGGTATTAAGGGAATTCCTCAGGTTATGTTGATTGGACCTGATGGAACAATCGTTGCTCGTAATCTTCGTGGCGATGCAATGAAGGCAAAGGTGCGCGAGGTACTATCTAAATAATTAGAACTTAGATAATACCAGCTGCTCGGCCGTGTTCTATTATTTGTAATAGGGCACGGTCGAGTTGTTTTCCGGAGTATTGTGCCGAGAGTTGAAAGCGAATCCTCGCCTGTCCTTTTGGAACAATTGGGTAGCAGAATGAGCGCGCATATATTCCCTCGTGTTCAAGTAGCGATATCAGTGCTCTTGTCAGTAGAGTATCATAGGTCATCATTGTGCAGATAGTTGGACCAGATTGTTTGAGTTTGAATCCTGCATTTCTTAGTTGCTCACGGAAGTATGTTGTATTCTCCCATAATTTTTCACGTGCAGAACTCTGTGCTGTTATATACTCAATGGCAGCAATAGTGGTGCAGCATTGTGCAAGTGGAAGAGTATTTAGCAAAAGATATGGTTGAGCCTGTTTGCGTAGGAATTCAATAATCTCTTTGTCTCCTGAAATGTAACCTCCAGTAGTGCCTCCTAATGCTTTGTCAAATGTTCCTGTAAATAGATCCACTTTGTCCATCGCGTTACAATGCTCTGCAGCTCCTCTTCCCCGGTGGCCAATTACTCCTGCAGAGTGGCTTTCATCGACCAAAACCAATGCGTTGTACTTCTCTGCCAATGCGCAAATCTCCTCGAGACGGGCAATATCGCCGTCAACTGCAAATAGACCATCGGTAGCAATAATTCTGAATCTTTGAGCTTGTGACAACATTAACTGGCTTTCCAAATCACGCATGTTGCTGTGTTTGTATGTGTATCGTGCTGCATTACAGAAACGTATATTGCCTGTTAGGTTGATGTGAGTTAACTCATCGGTGATGATTGCATCCTCTTGTGCAAAGAGTGGCTCGAATAGACTTCCGTCGGCTGCATATACCAATGTGTCCTCTTTTCCAAAAAGGTCACTAATCTTTTGCGCCAACATATTGTGAATCTCGTGTGAACCTGAGCCGTAGAACATAGATGAAAGACCTAATCCGTATTGCTCCATAAGCTGATTGGCTCTACTCTCTATCTCAGGGCATTTTGATAGTGCAAGATAGTCGGATGAGCTGAAGTTAAGAGATTCTCTATCCTGTTTTAAGCTGTTTTGAAGCTCGCTTTCATTCTCGTCAAGCTGCTTTTTTATATACTGTTTGAAGTTTGTGTTCATTTTAAATCTCAGTCAAATAGAATTTGGATTTTGGACGGTAAAGTTAATAAAATTGTCTCTTTGAGGGATAAAAGGGGATATTAATAATTGTATATGGCTGAATTTTCCTTTAATTTTGCAGTAGAATAGATAATGACTAACAATATTACAATGTTTATGAAAAGAGTAATTATGCTACTGTCTTTGGCGTTGACAATGACGATGTTCGGTTGTCAGGAGACAGAATTTAATGAGAGTTGTTCGTCTGGTATAGGCGAGGGTACTCTGATTGAGGTAGGAGTTGAGGAATTGATCTCTTCTCGTGTAATTTATGAGGGGTATTCAACGAAATTTGAGGAGGGAGATCAGATCGGTGTTTTTGCCACAAATGCAGAGAATGAGCCGTTTACAATTGGTTCAAGTGCTTCTCAGGCACATTCAGACAAGAAGGTGTTGATTACTCAAGGCGATGTTCTGTACGGTTACTATCCATACAATCCAAATTATATCAAGGGAGTAGATGTAACAGATGAGCAAGTCTCTGCAAAGAGGGCTGTTGTAACAGTGCCTGCCGAGCAGGTTCAGACGGATGCTAACTTTTCTCATATAACCCCTAATGATTTCTTGATTGCAAAGCCCGTAACAGTAGGTAAGAATACTCCGAAGTTGACATTCCAGCGTTTGAATGCGTGGATTGATTTCAAGTTTTATAACCAGGAGGATAGTGATTTGAAAATCCAAAGTGTAACACTAGAGTCTGAAGGTGAGGAGTTTATTACAACCGGTATGGTTGATGTTTTGGCCGATGAGGATAGCGACTTCTTTATGGAGCTTAGAGGTACCGAACGAGAGAAGGTGGTAAAGGTTAGTGCAGAGGGTGATTGGGCTACCGTAAAGAGCGGAGAGTCGGCTACAATGCGACTTGCAGTTTTGCCTGTAGATATGTCTCAAGGGACAATAAAGATTACTGTTACTACAAGTCATGGAGTTTATACAAAGAGATATAAGGGAAAGAATTTTGAATCAGGAAATGTTTATAGATTGGAGTATAATGGAAAGCAGATCTATCTTCCAACTTCAAGTGTTTCTGATTTTGATAATAGTTTCCGTTTTAGTACAGCTAATTTGCATAACGACAACAGCTACTTCAGTTGGAAACGTTCGAAGGAGTCTGAGAATCTGATTGTCTTTTGGGAGAAAGGTTTTGGCGATGATCCATCAACATGTACAAAGCGTGTCGGAAATGTATCAATGAAGGTTGATATTGATGATATGCTTGAGAAGATGGAGGCATTCTATGCTCTATATCAGGATGAGTTGACCTTTACCGTTAAGGGAGCATCGAATACTGACAAGTATAAAATGATGATCTTCCTGTTCTATACAGATGGTTGGATTGCAAATGGTGGAGGTGTTGATGATGTAATTGGCGCATTCTGGATTGCTCCGAGTGCTTGTAAGCCTGTTGGTCAGACTGTTGCTCATGAGTTGGGTCACTCTTTCCAGTATCAGGTGGCTTGCGATGCCAAGATTGATTCTGAGTTCCATACTCCAGGTGCTGGATACAGACACTCAATCGGTCAGGGTAATGCCTTCTGGGAGATGTGTGCCAACTATCAGGCATGGCAGTGTATGGAGTGGTATAAAAACTGGAGTTGTGAGATTCCTGTACATCAAGCAACTGCACACCGTGGATTTACACATGAGTGGTTAAGATATCAGTGCTTCTACCTGATGAGCTATTGGGAGGAGTTGCATGGACGCGATATTTTGGGTAGAGTTTGGCGTTTGTCAAATAGGGGCGAGGATGCAATTCAGACATATAAGCGCATAACCGGAACCGACCAGGAGAAGTTTAACGATGAGATTTGGGTTGCTGCTGCCAAGGAGATGACATGGAGCTTTAACGATGAGGAGATAAACGGTTACATGAGAGAGTTAATTGATGGATTGTCAACACAAGAGCGTAATCAGTGGTATATCAACAAAACTCGTTTGATTGAGAATACCAAAGATGGTTACTATCGTTGTTATCCTGATACGGTGACTCGCGACCATGGAACTGCTCACAATGTGAACTTCTCTCCGCAATCATACGGATATAATGCAGTCTATTTGAAGGTTCCTGAGGCAGGAACTGAGATTACCATTGATTTCCAGGGATTGACCAACTATCCATCTGTTGATAAGGTTCAAGATTATAAGTATAGCTCTGTTCCGGGTTGGCGATGGGGCTTGGTTGCTTGTACCGGAACAGGAGGTTGGACACCTGTGTATAGCGAGATGAAACGCGATAATAGCGGAACATTGACATTCACTGTACCTGAAGATACCAAACGTCTCTTCTTTGTGGTAACAGGAGCTCCTACAGAGCACTACCAGAAGAAGTGGGATAGTAATACTAGAAATGATTATCAATTCCCATATAGATTTAAGGTGGATGGAACTGAACTTCAGGGTTCTACATTTATAAAGAAATCAACTGAGGAGGTTGATTATACATACACATTCTAAAAATGAAAGTCATGAAATTGAATAAGATATTGTTTCCATTGTGCTTAGTAGCAGCATTGAGTGTTGGTTGCAGTTCGGATAGTGACTCTTCGGATAGTCCGGAGCCAACAACCAAACCAACAGAACCGGCTCCATCACAACCGGTTTTGCCTAGTGATTCAGTTCCTCAAACCAAACCTACAGTGACAATTGATTTGGATACATGCGAATTAAAGAGTTACTCTGTGTTTGTTGATTGTATGGGAGGTGAAAAGGTTATTGTTGTAAGTAGTAACCGAAACTACGATGTATCGGCAAATGTATCGTGGATTACAATAAAAAATAGTGGACGTGCAGTTACTGAGAGCCAAGTTGTAATAGAGATTGCCGAGAATACAGAAGCTGAGCGTGAAGGAGTAGTTGAGTTTGTAATGCAGGATACCCAAGAGCCTGTGACTCTTGAGTTTGTTGTTAAACAGACTGCTGCGGGAGTGGTATTCGAGGATAAAACAGTAAATGATGCTGTTAACGATATGAATGACCAGGTTTGGCATCCGAATGAGATAACAAAAACATTTACATCAGGAGCAGGATATCATTATGGTTTAAGTTCATATTCTGAGGAGGAGCACATATTAAATATCAATGAAGAGTATTTTAAAGAGTTCTTTGGTATAACCGGTTCTGTAGATGAATTGATCGAGAGCGGAAAGATGAAAATAGAGTTTATGTGGTGTACAACTAATGGCTCTGAGTGGAAGGTGACATCGGTTAAGGCTCCGCGTCTTCCTGAGGGTTATGATTTGGGTGCGTCATACAGAGAGACCGGTTCTGTAATTCCTCAATCATCAACATTCTCTACTATGTACTACATAGGAATGAAGAATTATCTGCAGATTGTGCTTAATATTGATTTCGATGCAATAGGTTCGTCAGAAAATGAGTATCATGCAGGAGTCAGATACTCAATGATCGATGATAAGTGGGGCGATACCTATATTTATGATGTAGAGATAGACTTTACTTACACTGCAGATTAAATATCCATAAAACCACAGTATATGAAACATGGCTTTTTAAGAGTTGCAACTGCTCAGCCGTTATTGAAGGTTGGCGATTGTCAATATAATGCAGAGAGAATTTCGGAGTTGATTGACCGGTGTGTTGATCAAGATGTAGATGTGGTGCTATTCCCTGAATTATCGCTTACCGGCGGTAGTTGTGGAGAGTTGTTATATAGTGGTGTTCTTTTGGATGCAGCTATGCGCGAGTTGGCTACCCTTGTTTTATCTACCAGGGGGGCAAATACGATTGTGATTGTCGGTTTTCCTATAAAGAGTGGAGTGGAGGTGTGTAGCTCTGCGGCTGTGATATATAATGGTCAATTGATTGGAATAGCAAATGGAGCAAATGCAATCTTCTCAACTCCGAACTTCAAGTTTGGTGTTGAGATAGGTGCATCGGCAAACGGAGTTATTCCTGCTTCAACAGTATTGGCGGCAAATGGAGCAGATGTGATCTTTGGACTTGACTCCTCGCCCGTTGTTGTAGGAAGTTTTAAGAGGAAATGCGCTGCAATAGAGGAGCAGTGCAGGCGCTTGTCAATGGGGTATATCTATAGCAATTCAGGTTTTGGTGAGTCAACTACCAAGTATGCCTATATTGCATCGGGGGCAATTTGTGATTGTGGAGCTATGCTCGCAAGTGAAATGTCGCTTAACTATGAGCCAATGTTGCAAATATCTGAGGTTGATATTGAGCAGATTCGCTACTCCAGAATGGTGAATAGTGAGCGATGGGCATCGGCCGAGGCGTTGCAGGGTGGAGTTTCGGAGATTGAGATAGAGCATCAGTGGAGCGATGACTTCAATTTGAGTCGCAAGTATCCTGTTAATCCGTTTATTCCGACAGATCAGAGTGAGTTGGATGCTCGATGCCGTGAAATATTTGAGATTCAGGTTGCTGCGTTGGCCAAGAGATTTGTTCATACTGGTTCTAAGAGTGCTGTCGTAGGAATTTCAGGAGGTTTGGATTCTACATTGGCGCTTTTGGTTGCGGTGAAGACTTTCGATAGGTTGAAATATGATCGCAAGGGTATTGTGGGAATAACAATGCCCGGATTCGGAACAACCGACAGAACATACGACAATGCTTTGGGGTTGATGCAGGCTTTAGGAATAACTATCAAGGAGATTAGTATTAAGGAGGCTTGTATTCAGCACTTTAAAGACATTGGACACGATATAGAGAATCACAATGTAACTTACGAGAATAGTCAGGCTCGTGAAAGAACCCAGATTCTTATGGATTATGCCAATATGTGTGGAGGTATGGTGATAGGTACCGGAGATATGTCGGAGTTGGCTTTGGGTTGGGCAACCTATAATGGCGACCACATGTCTATGTATGGTGTGAATGGAGGTGTGCCAAAGACCATGGTTAAGCGTTTGGTTTCATGGGTAGCGGAGAGGGAGCTGAGTGGGACCTCGTCCGAAATACTTATAGATATTGTAAATACTCCTATCAGTCCGGAGCTTATTCCAGCAGATGAGAGTGGCAATATTAAACAGAAAACCGAGGATTTGGTAGGACCATACGAGTTGCATGATTTCTATATGTATTACTTTTTAAAGTGTGGTTTTGCTCCCGATAAGATTTATGATTTGGCGAAGATAGTCTTTGCTGATAGTTACTCTGTCCAGGAGATATATAAGTGGCTTAAAACATTCTTCCGCAGATATTTTGCCCAACAGTTCAAGCGTAACTGTCTGCCGGATGGGCCGATAATTGGCAGTGTGGCACTTAGTTCCAATATACCAAGTGATAGTAGCTCGGCTGAGTGGATGCGGATTATTGATGAGTTAGAGCAATGATAAAGATAGGCTTTTTTGATATTGATGGGACCTTGGTGAGTTTTAAAACTCACAGGGTCCCTGATTCTGCTATTAGAGCAGTGGAGTTGCTTAGAGAAAAGGGGATAAAGGTTTTTATTGCAACCGGTAGACATAAGGCAACTATCAACAATTTGGGAGATATGCAATTTGACGGCTATGTTACAATGAATGGAGCATACTGTTTTGCCGGAGATGAAGTTATTTTTAAACTGCCAATTCCCAAGAGTGATATTGAGAATTTTGTGAAGTTGCAGCAGAGTGGATGTGGGTTCCCCACCTTCTTTTTGACTGAGCATACTCTATGTGCCAACTTCTTTAATGAAGATACAGCTGAGTTGATAAAACTAATTAACTTCCCGGTCCCGCCTTTGGCTCCAATCGAGAGTGTTCTGGAGCAGGAGATTTATCAAATGGTTTCATTCTTTGATAAGTCAAAGGATGCTGTGGTAATGCCACTTTTACCGAACTGTAGTGATGCTCGTTGGTACCCGACTTTTACCGATATTATACACAAAAATGCAAGCAAAAGTGTGGGAGTGCAGAAGGTGTTGGACTATTATGGCTATACAAAAGCAGAGGCAATTGCTTTTGGAGATGGCGGTAATGATGTTCCTATGCTTCTTGCCGTTGATAATTCGGTAGCTATGGGGAATGCAGAAGATGCTGTAAAACAGGCTGCTACGTATGTGACCGATAGTGTTGATGATGATGGAGTGTTAAAGGCATTACAACACTTTAAACTGATTTAATTTTAACATATCTTTTTTTTCTATATTTACGTGAATCTCATTTAATTTATGTAGATTTGCGTGTTATTTTATGCACAAAAGTAAACAAGTACAAAATAAAACGGATTTATGATGAAGAAAAGTTTATGGTTACTTCCCGTTTTGGCAATCTTGGCTTCATGTCAGGATAACGAGGAGTATCAACTCGGCGGTGCCGAGAAGGGCCTATTTGAGGTCTCAATTGACGATGCTTCCAGAACTGTAATTAACGGTTTGAAGACATCGTTTGTAGAGGGTGATAAGATAGGTATCACCAGTGGTGGATATTTGAATGTTGAGGGTGAGATTAAGAAGCCTGCAACAGGAACAACACTCTATGCAGATCCGGTTCAAGAGGTAACTTTTGCAGCTGGTGATTCAATTTATGCTTACTATCCATACAGCACAGATTGCGATGGTAAGACTTTGACATTTACTCTTCCTGCAACCCAGGTACAGAGCGATGCCGGTGCTACTCACATGACTCAGTATGATTTGTTGGTGGCACAGCCAAAAGTATTGAAGGAGACTAAGAACAGTATGACATTCTATCACACAATGGCGTGGATGGATTTTACTGTTTACAATGAGTCTAAAGATGCAGCAACAATTGAGAGCGTTACTATTAAAGCTCGTAACAAAGTCTTCCCAACAAAGGCAACTTTGAATTTGTGTGCAAAGGCTAGTGATGCTGATTACAAGGTGTTGCAGCCTGTAGAGTTAACAGATGAGATTACAATCTCTACTTCCGGCGAGGGTTGGAATGTTGCTGAGTACAATGGAAGTGTTACTTTGAGAATGGCTGTTATGCCTGTAGATTTGTCAAATGAGGTTTTGACAATTACGGCAAAGACATCAAAGCAGACATACGAGGTTAAGGGCTCAGGAATGAAGTTGCAGGCTGGTCGTTGCTACCAGTATGAGTGTGGAGAGGCTTACTATGAGTTGGAGCAGTTAGGCGATAAGGAGTTCTATATTGCTTACGAGTATAGAGAGGGTGGAGCTAAAGAGAATGATTTCCACAGCAACAACAGTGTTTACTCATATAAGCGTTGCAAACAAACAGAGAACTTTATTCTTTTCTGGGATAAGTCTTGGGGTGATAAACCAACAGCATTTGACGTAGATGCAATTCTTGGATATGCTGAGAATATCTATGATAGCTATGTAAATAAATTGGGCTTCAAGGGTGAGGGCAAATCTTACCTTGACCAGTATAAGTGTCAAATCTTTATTCTTGAGGGACATGCTTCTGATGCTTTGGCAACAGGTTCTGGATATGATGACAAGATTGGTGCTTTGTGGGCATGGATCGAGGGATGTACTGCAGAGACAATGGCTCATGAGATAGGACATAGTTTCCAGTACCAGACATATTGTGATGCACGTTTAGATCCGGATGCTCCATCTAAGACTTGTGGATGGCGTTATGGTTTCGGACCTAACGGTCGTGGTGGTTGTGCATGGTGGGAGCAGTGTGCACAGTGGCAGTGTTATAAGGTTTATCCAAGAGGAATGTTTAGCGGATGGTATGGATCATTCCCTCCAAATACAATGAAACACCCATTGCACGAGGAACCAAGATATGCAAACTACTTTATCCAGAACTTCTGGGTAGATTTGCACGGAGAGGACTTTATTGGTAAGTTGTGGCGTTACTCTAAGCAGTATGAGGATCCATTTGATACTTACATGAGAATAACAGAAGTCTCTTTGGATGAGTTTAATAATGAGATGTTCGAGTATGCATGTCGTTTGCAGACATACGATATGGCTCATACTCGTGCGAATGGAGGTGACAGATATTGGGATGCATTCAGCCAGTATACACAGTTGAATACAACAGAGGATGGTTACTATCAGGTAGGTTCAGGATCTGCTCCTGAGAACTACGGATTCAATGCAATTCGTTTGAGAGTTCCTGCCGAGGAGACAGTGATGAGTGTAGAACTTGTTGGTTTGGCAGGTGCTGATGGTTACAGAAAGCCAATTTCGGGTTCTGTATGGAATGTGGATGCAGCAGGTTGGAAATTTGGATTCGTTGCTGTAGATAAGGATGGAAATAGAATCTATGGTGATGCTGGAACTGCAACAGGAGCAAACGGAACAGGAACTGTTTCATTTACTTGCCCTGCAGGAGCTCAATATTTGTGGTTGGTTGTTATGGGTGCACCAACAGAGTACTGGCACCACGAGTGGGATGATAACGATGCCAACGATGAGCAGTGGCCATATAAGATTAAGTTGACCAACGCTACATTGCGTAACACTCCTCCTAAGATTGTTGAGACATGGGACGAGGCTACATTGACCTATACCTATGATGTAGAGTATGTTAAACCATCTACTCAGTGGAGTGGTCCTACAGTAACTCCCGATTACTCATATGCTGCTGAGGCATTGGGATTGACAACAAATACAATTTCTAATGCTACATTTAATCCAATAAATGCTGACGGTTCATTGTACACAGGCAACAAGACAGTTTCTGAGTCATATGGAGCTTACTTCAACGAGGATGGAAATGTAGAGGGATATCCAAATCCAATTTACTTGGCAACCAATAATTTTGCGACCGGTATTGTTGCAGGTTGTTATACCGGAATGGTAGAGCTAAATAGAGAGTATAATGTTGGATTTGCCTTGAGTAATGGAGGTAAGACAGTTTACTTTAAGTTTAACATTACAGTTCTTGATTAATTATGAATAAGAGATATATTTGGTCGGCATTAATGATTGCCGCAATTGCAGTGGCTTGTGATTCTAATACAGATGATCCGGAGCCAACAGTACCGGTTCCAACTCCAACAGTACCGGTTCCGACACCAGCAGACTCAATTCCCGGGACTCCGGTTCCAACAGATTCTGTTCCGACAACTCCAGAATTAAAGTTAGAGGTTTTAACACCTGATACAACAGTATCTGCCGATGAGTCACAATTTATGGTAGCAGTATCGGCAGTAGGTGTAGCACCTGAGGTTGATTGTGATGTAGATTGGATGGGTGCAGTTAGTGTACCAAATACAGCTGAAGCTCTGCCGGAGGGGGAGACTGCTATCATTTACTTCGAGGTAACAGTGGAGGCTAATGATTCTATAGATGAAAGAGTTGGAAAATTGATTTTTAGTGCAGAGGGGGTTGAGAGTGTTGAATTTACTGTAACTCAACAGGGTGCAGAGCCTGTAGTTCCTGTACCGACTCCAATTCCTGCCGATGACTCAATTACCAGTTCAATCGGTTCAATGACAGGAGTTGATTTTGTCCTGGGACCAATTCCAATGGAGGTTAAGGGAACATTGACATACTCAGTAACATGTGATGCCAGAAATTATACTCAGGGAACATTGACAATCTCAAAGAGTGATTTGTGTAGCACATTGGGTATTACAACTGCAGATTTTGATGCTCGTAAGGGTAATACAATTGTTTGTCTTCCAATGAATAAGGATTGGTCAGAGGGCGAGAATACTGCTAATGGTTCTTATGGAGCATGGTTTGGTTCTAGTGGAACCATTGGATGGGGTTCATCTAGTATTGCATATCTAGAGGGTAATGATATGATTTCATTTGGCTATGGAATGCACCCGGATAACAGATCAAACTCTTGTGTTTGTCGTTTGCAATACCAGGATAAGGAGAATGAGACTGCATGTAATGTAGAGGTTACAGTCTCTCTTAAACAATAAATTACAATAAAATGAAACTTAAAACCTTAATAATGCTATTTGCAGCGCTGATTTTTGTCAGCGCCTGCAGTAGCAGTTCAGAGTCTGATCCTAAACCGACAGAGAAACCGGAAGTAACTCCTACTCCTCCTACAGGCAATCCTGACAAAGGTGAGTTGGGAATCACAATGGGAGATTTGGAGCAGGATAGATGGACCGAGACAACTCCATTAAAATTGAGGGATACCATGGTAGTTGTTGAAACAACTTTCAAGGCAAGCAATGATCCTTGGTATGGATATTCCGGCGCAGATGTTATTGTTGATTGGGAACCACTTTATACTGCGTTTGCTATGAGCGAGAGTCAGTTTGAGGAGGCCCTAATGGAGGGTAACATAACTTTTGCAGCAATTGAGCCGGGAGGTAATGTTGTTACAGAGGCTACAGCAAATGGATATGGTTATTGGTTTGATGCAGCCGGTAAAGTATGTCAACATGGTCGCAATTCGGTTATTGCTGTGGAAACTGAGGATTTCAGAACATATTCTGTGATGCAATACCCTGGTGCTGTTAAGTCTGGAGAGAAGTATACAGTATGTTTGGGATTGTTTTATGAGGTAGAGGGTGTAACGTATAGAGCTACAATTCAGATTGATGTTAATATAATGAAGGAGTATACTGCTGCTGATTATGAAGTTGCAGGAACTGTAAAATATGATATTAATATCAGTAAAGAGGGTGGATATAATGGAGAGTCATTTATGGTAGACGAGGATGAGATTTGTGGCTATCTTGGCTTGACCGTGAATGAATTTGGTAACAAATTGGGATCGACATGTACATTGGTGCCTCTAAATGCAGATGGAACTGACGGCGATAATACCGCAGGCGGTGATTTTGGCGGTTGGTTTGATACTCGTGGAACAGTAGGTTGGGGAAATGGAGATTTGACTTATATAGAGATAAGTGCTAGAAATCCATTCTACTTCTCTACAGGTTGCCACGCAAGCCACGTTAGTGTTGGTGATGAGGTAACAATGAATATGCAATATCGCAACATGGAGAATCTAAAGGCTTGTAATGTTGTTGTAAATGCAACAATTACACAGTAATCTACTGTTGATTTGCTAAAAATGTAGGGTGTTTTCTTAGCCATACATCAGCATAGGAACAGGTTGCTTTTAGATTGTAACCATTCTCATATCCATACTCAGCAACTCTTTGCACAAGAGCGCTTGCAATACCGTGTCCCTCTAACTGTTTGGGTACGTAGGTCTTTGTAATAGTTATAGTATCGTTGTTGAGTTTGTATTCAACGAAGGCTATGTGTCCTGAGACCTGACACTCGAAGCGAGTTGCTTCCGGGATATGATTAATAAAATACTCCATCGTGTATGTTTTTTAATTCATATACGATGGAGTATTAATTTTGTTACAGTTTTTACTACTTTTTATTTAATATTTAGTGGAATTTTGTTTTCGTCGTTTGCTGCGTTAAGTGCAAGCCATGCAATAATAGCTGCATTACACTTCATATCGTTGATAGCCATTCTTTCATATCGGTCCATATTTGTATGGTAACTCAATCCATAGCCCATATTATCTTGTATAAATTGGTATGCAGGGGCACCATATTTTACAAATGAGGTGTGGTCGGTACGATATGAGTTGCGTGGTGATATTGTTGTAAATCCAAGAGATTTAATTGGCTCTCCCCAAGCTTTAAGGAATTTTTCTGCTTCATAGTTGCCCTCAAAACAGATTCCTCTGAATTGTCCTGAACCATTATCTGTATTTAAGTAGAGTGCCATTTTTGCTGCATTCTCGGGCTCTTTCATGTTTTGGTTCTCTGCGTATGCAGCCGACCCTAAAATGCCCTGTTCCTCGCCACTCCAAAGAGCAATTCTAATGGTTCTTTTAGGTTTTGCTCCGATTGCTTTCAGGATTCTCATTGCCTCGGTTGCAACAATACATCCCGATGCATTGTCATTTGCTCCGGTACCGCCTATCCATGAGTCTAGGTGTGCTCCAATTAATACATACTCATCTTTGTGCTTTTTTGATTCTCCTGGAATCTCAGCAAAGAGATTTGTCATTGTATATTTTCCGTTAAATTGAGCGCTAACTTCAAGTTCTACCTTGACATCAATACCGTGCTCAATAAGTCTGGCCATTCTGCCTTGCTCCTCTCTGCTTATTGAGATTTCAGGGCAACACTTCTCCAATCTATTGTAGAACCATGGGCTTTGACCGCTCAATACATTGTAGTATCCATCCTCGTATACTATTGCAGCAGCTCCATTGGCTTGTGCAAATTCACGTAGTTTTCTAAGTTGTTGGCTGTTGGTTGTCGCTTTTATCTCTCCAATACTAGGGGAAGAGGTACTACCTGTATTTATGCGTCTTGCATTGTTGATTGTTGGTTCAAGTTGCATTGCATTAAGATCGGTGTCTGTTCTACGCAGGCGTGTAGGGTCTGCATAGTGTGGATCGGTATAGGTGTTTGAGCTTGGCAAAAGCACTATACTTCCCTTTACTTTATCTTTATACTGTGATAATTCATCATCATTGGCAGGGTTAAGGTATATAACAGAGCCAGATATTGTTCCGTTTGATGAACCGCACCAAGCAGCAGGCAATGAAGTGAAATTGCTATAATAGGGAGCTGTCATTGCGATATAGCATTTGTCAAAGTCCCAACCCTGAAAATTGAATTTACCTTCATTAACGGCATTAATATTTACCAATCCGATTGAGTCAAAGATTGCCTTTGCAATGTTTTCTGCTCGGTAATACATTTCAGAACCCGATAACCTTGCTCCCATATAGTCCGTAAACCAAAATGATAGCTCTTCGATTTTAGAGTTTTGAAACGCTTCTGTTTTAATTTGTGCGAGTGTTTCAAGTGACTCGACATTCTGTGCTACAATATTTGATAGTGTGCATAGAATAGTGGTTAGTGTAAGTAGTATTTTTTTCATATTTTATGATTTTTATGCAAAGTTATCTTTTTTTTATAAAACTTTACTATTTTTGTATGACTACATATTGCTTGATATGATTGAGAAGGATTTAAACAATGAGTTGGAGAAGTGTCGCGACCATTTTTTCAGAGCGGCATATATTGGGAAGAATGAGTTAGAGCAACGCAGAATTCGTGACGCATACGAGTTTGGTGCAATGGCACATGCAGGGCAGAAGAGAAAGAGTGGACATCCATATTTTATTCATCCTGTAGGTGTTGCGACAATTGTGGCGGAGGAGTTGCATTTAGGTGCAGATCCAATTATAGCAGCTTTATTACATGATGTGGTAGAGGATACTCCATATACCATTGAGGATATTAAGGAGCGTTTTGGCGATGATGTAGCTTTCCTTGTTGATGCGGTAACAAAGAAACAGAAGAGCGAGTATGATATGACGAAACAGCTTGATAACTTCCGTCAAATGTTGTACTCTATCAATTATGACGTTCGTGCTTTGTTGATTAAGCTGGCTGACCGCTTAAACAATATGCGTACTCTTGAGAGTATGCGTCCTGACAAGCAGATGAAGATTGCAGGAGAGACCGACTACTTCTATGCTCCTTTGGCTAACCGTTTGGGCCTTTATGTAGTAAAATCAGAGTTAGAGAACCTTTCACTAAAATTCCGTACTCCGTATGAGTATGCAGAATTGCGTTCAAAAGTAATGGCATACGAACGCGAGAATAAAGATTTTATGGATGAGTTCCAGCTTATGATTAATAAGCGTTTGGAAGCAGTTGGCATCAAAGCGTATGTGCGTTGTCAAACCAGGAGTGTTTATGCAATATGGCGTAAAATGCAAGTTTCCGGAAAGCAGTTCCGCCAAATTGAGGCTATTCAGGTTGTTAATGTAGTCTTTGAGAATAACCCTTCTCGTGGAATTGAGAAGAAACAGTGTTTGGAGATATACTCTTTGCTAACCGATATCTTCAAGGAGAAACCGGGAAGTTTGGTTAACTATGTCGATACTCCTAAAGAGAATGGTTATCAGGCTCTCCATTTCAAACTAATGGGCGGAAACGGTCAGTGGATTGAGATGCATGTCGGGTCTGTTCGTATGGCCAATAACTCGGAGTTGGGTTGTATTGCTGAGGGCGAGGGCTCGGAACATTGGGTTGAGAATTTTAAGGAGGTTTTGCGTGAGATTGCTGCATACGGAAAGGAGGAGGATGCATTTATTGAGAATGTTGTATGTAACTTCTATAATGATGATATAACCGTCTTTACTCCTAAGGGCCAGACAGTTGTTTTGCCTAAGGGTGCTACGGCTCTCGATTTTGCATACAATATCCATACATCCATTGGTCATAAAGCTGTGTATGCCAGAGTAAATGGAATGATTGTTCCGGTTCAAACAATATTGAACAGAGGTGATAGAGTAGAGATTGGAACGCGTGAGGGTGCAACTCCACACCGTTCATGGCTTGATATTGTTAAGAGTTTTAGAGCAAGAAAGGCTATTCAGGCGTGGTTCCGTAAGTATGATAGTGAGCATAAAGCGGAGAAAGAGTTCCAAAGGTGTCCATTGTGTTTGCCGCTCCCGGGTGAGGAGGTTATCGGTTTTGAACAGGGCCCTGGAAAGCCTATAATGTTGCATAAGCGTAATTGTGCCGATGCAATTTCTCGTTCTGCCAAATTTGGAGATTCTATTGTATCTGTACGTTTTAAGAGCAGTGACCAGAAGTTGTATCCGGTTTATTTGAATATTATTGCCGTTGATCGCGAGAAGATTCTCTATGATTTGATAAAGGTTATCTCGATTGATTTAGGATTGAATATTGTCCGCTTGGATATGGAGCCTAATTATTCTCTTTCTCGTTGTAAGGTGGGTATTATGGTACATTCTATTAACGAGTTGTCGGCTATTATTGCCTGCTTAAATCTTATTGATGGTGTTGAGGAGGTTACGAGGATATAGGTGAGAGGGGAAAGGTGATGAGGTGAGAGGTGAAAGGTGAAGAGGGAAAGGTGAAAAAAAGGTTGAATTTGCGAGCAAAATTCAACCTTTTTTATAATTCCTAATTCCTAATTCTCCATTACTTCTTAATCCATAGTTTGAAGTCATCGAATTTGAATTCTCCGAAGCCATCGGTATAGGTTACTTGGAATGGACCGACCTTCAAGCTCTTGCCCTGCAAGTCAGGACGGTAGATTGGAGAGTATGGCATGTTTGTCCAATTCTCGCCATCTGAACTTGAACGGAAGTAGAAGTAGTCTCCACTACGCTCAATCTGAAGATACATATCGGCCTTATCGCCCATCATGTTTGCACGTTGAATTCGAGCAAAGCCTTGAATATATGTAATCATATTACCCTGATTGTAGTGTGGGAATACTCCAAATTGAACAAGCTGGTTCATGTTGCGGTTTCCGAAGGTATGTCCCATCAGACCTCCCTCGTTATATCCAACACTTCTACCTCTCTTGCCTGTGTAGTCGGTTACATGGATCTGAGCAACAAAATCACCGCCAATCTCCTTGTATAGAAGAGGTCCGTGGTTCTGCTCACGAGCACCGTAGTTTCTGTCCTTTGAGCCAAGTACCAAATTGCCGCCCTCGCTCTTAGCAGTTACCTCCTCCAAATTGTAACCGAATAGACCGTCCCAAATGGTTCCGTTTGTTCCTTTGTGGTAGTCATAATCGGTGTCGAAATTGTCCTGATAGATGTTGAATTCGGCAGGAGCTACATTTGCAGTTGCAGGAGCTATGGCAGTTGTAATGTTGCCATTCAAATCCTTAACGCTTACCTTGAAGCTCTCAACTCCGGATTTACTCTTGTTTGCAAGTTTGAATAGATACTCAGACGAGCCATCCCATGCGCTCTTTGTTGCTCCGTGTTGGTACTCGTATAGTAGCAGACTTTCGGTAAGGTCTTTTCCATCATTGTCTGTAACATATAGGCGTACATAATCGGGAGTTACTGCCTTTGCAGTAAGCTGGAAGTTGTACCCTGCCAACGCATTTGTGTTGAAGCTGTTGTACATTGCCTGAATCTCCTGACCGTTAATCTCCTTACCGTAGATTGACAACTCGCTGATAACGCTCTTGCCAACTTTATCTCCGATTGTGATGGCAGTCGGGTTGTTGGTGATGGTTGCAGTTACCTGACCAACCTCTTTACCGTTTGCCCATACACTCCATTGGTCACCGCCTTTTGCCTGAAGTGCAATGTGGTTCCATCCACTCTGCTTCTCAATAGCAATGTTCTGGCCGTTTACAGACAAACCGTTACGAGTAAGGGCGATGTTTGTGCCATCCCACTTAACGATATTAATGCTCTTAGCGATGTATTTAGGCCATACGGTTGTAAATGAGATTCCCTTAACGTTGTGTTTTGCTTCAATGTTGTTAATGGTTGCTACGCCTTGATATGCAACTTTACCGTTGTTTGCGGTTAGGGTTCCAAATGTGCCCTCGCCACTCCAAGCAGCTTGGTTCTTCCAATCAGCTCCTGCAACCTCGCTCATTGCAACGCGGAACAGAATGTTCTTCTGACCCTCGGCATTTGCCTCTACAGCAATTTGCTCTGCAGATAGAGGGGTGTCGTATACCTTAACGGTGCTGATCCATCCGGTGAAGCCCCAATCAGAATCGGCTGTTTGACCGATTGTTACAACACGGTTCTCGAACATTCTTAGCTTAACATTCTTCTCGTTGATCAATTTGCCGTCGCAATATACTCGCTCCATGTGACCATCGAATGTTACTGCCCAGTGGTGCCACTCGTTTGAACCTTGATAGTCGCGCAATCCATACTCCTCGTATGAACCGTTGTGGAAGATGATTCCGCTACCGTTGTTGAATCCGTTTCCGAATACAACACGACCCAACTCTCCATCCTGGTCTACAGGGTGTAGGTCAACGATACACTCACGCTCGCTAGCCTCAGGGTTAAGAATCCATGCTGTCATTGTGTATGGAGCATTATCCTTCATGTTGGTTGGCATTGCGAATGTTGATTGTAGCTTCTGGCTTCCGTCAAGCTGGAATGCAATGCGGTTATCTTTCAATGTTACAGGAATTGATGAACCCTCGCTCTTGAATGTTCCTATTCCTGTGTTGTTTTTAACCTCGTTTACGGTTGTTCCAACAGTGTAGTCGGCAGCATTGATATCAATCAACAAACCTTGTGGTTTTGGAGCAACTTTGCCCTTGAACTCAGGAATTGCAACTGTAGCATCGTACTCAGCCTCGGCAGGGTGCTGTGCCCAGTTGTATAGGCGGATAGCTGCCAACTGAATCTCATTCTCGCTCTTGATAACCATCTTGCCGGGAACCTTTGCATATTTGTTCTTGAAGGTTCCAACCTCTTTGTTATTGATGTATACGGTAACAATCTTTCCATCGCAGATTAAAGCAACATTCTGCCACTGTTTAGCAGTTGTTGATTCAACCTTCTTAGCAAGTTTCTCTGTATAGGTATTGTTCCATGAGATATATTGCTTGTTAGCGTCGGCAACAGTTCCATAAACCTTATAGGTCAATGTCCAAGCCTCGCCATTGTAGAACTGCTCAGGCATTGTAAATGAACTTGTCAACTCTCCATTAATTGTAACGCAATTTTTCTCGTCAACAACGCTCATATTAGCTTTACCTTGTGTAACCTGGAATGAACGTCCCAACATACCTGCCTGGTTCTTCCACTCTCCGTCAATGAATGAGTTTCCGCTCAATCCAATCAACATTTGTGGAGGATCAATGTGGCTTGTCTCGAATACCTTAATGTTCCAAATTGCTCCTGCAACTCCCTGCTTCTCTGCGCCGGTGAAGGTCAAACGAATGTAGCGAGCCTCTGTATCGCCATACTCAACCATAGGGCTTCCGCAAAGGAAGTTATTTCTCTTGTCGGCAAACATGGTCCAATCTTTTCCATTGAGCGAGGTCTCGATGTAGTACTGGTAGTAGGTCATTGGCAACTCGAACTGGGTCCAGATGCGGCTGATCTTCTTTGTCTCCTCAAGGTCGATTTGAATCCACTCGCCTGCATTTGTGCTCTTTGGACGCCACAATGTACCGTTGTTGTCATCGGTAGCGTATTGAGGTTTGTAATCCTCGCTGTAGTATGATGAAACGGTAACAGGCTTACCAAATGCAATATTCTGGGTAGTTGTCAATGGTTGCAAATTGCCGATACCATCGTGTGAACCTTTAATCTTTGCAATAGAGCCGTCCTCATTGAAGAACATCTCATCAACTGCAATTTGACGGTGCATTCCGCGAGTTGAGTGAGGGTTGTCGTGACGGTGATATACCATATAGAACTTACCGTTCTCCTCTAGGATTGAGTGGTGTCCTGGACCATGGATGGTTCCGTCTGCATTTGTCTCAAGGATTACGTTGTCTGCAGGGCTCTCGTAAGGTCCCATAGGTCCTGTCTTGCTTATTGCATACTTTACACGATATGTGTGGTCGTGACATGAACCTGCAGAGTAGGTCAAGTAGTAAACTCCGTTGTGTTTAATGATAAATGGAGCCTCGAAGAATTCGGTAGCCTCGGTATTTACAATCAAGCGCTTGTTGTCGGTAAGCATCATGTTCTCGTCCAATTCGCATACTCCGCAACCAAAACCAGGGTAGATTCCCCATGTTCCGAAGTAAACGTATGCTTTGCCATCGTCATCGAAGAATACCTGTCCATCAAGAGTGATACAGTTTGTTACGAAACGGTCCGGCATAAGAACTGCATCGTGCTCGCCCAAAACATTCTTCCAGGGACCACGAGGAGAGTCTGCCTTTCCTAAGTGAAGCTGACATGGCTGACAGTACATAAGGTAGTAACTGCCGTTGTGTTGCCATACATCGGGAGCCCAATACCAGTGGGTAATAGGCCAGTTCATAGGCATGATTGTCCAGTTGACAAAATCCTTTGAGGTCCATACCTGGCTTGGTCCGAATCCCTCTCCATTACCATCGGTTGTTGCGTAAACATAGTAGGTATCTCCAAATTTGCGAACTGTTGGATCAGCAAAGTAACCAGGAATAATTGGGTTTCCGGTCTTTGGAGCATTAAATGCCAAACCGCTCTCTTGTGCAGAGGCTGTCTGTGTAAAGCAGGGTAGCAGTGTTGCCACTGCTACCGAACCCATTACAATATTTTTAATAACTTTTGTTATTGCCATTGTATATTGTTTTTGCTCAATTATTTTTTGATAAGTGTTATTGCAAATCCACCGCCCTGAGCCATGTGAATGTCAAGTTTTGTAGATTTGTTGATGATCTTCTTCTCTGACTTGTAGTCGTAAGCGTACTTGTCTGCATTCTTACCATCGGTGAAGATTGTAGCCTCGTAGTCGCCCTCGCCCAAGAATGAGAAGTCAACTGTAATGTTGCGGCTGTTCCAGTCGGTCATACCTCCAACATACCAGTTGTCGCCAGCCTGACGAGCAGTTACAACATACTCAGCCATCTTACCCTGTGGGATGATAGTTTTGTCAACAACTGTTGGAATAGACACAATGAAGTCAACGCACTCCTGCTCATTCTTGTATGCAGTTGGAGAGTCTGCCAACATTACAAGTGGAGAGTCGTAAACAATATATGTAGCCAATTGGTGACAACGGGTTCCCTGAGTCATTGGGTCATTGTAGATTGGACGGAAGTTCTCTTTTGATGCATTGTTCATTCCACCCTGTGTGAAATCGACAGCACCGCATAGGATACGGATGAATGGAATAGTTACATCGTTCTCAGGCATATCTTTGATTGGTTGCCACTTAGCCTCCTCCATTCCGAATACAGCCTCGTAGTTTATAATGTTTGGATATGTTCTGCTCATACCTGTTGGTTTGTAGTATCCGTGGTAATCTACAGTCAAGTGGTATTTAGCACATGTCTCTGCAATTCTGTATGCCATCTCTGTTGCAGTTTGATCGTCACGATCCAAGAAGTCAATCTTAAATCCAACAATTCCCATATCAGAGTACTTCTGACATGCAGCCTCTAACTGCTCATCCAATACGTTGAATACTGTCCAAAGGATAATCTCAACATTCTTAGACTTACCGTATGCAACAAGCTCCTCAAGGTCAATCTCAGGGATGATTGTCAACATATCTCCGCTCTTTGGGTTGTACCAACCCTCGTCAAGTACGATATACTCAATACCGTTCTCTGATGCGAAGTCGATATAGTATTTGTAGGTCTGTGTATTGATTCCAACCTCGAAATCAACTCCATATACACCCCAGTCATTCCACCAGTCCCAAGCAACTTTTCCACCTTTAATCCATGAAACATCGCCTATTCTGTTTGGTGATGACAAAGAGTAAACCAAATTGTTTACAGGAAGTTGAGTGTCGTTCTCAGAGATTGCAATAACTCTCCAAGGCAAGTTACGCTTACCTTGAACCTTGGCAATGTACTCCTCGGTCTCGGTAACGTATGATTGCTGACGCCAATCATATTTTGCCATTGATTTTGGATAGTTTGCAAACTCAGCCTTCAAGCTCTTGTTGGCAGGCTGTGCCATTACGAACATTCCAGGATATGACTCCAACTCAGCCTCGGTGATAACCATCTTTGCACCATTTCCGCAATCTACTGCGATTGGGAAGAATGCCAAAATCTCATCGTTAGCCTCGCTGATAGGAGTTACCTGATAGTTGTTCTGGAATGCCATTGCAACCTGCTTTCTTGGGTTGGTTGAGTGTGACAAATATACGGTGTTGTCGCTTGGCAATGTGAAGTCTGCCAACTCGTCGTAGATAATCACCTCGCCTTTTTTGTCAAGTGAGTAGCAGTATGCAACTCCCTCATCATAGATGCGGAAGATGATATTGTAACCTGCGTATGTAGATACAGTTACCTCAGTGTAACCACCTGTCTCGTAGCTCTTTTGACGGTACAATGGAGCAACGATGGTCTCCGATGCAACGCTCTTTGACTTGATAGATTTGATAGCGCCCTTTGACCAAGTATCTTTGGTTAATTTCAAAGAGATTGGCGATGGAGCCAAAATTGTCTCGCCATTCAATGTGATAGAGTATTGAATGTGCTCGCCACCATTAATTGTAACGCCGATTTTCTTGTTGGGAGAGTAGTAGCTCTTTCCTTCGGGTGCGCTCATAGCAAAGACAGATGCTCCGGCAATAAGCATTGCTGTCAACCCGCATAAGAATTTTTTAATCATAGTTGTTTGTTTATTTATTATTGATTTACTTTCCACTCAATGATTCCTGCAGAGTTGCCTGGTTGCAATTTTGCAGCAATTCGTAAACCTGTGGTTGTTACAGGCTTAAATGATAGATGGTTGTACATATCTCTTTCAACTCCATATTTGTCGTTGGTCTCAACCTCTCTCCACTTTTTACCATCTTTGTAGTATAGTGTCCAATACTCTGGAAGTTTGTAGTTTCCATCGTAGTGGTCAAACTCCAACCAATATACATCGACACTTGAAACCTGAGTTGGTTTCTCAAACTCATACTCAATAGTTTCAACAGTTCCTGAGGTTCTCCACCAGAAGTGATATGGCTTCGAGATATCGGCAGAACTCTTTGGTTCCCATTGGTCATTAACTCCATACATTGCCTCGTAGTAGGTCTCTGAGGCCTGTGCATCGTTCTGGATAGGAACGTGTACAATGAACGATGTTGCTTTGCTTGCGATTGTCGGCTCGGGAGTAGGTTTTGCATACTCAGCACTCTCAGGAATCCACACAATCATCTCACTCTTGCCACGGTTGTTCCATGTAGAGTATGGAATTGCAGTTACCTGCTCTTCACTCTCGGTTCCGTCGGCATTCAAACGCATTGCAGTTGTCTTTAAAACTACAACTCCGTTCAATAAATTACCCTCGAACTCTTCGGTAAATTCGGCATTCTCAGGAATATATTTGTTGAATACATGCTCGTCGCCCTGATCTTTTCCCTCAAGACAATATACAATAGGACCGCGCTGGATTGCCAATAGGCCTCGATCATCATATACTGAGTCACAGGCTCTTACACGACGAACCTCCATAGGGAACTCAAGTTCTACTTTATCTCCGCTCTTCCATGTGCGGTTAATAGTAATGTAGCCGTCATGAATATTCAGATTTGCATTTTTCCCATTAACCTTTGCGCTATATTTTACAGGCGAATCTGTGTATGAATACAACTTTGTTGCAACAGGGTATTGTGTTACCCAATCAGGAATACGGAAGCGGATAGCAAACTCGCCCTCGGTTTCCGGCTCAATCTTAAACTCAATATTTCCACTCCATGGATATTGTGTGAACTGAGTCATTTTCACTTTGTTAGACGAGGTCTCAATCTCTGCCTCACTCTGGGTATATAGGTTTACATAAATGTCATTCTCCTGGGTTGCATACATATAGTGAGGGATTGATGCAACAAAGCGTGTTACGTTACCCGGACAGCATGCACAACCAAACCACTCGGCACGGTCATGTTGTCCCATAGACTCAAGAGGATTATCGTAGAAGAAGCGGTCTCCACTTAGAGAGACACCTGCCATCACTCCGTTATAGATTGCACGCTCAACAATGTCGGCATATTTTGAGTCTCCTGTTGCAAGGAACATTCTGTAGTTCCAATATACATTGGCAATAGATGCACAAGTCTCGCAGTAGTTGGTCATATTGTGCAACTCATAGTTTGGTCCAAAGCCCTCGCCTTGCGGACGTGAACCCATTCCACCGGTAATGTATAACTTTTTGCCTGCCATATTCTCCCAAATGCGGGTTAGGGCATCGAAGTATTCGGTATCATTTGCAAGTGATGCGTAATCTGCAACACCTGAGTATAGATAACCTGCACGTACAGCGTGTCCAACTATCTCTTCCTGCTCCAAAATTGGCATGTGATCCTGGCTGTATATGCCGGGTGCACGTCCATTACTCAATCGACCGGTCTCCTCTACAAAGTATTTTGCTTGATCCAGGTACTTTTGGTCTCCGGTAACTTTGTACAATTTGCAAAGTGCCATCTCGATGATAGGGTGTCCTGATGGGTATTTAATCTGGCCCTCGCCCAATCCGAATGTCTCGCAGATGAGGTCGGCATTCTTTATTGCAACATCGAGTAGTGTGCGTTTGCCTGTAGCCATGTAGTGGGCAACTGCAGCCTCGTAGAGGTGTCCGCTGTTATATAGCTCGTGGCTGTTCATCTTCTCCCAACGCTTTGTTCCCCACCAACCTGATAGTCTGTAGCATTTGTTGGTTACGCAGGTGGTCAAATAGCCGTCGGGCTCTTGTGCCATTGCAATAAGGTTAATTACACTATCAAGATAGTGGTCGAGTTTCTCATCGTATTTTACAGCAAGAGAGTATGATGCACCCTCGATAATCTTATATGGGTCGGTGTCGTCGAATGAGTAGTCGCCTTTGTGCTCGCCCTTCTTTAATCCGGCAGCAATAGCGAAGTTGTCGAAACGACCATTAATTTCGCATTGATAAAATGCAGATGGGATAGATACAGTTCTGTTTGTCTCAATTCTGGGAGTCCAGAAGAGATCGTGGAAGTGAACATTGGTAAATGACACCTCATTGATAGGAGCATTCGGTTTTTCCCAACTGTTACAGCTTGTAATAGATAGGAATAGCGCAGCACCCAAAATGAATTGTTTGCCGTGTTTCATTGTTTAAGATCTTAATATATTCATGAATATTTATAGGTACAAATATATCTAAAATATTTTAAAATGGGGTATCTTTGTGCCATAAATTCAAAAGAGATTTTATGGCACAAAAGATAAATAAAACGAATGCTGCACGCCTTTTGGATAAGGCGAAAATAGTTTATGAGCTTGTTCCGTATATTGTTGATGAAGAGGATCTTTCTGCTACTCATATTGCAGACCAATTATCAGAGAATATTGAGCAGGTTTTCAAAACTCTGGTATTGAAAGGTGATAAAAGCGGCCATTTTGTATGTGTAATCCCTGGAGATAAAGAGGTTGATTTGAAAAAAGCTGCCAAAGTTTCCGGTAATAAAAGTTGTGATTTGATTCCAATGAAGGAGTTATTGCCGTTAACCGGGTATATTCGTGGAGGTTGTTCTCCTGTGGGAATGAAAAAACTCTTCCCGACATATTTTCATACTACCTGTCAGGATTTTGACTATATCTACGTGAGTGCAGGGGTAAGAGGTTTGCAATTGAAATTGAATCCAATGGAGTTGGTAAAGGTTGTGCGTGGAACTGTAGCGGAGCTGTATTAATTAGCGTCTCCAGAATTCACGTGTAAACAATACCAATACAGTAAACATCTCTAAACGTCCAATAAGCATAAGGATAGAACAAAACATTTTTGATGGGGCGTTCATCCATGCAAATGTAGAGACCGGACCAACATTTTCGAAACCGGGACCAACATTGCTCAAAGCAGTTAATGTGGCACTAATGGCAGTAGTCCAATCAGAATTTTCAAGGAGTGCATATAGAATAACACTTCCTGCCGTAAGGATAAGTACGTATAAAATAAAGAAATTCATAATAGAGTTTGTAACTTGGGGATGAACACCTTTGTTGTTGTATTTTACCAAAATAATTGCATTTGGATGGATGATTCTTTTCATGTCTGAAAAGATAATTTTTAGTACAATTAATCCTCTGATGCATTTTAATCCTCCCGCAGTCGATCCTGAACATTGACCGATAAACATGACAAATGCAAGTATAGGTAAAATAGCTCCCGGCCATAATAGATAGTTTTCTGTTACATAGCCGGTGGTTGACATAAGTGATACTATTTGGAAGAGTGATGCTCTAAAACTCTCCTCAAATCCGTACGTATTGTGTACGTATAGTATGGTGGTTGAAATTAGAGTTGTAACGCCTATAATGGCAAGGCAAAATTTACTCTCAGCATCTTTGAAGAGGTTCTTCCAATGTCTGCTGAACAATGAAAAAATTAGAGTGAAATTCAATCCTGCAACCAACATAAACAGAATAAGTACATATTGAATGTATGCAGAATCCCAAAAGGCAATGCTTGTATTTTTGGTGCTGAATCCTCCTGTTGAGAGAGCAGTCAAGGCATGGTTTATGGCGTCGAACCAATTCATGCCTCCAAATTTAAGCATGACGGTACAGATAAGTGTCAAGCCGATGTATATTGTCCAAAATGATCTTGTAGTAAACGAGAATGTTGCACCTGTTTTGCTGTGAATGGGTGATGTGTCCTCTGCAATATATAGGTCGCGACTCTCAATACCTAAACTTGGCAATAGGGCTATAAATAGAGTGATTATACCCATTCCACCAAGCCATTGTGTTAATGAACGCCAAAATAGGGTGGCATGTGGTAGGGCTTCAATATCATTAATGATAGTGGAGCCTGTGGTTGTGAATCCGGACATAGTTTCAAAGAAAGCATCTGCAAAGTTTGGAATATGACCGGACAGAATGTATGGCAAACTTCCAAAGATGGTAAATAGTATCCATATAAATGTAACAATGAAGTACCCATCTTTACGAGTCAATGTCTTGTCATTCTGTTTGATGCCTGTAATCATTGCTGTTGCAACCCCTAGAATGATTGCAGCAGTATTTATGAATGCCCAAAAATCATCTTCGCCGTAGTAGAGAGCAACTAAGGCTGACATTATTACGAAAAAACACTCAATGTAGAGTAATTTTCCGCATATATTGATAATAAACTTGAAATTAATCATTTTTGGAATAACTTAGTTACCTTTTTTGCAACGCTTGAAAGTGCGAATACAACCACTTGGTCGCCTGCCTCAATCTGGGTATTTCCTGTTGCAATATGTGCCTCTTCTCCACGAATAATACCTCCAAGGGTGGTGTTTTCTGGCAAATTCAAATCTTTGATAGGGCGTTTTGTGATATATGAACCCTCTTCGGCTTGAACCTCAAATACCTCTGCATCGGTAAAGTTTATGAATTTCAAGTGCTGGACATTCACATCAAGGGTGTGTCTGTAGATATATGATGCAGCAATCATCTTTGTATTGATGATTGTACCCAGTCCAATATTTTCGGCCAGATCAATGTAGTCAATATTCTCAACGCGAGCAATACTCTTTTTGACTCCCAGTTTCTTTGCCAAAAGGCTTGTAAGAATATTTGCCTCGGAGTTCTCGGTAAGACATAAGAATGCATCGGTATTTTTCAGGTTCTCTTCACGCAAAAGGTCCAAGTCTCTACCGTCGCCATTGATTACAAGGGTGTCTGTTAATTGGTCTGCAACCTGAATACAGCGCTCTCGATCCGGATCGATCAATTTAACCTTGTAGTGTTCTTGAAGTAGAGATGCTGCTTTAACTCCCAATTGAGTTGCACCCACAATCATTATGGTTTTGATATCGAACGAGTTTTTGCCGCACAACTCAAAAACATCCTTTGCATCTTGAGGTTTGGTAACGATATATACAAGGTCTCCATATTTAAGGACTGTATTACCTCGTGGAATGATAGTGTGGGTAGCACGCTTAATTGCTACAATACGGAATAGATCAGCTCCAAATTGGTTCGCCATTTCAATTAGGGACATATTGAGTATTAATGCGTTATCCCATAGTTTGATTCCCATTACCTGTAGCTTTCCGTCCGAAAATTCATGTAGTTGTCGGGAACCAATCTGTTTTAACGCATTCTCAATCTCAATGGCTGCAAGGTTGTCAGGATATATAATCTCGTCAACACCTACGCTCTTCAGGTAATTTACGCTTTCGGCCTCAAGATACTCGCTATTGTTAACTCTGGCAATGGTATGTTTAGCACCAAGCTTCTTTGCCATGATAGCAGCATTGATGTTCAGCTCTTCGGTAGGATTTACCGCGACAAACAAATCACACTGATCTACAGCCACATCGCGTAGAACGCTCAACAAAATACATGAGCCGACCTTTGTGATTACCTCTAATTGACTCTCAATGTTTTCCAGTTTCTCTGCATCGGGATCAATAAGGGTAATTGTATGTTTCTGCCGACTTAGCATTCTGGCTAAGTGTGTACCCACGGCACCTGCTCCTGCTATAACTATATCCATCTCTATTCTCTTATCTAACTGCAAATATAAGACAGATTCCTAAAAACTCAAAATTTATTAATGTATTTGGGTATAATTGTAAAAATGGTAAATGTCAGTATATAGTAAATTATGATTGAGACCTCGCTCATAAATATGTTATCAATATATATGTTGATTGGTTCTAAAAGTTTCGTTATGCCTATTATAGTTTTACCCAAAATATCAACACATCTACCTAATAAGGAGGATATAGGCGAGGGCACTATTAATGTAAAGAAGTCACAATAGAGTAGTAATGAGGTTAAGGGAATTACAAGGATGTTTAGAATGAAACTATTTACGCTTGTTCCATGAAAATAGTAAATAGTTATAGGCATTGTAAGTAGTTGTGCAGCAACAGATACACTGATTGATGCTACAATCTTTTTGGCAAATCTGTTTCCCTCTTTTTGAGCAGGAGCAAATATGGGAAAGATGAGTATGATTCCAATATATGCGGCATAGGATAGTTGAAAACTTAAATTGTTGATGTTGTTTGGTGCAATAATCAATGTAAAGAATGCGCAGGCAAGAATACCGTTCAATGAGCTAAAACTTTTGTTACATAATTCTCCGGTGATCACATAGGTTAAAATGGAAGCAGCTCTTAAAACAGATGGAGGCATTCCAATGATAATGGCATAGATCCATATAAAAATAATGGCAATAACTTTGCTCTGTATAATTCTGATCCGTAGAAGTTGAAGAACTTTTCTGGCCATAATATAGATTGCACCAACATGTAGCCCTGAGACTGCAACGATGTGCATGATTCCGCATTTTGCAAAGAGATTTTTTACCTCGTTAGTAAGTCCACTTTTATCTCCAAGGCAGATAGCATTGCTTAGAGCGCAAATAGTAGGGTTGCTAATGTTAAGTTTATTCTTGTTAATAAGGTAATCTTTTAAGTTGCTAAAGGGTGTTATGTTTGAGAGTAAAGAGTCCAGTTCAAATAGTTCTGCAATATTAATAGAGTATGCTAATATGCCGATGAAGAAAATATAAAATGGAGTTGTGAATTCAATGATCTGAAAGTTATAAGGTTTTGTGAATTTGATGATTATCACGAAAGCAGAGGCAAATAGATAAATCCAAACAGAGATATGGTTAGGGAAGAGTTCTCCTGCCATAATTCCTGCTATCAGTGACGGAAGCAAAAATAAAAATGGGAATCTGCGAGCTGTATCTATCATAATATTGCAATTTAGATTGCAATATTATGATAAATAAATTTAAATATAAAATATTGAGGATTTTATTTTGCTCCTCGCACGCATTTATATCTACAGGTGCTCTTTCCTGTAGCAATATTTGTCAATTTGCTCTTTAGGAGTCTCTTTTTAAGAGGTGACAGGTGGTCTGTAAATACATATCCCTCCAGGTGATCATACTCGTGTTGAATGACCCATGCCTTGAATCCGCTGAATACCTCTTCGTGCTCCTCGCCGTTTTCATCCATGTATTGCATACGGATAGATTCAGGTCTTTTCACATATTCGTGAATTCCTGGAACACTTAGACAACCCTCTTCGCGTTCAATTAAATCTCCGAATCGCTCAACAATATGTGCATTGATAAACGCTTTTCTGTATCCGTTGCACTCGGGATCGTTTTCAGTAAATGCAGTTGTGTCAATAACAAACAGTCTGATATTCCTACCAATCTGTGGTGCTGCAAGGCCAACTCCATCGGCATGGTCCATAGTGTAAAACATATCTTCTATAAGAGTATCCAATTCGGGATAATCTTTCTCAATATCGCTGCTGATATTTTTCAATACCGGATGTCCGTATAGGTAAATAGGTAAAAACATATCTTAAAAATTTTTCTTACTCTCCAACCATGAGTTTAATATTATAACGGCACTCATTGAATCTATAAGTGCTTTGTCTTGTCTGACATGCTTCTTGGCTCCGCCCTCAATCAGTGCTTTATGGGCAAGTACTGAGGTAAAGCGCTCGTCGTACATCTCAATCTTTTTGTCAGGAAATTTACGAGTGAGAGCCTTTACAAATGGAGTAATGTATGTCATACTTTGTGAGTCGCTGTTGTCCATTTGCTTAGGATGTCCAACGACAATTGTGTCGACTTGCTCCCGTTTAAAGTACTCCTCTAGAAATTTGTATATCTCATTTGATGCAACTGTACCTAAAGCGGTGGCAACAATACCGCATGGGTCTGTTACCGCAACACCAACTCTCTTTTTGCCATAATCTATGCCGATAACTCTGTTCATTCCACAATAATAAAAATCTCTTCGTTATCGCGCTTCATATAGTAGCGTTCGCGCGCATATTTTTCAAGATTTACATTTGACTTCTTTATTTCGGAGATACTGGTAGAGTCTGCGCTGATTTTACGAGAATAATCTTCGCACTGCTCCTCAAGATCTGAAATTTTACTGTTTAGGATATACCTCTTTACGACGGAGTTGTTGTCACAGAAACAAATCCATATAAGAAAAAGAAATACCGATAAACATACAAGCATGTATTTTCTGAAGAAATTGCGCAACATTACTGCTATTTGTCCGAATTTATAAGGTTAAATACTGTTTCAAGACGGAGCAGGGTGAATAACTCTTTAACTCCATCCTCTAAATTTGTGATGTAGAATGTTGATTCTGCGATTTTTGCCTGTTTTGCTAATGCAATTAGGCTTCCAACGCCACTACTGTCAATAAACTTAACGCCATTTAAATCAACAGTAACTTCTACTCCCGGTGTTGAAAGAATGGGTTTAACTCTCTCCTTCAACTCCTCTGAACTGGCTAATGTGAGTCTTGTACAGACTACATTAACTAGATACTTCTCTCCTTTTTGGTTAATGTTTAAAATCATAATTCATCAATCAAATTTTGGCACGATAAAGTTACAAATAATAATTGAAACAACAAATGGGGAGTTGAATTAAAAAAATAAAATATACCTCAATATGCTGATTAAAACCCTAATATAATTTGGAAAATCAAAATCGCTTTTCGTAACTTTGCGAAACACTAAGTAATAGTGGTAAGTGAAATTTAAACTAAACTTTATGAGAAAGCACATTTTTAATGCCGGTCCATGTAAGCTATCGGATATGGCATTGCAGAACACAGCTAAAGCTGTTTTGGAGTTGGGAACATGTGGTCAGTCAATCTTAGAGGTGTCGCACCGATCGTCCGATTTCCAAGCAATATATGATGAGACTGTGGCATTGTTTAAGGAGGTGCTTGAAATTCCAGACAATTACAGCGTTATATTTATGGGAGGTGGAGCCAGCTTACAATTTGCAATGGTTCCATATAACTTCTTGAAGACAAAAGCGGCATATATTGATTCTGGAACCTGGTCTACAAAGGCAATGGCTGAGGCTGAGTTATTTGGTGAGGTTATAGAGCTATGTAGTTCAAAGGATAGAGACTATGTATACTTCCCGGAGATACCTGAAATTCCTGCAGATGTTGATTATTTGCATATTACAACCAATAATACTATTCGTGGAACTGAGATTCTTAAGGATATTGACTCTCCGGTTCCTGTAATTGCTGATATGTCGTCGGATATTTGCAGTCGTCCTGTAGATGTTAGCAAATATGACCTTATTTACGGAGGTTGTCAAAAGAATCTCGGACCTGCAGGATTGGTCTTTGTTATTATAAAGAATGAGTTCCTTGATAAGGTAGTTGCAGATAGAAAGATTCCTACCATGTTGAAATATAAGACTCATGTAAAGAATGGTTCAATGTACAATACACCTCCTTGTGTGAATATCTATACTGTTGGCCAAACTTTGAAATGGATTAAGGAGAGTGGTGGATTGAAGGAGATGGAGCGTAGAGCAATTGCTCATTCGGATGCACTATATGCCGAGATAGAGAGAAACTCTATGTTTATTCCTGTTGTTGACGAGGGTTCAAGATCAAGAATGAATATCCCATTTATCATGGCTCCGGGTAAAGAGGAGTTGGCAGATGAGTTTATGGCGGCTTGCAAGAAGGCAAATATAGTTGGAATTAAGGGCCACCGTTCAGTAGGAGGATTCAGAGCATCATGCTATAATGCATGTACTGATGAGGATGTTGCTGCATTGGTTAAAACTATGCAGGAGTTTGAAGCGAGTCACAAATAATTTATAGGCTATGGCAAAAGTTTTGATTGCTACGGATAAGCCATTTGCTCCCGTAGCTGTTAAGGGGATAAAGGAGATTTTCGATACTGCCGGATATGAGACTGTGGTATTGGAGAAGTATGGGACTCAAGAGGCATTTGCTCAGGCAGTTGCTGATGTCGATGCGCTAATCGTGCGCTCCGATAAAGTGGATGCTGAAATTCTTGATGCGGCTAAGAACTTGAAGATTGTTGTACGTGCAGGCGCTGGCTATGATAACCTTGATTTGGAGGGTTGTACAGCAAAGGGTGTGGTTGCAATGAATACTCCGGGTCAGAATTCGAATGCAGTTGCAGAGTTGGCCTTTGGAATGATGGTTATGGTTGCTCGTGGATTCTATAGTGGAAAGGCAGGAACAGAGTTAAAGGGTAAGAAGATCGGAATCCATGCTTACGGTAATGTAGGTCAGAATGTAGGAAGAATTGCCAAAGGCTTTGGTATGGAGATCTACGCTTACGATCCGTTTATGACTGACGAGCAGATTGTTAATGCGGGTGCAATTCCTGTTGCTACTGCAGATGAACTATATTCAACTTGTCAATATGTTTCGATTCATACTCCTGCTACAGAAAAGACAAAAAAATCAATAGGTTACGATTTGGTAGGAAAGATGCCTAAGGGTGCTGTTGTAGTAAATACGGCCCGAAAGGAGGTTATTGACGAGGATGGTTTGATTGCTTTGATGAAGGAGCGTCAAGATATTGCTTATTTAACCGATATTGCTCCTGATTCAGAAGAGTTCAAACAATTTGAGGGAAGATATTTTGCAACTCCTAAAAAGATGGGAGCTCAAACTGCAGAGGCAAATATAAATGCAGGTTTGGCGGCAGCTCGTCAAATTGTTGATTTTATAGAGAATGGCAATTGTAAGTATCAAGTAAATAAGTAGTGTATGGCAATAGTAAAACCATTTAGAGGGTTAAGAACTCCGGACAATGAGGTGTGTAAAGAGTTAAGTTGCTTGCCTTATGATGTAATGAACAGTGAAGAGGCTGCTCAAATGGCAGAGGGTAAACCTAAATCTTTGTTGCATGTAACTCGTGCAGAGATAGATTGCCCGGCAGGCGTGGATTGTCATTCTGAAATTGTTTATAATAAGAGTGTTGCAAATTTTGCAGAGTTTATAAACAAGGGTTGGTTGGTGAAAGAGGAGAAACCATGTTTCTATGTCTATGCCCAAACAATGGATGGCAGAACCCAATATGGTATTGTCGGATGTGCTGCTTGTGAGGATTATTGGAATGGAATTATCAAGAAGCATGAGCTGACTCGTATAGAGAAAGAGGAGGATAGAATGGTTCTTACTCGCTATGTGAAGGCAAATTTGGAGCCGGTATTCTTTGCCTATAAGGCTGTTCCTGAGATTGATGCAATTGTAGAGAAAGTTACTTCGCAGCAGCCTGATTATGATTTTGTTGCAGAGGATGGTTTTGGTCACTCATTTTGGGTGGTTCGTGATGAGCAGATGAATGTTGATATTGAGCACTACTTTGCTACAAAGGTTCCATATTGTTATGTTGCAGACGGACATCACAGAACAGCTGCAGCTGCCAGAATTGGTCGCGAGTTTGCGGCAAAGAATCCAAATCATAACGGCACCGAGGAGTATAACTACTTTATGGCTGTCCACTTCCCGGATTCTCAGCTTAAGATTATGGACTACAATCGAGTAGTAAAGGATCTTAACGGAATGAGTAACGAGACATTCTTGGCTAAGGTGAATGAGCATTTCGATATTGAGTGTATGGGTGAGGATATCTACTCTCCTGCAAAGCTACATGAATTTTCTATGTATCTGAATGGAGTGTGGTATAAGTTGACTGCGAAAGAGGGTAGATATGACGAGAGTGATCCGATCGGAGTGTTGGATGTATCGGTATTATCGAACTATCTGTTGGCTGAAATTTTGGATATTCGTGATCTACGAACCTCAAATCGAATAGATTTCGTAGGGGGAATAAGAGGTTTGGGAGAGTTGAAGCGTCGAGTTGATTCCGGTGAGATGAAGGTTGCTTTTGCGCTTTATCCGGTTTCAATGGAGCAACTTATCAATATTGCCGATTCCGGTGCGATTATGCCTCCTAAGACAACTTGGTTTGAGCCGAAGTTACGCTCTGGTTTGGTTATCCACACGATTGACGAATAATATAGCGCAATAACTGCGTTATACTCAAAAAATCTGCCGTCACTTACATTAGTAAGCTCAGGCAGATTTTTTTTCGCAAGCCTTGTTCTTGCACTCTATTATTCGTCAATCAATTATGAATAGGTATAGCACAATAACTGCGTTACGCTTAAAAAATCCGCCATCACATACGAAAGTATGCTCAGGCGGATATTTTTCTATATAAAGACAGGGTTGTAAATTGTGGAGTCGTCTCCACCCCCGGAGCCGTATAGGGGGAGGGGCCCGACGGAGACAAGTGGTCTATAGACCACGCAGGATACGTTGGGAGGGGCCGGAGTGAGCGAAGCGAACGAAGTACTCCACAATTTACAATCTTGTCTCTTTTGTAATGGAAAAAGATAGGGCGATCCGATGGTCGCCCTATTGCTTTTGTGCCTGTTAAAACAGCTTGCCGTTTTTGTAGGGTTCGCTGTTGAAGTTTTTTAGGTTACTGTTACGCAGATGTATCTCTGTTAGAACTTTCTTTGTGTATAACGGAAACTCAGCGTTCATTACCCATTGGTAGTAAGAGGGTTCTTTGGTCAATACCTCTGTTACAGTCTTGCCTTTGTGTTTTCCAAAGTTAAAGCACTCCTCTCCTCTCTCATTCATGACAATATAGCCTGCATAGTCAACGCTCTTGCTTTGATTGGTGAATTGATGCAGGAAGTTTATGTCGTTCTGCAAGGTGTCGCTATATCTCTCCAATTGCGCCTTAAGAACCTGATATGTGGCGCTGGTGTCTGCGGATGCAGAGTGGGCATCGTCCAGGTTCTTGTTGCAATAGAATTTGTATGCTGCCGAGAGTGTGCGCTGTTCCATCTTCATAAAGATTGTTTGAACATCAATGGTGAGCTTTCTCTTTAAATCAATGTTAATCTCTGCGCGTGCAAACTCCTCTGCAAGCATTGGTATATCAAATCTATTTGAGTTGTATCCACCCAAGTCGCACCCTTCGATGAATTTTGCAATGTCGGCTGCAATCTGTTTGAATGTGGGGCAATCCTTTACATCTTCGTCGTAGATGCCGTGGACTTTTGAGGCCTCGTCCGGAATATGCATCTCCGGATTTACGCGTAGAGTACGCTGCTCCTCATTGCCATTGGGGGTAACCTTTAACAATGAGATCTCAACAATTCTATCATTGACAATGTTGAGACCTGTTGTTTCAAGGTCGAAAAATACAATACCGTTTTTTAAATTTAACTCCATTCTTATCGAAATTAAATCATCATTGGCATTAGTAGCATAAGCAAGTCTCCATTTTGTGACTCAGCCTCGTAAGGTAAGAATAGTCCGGGACGAGTTGGGTCTGATAGCTCAAGCAGGGTGTTCTCGGTTCCAATGTTGTTCAATAGCTCAAGAACGTATGGTGCTTTGAATCCTATTGAGATTGGGTCTCCCTCGTATTGGCATGCTGTACTCTCAACTCCTGACATGTTGTAGTCATTGTCTTGTGCCGAGATCTCGATAGTGTTGTTGGCAATCTGGAGCTTTATCAATTTGCTGGCTGCATTCGCTACAACGGATACGCGTTTGATGGTATTGTACAAATCCTTTGTGTTGATAACCATCTTGCGTGGGTTGTTGGTTGGGATTACTGCATTGTAGTTAGGGAAGCGTCCCTCAATAAGGGTGCATGCAATCTTGTAGTTACCGAAGGTAAAGATAGCTTGCTTGTTGTTATATGAGATTGTTAACTCGGTATCATCTTTTGGAAGAATGTTCTTTAGTAACTGTGCAGGCTTCTTTGGAAGCATAAGAGTTGCAGGTGCATCGCTCTTTGCATCAAAGCGTTTGTATCTTACCAATTTATGAGCATCAGAAGCTACGAATGTGAAGCAGTCGTTGTTCATTTCGATAAGGATACAGTTCATTTGTGGACGAAGCTCATCGTTGCCGGTAGCGAACTCTGATTTGTTGATACCATCAAGCATTGTAGAGCATGATGTGGTAATGACGGTCTCTGCCTCTCCGTAGATGTTTGGGATGGGGTAGTCGTCGGCCGATGCTCCCGGAACATCGAATTTTCCCTTCTCTGATGTAATCTTCATTGAGGTGCCATCGGCATTTGTCTCAAGTTGAAGAGGTAGCTCCGGAAACTCCTTCAAGATATCTGTCAATTTTGTAGACATGGCAATCTTGCCCTCGCCCTCTATACTTTCAATATTAAGCTTGGTTTCAATGGTGGTTTCACGGTCAGATGCGGTAGCATACAACTCTCCGTTTCGTGACTCAATTAATATGTTCTCAAGGATAGGCAAAACAGGTTTTGCCGAGATTGCTTTGCTTACTGCTGTAAGGCTTGTAAGCATGCTGGTACTTGATATAATGAATTTCATAGCTTAGTTGTTTTTTTATCTATTTGGACAAAGATACAAAGAAATATTATATGTTCAATGTTTTTGTCCTTATAAATAAATATGAGATATTTTTTCTTTGATTTTCCTTGATGAAACGACAATTTAAATCTACCTTTGTAAATTCTTTGTACCTTGCAAAGAGTATTGGGATTTGAATATTAACATTTAAAATTTAAAACATAAAGTTATGAAACCTACACACATTGAACACATCGGAATTGCAGTTGCAAGTCTAGAGGAGGCTATTCCTTTTTATGAGAAAGTTTTGGGTCTTGAGTGCTACTCTATCGAAGAGGTAGCTGATCAGAAGGTTAAAACAGCTTTCTTTAAGATTGGTCAGACAAAGATTGAGCTTTTGGAGCCAACAAGCCCAGAGAGTACAATCGCTAAGTTTATTGAGAAGAATGGTGGCGGTATGCACCACATTGCATTTGCAGTTGAGGATGTTGCTACAGCATTGAACGAGGCTGCAGAGGCTGGTTGTCAGTTGATTGATAAGGCTCCAAGAAATGGTGCTGAGGGATTGAAGATTGGATTCTTGCATCCAAAATCAACAAATCGTGTATTGACCGAGATTTGTGGAGAGAAGTAATTATTAAACAAAAATATTGTAATTTGTAGTATGGCTACTAATCAAGAGAAGATTAAACAGCTTATAGAACTTCGCAAAACCGCACAGTTGGGTGGTGGTGAGAAGGCTATTGCTAAACAGCACGAGAAGGGTAAATATACCGCACGTGAGCGTATCAATATGTTGTTGGACGAGGGTTCATTCGAGGAGATGGACGCTTTCGTAAAGCATAGATGTGTTAACTTCGGAATGGAGAAGAAGCAGTTCTTGGGTGATGGAGTTGTTACCGGTTGTGGTACAATTGATGGCCGTTTGGTTTACATTTTCGCTCAGGATTTCACTGTGAACGCTGGTTCATTGTCTGAGACCATGTCATTGAAGATCTGTAAGATTATGGATATGGCTATGAAGATGGGTGCTCCTGTTATCGGTTTGAATGATTCAGGTGGTGCTCGTATTCAGGAGGGTATCAATGCATTGGCAGGTTATGCTGAGATTTTCCAGCGTAATATTATGGCTAGTGGTGTTATCCCTCAGATCTCTGGAATCTTTGGTCCTTGTGCAGGAGGTGCTGTTTATTCACCTGCTTTGACCGACTTTACTCTTATGATGGAGGGAACTTCATATATGTTCTTGACAGGTCCTGCAGTTGTTAAGACTGTAACCGGAGAGGATGTAAGCCAGGAGGATCTTGGTGGTGCTAGCGTACACGCTTCTAAGTCTGGTGTTACTCACTTGACAGCTAAGACCGAGGAGGAGGGATTGAATATGATCCGTACTCTTTTGAGCTATATCCCATCAAACAATATGGAGGAGAGTCCGGTTGTTCCATGTAACGATCCAGTTGACAGAGCAGAGGCTATCTTGAATGAGATTATTCCAGAGAATCCAAATAAGGCTTACGATATGTATCAGGTAATCGGAGCTATTGTTGATAATGGAGAGTTCTTCGAGATTCAGAAGGATTATGCAACTAACATTATTGTTGGTTTCGCTCGTTTCAATGGTAAGTCTGTGGGAGTTGTTGCTAACCAGCCAACAAGATATGCAGGTGTATTGGATTGCAATGCATCTCGTAAGGGTGCTCGTTTCGTTCGTTTCTGTGACGCATTCAATATTCCTATCGTGACATTGGTTGACGTTCCTGGATTCTTGCCTGGAACAGGTCAGGAGTACAATGCTGTTATCCTTCACGGAGCTAAGTTGTTGTATGCATATGGCGAGGCTACAGTTCCAAAGGTAACAATTACATTGCGTAAGTCTTACGGAGGATCTCATATCGTAATGAGCTGTAAGCAACTTCGTGGTGATTTGTGCTATGCATGGCCAACTTCTGAGATTGCTGTTATGGGTGCTGCAGGTGCTGCTGCCGTTCTTTATGCTAAGGAGGCTAAGGAGGCTGAGGATCCAAAGGCATTTATCGCAGAGAAGGTTGATGAGTACACCAACTTGTTCGCTAACCCATATAATGCAGCTAAGTATGGCTACATTGACGATGTTATCGAGCCTTGCAGTACTCGTTTGCGTATTTGCAGAGGTTTGGAGGTTCTTAAGACTAAGAAACTTTCTAATCCAGCTAAGAAACACGGTAATATTCCTCTATAAATTTATTTGTTATGACAGCAATACAAGTAGATTGGGGTTATGCGTTATCAATTGCAGGAATCAGTATATTGACCGTATTCGTTCTGCTTATTATCCTTATTGTTGTGATCAAGATACAAGGTTTGATTATGGCAAAATCGGATGGTAAGTCTGTGCAGCCGGCAAAGGTTGAAACTCCTGAGGTTAAATCAGAGAGTGCAAACGACGATGAGGCTGTTATGGCGGCAATTGCTATGGCTTTGCAGTTGCATTATAACTCGCATGACGAGGTTCCGGGAATGTTGGATTTGAAACCGGGACTTACAACAAACACACCATGGTGTGCAAGAAATATGGGTATGAACAGATTAAATCAAGAGTAATGAGTAAGTTTAAATTTACAATAAACGGAAAGAACTATGAGGTTACTGTGACAGACAAGGATACAAACTTGGCTGACGTAGAGGTTAATGGAACCTCATATACAGTTCAATATGAGCCACAAACTCCGGTTGCTTCTGCTCCGGTTCGTAAGGCAGCTCCAGCGCCTGCGGCTGCAGCAGCTCCGACATCGGCTCCAACACCTGCTCCAGCAGCAGCCGGTGCAGGCGCAATTGTTGCTCCACTTCCAGGAACAGTTACAAATGTAGCCGTATCAGTAGGAGCTTCAGTAAAGCGTGGAGATTTGTTGCTTGTTATGGAGGCTATGAAGATGGAGAATGATATCCGTTCAGATCGTGACGGTGTTATTAAGTCTGTATATGTGGCTGCCGGAAAGACAGTTATGCAGGGAGATCCTCTTGTAGAAATTGGTTAATATTTGGTGTATGAGAAAGTTTACTAAATATCTGTTGTCTTCATTGTCATTATTGGTAATGATGACAATCAGTGCCCCTTTCTCTGCTAACGCTCAAAAAGATGTACTTGGAAAGGTTGCAGCAGCTGTTGAACAGAGTGTGACTGGTGAGGAGCCGGGTGCAACCATCGGAGAGAGTTTGGAGCGTTTCTTGCAGAGTACGGGTATTGCATGTATGGAAGATGCATGGTGCTTGGTAATGATCCTTGTAGCATGTGTTCTTTTCTATTTGGCAATTGTAAAGAAGTTCGAGCCTCTTTTGTTGCTTCCAATTGCTTTTGGAATGTTGTTGACCAACCTTCCGGGAGCAGGAATGTATCATCCTGAGTTTTTCGAAGGAGGTCATGTTCACTGGGAGAATTTTGCTGGTTCAAGTGCAGGATTGCTTGACTATTTGTACCTTGGAGTTAAGTTGGGAATCTATCCTTGCTTGATTTTCGTAGGTGTTGGAGCTATGACCGATTTTGGGCCTCTATTGGCAAATCCAAAGAGTTTGTTGTTGGGTGCTGCTGCACAGCTTGGTATCTTTGCAACATTCTTGGGTGCTTTGGCATTGGGCTTTGAGTACCATGAGGCTGCCTCAATCGGTATTATCGGAGGCGCTGATGGTCCTACATCAATCTATTTGACCAGTAAGTTGGCTCCACACTTGTTGGGACCTATTGCTGTTGCTGCATACTCATACATGGCTCTTGTTCCTGTTATCCAGCCACCTATTATGCGTGCCTTGACAACTCAGAAGGAGCGCGCTATTAAGATGACTCAGCTACGTACAGTATCTAAGACAGAGAAGATTGTATTCCCTATCTTGGTAACAGTTGTAGTGGCTCTTATGTTGCCATCTGCAGCTCCGCTTATTGGTTGTTTGATGCTTGGAAACTTGTTGAGCCAGTGTGGTGTAACAGAGCGTTTGAGCAAGACCGTTCAGAATGAGTTGATGAATATTGTAACTATCTTCTTGGGAATCTCTGTAGGTGCAACTACAACTGCAAGTGCATTCTTGAATTGGGAGACTTTGAAGATTTTGACTATCGGTATTATTGCATTCGGAGTTGGTTCAGGTGGTGGTGTTCTTTGTGCTAAACTTATTAATGTGTTTAGTAAGGAGAAGATCAATCCGCTTATCGGTTCTGCAGGAGTGTCTGCTGTACCTATGGCGGCTCGTGTATCTCAGACTGTTGGTCAGGAGACTGATCCATCTAACTTCTTGTTGATGCACGCTATGGGACCAAACGTAGCAGGTGTAATTGGTTCTGCAGTTGCTGCAGGTATCTTGCTTGCTGTATTTGGATAATAGCAATTTTCAATAAACCTACTTAAAGGGCAATCCGTTAATTCGGGTTGCTCTTTTTTTGTAACGACGTGAGTCTGTATTGCGTATAGAGTAGTTGAAATTTCGTAGTTATGAATATTACTCAGTACGCTTTGAAATATCCGAAGGTAATCGGATTTTTTCTTCTGCTCACTATTGTGGGTGGTGTGGTTGCATTCTACACTTTGGGTAAGAAGGAGGATGCTCCATTTGTTATTAAGACTGCAGTTATTAGTGTAGATTATCCCGGGGCAAATCCCAATGAGGTGGAGCAACTTATAACAGAACCGATAGAGGTTGAGGTTAGAAAGATGCGAAATATCTATAAGATTCGTTCGGAATCGGGATTTGGTTACGCAAAGATAAAGGTTGAGTTAGATCCGGGGACTCCTGCGGCTGAGATGCCACAATTATGGGATGAATTGCGCCGAAAGTGTCTAAATGTTCAGGCAACTTTGCCACAGGGGGCCTCGCCTATAAAAGTAGCCGATGATTTTGGCGATGTTTATGGCTTATATTGGGGGCTAAGTGCCGATGCAGGGTATAGTGATGCCGATTTACGCAGTTATGCAGAATCAATACGACGCAGATTGTCAGCGGTAAAGGGGGTAAAGAGTGTTGCTCTGTTTGGTTTGCAGCAAGAGGTTGTTTTGTTGCAATTATCGTTGTCGGAGTTAGCAGATTACGGTGTTGATGTTGAAGAGTTGGCTAATACTCTGGAGAGCAGTAATACTCTTTTAAATCCCGGAGAGAGGGGTGTTGGTGCCCAAAATTTAAAGGTTCTTGCCGAGGGAAGTTTTAAGTCTTTGTCGGATATAGAGAATCAGATCATTATTACTAATGCTGGTACTGAAATCAGATTAGGCGATATTGCTCAGGTTATCCATTCGTACCAAAATCCTCCATCTGTTCTGATGAGGGTAAATGGGAATAATGCTGTCGGAATAGGAGTCTCTACCGAGGATGGATATGATGTGGTTAAGGTGGGTAAGGAGGTTCAAAAGCGATTGGATAATATTTTGAACTCTATGCCCCAGGGAGTCTCTTTAATACCTCTCTATTCCGAGGATATTATTGCAGAAGAGGCTAATGTCGGGTTCCTGTTAAATTTAGTGGAGTCGATAGTGATTGTTGCGTTGATAATCCTTTTGGTTATGGGATTAAGGGCAGGTGCGGTAATCTCTTCATCATTAATCTTTTCTATAGGAGGTACTCTGCTTTTGATGGAGTTGTTTGGAGGTTCATTAAATAGAACTTCGCTTGCAGCATTTATTATTGCAATGGGAATGTTGGTTGATAATGCCATTGTGGTTACCGATAATGCTATTGTCAATATGCGTAGAGGAGTTCCACGAGTAAAGGCAATTATCGATGGAGCTATATCGCCAATGTGGGGGTTGTTGGGTGCAACGTTGATTGCGGTAATCTCTTTTTTGCCACTATATTTAGCTGAGAGTTCTGTTTCCGAGATTATCAGCCCTCTATTTGTGGTTTTAGCTATATCGTTGGGATTGAGTTGGATATTGGCTTTGACTCAAACTCCTTTGTGGGCGAATCGATATTTGCCAAGAATAGGTGCTGGACAAACAAAGGAGCCTTATAATACTCCTTTCTATCGCAAATTTGCTTCGATACTTGAGCGTTTGATACAGTATAAATGGAGTGTTGTGGTAGTAACTCTATTGCTCTTTTTCGGCTCCTTGATTCTTATGGGACAGTTGCCGAAGAACTTCTTTCCCAATATGGATAAGCCATATTTTAGGGCAGATTGCTTTATGCCGGAGGGCTACTCTATTGAGAATACCGATGCAACATTGAGCAAAATGTGCAATTACTTAATGCAGCAGCCAGAGGTTAAGAGTGTATCTATGACGTGTGGTGCATCGCCTTTGCGTTACTATCTGGCAAGTACCTCTTTCGGACCTATGCCCAATTTTGGTAACATTCTTGTTGAGCTGAAAGATAAGCGTTTTAGTGCAGATGTGGAGGAGCGTTTTAGTTACTATGTAGCAGACTCTTTCCCCGACGTCATGGCGAAGAGTTCTTTGTTTAAACTTTCGCCGGCGGTTGAATCTTTGATTGAGATTGGAGTTATGGGCGAGAGTATAGATACTCTTGAGAGATATACTACTATTATGCTCGATTCCATGAACTCGATAGATATGGTTACCAATGTTAAGAGTAGTTGGGGAAACAGAGTTCCACTTTTTGTTTCAAATTTTTCGCAGGAGCGAGGAGGCAGATTGGGGGTAAATAGAGTAGTTACCGCCAATGCTCTTAGAATGATGACTACGGGTATAAAGGTTGGGGAGTATCGCGAGGGGATTACCGTTATGCCGATTATTGTGAAGAGTCTGCGTGCAGATAGCGGTAGATTGGATGATTTGAAGAGTATCCCTATCTTTTCAAGCAGTGGCGAGGTTATTCCTTTAAATCAGGTGATGAATGGTTTTGATTTGGAGTATCGTTATAACCGTTTGAATCGCTACAATAGTGAACGTATTATGTCGGCAATGTGTGATCCCATACGCACTGTAAATACATCCGAGGCTTTTAATAGGGTAATGGCAAGTATTAATACTATAGAGCTTCCGGATGGTTATCAGTTTGTTATTTTGGGCGAGGCCGAGAGTCAAGCTGAGAGTAATAATGCATTGGCTTCGAAGTTACCTATCACTTTTATCTTGATATTTATGATTCTACTCTTCCTGTTCCACGATATAAAACGTCCAATAGTGATACTTTTAATGCTTCCGTTAATCTTTATCGGAGTGGCATTGGGGTTGGCTATTAGTGGCAAGATGTTTGATTTCTTTGCCCTATTGGGCTTACTGGGTTTGATCGGAATGAATATCAAGAACTCGATAGTCTTGGTTGATAGAATTGCAGTTGAGTCAATAGGCGAGGCCTCGCCCATAAAGGCTGTAGTTCGTGCCACCGTATCGAGGGTTGTGCCTGTTATGCTTGCATCGGGAACGACTATTCTGGGTATGGTACCTCTCCTATTCGATGCAATGTTTGGAGGAATGGCTGCATGTATTATGGGAGGATTGTTGGTATCTGCCCTTTTGACTCTATTTGTTTTACCGGTAACATATATCCTTTTATCATGAAAAAATCGATACTATTACTCTTTTTGAGTATGCCTATAGTGGCTTTTGCTCAAACTTCACTCTCTTTAGATGAGTATGTTTCTCAAATGGAGGGGCATAACAGAGAGTTGCAACAACGAAAGGCCGCCGAAATGGGGGCAATTTATAATCGCCGGATTGTAAATGGCGGGAATTTGCCTAAGTTGAGCGGAAATGCTGAGTATAGTTATAATCCGGATAATAACTCGGATTCGTACGGAGTGGGAGCTACCATTGAGCAAAATATCTATTCCGGAGGGGGAGTAAAACGCAATATGAAACTTGCGGATCTTGATATTGCCGGTAAGGGGTGGCAAGTCGCTATTCAGGAGCAGCAGATAAGATACTTGGCTGAGATAAGTTACTGGGAGGGTGTAGCTAATAGCAGATTGTGCGAGGTTGCAGATAACTACCTCCAGATTGTCAATACGTTGTTGAATTTAGTAGAGAAACGCTATGAACAGGGAGCTATAAGCAGAACCGATGTTTTGGTTGTGGAGCAACAACAGATTGCTGCAATGCAGAGGAAGATCTCTGCATACGAGGCATTGGGGGTAACTTTGCGTCAGATAAATTATAATAGAGGAGCTGAGCCTGATCATAATTTAACCCTTTCAGATACGTTACCGGCTCCATTTGTTCCAATCACATTTGCAACTTTAAATGAGATTTTGGAGCGTTCACCCGAGTATATGAATGCCGTAGTGGCATACAAGAGTTCCCGGATGGAGACACGTATAGGAAATTCAGCCTATATTCCCTCTGTAAAGGTAGGAGTGAGCGGAAACTACTCCAATTCCGATTTTACCCCTGCGGCCTATGCCAAATTATCTATTCCTATCTTTCACTTTATGGAGCGCAGGAAGGTAGAGCAGAAAAATCAAATGGCAGAGAGGTCGGCCTCTGCTCAGGTTGATAAAGTTGAGGAGCAGTTGGCACTTGCTTTGAGTAACGCTAAATTAAAGATTATTAAGTTGGAGGAGAGGTGGAGCCTTGTGAACTCTTCTTTGAGTGTTGCAACCGACAATCTAAGGTTGAATACAATTAGTTATAGCGAGGGTAAGTTGCCAATTATAGATGTAATTAATGCTCAAGCATCGTGGTTGGATTCGTATACAAATGTGATTCAATACAATTACGATTTTATGGTGGCTTTAGGCCAGTATTCACGCTTGGTAGGCATGAGAGCCTCTATCGAATGATAGAGACTCTTTGACCATTCAGAAGATTTTGAGCTCCGGCAGTAACAATTGTTTCATTGCCTGTCAGTCCTTCACTTACAATTACTTCATCTTTATCATGTAGTTGGTATATGGTTACAGGTTGGGCTTTAATTTTCTTGTCACTCTCAACAATCCATACAAATGGTGTTTGATCAGTGGCAGAGTAGCATATTGAACTTAGTGGGATAGTAACGCCTCCGTTTTGGGTGTTCTGTACTGTGAAAAGTGCTTTACATGAGAATCCGGTATGTATATTGTGAGCCAAAGGATTGAAATTCTTGTCTTTAATGCCAATCTTTACAGGTATACCTCCTCCCTCGATTGAGGCATCGACACGACTCAAAATCTCCCCTTCGTATAGAATGCCCGGCTCTGTGTCAAACTCCAGTAAAATCTCCATAGGACGATTAATCCAATTTATGGCCATCTCCGGAAGTATTACTTTTATCTGTATCAGGTAAGGATTCACTAAATTTACAATTGCTTGCCCGGAGCTTATCTTTTGATAGTTATTTACATACTTTTTCTCTATAAAGCCATCGAATGGAGCATATAGTCGAGTATCTCTAACCATCTCTTGGGCTGCTTTGTAATTTGATTCAGCCTCTGTGTAGTTGGTTTGGCTAATCTCGTACTCCTGTTTTGAGATTGCCTGTTCATCCAAGAGTCGTTTGTTGCGTTGTAGTTGAAACTCTGCAGTCTGAAATGCCGATTTTGCAGCATTCAGTTGCAGGTTGTAGTCGAATGGATCGATGGCTGCAATCAGCTCCCCTTGCTTTACCATTGCACCGGGACCGACCGGAGTTTCACTCATGGTTCCTGCCATTCTAAAGGCCAGTTCTGCACTTTCTTGTGCCTCTACAATACCAGTGTAACTTTGTGAAGTTTGATTAAGTTGTTCAACAGTTGCAACTCTTACAGGCCTTGGCGGGGTTGAGTTGTTTGCTCCGCTTGAGCATGAAGTAATTGTAGCTATGGTCGATGCTACAAAAATTGGTAAAATCTTTCTCATAGTCTATGAATCTATTTAATCCTTAGACTATACGAAAAGGTGTTACTTATGGTTATCTTCTGAATGTAGGGGAGTCGTTGTACTTGTGATTTTGTAGAGTCTGGTTCAGTAACTCTTGGTTAGAGGCTCTGCATGGGCATATATCAATTCCTCCGCGACGGGTGTATAGACAGGTTACTGCCAATTCGTCGGGGTGAAACATATCGCTGAGTCGTTTGTAGATCATTTCACATATCTCTTCGTGGAAGTGGTTCTCGTCGCGAAGTGATATGATATATTTGATAAAACTTTCGATAGTGGGAATATTATCGCCCTTTATGTATAGATATACGCTTCCCCAGTCAGGTTGTTTGGTAACTTTACAGTTGCTCTTTAATAGGTGCGTGCAATAGCGCTCTTCTCCATTTGTGCAACTTTCCTGTAGTAGTGCAGGAGTCTCTGTATAGTTGGAGATTTGAATATTATATGTGTCAAGTTGGTTGTCAATGCAACGGTATCCCTCATAGCCTGTTAGGGGTTGTTGGGGATATGTGTATTCGAATATTCCGAGTTGTACTTCGGTTTTAAGTGCATTTTGCAAATCTCTCTTGACACGAGATATAAACTCTTTAATAGCAAACTCTTTGGTCGTTCCCAATCGTTCCATGTTGAACGATGCCAGGTAGAGTTTCAATGATTTACTCTCAACGATATATTGAGAGGTTGAGGGATAGACAATCTTTAGAATAAATGTAACAGGTACTCCGCTATCTGTAAGTACACTACACTCATATGCATGCCATGTGTCATAGCCGCAGAAAAGGTTATCAGGATTGGTTATTCCATATATATCCCTATTGAGATGACGAGGAATAGGTACTAAAATTTCAGGACAATAACATTTGGGATACCCAATGGTTTTTCCCAGAATCTTTCCCTCGTCAACCTCAATATCAACACTCTTCATGTCGCAAAGTTTAATCTTTAAAAGTTCTGCATTTGATAGAGCTTGGTATATATGCCATTAAGGGCAAGCAACTCCTCGTGGGTTCCTCGCTCAACAATCTCACCCTCGTGGAATACACAAATCATATCTGCATTCTTGATGGTAGAGAGACGGTGTGCAATAACCAATGAAGTTCGGTTCTGCATCAACTTATCAAGTGCGTCTTGTACAAGTTTCTCTGATTCAGTGTCGAGTGCAGATGTAGCCTCGTCCAAAATCATAAGTGGCGGATTTTTAAGGACAGCTCGTGCAATACTTAGGCGCTGACGTTGTCCACCACTTAATTTACTGCCTCGATCGCCAATAACGGTTTGATAACCATTTTCTGTTTGTAGGATAAAGTCGTGGGCATTTGCAATTCTTGCAGCAGCCTCGACCTGCTCCTGAGTTGCATTATTAACTCCGAATGCTATGTTATTGAAAATGGTGTCGTTAAATAGGATTGGGTCTTGGTTGACATTTCCAATGATTTCGCGAAGGTCGTGAATCTTATAGTCGCGGATATCATGGCCATCAACAGAGATAGATCCACTTTTTACATCGTAGAAACGAGGTAGAAGATCTACAAATGTACTCTTTCCAGAACCGGATTGTCCTACCAAAGCGACGGTTTTTCCTTTTGGGATTGTTACTGATACACTCTTCAGTACATCGCGCTCCTCATTATATCCGAATGTAACATTCTTGTACTCAATGCCATTATTGAATACTTGAAGAGGTAGAGCATCTTTTTTCTCTTTAATGCTGTTCTCTGCATTGAGGATTACATCAATTCTGTCCATTGCAGCCATTCCCTTCTCTACATTGTAGTATGCTTGAGATAGGTTCTTTGCGGGATTGATGATAGAGTAGAACATTGCAATATAACCAATAAAGGCCTCTGCTGCCAATCCGCCAACCTGGTTAAGAATTAGAAGACCTCCAAACCACAATACCAATACAATAACTCCTGTTCCTAAGAATTCGCTCATAGGGTGTGCCATTGAACGACGAATCATAAGGCGGTTTTGGATCTTTCTGTATTGTTCAATCTCGCCATTGAAACGCTCAGAGATTCTCTCCTCGGCATTGAAGGCTTTAATGATTCGTAAACCTGAGAGGGTCTCTTCGGTATTGGCTAAGATATCGCCCATCTTATTTTGTCCCTCCATGGATTTGCGTTTAAGGCTCTTTCCTACTCGTCCAATGAGCAGACCCATGACAGGTAGCATTACCAATGCAAATAGGGTAAGGGGCCAACTGATATAGAGCATTGCTCCCAGGTAGACAAGTATAAGGATTGGGCTTTGGAATAACATATCCAATGAACTCATAACCGAGGCCTCAACCTCTTGAACATCGGTTGTCATCCTTGCAATCATATCACCTTTTCGCTCTTCTGAGAAGAATGGAATAGGTAGTGCCAATATCTTCTTGTAGATCTTTTTTCTGATATCGCGAACAACGCCATTTCTGATGTTGATAAGCTCACGCGATGCCAAAAACATAAATCCGGTCTTAAGTGCAGTAGTGAATACAGCAAAACCTCCGATAATAAGCAATGTGTTGGTTCCTCCGAAACTCTCAATGCAGTAAGTAATCATATATGCCATATGGTTCTTAATCGATGAGGTCAAGTGTCCCATGTCAAAAGTTCCAGGGTCATATACCATTTCGTTCGTTCCGAACAGAATTCCAAGAATGGGTATCAGCATAACAATACTGAGTGTACCAAATAGTGCACTCAGTAAGTTAAATAGGATACTCTTTACCATTCTTCCCCTGTAGGGCATACAAAAGCGCTTCAGGAGAGTCTTTAAAGATTTCATTATATACCCGTATAGTTAGAAGGTGTAATCTCTTTTAGTTGATTCTTTAGGCTATCAGAAACCTCAAGAGTATCAATGAACTCGGCAATTGATTGCTGTGTTACATGAGTATTGGTTCTGGTTAATGCCTTCAGTGCCTCGTATGGGTTTGGATATGCCTCTCTACGAAGGATGGTTTGAATTGCCTCGGCAACAACCGCCCAGTTCTCTTCAAGGTCTTGTGCAATTGCGTCTGGATTGATAATCAATTTGTTCAATCCTTTCAATGTTGATTTGATTGCAATGATAGAGTGGGCAAATGGTACGCCTACATTTCTTATTACGGTTGAATCTGTCAAATCACGCTGAAGTCTTGATACAGGTAGTTTTGTTGCCAAATGCTCAAATATTGCATTTGCCAATCCCAAATTACCCTCCGAGTTCTCGTAGTCAATGGGGTTAACTTTATGTGGCATTGCCGAAGAACCAACCTCACCTGCTTTAATCTTTTGTTTAAAGTAGTTCATTGAGATGTAGGTCCAGAAATCTCTGTCAAGATCCAATATGATTGTGTTGATTCTTCTAAGACCGTCGCATAGAGCAGCAAAGTTGTCGTAGTTAGATATCTGAGTGGTGTACTCCTCGCGCTCAATATTTAACTTCTCTTTCAAGAATTTTTTACCGAACGATGACCAATCATACTCTGGATATGCTACGTGATGAGCATTAAAGTTACCGGTAGCACCTCCAAATTTTCCTGACATAGGGGTAGCTTTCAATAACTCTAATTGACGCTCAATTCTGTAAATAAATACCTGAATCTCTTTACCTAATCTGGTAGGTGATGCTGGTTGTCCATGGGTTTTTGCCAACATTGGAACATTGTTCCATTCGTTTGCCAACTCCTTCAACTTGTTAAGAAGTTCATCCAAAACAGGGTAGTAAACCTCGTTCAAGGCATCCTGACAAAGGCATGGAAGAGAGGTATTGTTAATGTCCTGTGAAGTTAAGCCAAAGTGGATAAACTCTTTGAACGGTTGCAGGTTCAAATTGTCAAATCTGCGTTTGATAAAATACTCAACTGCCTTTACATCGTGGTTGGTGGTCTTCTCAATCTCTTTAACCTCCTCGGCATCGGCAACTGAAAAATTCTGGTATATTTTACGAAGCTCTTCGAAATATACGTGGTCAAATTTTGTGAGTTGCGGTAAAGGTAGTTCGCATAGAGTAATGAAATACTCAATCTCAACCTTAACTCTGTACTTTATTAGTGCATACTCAGAGAAGTATGCTGATAGTGACTCTACTTTGTCGCGATAACGTCCGTCAATGGGTGATATTGCTGTAAGTGATTCCATAAGTGTTATTTAGTTTTGTTTAATATTCCATTAAAGAGCATATCTATATACTCCTTTAACATAGAGTATGTTCTTACACGATTGTTTCTGAGAATAAAAGGTTGCTCCAAACTCTTCAACATTCTCAGGATGGTGCGGGAAAAGTCTTCTGTGTTTGAGCAGTAGAAGATTCCCTCCTCTTTTCCTCTCTTTATGATATCATGCAGAATATGAGTCTCTGCAATGTCGATAGGCTTTCTTCGTTGCTCAAGTTGCAATTGATTATATATAAACTCATATCTTATATATCTGTTTCTTCTTATCAGATTGTCAATAATGTTGAACCTGGTCAAGATATGCAATCTTAATCGTCTATCTGCAGGCATGGTTGAATTCTTAATTTCATCCAGTCTGCTGATGATGCGTTTAGCCTCATCTTCAACTACGTATTGGAGAATCTCCTCTTTGCTTTGGAAGTGCATATAGAGAGTACGACGACTCATCTCTGCTTTTTCGGCAATGGTGTTCATTGTGGTTTTCAGGAAGTTGTTTGTCGCAAACAACTCCCTGGCAACCTCAATTATTTTATTTCGAGTTCTAACCGTTTTACTCGTCTCCATAATGGTCTAAAACACCCCTTTATTTACTTGTTAAAACCTAGTGCTTCATCAAAGATTCTTACGGTTCTCTCTGGAGGACCGATGGAATCAATCTCAAAACATATATTCTCGTTTTTGAAATAGTCGAATACAGGTAGAGTTTTTGCTTCGTACTCTTTGAAACGGTTCAATATAACCTCTTCTGTGTCATCAGGACGATTCTCAATTTCGGCACGTCTTAACATACGCTCCATAAGAATCTCTTGTGGTACATCCAACTTGACGAATGCATTTAGTGGAGTGCCATTCTCTTTTAGCATTTTGCTTAGAGCCTCTGCTTGTGTAACAGTACGAGGAAATCCATCAAAAATGAAACCGAATGACTCAGTAGACTCACTCTCAATTCGTTTTTGAATCATTTTTATTACGATATCATCAGATAGAAGAGCTCCGCTATTGATGATCTCTGCAGCCATTTTACCAAGTTCAGTCTGGTCTGCAATCTCTTGTCTAATCATATCGCCGGTTGAAAGATGGATGAAACCATATTTTTCAACCAAATTTTTAGCCAAAGTTCCTTTTCCTGATCCAGGAGGGCCAAATAGTGCTAAATTGTACATCTTTTAATGCTTTTATAAGTTTGTTTTAGGTATAAAAAATAGTCGCTCAAAGTTAGTAAAAAAATCTTATTTGTACACACTCATTTGCGGTTTTTCTATGCTGTAGTCGTGGAAGCCATTCTTGCTCCAGCTGCTGATAAGGGAGCTGAAATCGCGTGAGCGACCTACATTTGGTACTCGTGGGTAGTATGCCAATCTAATAGATAGATTTTTGATAAGAAGATAGTTGTTTTGTATGTTGAATTGCATTCCAACTCCGAAGTAACTTTTACTCTTAAATATTGATTTATCTCTTTCTGCAACTACCCCCATGTCAACAAATGCGCCAATTGCTACTCTGAAGTCGTATTTAAGGCGAGGAGAGAAGGCTGTTGCACCTATTGATAGTCCAAGTTTTTGGTCCCCATAGAGCGAGTCTGCACGGAAGCCGCGAATCTCCTCGTCTTCTATGAAAATGTTCTCTTTGGGGTAGCGTTTATATCCGTTCGTGTATGTGGCTTTTGCGTATATTCTGTATGTGAAATCCGCAAGCGGCAGAGGGTTGCTTATATGCTCTCCGGTTATTTTTATCATACCTCGGTTAAAACCATATAGGGTGTTTACAAATGATCCTAATGTTAATGAGGCTCCATAATAACGTTCTGTTTCATGGTTAAAATAGGAGTAATTTCCGAAGAGTTCAATATAGCCTGAGGGATGTAATTCGCTCCACTCATAACCTCCGCTGAATCCAATGTTGAATCCGGTAGGTACGAATTCACTTCGCCCTAAGTCAAATATCTGTATACCTTTATAGTATTTTAATGATGTGTATTGAAGTGTCAATAATAGGTTTAATCTATCTCGGTAGAAGTGTAGCTCATCTAAACTGATGGTGTCAGTACGGTTTTTATTGTTTGTGCCGTATAAGATTCCTGTTACATGTAGGGTTCGATTGAAGCGATTCTTCTCCTTGAAGAGAAATGAACGTCCTGCCCAGATCTCTTCTGCTCTGTAGTTGAACTTCTCCTCAACCCAGTCTACATTCTTGTCGGGTAAATCATATGAGTAGTAAACGCGTTCAAAGTTGATACCTCCGGCCCATTTTGTCTCGTTTGTCAAAAATGGACGTTCAATGCCAATTGAAAGAAGTTTGTCTATATCGTCGTTCCTGTAGTAAACCGATGCGTTAATGTGTGTTCCAACTATGTTAGGGTACTCAAATCTGAATATATTTCCGCATCGTTTCCATTTGTCTGTGTTATATTTGAATCTATATTCAATATATTGTCCCAAGCCGAACATATTGGTGTTTGAAACCTCGCCCTCAAAAGAGTGTGAAAAGTCGCTCTCTACGGCGCCATTCCATGAGAAGTTATCTTTGCATATGACATCCATTATTACGCAGTTAGGATTGTTCGGATCCTGGGTCAGGGTTATTAGGACATCGTCGATATTTTTAAGGGTTTTGAGCGATATCTCCTCTTGTACCAAAGTGAATGGATTTACTTCAGAGCCTATTTTGGTGGTAAGTTGTCGGGTTATAAGTCTCTTTGAAGTTTTGATATGTGTCGCATTGACAACCTTTTTATGCCATGCCATTGCTTTATAGTCAGGGGTGATTGTGTCGTATACGCTCATCCCGTATGGTGGTAATACCCTTACATTTACTTTGGAAATTGTTTTACCTTTAAACTCCTCGAATCTGCGTGCTGCATTAAGTGTTGGATCTATAACAGCTTGCGACTTTGCCGGGGAGATGACCCAGCGGCTTATCTGTTTCCCAACTCCTGTTTTGCGGCTACTAATGTATTCACGCCAGAAGTCGTTAGTTTGATTGTCGATACATATAGAGTCTTGTAGTTTGAGGGTATCGCTCTTGAAATAGACCTTTTTGTTTTTTGTCTCTAAGGTATCGGTAATAGTTTGTCTTTGTCCGAGAAGAAGCGGACATACAAGAAATGATAGTAGTATAGAGACAATTACCTTACGCATATCTTAGAAATAGTAACCTACGCTTATGTATACTGCATTTTTCCAATACTCATCACAAGTTGAGTATGTTACGGTAATCGGACCAAATAGTGCATTATAGGCATATGAGGCCTTCATTCCCCACATACCCTTGCTTCTGATCATCTCTTTGAATGTGTTTTTGTTTTGCATGTATGCGGCGCCGGCCTCGGCATAGTGGCCTCGTCCAATATTGTATCGAATATCTCCCGAGAGTTTTAGTACGCTGTTTTGTGCAATCTCGGTAAATTTTATTCCTGGCATAGAGATTTGTTGTTCTGTGTAACGCCCATCTTCGCTTCCTCCAACGTAGTTGACAAATGGGATAGGAGTTTGATCAAACTCTTTGAAAATAACTCTTCCATCGATTTGTGGAATGAATTTTACGCTATTGGTAAGACGTACTATGTGTTTGTATTTGTAGCTAATGATATGCGCCGGAGAGTGGCCGTTAAGGTGAACAAAGTTACTTGTTATAAGGTTGTAATTCAGTTTTAGCAACATTCCGCTTCTCGGGAAGGTGTGATTCTCGAGGTTGTTATATTGAAGTGATGCGTGGTATGTAACATAGCTTCCGGAGCTATGCAGATTTGCTTTAATTGTATCGCGTAAAGCCAAAATGTCTCGGTAGTCATAGTAGTCGTAGCGCAATCCTGCCTGAAAATTGAAGTGTCCGCGTGATATGTTGGCCAATTTTATATATGCACGATGATTTAGGTTTACAATAGGAGTCAATCTTTTCCCTTTGTAGTATAAATGGTAGTCGTTATACTGAATTCTGTAACCTATATCGAGGCGGTTTAAGAATCCATCGCCAAATGATATTCCAAACTCACCCCATGGATTCTCGCCCAATCTTCCGCTGATAGAGAGTTGTGTGGCTTGGGCGCGGGGAGTTCGTAGCGTTGTGTTAAGAAGAAGCGCAGCATATACTTCGGAGTCGAATCGAAATCCTAAATTGATAGAGCGAGGAGGACGTCTTTCAAGTGTGAAGTGAAGGTCATATGGCCCATCGCCTTCAAGTGCGAATGTTATTTGTGAATAGTTTCCCGTTGCATATATCTTTTTTATTGCCTCTTGAATGTTTTGTGGTGATATTAAAGAGCTGTCGTTGAGTTTCATGATTTTGTGAATCCAGCGCTTTTCGCTCTCTTCGGCTCCGTGGTATTCAATCTTGCGGATTACGAGCATATCGTCGGGAGCAAGTTTGTGAATATGTTGGGGCGAGGCCTGGGAGTTGACCTCGTAGCCGGCTCTCTCTTTCAGCTCAATTAATTTGCCCCAATTGTCACGAGCGCATCTTTCGCCTATGGCTATCATTGAGTCAATTGCCTCATTGGTGAAACTTGCTATAGAGTACTCTTTCAAGTTAGGGTGTATGTGTATATCAAGTAGCTCTTTGTTTTTTGTGTAGCTGTCGTAACCCAGCATCTCATTCAATTGTTCGAAAATATCAACTACATTATGAATCTGTCCTTGCTCCTTGAATCCGTTGTCAAGATCAACTCCGATTAAAAGGTCTGCCCCCATCTCTTTGGCTACATCAGCCGGAAAGTTGTTTACAACTCCTCCGTCTACAAGTAGAAGACTATCTTTGTAGAGTACCGGTTCAAATGCACCCGGAATAGACATGCTTGCACGCATAGCCTCTTGCAATATTCCCTCACGAAATACATAAGGTTTGCCTGTACTGATGTTTGTTGCTACGCATGCGAATGGTATTGGCAGAGAATCAAAAGGAATATGAGAGTGGTAACCTATTGTCAATTCTGAAAATAGATTGGATATGTTTTGACCTTTAATAAATCCTGCGGGAATCTCAATGCTTCTCTTTTTTTTGCCCCGGTTTACTCCCATAGGAAGAGATATGGTATAGACGTTTCCATACATTTTGTAAAATTGGGAGCGATCTTTCCAATCTATCTTGTCGCTGAGAAGGGTAGTCCAATCCTGTGTTCGGACAAGAGAGTCGAGTTCGGATGCCGAGTATCCTATAGAGTATAGGGCTCCTATGAGGGCTCCCATACTCGTGCCTGTGATATAGTCAATGGGTATACCGCTCTCCTCAATAACTTTAAGTGCGCCTATGTGTGCAACTCCTTTTGCTCCACCTCCGGCTAGCACCAAGCCTATCTTCTTGTATTGATTATCTTGCGCGTAAAGATTCATTGTGATAGTCAACAAGCATAGAGCCATTATGTATACCTTCTGCAGTAACTTTGCCATTCTCTTTTTATTTATTTCGCAAATATAGATATTATTGGGCTTTTTTTTACCTTTGTAGCCGTTAAAAATAGTGAATAAGTAGATGAAAATAGCAGTTATCGACGATGAACGCAGCATTAGAAACTCGCTGAAGGATATTTTCTCTTTTGAGAACTATGATGTGTGTTGTGCGGAGGATGGACTAAGCGGTGTTGCTTTGGTGAAGAGTGAAAAACCGGATGTGGTTTTTTGCGATATCCGTATGCCCAAAGTTGATGGAATTGAGGTCTTGGAAAGAATAAAATCTTTTGCTCCTGAAATACCTGTAATTATGATTTCGGGACATGGCACAATAGAGACTGCTGTTGAGGCTATACGGAAAGGGGCTTATGATTTTATTGAGAAGCCTTTGGATTTGAATCGAATCTTGATTACTGTAAAAAATGCTTTGGATAAGAGCCGTTTGATTGAGGAGACGAAAGTGTTGAAAAGTAAAATTTCGAAGAGCAATCAAATGATAGGTAATTCAGATAAATTGAATGAGGTGCGTGAAATGATAGGCAAGGTTGCACCTTTAGATGCCAAAGTGTTGATAATTGGTCCAAATGGCTGTGGTAAGGAATTGGTGGCCAGAGAGATTCATGCAATTAGTGGTCGAGCAAAAGCTCCTTTTGTGGAGGTGAATTGCGCAGCAATTCCTAAAGAGTTGATTGAGAGTGAATTGTTTGGTCATGAGAAGGGGGCTTTTACTTCGGCAATTCGTCAGAAACGAGGTAAGTTTGAGTTAGCTGATGGAGGAACGCTCTTCCTTGATGAGATTGGTGATATGAGTCTTGATGCTCAGGCGAAAGTTCTTAGAGCATTGCAAGAGGGGGTTATATGTCGAGTTGGTGGTGATAGCGATATAAAGGTAAATGTTCGTGTAGTTGCTGCTACTAATAAAGATTTGAAAAGTGAGATTGCTGCAGGACGATTCCGTGAGGATTTATATCACCGATTAAGTGTCATTGTTATAAAAGTTCCATCATTGGAAGATCGTATTGATGATATTGAGCTTTTGGTGAATCATTTTGTGAATGAGATCTCTTCCGAGATGGGGTTGTTACCAAGAAAATTTTCAAAAAAAGCCATTGATGAGTTGAAAAAATCAAAGTGGCCAGGAAATATTCGAGAGTTGCGAAATGTTGTGGAGCGCTTGCTAATACTATGTTCCGGAGCGGAGATAGGTGGCGATGATGTGGTTAAATATCGATGAAGTGAAAAATTTTTCTTCAAAATATTTGCGTATTAAGATAAAAAGTCCGAAATTTGCGCTCTGTTTGGAAAGCGAATTAAAAATACATTGAGAAATGTCTAGAATCTGTCAAATTACCGGAAAGAAAGCAATGGTAGGAAACCATGTTTCTCACTCTAAGAGAAGAGTGAAGAGATCATTCTCTACCAATTTGTTTAAGAGAAACTTTTATTGGCCGGAAGAGGGTAGATGGATACGTTTGAACGTAACTGCTGCCGGTCTTCGCCTGATTAACAAGAAAGGCTTGTCTGCATGCTTGAAAGAGGCAGTGGAGGCTGGTTTAGTAAAAACAATTTAATAATCTCCAAATATCATGGCAAAGAAGGCTAAAGGAAACCGCGTCCAGGTTATTCTGGAGTGCACAGAGCAGAAGGAGTCAGGTGTAGCAGGTATGTCTCGTTACATCACTACCAAGAATAGAAAGAATACTGCTAATAGAATGGAGTTGAAGAAGTACAACCCATATTTGAAAAAAGTAACTCTTCACAGAGAAATTAAATAATTATTAGGCTATGGCAAAGAAAGTTGTTGCAACCTTGAAAACCGGTGACAGCCGTGGTTACGCTAAGGTAATCAAGATGGTTAAGTCTCCGAAGACCGGAGCCTATACTTTTAAAGAGCAGATGGTATTGTCTGATCAAGTTAAAAGTTTTTTGGCTGAGAAGTAATTTTTTCCGGTGCTAAATAATATTAAGCGAGTTCGTATGAACTCGCTTATTTTTTTGTATCTTTACCTCTTTAAATTAAGTTTAAAATGATTCAAATAATAGAGGAATGAGAAAGATATTTACACTTTTCATGGCAATCTGTTTGGGCTATGCTGTGCAGGCTCAATCGTCAATAACATTAGAGGATTTTACTGTTAAGGGTACATTCAGGGCGGAGAGAATAGGTGGATTAAAACCATCTGCGTTGAATGGTGAGCGCTATACTGTATTGACTCCTTCTCGCAGACAGGTGTTGGAGTATAGTTATAAAACAGGGGCGTTAATTGATACAGTTATTGATTTGGATAGATTGGAGGGTAGTGATGGTATAAGAATTGATGACTACTCTGTGAATGCTCAAGGAACATGGATGTTGATACAGTCCAATACAGTTCCTATCTATCGTAGATCATTTACTGCTCAATACTATATTTATGAGTTCCGTAATAAGGATTTTATGCCTCTTTCTGAAAATGGTGCACAATCAGTTGCAACCTTTTCGCCTGCAGGTAATAAGATAGCTTTTGTGCGTAATAACAATATCTTTATTCATGATTTGCGTTTCCATTCGGAGTTACAGATAACAAAAGATGGTAAGATGAATCATATCATCAATGGAATGCCTGATTGGGTTTATGAGGAGGAGTTTTCGTTTAATAGAGCATTCGAGTGGGCCCCAGATGGATCGGCTATTGCTTATATAAAATTCAATGAGAGTGCTGTTCGAGAGTATGATATGGCAACATATCGTGGCATATATCCGGAGAACTATACATACAAATATCCTGTGCCCGGAGAAACAAACTCAACCGTGTCGGTGCATGTGTATGACTGTTTTGACAGAACAACATTTGAGATGAATATAGGTCAGGATACAAATATCTATGTGCCAAGAATAAGGTGGACTACAGATCCCAAAAGATTGGCAGTCTTTAAGTTAAATCGTCGTCAGAATAGCTTGGAACTCTTGTCGGCTAACGTTAGAACCGGTGAGACAAGTGTGATGTATCGTGAGGAGAATAAGTACTATATCAATAATGAGAATTTTGATGCGTATACATTCTTGCCAGGAGGTAAAGGGTTGGTTGTAATCAATGAGAGCAATGGATATAGACAGTTGCAGCAATACTCTATGACTGGAAAATTGATAAAGAGTATTACTCCAGCCAAGTATGATGTAATTGATTTCTATGGTTATAATACGATAACTGGTGCTTATTATTACTCTTCGTATGAGGAGGGTGCATTGCAAAAACATGTATATGTGGTTGATGCAAAGGGGGTAAAGAGAAAATTAACCCCTAAATCAGGCTGGAATGAAGTTAGTTTCTCATCGAATTTTGCATATTATATAGTAAATAATTCAAGTAATTCTCAGGTCCCCAATACCACCCTCTATTCAACAGCCAAGAGTAAGGTGTTGAGAGTGTTGGTTGACAATAAGACGTTGGCTGAGAAGGTGGCTCAATACAATATGCCTACAAAGGAGTTTGTGAAGTTTAAAGCTGCCGATGGAGTTACAGAGTTGAATGGCTGGATAATGAAGCCAACTACCTTTAACTCTGCAAATCAATATCCTGTTTTGATAACACAGTATAGTGGACCATATTCTCAATCTGTTCAGGATATATGGTCAACAGATTGGTTGAACTATGTTGCAGAGCAGGGAGTGGTTGTTGTGTGTGTGGATCCAAGAGGTACCGGAGGTAGAGGCGAGGCCTTTGGAAAGTGTACCTATATGCAGTTGGGAAAATATGAGAGCGATGACGTTATTGCAACAGCAAAACAACTTGCTCAAAATAGTTGGGTAGATGGTGACAGAATAGGAATATGGGGATGGAGTTATGGTGGATTTATGGCATCGTTATGTACATTGAAGGGAAATGATATCTTCTCGATGGGTATTGCGGTTGCACCGGTAACAAATTTCCGCTTCTATGATTCAATCTACACAGAGCGCTATATGCGTGAGCCAGGAGAAAATGCCGATGGCTATGACAAGAACTCTCCTATAAATTATGTGAATAATTTCAACAGAGGTTCATTGTTGTTGGTGCACGGAACAGGAGATGATAATGTTCATGTAAGCAATACATATGAGTTGGCAGAGGCGTTGGTACAGGCTGACAAACAGTTTGATATGGCAATCTATAAGGATAGAAACCATAGTATATTCGGAGGAATGACAACCAAACAGTTGTATCAGCGTTTTGTTAACTATATCAAGACAAATCTATAGTGCGGTTTGAATTAATTTTGCTAACTTTGCAAGTCGAAAAATGGGCCGTTGATGCAATATAAAGTTCTAGCTGAAGATAAGTGCAGTAACGCGAGATGCGGGGTGTTGCACACTGATCATGGAGATATTCAGACTCCTATATTTATGCCTGTAGGAACTGTAGGTTCTGTAAAGGGTGTTCATACTCGTGAGTTGCGCCATGATATTAATGCGGAGATAATTCTTGGTAATACCTATCATTTGTATCTCCGTCCGGGTATTGAGACCTTGAAATTGGCAGGAGGATTGCATAAGTTCAATGGTTGGGATCGCCCTATTCTTACCGATAGTGGAGGTTTTCAAGTCTTTTCATTGACCGGAACCGGTAGAAAGATTACCGAAGAAGGTGTTACTTTTCGTTCACATATCGATGGTTCAAAGCATCTGTTTACTCCGGAGGGAGTTATGGATATTCAGAGAGCAATAGGAGCCGATATTGTTATGGCCTTTGATGAGTGTCCTCCCGGAGATAGTGATTTCCGTTATGCAAAAAAATCATTGGAGTTGACAATGCGCTGGTTGGAGCGTTGTGTAAAGCGTATTGATGAGACATCGCCCCTATATGGATATGAGCAACAGCTCTTCCCTATTGTTCAAGGGTGTGTATATCCAGAGCTAAGAAGACGTTCTGCAGAGCATGCAGTTTCTCTTGATAGAGCAGGTTACGCTATTGGAGGTTTGGCGGTAGGTGAGGCGACCGAGGATATGTATGCAATGATAGAGGTTGTAAATGAGATTCTTCCAAAGAATAAACCTCGCTATTTAATGGGAGTAGGAACTCCCCAAAATATCCTTGAGGCAATTGAGCGTGGAGTAGATATGTTTGATTGTGTTATGCCTACTCGTAATGGACGTAATGGAATGATTTTTACCTCGCAAGGAACAATCAACATCAAAAACAAGAAGTGGGAACATGAGTTTACACCACTTGATCCTGCTATTACAAGTTATGTTGATGAGCAGTATACTTTGGCATATCTGCACCACTTGATTAAGGCTGATGAGTTATTAGGATTACAGATATGTTCTATACATAACTTGTCATTCTATTTGTGGTTGGTGCGTCAGGCTCGCGAGCATATTATTGCGGGTGATTATGCAGCATGGAAGAGTGTTATGGTTAAACGTTTAGCTGTAAGATTATGAGACTCCGCATAAAGAAATTGGACCTCTATATTATGAGAAAATTCATAGGGACATTCTTTTTGTCCTTAGGATTGATTCTATGTATAGTGGTGATTTTTGATTTGTCGGAGAAGCTTGAGAAGTTTTTGGAGCATGAGGCCCCTGCATCTCAGATTTTGTTTGGTTACTATCTGAACTTTATTCCATACTTTGCAAGTGCCTTTTCTGCCCTCTTTACTTTTGTTTCGGTAATCTTGTTTACTTCGAGTATGGCGTCGAAGAGTGAGATTATTGCAATATTGAGTTCCGGAATCAGTTTTAAACGGTTGACTGTGCCATATATGGCAACTGCTGGAATTATTGCGGTATTTTCGTTTGTATTGAATGCCTATATTATCCCAAATGCCAATGAGCGGAGAATTGAGTTCGAGAAGGAGTATATGGGAAAGAACTACAACAACAAAGATCAATTTATTCACAGACAAATTGCTCCGGGATCATATATCTATATGTCGAGCTTTTCTGCTGGAGCAAGGATTGGTTACGATTTCTCATTGGAGAATTTCAGAAACGATTCGCTTGTGTATAAGTTGACAAGTAGTAGAATTGCATGGGATAAGAATAAGGAGAAGTGGACTATATACAACTGGAAATTACGCACTATTGAGAATGATGTTGAGACATATAAGACAGGAAATCGTTTAGATACGCTGCTTGGTTTTGCCCCTGAAGAGTTTGCTGAGAATCCTAAATATATCAAAGATGTTTTAACTTTACCGGAACTTAAAGCGTATGAAGATAAGATGCGTTTCCGTGGTAGTTCAAATATTATGGAGTTTCAGTTGAAACGATATCAAACATGGTCAGATGCTTTTTCAACCTTCATTCTAACCTTTATTGGTTTGTGTTTGTCGAGTAAGAGAATGCGAGGAGGAATGGGTATCCATTTGGGTGCCGGTTTGGTATTGGGATTCTCGTATATTCTATTTATGAGATTCTCGACAGTGTTTGCAACCAATGGATCTTTACCGCCAATAATTGCGGTATGGATTCCCAATATATTATATGCGATAATATCAATATTTACTTATAGATTGGCACCGAAGTAGGTGTATAGATTATGGAAGAGCAGAAGAAAAAGTTCCATGGTAGCCGTGAGGCAGGAACATTTAGAGAGCGTCCTGAGAGACGCGAGAACCGTTTCGGAGAGAGACGTGAGAGTCGTTTTGGAGAGAGACGTGAGAGTCGCTTTGGTGAGAAGCGTGAGTTTAAGCCTCGTAGAGAGGGCGGATATGAGCGCCGAGAGGGTAGCTTTGAACGCCGAGAGGGCGGATACCAACAACGTTCAGGTTATGGACGTAGAGATGGTGAGTTTGGAGGTCGTCAGGCAGGTCCAAAGAGATTTGGCAGACCACAACAGGCTCCATTCGGTGAGAAGATTCGTAGAGCATACGATTCATCAGAGCAGTATGATAAGGTGCAGAAGCATCTGTACTCTCAAAAGAAGCAGTTGGAGTATAAGAAGGCAAACCCATTTGCCGAGAGCGATGAGATTCGTTTGAACAGATATATCTCTATTGCAGGAGTTTGTTCTCGTAGAGATGCCGATAAGTTGATTGCTGAGGGTAAGGTGGCTGTAAATGGTCAGGTTGTTACCGAGATGGGAGTTAAGGTAAGAAAGGCAGATATTGTTGAGGTTGAGGGTAAGATTGCCGTTCCTGAGCGTAAGGTATATTTGGTATTGAATAAGCCAAAAGATTATGTTACAACTGTTGAGGATCCACAAGAGAGAAAGACAGTAATGTCGCTAATCGAGGGTGCTTGTCAGGAGAGAATCTATCCTGTAGGCCGTTTGGATAGAATGACAACAGGAGTTTTGTTGTTTACAAATGATGGTGATTTGGCTAAAAAACTTACTCACCCAAGCTATGAGCATAAGAAGATCTATCATGTATTCTTGAACAGAGCTTTATCTCTTGAGGATTTTGCAAAGATCTCTGAGGGAGTTGAGTTGGAGGATGGTTTGATTGCAGCTGATGAGATTAGCTACGCTTCTGATGATAAGACAGAGGTGGGAATTCAGATTCACTCAGGTAGAAATCGAATTGTAAGAAGAATCTTTGAGCATCTTGGTTACGAGATTGTAAAGCTTGATAGAGTATATTTCGCAGGTTTGACAAAGAAGGATTTGCCACGTGGTCATTGGAGAATGCTTACCGCTAAAGAGGTGAATTACATTAAGTATTTTAACAACTAATTCGGTTAGTGGTTTCGATATTGGTGGCCAAAGAGCTTTATAGCTTTTTGGTCACTTTTTTATAGTTCGTTGATACGTTTAAGTAGGGCTTGCCACTCGTCGCGAAGACGTGCTGCTTCAAGATAATTTTGCTCCTTCGAGGCTTTTAACATGGCCATGCGACTCTTCTCTGCCTGTTTTTCAAGCTCTGCTTTAGACATAATACCCAGTACAGGATCTGCTGCAATATTGTTACTGTTGTAATCCTCGATATAGGCCTTCCCTGTCGGGTTTTGAATGAGTGTAGAGTTACCCTCTTTGATAATCTGTTTAGGGGTGATGTTGTGCTTTTTGTTGTATGCCAGCTGTTTCTTTCTACGGTAGTTGGTTGCATCGATGGTCTCTTGCATCGACTTGGTTATCTTGTCGGCATACATTATAACCTTACCGTTAATGTGTCGGGCAGCTCGACCGGCAGTCTGTGTCAGTGAGCGTGTGTTGCGCAAGAAACCCTCTTTATCTGCATCCAATATTGCCACAAGCGATACCTCAGGCAGATCAAGACCTTCACGAAGAAGGTTTACTCCTACCAATACGCTAATCATTCCTGTGCGTAGGTTTTCAAGAATCTTAACTCGCTCCAAAGTTTCAATGTCGGAGTGGATATATTGGCATCGGATACCAATGTTATCAAAATAGGTACTCAACTCCTCAGCCATCTTTTTTGTAAGGGTCGTGACAAGTACTCGCTCATCCTTCTCGGTACATATCTGAATCTCATTAACAAGATGGTCAATCTGATTCTTTGATGGAACAACCGTAATTTTAGGATCGGGAATACCTGTAGGGCGGATAACCTGCTCTACAACCACACCACCGCTCTTCTCCAACTCAAAATCTGCTGGGGTTGCGCTGATGTATATGGTCTGCTTTGTAAGCTCCTCGAACTCTTCGAACTTCAATGGACGGTTGTCAAATGCCGCCGGTAGTCTGAAGCCATACTCAACAAGATTCTCTTTGCGGGCGTGGTCGCCACCATACATGGCTCTGATTTGTGGAACAGTTACGTGGCTCTCATCAATGATTAGAAGAAAGTCATCGGGAAAGTAGTCCAAAAGGCAGAATGGGCGAACCCCTGCCGCTCTTCCATCGAAGTATCGGGAGTAGTTCTCAATTCCGGGGCAGTAGCCCAATTCACGCATCATTTCAAGATCGTAATTTACACGCTCCTCCAATCTTTTGGCCTCGTATCTCTTGCCAATTTCACGCATATACTCAACCTGTTCGAACAGATCTTTCTGAATCTCTTCATGAGCCCGTTTCTCCATCTCTTTGCTTGTTACAAAGAGGTTTGTAGGATATATGGTGAGTGAATCCTGAGTGTCGAATATCTGTCCCGATACAGGATTGAACGAGGTTATTCTATCAATCTCATCATCCCAAAACTCTATTCTGTATGCTATACCGTCGTACGATTCAATTGCAGGAAATATATCTACAACATCGCCCTTAGTCCTAAAACAACCACGGTTAAATTCAATCTCGTTCCTTACATATAGGGCATCAATCAGATGGCGCAAGAATTTGTTTCTTACAATTTTATCTCCAACTCTGATGGAGATTGTATTGCTGGCAAAGGCGCGTGGGTCTGCCATACCGTATAGGCATGATACCGATGATACTACAATTACATCTCGACGTCCTGACAGCAGTGCGGCGGTGGCTCTTAAACGGAGTTTGTCAATCTCATCGTTGATGGCCAGATCCTTCTCGATGTATGTGTCGGTTGTTGGTAGATATGCCTCGGGCTGGTAGTAGTCGTAGTATGATACAAAGTACTCAACCGCGTTATCGGGGAAGAAACCTTTTAGCTCGTTATATAGTTGAGCTGCTAGAGTTTTGTTGTGGCTGAGTACAAGAGTAGGGCGGTTTGTTTGAGCTATTACATTGGCTGCGGTAAATGTTTTACCCGAGCCGGTAACCCCCAATAGTACCTGACTCTTTACACCGCTTTCGATACCCTTGACAAGAGCATCTATAGCCTCGGGCTGATCACCCGTAGGCTCATATTGCGATGTTAGCTTGTACTCCATTATACAAATTCTAGAACTCCGATGTGAAGTGGAATTTTATCTTTGGATAATTATCTTGTGCCATTTGCAAAATATATTGCGAATCGGCAAGAAAGACATCGCGTCCCTCTTTATCCTTGGCCATATATTGAGCTTTGTGTTTCTTGAACTCCTCTAAGGCTTTCTCATCCTCGCCCTCAATCCAGCACGCTTTGTATAGGCTCATCTCCTCCCAGCGACACTTGGCTCCATACTCATGCAATAGACGGAACTCAATAACCTCGAACTGCAATTGACCTACAGTTCCAATAATTTTACGGTTATTGAATTGGTTTACGAACATCTGGGCAACGCCCTCGTCCATAAGCTGCTCAATTCCCTTTGCAAGCTGTTTTGCCTTCATTGGGTCGGCGTTCTCGATATATTTGAACTGCTCCGGAGAGAAGCTTGGAATTCCCTTGAATTGAAGTTTTTCGCCCTCGGTGAGGGTATCTCCAATCTTAAAGGTGCCTGTGTCGTGCAATCCGATAATATCGCCGGGATATGCCTCGTCGATGACATCTTTCTTGCTGGCCATAAAGGCAGTAGGACTTGAGAACTTCAAGTTCTTCCCGCTTCTTACGTGCAGATAGTTGGTATTACGCATAAATGTTCCCGAACATATCTTGACAAAGGCGATACGGTCGCGGTGGTTAGGGTCCATATTTGCGTGAATCTTAAATACGAATCCAGTGAATTTTGGTTCCTGCGGCTCTACCATGCGTTGTTCTGTTTCGCGTGGTAGGGGCGAGGGCGCAAGTTCAAGGAAGCAGTCAAGCAACTCTCTGATTCCAAAGTTATTAAGCGCAGAGCCGAAGAATACAGGGGCAACCTTCGCCGATAGATATTCATCGCGGTTTAGATTTGGATATACCTCACGAACAAGCTCCAAATCCTCACGTAGCTTCTCGGCGGCACGATCGCCAATCTTCTCATTCAGCTCTTCTGAGTCAACATCAAGTTCAATTGCGGGAGTAATAGTTTGAATACTTGGTTGGTATAGAGCTAAATTCTTTTTGTGAATGTTGTAAATACCTTTGAATGTATCACCGTTTCCAATAGGCCATGTCAATGGATTTACTCCAATCATAAGCTCCTTCTCAATCTCGTCAAGTACATCGAATGGATCTTGAACAGGGCGGTCAAGTTTGTTTACAAATACAATTACCGGGGTTTTACGCATGCGGCACACCTGCATAAGTTTTCTGGTTTGGGTCTCAACTCCCTTAGCCGCATCGATTACAATGATTACGCTGTCGCAGGCTGTAAGTGTACGGAAGGTATCCTCGGCAAAGTCCTGGTGACCGGGGGTATCAAGGATATTGATCTTAATTCCGTTGTACTCGAATCCCATTACCGATGTTGCAACCGAAATACCACGCTGGCGCTCAATCTCCATAAAGTCCGAAGTTGCGCTCTTCTTGATTTTATTCGATTTTACCGCTCCGGCAACGTGAATAGCTCCTCCAAAAAGTAGCAACTTCTCTGTCAATGTTGTCTTTCCTGCATCGGGGTGGCTAATAATTCCAAAGGTTCTTCTTCTTTCAATCTCCTCGATATATCCCATGTTTACTCCCTATTTTGTTGATTATAAATCTGTTTCAAACTTTTTTATCTCGGCTAAAGCCTCTTTTGAAAATCGAGCGCAAAGTTAATAAAAAAATGGTAATGGGGAAAGCATGGATGTCACCACAAATAATTAGATAGGAATAGTAACTTTCACAATAATTAGGGATTTTTTTGCCCTCTTCCCATTCATAATTTTGCACTGTAAAAAATTGTCTTTACCAAATAAATTTAGAAAAATGAAGAGTCTTTTTAAAAGAGTTGTATTGGTTGTGATGTGCGTCGTGGGGGTATCTTCTGCTCTTATGGCGCAAGATAAGAGTAATCCAAGATTTACCGTAGGAGGTTATGGTGAGGCGGTGATGACTCGTAACTTCTTTAGTGACAAGTATATGCGTTATACTGACGCAGAGTCGTATAAAAATGACAAGAGTCATGGCCGTTTCGATATTCCTCACGTAGTTATATGGTTGGGTTATGATTTCGGACGAGGTTGGAGTATCGGAACCGAGATTGAGTTTGAGCATGGAGGAACCGAGAGTGCAGTAGAGATTGAAGAGGAAGAGGGTGGAGAGTATGAGTCAGAGGTTGAGCGCGGAGGTGAGGTTGCCTTGGAGCAATTCTGGATTCAGAAATCATTCTCGAGTGCAGCCAACCTTAAGATGGGACATATTCTTGTGCCTGTAGGCGATATGAATATCTATCACATGCCTAATGAGTTCTTTACTAACTATCGTCCCGAGGGAGAGAATACAATTTTACCAAATACATGGCATGAGACAGGTATCAGTTTCTGGGGCGAGGCCGGAGATTGGCGCTATGAGGTTGTTTTTGTGCCTGGTTTGGATTCAGACCGCTTTGGACGTCAGGGTTGGGTAAATGGAGGTGCAGGAAGCCCATACGAGTTTAAGATTGCTAATAGTTATGCAGGAGCTTTTCGTGTTGATAACCACTCTGTTAAGGGATTGCGTTTGTCTTTGAGCGGATATGTAGGCAACTCATTTAAGAATACATTAAGCCCAACCGATAATGCCCGTTATAAAGATGTGAAGGGAACTGTCTATATAGGTGCTTTCAATTTTGCCTATGACGATCATAATGTTGTGGTTCGCGGTAATTTCGATTATGGTCACTTGACCGATTCGGAGCTGATTACCAAGTATAATATGGCAATGCGTAAGGATGCGCCCTCGCCTAAACAAGCAGTTGCTTCCGATGCGATTGCTTATGGAGTTGAGGCAGGATACAATCTTTTCGGACTATCTGCAAATAAGAAGTTGGAGCATCAGAAGTTCTATGTTTTCGGACGTTATGAGTACTATGACTCAATGTTTAAAACCGAGGGCTCTGTTCAGGATTACAAGTGGTGTGCAAGAGACAGAGTTGCTGCGGGTATCAACTATATGCCTATCAAAAATATAGTTGTTAAGGGAGAGTATAGTATTGGCTTATTGGATAAGACATATAACAATGAGCCTTCAGTATCGATAGGAATTGCCTATACAGGAATGTTTAGTAAGTAATAACAGATAAAACAGAAAAAGTTATGGAGATTAGAAAATTTAGCTCTGCCCTTTTGTTAATGGGTGCGCTAGTAGTAGTAAGTAGTGTATCATGTAGTGATGATGATGATTCAATTGTTGATGACGAGAACTTTAAAGAGGAGTATTTTGCGAAGGCAATTAATCCATATATCGATAATACCGTTCGCGCTACATACAAAGGCATGGCCGATGCTGCTGTAAGTTTGGCTAAGAGTTGTGATGCAATGTATCAGGCATTTGTTGATGGCGAGTTGACATCGGCTATGGTAGAGGAGGCCGGTAACTACTGGAAAGAGAGTCGTAAATATTGGGAGTGGAGTGAGGCATTCCTTTATGGTGCTGCTGCTGATTATAATATTGATCCACATATTGACTCATGGCCATTGGATAAGAACGCAATGGATCAGTTGTTGGCAAATATCCGTGCAGGACAGAACTGGTCTGTAGAGAATCTTGGAGAGGGATTGTTGGGATTCCACGCAGTAGAGTATCTTCTATTTGAGTTGGATGCAACCGAGAATAATTCATTGGTTCACAACTTGAACTACACCGAGGAGGAGCTTCTATATTTGAGCGCAGTTGCAAACGATTTGTGCGCACAGTGCGTATTGCTTGAGGTTTCATGGACAGGAGTTGAGAATGTTTCATCGGAGAAGCAGGCAATTCTTGAGGAGGCAGAGCTTGAGCCATCAATGAACTATGGCGACAATATGAAGAGTGCAGCCAATGCAGGTAGCCTTTACAAGACAAAGCAGGCCGCTGCCGAGGATATTGTTCAGGGTTGTATTGATATTGCCGATGAGGTTGCAAATACAAAGATCGGACGTCCGGTATTGGGAGCTACCGAGGAGGATAAGAACTACATTGAGTCTCCATATAGCTTGAACTCAATAGTTGACTTCGTAGGAAATATTATCAGTATAGAGAATGCTTATTGCGGAAGCAATAGTGGCGATGCCTCAATCAGCGATTTCATTGCAGAGGTTGATGCTGAGTTGGATGCAGAGGTAAAGGCTTTGATTTCAGAGTCAAAAGCTGCTATCGAAGCAATTCCTGAGCCATTCGCAAAATCAGCTTCAACACAGGTTGCTGCAGATGCTCAAGAGAAGGTAAACGAGTTGCGTGACATTCTTGAGGAGGTAATGGAGGCTGTAGTAGCGAATTACTAATAGAGATTACTAAAAACTAAAACAGAATAGAGATTATGAAGTGTAACATATTATTCGGAGCGATGTTGCTTGGTGTTGTTACTATTGCCTGTAGCGATGACAATGAGATAAACAATGGAGCAAACAACAAGCCCGGAGCACCTGAGGAGTTGCCTGAGTGGTATTACGCAGGAGGAGAGTTGGGTACAGCATATTTGGCTACATACAATGCTTTTGAGCAGCCAACAGTTGCTGTGGAGCAGAGTGGAATGTATCAGGCATTCAAAAATGGCGAGGCACTTTTTGAGAAGCCATTTATGAGTAATAATGAGGGAGTACGTAAGGGATTGGGTCCTGTATATATCCGTACTTCATGCCTTCACTGTCACCCCGGTTATGGACACGGAAAGAGAGTAGAGACTCCTACCTTCGAGACCGAGCAGGTTGGTAATGGGTGCCTCTTGGTTGTATACAACCCTGAGACTGAGGGCTATGTAAGTTGGCTTTCAGGAATGCCTCAGAGTCATGCTGTAGCCCCTTTTAAGAATCCTCTTGATGAAAGTCAAATTACTATAGATTGGTTGCATTATCAGGATGAGTGGGGAAATAAGTTTGAGGATGGAGAGACATACGAGCTTATCTATCCTGAGGTTAATATGCCTCGTGAGGCTATTTACGTGTATAATCAGGGTTATGATATCCCCGAGGGATCATACGCTGTAAAGCTTGAGTCAACAATTGGAATATATGGAACAGGTCTTTTGGATGCTATTCCTGATGATTCATTGAAGGCTGAGTATGCTAAGCAGGAGCGTGATAACCTTATGAAGAATGGTTTGAATAAGGCATTCTTTGAGAATGGAGAGTGGGTTAGCCAATATTCTAACGGTTTGCAGGGTGATGGAACAAAGTATCCTCGCCGATATACATACGCATTGAGCCGTGGACCATTGCAAGATGCTGCAGGAGCTAATGCTATTTGGAATATTACCAATGTAACTCGTAGCGACCGTCGTTACCACTATCTTGATGCTGCAGGTTCGTATGCAGAGTATTCATCAAAAGATCCTGAGGTTCAGGCAGGATTTGAGGAGTATATTGCCAAGGTTGATCCAAATAGAGTGTACCCTGAGTGGTGGGAAGGAACAATGGAGGAGCGTATCTATGCTTACTTGACAGCGAAGAATCTTCCTGTTGAGATGAGCGATGATGAGTATACCGACCTTATGGTATGGCACCGTGGTTTGGCTGTTCCTGCTGTTCGTGATATTGATAACCCTGAAATTGCAAAGGGTAAGGAGTTGTTTGAGCAGATTGGTTGTGCATATTGTCACCGTCCATCATGGACAACAGGTGCCGATGAGATTCGCGACCCTGCCAAATTCTTTGATGGAGACGAGCTCCCTCGCCACCCATATCAGAAGATTTGGCCGTATACCGATATGGTTCAGCATAAGTTGATGATGAAGAACGATATTCGTGGTGGTTGGTGTAGAACAACTCCGTTGTGGGGACGTGGTTTGCACCAAAAGTGTACAGGAGCAACAACTTCTGACCGTTTGCACGACTGTCGTGCCAGAAATGTAATCGAGGCTATTATGTGGCATGGTGCTCCTGATAGTGATGCCCGTTGGACTGTTGAGCAATTCCGCCAATTGTCTAAAGATGAGCGCGATGCTATTGTAGCATTTATCGATGCGATCTAACTTTTTACACTATATTTTTGAAGAGGGTGGGGCATTTTGTATGTCTCACTCTCTTTTACTATTTTTGTAGAGGTTGAATAATAGAAAATAGCAATGAAAAAGAGTCTTTTAAGAAATATATCCTTTGGCCTGGCCGCTTTGATTATTGTAATTTTGATGGTTGCAACAATCTTAGAGAAGATGTATGGAACAACATTTGTGACAGAAAAGATATACACCTCTTGGTGGATGGTGGTATTGTGGGGTGTAACGGCGGCAATTGCCTTGTTGTACATGGTAAAATCGAGTATTCATAAGAGAGTAATAACTTTTATGTTGCATTTGTCGTTTCTTGTTATTCTTTCCGGAGCCCTTATTACCCATATTTGGGGTGTACAGGGTGCATTGCATTTGCGTGTGGGTGATGAGCCTGTTGAACAGTTCGTAATGAACGATGGAATGGCTGCTGATTTTCCTTTCGGAGTTGAGTTGAAGAGTTTCGAGTTAATCAATTACAAGGGTAGTATGGCTCCGATGGATTACAAGAGTGTAATAGAGATTACCGATGGCGACAATGGTGTGGTTGAAGGGGTTGTTTCAATGAATAATATATTCAGTTACAAAGGTTATCGATTCTACCAATCAAGCTATGACCGCGATGGGCATGGTTCGGTTTTGGCTATTTCATACGACCCTTGGGGAATTGCAATAACTTATGCAGGTTATTTGCTTCTATTGTTATCGATAGTTCTGTTCTTTTTCCAGAAAAATAGCGGTTATAGAGCACTCTTTTCACATTCATTGCTGAAACGCGGAGTGGCAATAGTTGCAATAATGTTAGGAGGCTCATTTGCTATGCATGCTGAGGAGTTGCCACGCACTTTGTCAAAAGAGGTGGCAGAACGTTTTGGAGAGCTGTATGTTTATCACAATGACAGAATCTGCCCAATGCAGACATTGGCTATTGAATTTACCTCGAAAATATATGGAAAACCCTCGTATAAAGGGCTGACAGCCGAACAGGTGTTGACTGGTTGGTTCTTCTATTACGATTCGTGGAAAAATGAGCCGATGATTAAGATTAAGGGGGGCGAGGTTTCAGCCATGTTAGGTATTGAGGGGAGTTATGCCCGCTTAACCGACTTTACCGATGTTCGTGGTTATAAGTTAGATAAAGCTTTGGGAGTTAATGATTTGCAATTGCGACAAAATGTAAATGGAGCAAATGAGAAATTCAATTTGATAAGCATGTTGAGTGTGGGAAGTTTGTGGAAAATTTACCCATATCAAGATAGTTTGAGTAACAATATAACTTGGTTCTCATTAGCGGATAAGTTGCCCTCTGCAATGCCGGACGATCAATGGATATTTGTTAAGAGCAGCATGAACTATGTTGCCGAGAAGATAGCTTTGAAGGATAATGAGCAGGTTCTATATCTTTTGGATAAGATTAAGGCGTATCAAGAGAAGTATGGTGGCGAGGGAATTCCATCGTCAGGTAGGTATAAGGCAGAGATTTGGTACAATAAATCAAACATTACCCGTCCGCTCTTTATGTTCTGTTTGACTGTCGGATTGTTGAGTTTTATATTCTGTTGCAGAAGAGTTGTCAAAGATAAAGCAGAGAGTCGTTTTGAGGAAGTTGTTTATACTCTTTTGATGGGAGTGTTATTCCTCTATTTGACCCTCCATATAACTTTGCGAGGTGTTGTCAGTAACCATTTGCCTCTCTCTAATGGCTATGAAACAATGCTCTTTATGTCTTGGTGTAGTGCTTTGTTGACTCTGGTAATGCGTAAGAGGTTCTATTTGGCCTTCCCGTTTGGAATGTTCCTATGTGGATTGACAATACTTGTAGCTACGTTGGGACAATCAAATCCGAGAATCACACAGTTGATGCCGGTTTTGCATTCACCATGGTTGAGTATTCATGTGGTGACAATTATGATTGCCTATTCACTTCTTGCCTTTGCAATGATGAATGGAGTTACTGCGTTTATTGTTCGCTACTCTACAGCTAATCGCAATGATATTATAGAGTATCTGCAGGTGGTTAGTAAGATAATGTTGTATCCCGCAATCTTCCTATTGGCAATAGGTATATTTATAGGTGCAGTGTGGGCCAATGTCTCGTGGGGTCGTTATTGGGGGTGGGACCCTAAAGAGGTATGGGCCTTGATTACTATGTTGGTCTATTCAATCGTACTACATTCAGTATCATTGCCTTGGATGCGTAAACCTATGGTGTTTCATCTGTTTTGTATTGTAGCATTTTTGACAGTTTTGGTAACATATTTTGGGGTGAATTTCTTCTTAGGCGGAATGCATAGTTATGCCTAAAAAAAATTGATAAAAAAGTGTACGATATTGAATCATTGAAAAAATCTTTTACGTAACTTTGAGAAGAGATTTATAACATTGTTTGATAACTAATAACCGAGACAGTATGAAAAAGTATAAATGTAAAGTTTGTGGATATATCCACGAGGGTGAGTTGCCGGCAGATTTTGTATGTCCAAAGTGTAAAAAGCCTGCCTCATACTTTGAGGAGATAGTCGAGACTGCAGAGACGAAGAATATCTATGCAGGAACCAAGACAGGTAAAAACCTATTGGATGCCTTTGCAGGTGAGAGCCAGGCTAGAAATAAGTATACCTACTTTGCTGAGGTGGCTCAGCGTGAGGGATATGAGCAGTTGGCAGCGATTTTCCTTCAGACAGCCCGTAATGAGCAGGAGCATGCAAGATTGTGGTGCAATGAGTTGGGAATGATTGGCGGAACAGCCGAGAATTTGCTACATGCAGCAGAGGGTGAGAATTATGAGTGGACAGATATGTATGCTCGCTTTGCAAAAGATGCAGAGGAAGAGGGATTTACAGAGTTGGCTGCTCGTTTCCGTGCTGTGGCTGCCGTTGAGAAACACCACGAGGAGAGATATAGAAAATTGCTTGAGAATGTAGAGATGAAACAGGTCTTTGCAAAGGGAGAGCAGGTAATGTGGGAGTGCCGTATTTGCGGTCACATTGTAGTTGGTAAGAAGGCTCCGGATGTATGTCCTGTATGTAACTACTCTCAGAGCTATTTCGAGGTAAGAAAAGAGAATTACTAACAATTTAAACGTTTGGTGTGATGTTAAGTCAGAAATTACACAATGCAATCAACGAGCAGATTAATGCTGAGTTGTGGTCGGCATATTTGTATTTGGCAATGTCAATGGATGCCGAGAATAAGGGATTTAAAGGAGTTGCAAATTGGTTCTATGTTCAGTTCCAAGAGGAGCAGGATCATGCAAGAATCTTTATGAACTACTTGAACTCAAGAGATATGAAGGTTGAGTTAAAGCCAATTGCCGAGGTTCCTGCAACATGGGATTCTGTATTGGCAATGTATAAGCAGACTCTTGAGCATGAGCAGAAGGTAACTTCGTTGATTAATAATTTGGCAGCAATTGCCAACGAGGATCGCGATTTTGCCTCTATTAATCGTCTTGTGTGGTTCATTGACGAGCAAGTTGAAGAGGAGGAGAGTGCTCGTGAAATGATTACTGCAGTTGAGGCAGTTGAGGATAATAAGTATGGAATGTATATGCTTGACAAAGAGTTGGCTGCAAGAACATATACAACTCCATCACCATTGGCAACTGCTGCTGAATAATTGATTTAAAGATTATGAAGACTATTTACTCTGTTCAAAGTTATAGGGCATCAATAATACGCGATGCGGTATTCTTTATTTTGGGATTGATATTGGCAATATATCAGAGTGCCATAATTGAGAATTGTGTTCGCTTTGTAGGTGCTGCAGTGGTGTTGGTATCGGGAATCAGTGCATATAAGTTGATAAAGATGAACGTAAACAAATCGCAATCTATAATTTGGATTGGGGTTGTTGCTGCGCTTCTTTTTGGACTGTTTATCTTCTTTATGCCTCAGGTCTTTACCGGTTTCCTCGCAGTGTTGTTTGGCTTGCTCCTTTTATGGGGTGGAGCTTTACAGTTGATAACATTGATCAGAGCATTAAAGTGGACCTCGTTCAATTTTGTCAGTTTCTTCTTCCCACTATTGAATATAGCAATTGGCGTTGCAATGGTCTTTGCTACACAAAGTTTCCTTGATAGTTCAATGTGGCTTGTGGGATTGGCCATGATATTCTATGCTGTAACCGACTTTGCTACTCAATTCTCAATGTATAAAAAGTATGGAGAGATGACAGTAAAGCAGGGTGAAAGCACTAATGAAGGGGTTAAGCCTGTGGTGGATGAGAAGGTGATTGACAATGCAGTTGAGAGTACCAAGAAGTAGAGGTGAAAGTTTGAAAGTTGCATGCTGCAACTGGCCTAATGAATACCCATACGTGCCCGAGGTTGATTTGACCTTGTGGCACGATGGGGATTTTTTGTACCTGGAGTTTAATGTGAGTGAGCGCTATACTCTTGGTAATGTAAAGGATGATAATGGAGAGTGTTGGACAGACTCTTGTGTAGAGCTATTCATTGCTCCAGATGATAACGGATACTACTACAACTTCGAGTTTACCTGTACCGGGAAATTGTTGCTCGGATACCGTCCCGGACGTGAGGGAGCGGAGATTGCACCCTTATCGGTTATAGATAGTGTTAAACGAGAGGCCTCGCTCGGAACAGAAGCAGTAGGATTAATTGAGAATGGCAGATGGAGTTTAAAGGTGCAGTTGCCAATATCTGCTCTCTTTAAGCACAATCTAACGAGTTGGAGTGGTTTGCGAGCAAAGGGAAATATCTACAAATGTGGCAATAACTTGCCGGAGCGCCACTTTATAACTTATGCGCCCATAGATAACCCTAAGCCGGATTTCCACCGGCCTGAGTTTTTTATTCCAATAGAGTTTGAGTAACGAAATATTGATTATTCAATTATTTCGGGAATGCGTGGTACGTCGGGAAGAAGAACCTGACTTACCTCATAGTGTTTAATGTCCAACTCTTCAGGGTTGTTGTAGCAGGTAATGATGCTACCTCCGTAAGCCTCTCCACGAATTGCTTTTAATGCCTCAATAGTTACTCTTGCTGCTCCCGATGTTGTGATTTTAACATGGTCAGCAGTGATGTATTTTCGTGATGCAGAGAGAATTGTTGTGCCATGTGCTTGAATATCGCATACCGCGCATTTGCCGTGCAGGCGAGCATCAATATTACCATTGAGTTTAATCTTTAATGTGGATAGATTTACTTGTGAGTAAATTTTACTGTCGTCGGTACCAACAATGTAGCACTCTCGGTTGCTGATTGGAGCTTCGAAGCGGGCTCCATTGCTTACAAACAGGGCTGTAACATTAAGAGCCGAATCGGTAACAAGTGTAGAGGTTCCTGATAGATAGAACTCGGTTACATCTTTCTTGAATGGTAGAATCACCTCGCAGAAACGTCCGGGTGGTTGTGTGATTCTGGTGCTGTAGTAATCCCCAATCTCAAATCTTATCTCGTTATCAACGTATGTAATATTGACGTTGTTAATGCTCTTCTTGTCAGCCTTAATGATAATTGATTCAGCTTCGGGGGAGAAGCGAATATTTACATAGTCTGTAACTCTTATTTTTGTGTAGTTTTGTTCGATTGCAACGCTCTTCTCCACATAGTTTTTACCGTAGCTGAATGTAGAGCCGTTGAGCATTACGCATATCAGCATAGCAGTCGCGTAAATCAGGTGTTTCCCGTTCATTCTGTTGTTGTTCTATTTGTTAGTGTGTGCAAATTTAATTAAATTTTCTGTATGCAAATGGGGCTACTCCTGATTTCCTTTTAAAAAATTTTCCAAATGCTGATTGATCGGAAAAGTTCAGAATTCGTGCTATTTGAGCAATTGAATATTTTGATAGATGTAACAGGCTTTTGGCATCGTTATAGAGCATATCAAATATCAATTCGTTTACACTATGGCCGGTTGTTCGCTTTACAATCTTTGTTAGATAGTGAGGTGTTATATTTAATGAATTGGCATAGAAAGTTACATCATGTTCCGTTCTGTAATTGTCTGTCAAAAGTTCAATAAAGTCGGTACTAATCTTCTCCTCTCTTGTCGATTTGTGGTTTGATGAATAGATTGGTGATCTTTCAATAATATTGTGGATATCAAGGAAAAGTGCAATGATATTACACAGAATGGTGTGTTTGTAGTAGAGATGTGTAGTCTCCTGAAGAGCCTTTTGGATATTCTCCATTCTGAATTGTAAATGCAGAGTCTCTGGTTCCTTAAGTTCAATTGCGGGAGTCCTATAAAAGCGAACTCCGTGTCTGACGCGCATGGTTGTCATTTCGGCAGGGTCCATCTCTCGCATAAAGGTATGGCTGATAAGTAGAGTAGTGCAGCAAAAATCTTCAGAAACCCATGTGAATTGTACTATTTGCGATGATGTTAATATAAGAAGCGTGTTTTTATTTATCTCTACGGCTTTGCTGTTTATGTTGGCAATTGCACTTCCGTTTAGAACCAAAATTGTTGATGTGCCATTTTGATTAATATCGATATTGAGTATCGGCTTAATCTCTTTGTTGGTAATTTCAGAACACATTACATTGTCTTTTAAACCAATTCTACCTCCTTGATGAGTGATTATGTCATAAAAGTTAATTATCCTTTGTGTGTTCATGATTCTCTTTGTTTGTGCGTGATATGCGCTTTGTTTTTAAATCGTTTGCAAAGTTAATATTTTTATTTCTGTTTCAAATTAAACCAATTCTGTAATATTTTGGCTTATCTGTTTATTATGATTTTTTAAGACCTTTGCGGCCGGATTTTGTTTAGGGAAAAGGTGAAAGGGAAAAGGGGAAAGGGGAAAGGGGAAAGGGGAGAGTTTTTAAATTTTAGATATATGAGTATGAGTTGGAGATTTTTGGTGGGTTCGGTTCTTATGATTTTTGCGGTTTGCATGAGGGTGCAGGCACAGTCAGAGGTGCAGGTGCGTGGAGTGCAACAGCAGGGAGAGAGAGTTGAACTGACTCTGCAACAGGTGTTTCAGATTGCAGAGGAGAGTAACAGAAGCGTTAAGAGTGCCGATGTTGTGGCTATGCAAGCTGAGCAGGCAGTGAGTGTTGCGAAGAGTGGCCGTTTGCCTCAGTTGAGTGCAGAGGTTTCATTCCTCTATTATGGTGATGGTAAAATCATGGATCGTAATTTTTCGGATGCGATAACTGCTCCAATGCCACACTATGGTAACAATTTGGTGGTTGAGGCTTCGCAGTTGATTTATGGCGGAGGTGTTGTCGCAACCGGTGTTGAGATGGCTGAGCGAGGTTATGCTATGGCTCAAAGTGCACGTGCCAATGTCTTGATTAACCTGAAGTTTATGCTTGCAAGTAACTATTTGGAGTTGTTTAAGTTGAAGAACTTGGAGCAGATTTACATTAAAAATATTGAGCAGACCGAGCGTTTGGTTCAGGATATTAAGGAACGCAGTGCCGAGGGTGTTGCCTTAAAGAACGATGTTACCCGTTATGAGTTGCAGTTGCAGTCGTTCAATTTGGCACTGACTCAGGTAAGAAATGGTCAAAAGATTATCAACAATAATTTGGTAACCGAGCTACAACTTCCGGAGGGTAGCGTGATTGTTATTGATACAAATCTAATCTCTACAATGCCGGCGGTGTTGGACGAGAGTGAGTGGATAAGGGTTGCAAGCGAGGCCTCGCCCATTATAGAGTTGGCAAAACTTGAGGTGGAGCAGGCTTTGGGTAACGAGAAGATTATTAAGTCGGAGCGTTTGCCTAAGGTTGCTTTGATTGCTCAGGAGCATCTTGATGGCCCTATTACAATTGAGGTACCACCTATCGATAAGAATTTCAACTATTGGTTTGCCGGAGTGGGTGTTTCATACAATTTCGCTTCGCTATATACATCGAATAAAAAGAGTGCCGAGGCAAAGTTGGCTACCCGTAAAGCAGAGGAGGAGAGATTGAAGGCACAAGATGATATTCAGATGGGAGTGAAGAGCGCTTACGTTAAGTTTACCGAGGCATTTACAATCTATGAGACCTCGCTTAAGAGCTTGGAGTTGGCATCGCAAAACTACGATGTGGTAAATTATCGCTATCTGAATGATTTGGCGTTGATTACAGATATGCTCGATGCTACCAATTCTAAATTGAGCGCAGAGTTGGAGTGTGTTAATGCAAAGATTAACATTCTGTTTAATTTCTACGCATTGCAGAGAGTTGCCGGAGTATTATAATTTGAAGAATAAGATATAAAGATATGAATAGAAAGAGTAAAAAGTTGCTTTTCAACATTTGTGTTGGAGCTGTAATGGTGTTGGGAATAGTGTGGATCTTCTCTAAGTTTATCCATTTGGGTAGTGTTGAGTTTACCGATAATGCGCAGGTAAAGCAGCATATTGTTCCTGTAAATTCAAGGGTTCAGGGATTTATTAAGAGTATCCATTTTAATGAATATCAGGAGGTGAAGAGGGGTGATACCCTTGTTGTTATCGATGATGCCGAGTTCCGTTTCCGTTTGGCGCAGGCTGAGGCTGATTATCAGAATGCGTTGTCGGGCAATAGTGCAATGAGCAACTCTATATCAACTATCAGCAACAATATAGCTGTCTCTGATGCAGGAATAAACGAGGCAAAGGTTATTATGGATAATGCGGAGCGTGAGTATATCCGTTTTAAGAATTTGTATGAGAAAGAGGCTGTAACAAAGCAGCAGTTTGATGGAGTTAAAACAGCATACGACGCAAGTAAGGCACGTTATGAAATGTTGGTACGTCAGAAGAGAAGTACTGCATTGGTAAAGAGCGAGCAGGAGCAGCGTTTGAACCAGACTCAGGCTGTTATTGAGCTGGCAAAGGCTGCAGTTGAGTTGGCAAAGTTGAATTTGTCATATACCGTTATTGTTGCCCCTTGCGATGGAGTTGTTGGAAGAAAGAGCATTCAGGAGGGACAGTTGATTCAGCCCGGTCAGACAATGGTCAGTGTGGTTGATGCAAATGAGAAGTGGGTTGTTGCAAACTATAAGGAGACCCAGACTGCAAATATTACAGAGGGTTGCGAGGTCGAGATAGAGGTAGATGCAGTTCCCGGTAAGGTTTACAAGGGTTTTGTTAAGTCAATCTCGGGAGCAACCGGAGCAAGTTTCTCTTTGATGCCTCAGGATAACTCATCGGGTAATTTTGTAAAGGTTGAGCAGAGAATTCCTGTTCGTATTGAGTTCTCGAACGAGAATAGTGCTCAGGATATGGCGTTGTTGCGTGCAGGAATGAATGTTGAGTGTATTGTAAACTACTAATACTATGCACGAGATACCCAAATTTGCAATCCCTGATATGCGTAGCTTTGTGCCAGAGAAGTTACGCCCATGGATTGTAATTCTGTTTATGATAATATTCCAGCTTTCAGGAGCCGGAATATATATGGCCGCATCGGTAGAGATGGCAGGAGCTACAGCCCTAATGCAACAGGATATTCTGATGATAGGGTATGCCTCGATGGCAGGGATGGCTCTTACCTTTGCTTTGATGTTCAGGTTAAAGTTCCGCTATACAACTTTTCAAGCATTTATGATATGCTGCTCGGTTATTATAGTGGGAAACATAATCTGTATGTACTCGAAGTGTGTGCCTCTTATGGTAATTGTGAGTTTTATTGCAGGTTTCTTTAGAATGTGGGGTATATTTACCTGTAACTCCAGTGTGCAGCTCTGGATTACACCCAAGAGAGATATGTCCATATTCTTCTGCTATATCTATCTGCAGGTGCAGATGGGAATACAGCTCTCGGGTCTGATGACAATGCACATTGCGCACCATGCAATGTGGGAGTATATGCACTATGCAATAATAGCTTTGTTGCTTTTGGTAATGCTTACAGTTCTGTGTATATATCACAATTGGAGAGTTATGCCTAAACTTCAGCTATATGGAGTGGATTGGTTGGGTGCATTGTTGTGGGGAGGTGTAATGCTTTGTGTAATTTTTGTCTGTGTCTATGGAGACTATTACGATTGGTATGACTCTTCAGAGATTCGAATTGCCAGTGGTGCTGCTTTGTTGATGGTAGGCTTGAATCTATGGAGAGCTTCATTTATCCGTCATCCATTTATCGGACTAAAGACATGGTCGCAGAAGCCTATCTATTTGACAATGTTGCTCTATTTGGTTGTGGATTTGTTGATTGCTCCGAGCCATATGTTTGAACACATGTACGTTGAGGCAATTTTGGGTTATGACGCTCTCCATGCAGTGTCGTTGAACTGGTTTGCCCTTGCAGGAAGTGTGGTTGGTGCAATCTTTACCTATTTTACCTTTGCAAAAAACAAGTGGCGCTATAGGGTGATGTCATTAATCGGTTTTACATTGATAGTGCTCTATTTGGTAATATTTTACTTTTTGATAGATTACAACTTACCAAAGGAGGCCTTTATTTTGCCTATATTTTTGCGAGGATTCGGATATGTTGTAATTGCAATTGTCTTCTTGACAGCGTTGACAAAGATTCCGTTCAACATATTCTTCCAGACCGTATCAATGCAGGGTTGGATAAGCGCAGCATGCGGAGGTGTTATTGGAACTGCAATCCTTGGTGAGTGGTTTCAGAAAACCGTTGCAAAGAACAGTATGTTGCTTACCGCCAATATGGATGCGTTGAATACCCAGGTTAATCCAATGAATTATGGTAAAATCTATGGGGCCTCTCAACTTCAGGCAATGCTTTTATCTATGAAGGAGATTTATGGCTGGCTGACAATCCTTGGAGTGTTGTGCATAGCTCTCTTCTTGTTCCATCAAAGTTCATTGCGTCCTAAATCAATCCACCCGAAGTACTTTATTATCTGGAAGGCTATTAGGAGCGAGGTTTCAAGAGTGAAGAGTTGAGAGGTGAAAGGGGAAAAGTGATGAGGTGAAAGGGGAAAGGTGATGAGGTGATGAGGTGATGAGGTGAGAGGGGAAAGGGGAAAAAACTCCCGAGATTGCAACTTGCAATCTTGGGAGTTTTTTCAATTCCTAATTCCTAATTCGCAAACACTTCGCGTTTCCGCAAAATCGGCGGCGGTTAACCACACTTCGTGTGCTTCTACTCCTCGCGGCTCAGCATAACCCAAGTAAACTTGGTTTCTGCATTCGCTCCGCAGCGTCGGTTCAGCATAATGCAAATAAATTTGCCTTCTGCGTTCGGCTTGCACGATTTTTCCTAATTCCTAATTCCTAATTCCTAATTTCTAATTCCTAATTTCAGATTTCAGATTTCTAATTTCAGATTTCAGATTTCAGATCACTCCTCACTCCTCACTCCTCACTCCTCACTCCTCACTCCTAACTGTTCACTCCTAACTTCTATTTCGCTGGAACGAACATGATGTCAATTATGTCGCGTTTGTCTGTGTAACGTGCGGCATGTTTCATGACATCCTCAACTGTGATAGATTCAAGAATATCTTCGTAGTTCTTAGGATCAGCCTGGTTGTAGCCGTTCATGTAGTAGTTATAAACGGTGTTAAGAACGTAGCTGTTGTGGTTCTTGCTCTGCTCATAGCTGTTAAGCATGCTCTTCTTGATCTTGTCAAGCTCCTCGGCTGATGGACCGCTTTGAGCAATGCTGTCAATTCCCTTGTAGATAAGACTCTTCAAGTGCTCAGCTCTGTCAGGATTACAATCGAACTGCATTGTCAAGCTATACTTAGATACCGGTGATGCAGATGAACCCTGCTGTACTTGAACTCCGTAGGTTCCTCCCTCTTTCTCGCGAATATCCTCGGTATATCTCAGGCTCAACAATCTTGCCAAAATCAAGTTGGTGTAGCTAACCTTTCTGTTTTTGGTGCTCATGCGCTTAGAGATATTTACAATTACAGAGCACTTCTCATCGGTCATAGGAACCTCAATAACCTTCTTGGTAATTCCGAATGGGCTGTGAACGGTTCCCTCAACTTTCTTATCTTTCTTACCCTCACGGATAGATCCGATATACTTCTCTGCGTATGCCTTAACGCTATCCTCCGGAGCATTACCTACAATAAAGAATGTGAAGTCTTTAACTCCGTTGAAACGGTCGCGATAGATCTCCTCAATTTTGTTAATGTCAACCTTGTTGATTGTCTCCTCGCTCAACAATACTGTGCGAGGGCTGTAGTTTGACATAATCAATGACAAAGAGTCTTGCATGATGCTTGATGGATCTTTCTTCATTGTTGGAATCAACTCCAAATACTTCTGCATTGTTACGTCGTGAATCTCCTTGTCGAAACGAGGCTCCTCAAAACGCAAATATAGAAGTTTGAACATCGTCTCAAGATCCTTAGGGGTTGTGCTTCCGTTTACATTCTCGGTTCCACCGCTAACAGATACTCCGCAACGAGCTTGGATTCCTGCCAACTTCTGTGCCAAATCCATCTGGTTGAACTTGCCAAGTCCATAACTGCTAATCAAACCGTTCATCATTGTGATTGATGGCATATCCTGGTCTGCATAACGGTTGTGACCTCCACGACTTACTCCTCGCAAATCAACAGACTCCTTCTCGTAGTCAGCGTGCTTGTAGATAACTGTAGCTCCATTTGCAAGAGTCCACTTAACTGCTCCAACCTCTTTGTCGCGCTTCTCCTTGATAACAGGACTTCCTTTAAGCTCTCCGTCAATCAACTCTCCCTTCACTGCGTTGTTTGCGTATGGGGTGATTGATGAGGCATCAATGTTGTTCATAACAGCAAATGCCTGCTCTTTGGTCATGTGTGGAACGTCAAGTCCCGTAACAATGATTGCAGTGTTGCTACCCTGAATCATTTGAGGAATGCGCTTCATAATATCGCCAACAGTAATCTCGTTCAATACTTTGTTAGCGAAGTTATAATATACATCGAAGTCCATATTTGGCTCATTCTCAAGGAAGTTAACCAAAATATCCTCCATGTAGCTGTTGTTACTTGTCTTATCCTGCTCCTTGTATGCTGTCTCAAGGTTTGCCTTGATATTTGCCTTAACGTTGTTCAACTCATCCTCAGAGAAGCCATACATAAATGCCTGAAGAATCATCTTCCAGCTTGCCTCAAGAGCCTTTATCTCCTCGTCAACTCCGTTACGTGGCAATATACCCAATCCGAAGTAGTCATATCCGCGAGCAACGGCTCCGATACCTACTGATGATGACATGAATGGAGCATTTGGTTTCTGGCTCTCTCTTGTGAATCTACGGTTCATCATTGAGGTGAACATAGATTGTACAATGTTGTCATACAAATATGCGTAGGTGTTCTTGTACTCAGCCGATGGTGCAGGCATAATCATCTGAATGTTGATGTTTGTTTGGGTTGCCTCTTTATCGGTTGCAACTACGAATCTCGGCTCATCGTATGGAGGTACTGCAATGAATGGGCGAGGAACCTCGTTTTCAGGGTTCTCGATACTGCTGAACATAGCAATAATCTTCTCCTCGATGCTCTTAGGGTCGATGTCTCCTACAATAGCAATTGCCTCAAGATTTGGACGATACCATCTCTGATAGAAGTCGCGGATTGTCTCTGGTTTGAAGTTCTGGATTACGTTAATGTCTCCGATAACAGTTCTGTTTGCGTATGGAGAGCCGGCGAATACAACAGGCATCATCTGTTTTCTGATACGCATACTTGAATTCTGGCGACCTCGCCACTCCTCTGTAATAACTCCACGCTCAGCGTCAAGCTCCTCTTCGGTCAATAGAAGATAGCGAGACCAGTCGTGCAAGACAAGAAGACATGAGTCTATCAATGTTTGATCGGTTGTCGGAATGTTGAACAGAGTGTATACAGTCTCGTTCAAACTTGTGTAGGCATTAATGCTACGGCCAAAATCAACTCCGTGACGCTCAAGCATGTTGATAATGCCTTTGCCAGGGAAGTTTTTGGTTCCATTGAATGCCATGTGCTCAAGGAAGTGTGCCAATCCATCCTCCTCGTCGGTCTCGAGAGTTGCACCAACGTTACGGATAATGTAAAAATCGGCTCTATCCTTTGGCTCCTGATTCTTTTGGATGTAGTAGGTCAAGCCATTAGGAAGAACTCCTTTCACAACCTTAGAGGTAAACGGAATAGTGTCCGTTAAATTCTGGGCCATGAGCGCGCCGCAGAAGATCAGCGTAAATGCTGTTAAAAGTAGTTTTTTCATCTTATAGTTAGTTATATTATTTTTTCTTTAACGTGCAAAGGTAACACTTTAAATCAAAATTACGTTACTAATTTATGTTTGTTAACTTCAACCGCAATTATTTTTGACAATATGGATACAAATAAGTTTATGCAATTTTGGAATGAGATTCATGGGCCTGAGCGGTGGGAGGTTGCTGTAAGGGTGTTGATTATTTGGGTGTTTGCATTGCTAATTTTTCTCTTTCTTCACCGCTGGTTGCCGAAGATACTTTCAAAACGTCACGGAGGGAATAAAAAGCGGCGTTGGATGGAGGTAATTGCTCAAAATAAGCTTCTTACAAAACTCGGAATAGTGATACTTGTGGCAACATTGAGCGCTATGTTGCCCTTGATAAATTGGGAGGGGGTCACAGCTTTAAGAAAAGTGATATCGATACTCTTTATTGCGATGGCTACAATCTTTATAGCCTCGCTCATGAGAACTGCAAATGGAATTTACGAGGGGTTTCCAATTGCAAAGTCGAGGCCTATAAAACTCTTTGTCCAGACTGCAGAGGTGCTTCTCTATTGTGTGGGAATCATATTTATTATCAGTGTTATAGTATCGAAAACTCCGCATAATCTGTTTGTAGGTTTAGGAGCTTTTGCTGCGGTAGTAATGTTGATTTTTAAAGATTCCATAACAGGGTTTGTTGCCGGAATTCAGCTGAATGCCAATGATATGGTGCGGTTAGGCGATTGGATTGTTGTGGAGAATTGCAGCGCAAACGGAGTTGTTGAGGAGATTAATCTATACACCGTAAAGGTTAGAAACTGGGATATGACTCTCTCAATGGTTCCAACCTATCAACTTGTTTCGGTCCCTTTTATAAATTGGCGAGGTATGTTTGATAGCGAGGGGCGAAGAATTATGCAGAATGTCTATGTAGATGCCCGTTCTGTCCACTTTGTTTCGGAAGAGGAGCTGCTCAAAATAAGGAATTCAATATATTTGAAGGAGTTTATAGAGAAGAAGTTGTTGGAATTAGAGGCTCAAAAGGCAGAGGAGAAGAGTGTTTTAGATGTTAATAGTTTAACAAATCTGACGCTCTTTCGACACTATATGGAGGCGTGGATGTCTGCCAATGCAAAGTTGAATGTCAGAATGCTCTGTATGGTTAGAGAGTTGCCATCCTCGCCCACAGGAATCCCTTTGCAGTTTTACTGTTTTACAAAGGATAAACAATGGGTTGAACATGAGCATATTATAGCAGATATGTTTGATCATATCTATGCAGTTTTATCGGAATTTTCGCTCCACGTATATGAATATTCTCATCCCTCGTGGGAATAAAGTTAAATAAATATAAAACAGTCAATAATTTGAAAAATAAACCCTACCTTTGCGCGTTATAACAAGGCAAGGAGTATGGCGGAAAAGAAGGTGTCACTTTGGAAAAGACTCAGGTTTAAATTCAGAATAACCGTGGTCAACGATACAATGTACGAAGAGGTTCTTCGTTTTAGGGTATCGTTGTTGAGGATTATTGTCGGACTTGGAGTCTTGGCTATGCTTTTAGTTTTGATTACATCGTATCTGATAGCCTTTACCTCAATCCGAGAGTGGATTCCCGGATATCCTGATAAGAATTTTAGAACCGAAATGTTGTCAACATCATTAAGGTTGGATTCTATTCAGAATGAGCTTGATAAGCGAGATGACTTTATACGCTCTTTACAAATTATGATTGGAGGTGGCGAGTATGGTCAGGAACCAAATGATACGCTTGTCAATGAGAATACAGCTTTGAGCAGTGTTAAGTACGATACAATTATGCTTCAGATTACTGAAGAGGAGTTGGCATTCCGCACAGAGATTGAGAATGAAGAGCGATTCTCATTGGGTTTGGGTATGAAGCCGGCCAATAAAGAGTATTACCATTTCTACTCTCCGGTAACAGGTTATGTGGTGAGCCAATTCAATGAGAAAGAGAAGCATTATGGTATAGATGTGGTTACCAAAAAGGATGCTCCGGTAATGGCAGTGCTTGATGGGGTTGTGGTATTTACCGATTGGACAATCAATACCGGTCATGTGGTGGCTATTCAGCATGCAAATAACTTAATGACAATATATAAGCATAATTCAAATCTGTTGTGTAAGCAGGGTGATTATGTAAGAGCAGGTCAAGTTATAGCCAATGTTGGCGATACAGGCAAGGAGACAAGCGGCCCGCATCTTCATTTTGAGCTATGGAGAGCCGGAAATCCGTTGAATCCTGAAGATTTTATCCAATTTAAATAGAAGAGATTTGAAAAAGAGATTAGCAATATTGGGCTCAACCGGTTCAATCGGAACTCAGACACTTCAGGTTGTTGATGCAAATCCTGATATGTTCCAGGTTGAGGTGTTGGTTGCAAATAATAGTGTTGAGAAACTGATTGAGCAGGCTAAAAAATACTCTCCGAATGCAGTTGTAATTGGCAATGAGAAGAACTATTTGGTGGTGAAAGAGGCTCTTTCCGATACCGATGTCAAGGTCTATGCAGGCCAGGATGCCATTGCCCAAGTGGTAACAATGGAGAGCGTTGATGTTGTCGTAACAGCAATGGTGGGATATAGCGGCCTTATCCCAACGGTTCGTGCTATTGAGGCAGGAAAGACAATCGCACTTTCAAATAAAGAGACATTAGTGGTTGCAGGAGAGTTAATTACCAAGTTGCAGAAACAGTATAGAACTGCAATTCTTCCTGTAGACTCCGAGCACTCTGCAATATTCCAATGTTTGGTGGGCGAGGCCTCGCCTATTGAGAAGATTCTGTTGACAGCATCGGGAGGACCGTTCCGAGGTAAAAAGCGTTCAGAATTAGAGAAGGTGACTGCAGCCGATGCTCTTAAGCATCCTACCTGGAATATGGGAGCTAAGGTTACAATTGATTCTGCATCGCTTATGAACAAGGGATTTGAGGCTATGGAGGCGAAGTGGCTTTTCGGAGTTGAGCCTGATCAGATTCAGGTGGTTGTTCATCCACAATCAATTATCCACTCAATGGTGCAGTTTGCCGATGGTAATGTAAAGGCACAGTTGGGAATTCACGACATGCGTCTGCCAATTCAGTATGCACTTACTTTCCCTGACAGAGTATACAGCAGTTTGGAGCGTTTGGATTTTGCGAAGTTGGCAAAACTTGACTTTGAGGATCCCGATATGGAGACCTTCGCCAACCTTAGTATGGCATTCCATGCAATGCGTCAAGGTGGAAATGTGCCTGCGGCATTGAATGCAGCGAATGAGATTGCTGTGGCAGCCTTTTTGCAGGACAAGATTTCATTCTTGGGAATGTCAGATATGATTGAGAGTGTAATGAATCGTTGTGATTTCATTAAATCGCCCTCGTTGGAGGAGTATGCCGAGACCGATAGAGTGGCCAGAATATTGGCGCAAGAGATGCTATAATAGAGAATTTAAGATTTAGAAAATAGAGATAGAAGATGGAGATTTTTGTAAAAATTGCTCAATTTGTTTTGAGTTTGTCTTTGTTGGTAATTTGTCACGAGTTTGGACACTTTATTTTTGCCAAGATATTTAAGATGAGGGTAGAGAAGTTCTACCTCTTCTTCAATCCCGGTTTCTCATTGTTCAAAAAGAAGATAGGAGAGACTGAGTACGGTATAGGTTGGTTGCCTCTTGGAGGATATGTTAAGATTGCCGGAATGATCGATGAGTCAATGGATACTGAGGCAATGAAGCAACCGGCTAAGGAGTGGGAGTTCCGTTCAAAACCTGCATGGCAGCGTTTGCTTGTGATGGTTGGTGGTGTATTGATGAATGTTATTGTTGCATTTATCATTTACATAGGAAGCCTTTTTGCATGGGGAGAGACATATTTGCCGGCCGAGAACGTAAAGTATGGCATTGTTGCCGATGGCCCTTTTGCTGAGTTAGGATTGCAGACCGGAGATATTGTTGTTGGTTTGGATAATGAGCCAATTGAGCGATTCGAGGGAATTGTAAGCGAGATTTTGATTAATCAGAAGAAGTCAATTCAGGTAAAACGTAATGGCGAGGTTATCTCAATCGATATTCCGGAGTCATTTATATCGGATTTGATGGAGATTGCATCAGGCAAGGAGGCAAAGGCTGCACTTTTGTCTCCAAGAATGCCTGCAAACAAGGTTTATATCCAGGGATTTGCAGACTACTCTGCAGCATACGATGCAGGTGTTCGTGAGGGCGATGTAATATCGGCAATAAATGGAGAGTCATTCAATTTCTACGATGAGTATATGGGGTTGATTAAGGGAACTGCCGATTCTGCTTCAACCAAATTGACTGTACTTAGAAACAAAACCGATATTGCTATCACAATGTCAAATGTTGACTCATTGAGTTATGATACATTGAATATTGCATTTAAATTGCCTGTTGAGGGTGTGATGGGAGTATATAATGCCCCAATTATTAACGAGGCATACGAGACAAGTACAAAATACTACTCACTATTCGAGGCCATCCCTGCCGGAATAGAGAAGGGTTTTGCTCAATTGGGCAGCTATGTTCGCAGTCTTGGATTGTTGTTCAGTACCGATAGCGGTTACAAATCTGTAGGCGGATTTATGACTATGGGTGATATCTTCCCGGGATTGTGGGATTGGCAGAGTTTCTGGAGTTTGACTGCGTTAATCTCAATTATGTTGGCAGTGGTGAATATCCTTCCAATTCCTGCGCTTGATGGAGGTCATGTACTGTTCTTGCTATATGAGGTAATCACACGCAAACAGCCAAGTGAGAAGTTCTTGGAGTATGCACAATGGGTAGGAATGGCATTCCTTATCGGACTATTCTTGTTGGCAAATATTAATGACTTTTTGAAATTCTTCACCTAAATGTTACGAATACTCCTCTCCGTAGTATTGTTGGTGGTCGGGCTTTCGGGCGTGGCTCAAAAGAGTACGGAGAGAAAAGATTTCAGGTTGCTCTTCTACAATGTAGAGAATCTGTTTGATACACGTAATAATTTAGAGACTCAAGATGACGAGTTTACACCTCGTGGTTCCAAATATTGGAGCCGCGAGCGTTACAATACAAAACTTAGAAATATAGCAAAGGCAATATCCGCTTGTTCAGATGGTGGGGTATTGCCTTGTTTTGTGGCCTTGGCAGAGGTTGAGAATATAGCAGTCTTGAATGATTTAACGACAAAAACATCTTTGGGCGAGGGCTCCTACTCTATCATTCAGCAAGATTCACAAGATCCACGCGGAATAGATGTAGCTCTTCTATATAACAGTGAGCGTTTCACCCCTACCGATACACTTTTCATTCCTTTTAAAGAGCTACAGAGCAGAGACCTGTTATGTGTTAGTGGCGTTCTTGATGGAGCAGACACACTTCATTTGATTGTTGCACACTTTCCATCAATGCGAGGAGGCGAGAAGCAGAGTGAGTGGAAGCGTGTTTTAGTTGCAAAGGCAGCGCGCGGAGTGGTAGATTCTTTGTACAACATTGATGCCGATGCAAATATAGTTCTATGTGGTGACTTGAACTGCGAAGCGGGTACTAATCCAATGACGGTAATGCGTGCTGTTGAGTATAATGGGATAAATGTTCCGGGTTCGCTATATGATTTTGCTTTCCCATATAAAGAGAGAGGTGGAAAGGGTAGTTATTGCTATATGGGTAAGTGGCAGACAATCGACCATATTGTAACCTCGCCCGCCATAATGAGTGGAAAAAACGGATATAAGATATCAGATAAGGGGATGATTATCTGCGATAAGAGCTTCCTGCTTGAAGAGAATAAAAAACAGTTTGGGTGGCAACCACTTCCCACCTACCGAGGTATGTACTACAAAGGGGGATATAGTGACCACCTCCCAATCTATGCCGACTTTATTGCTCTATAGTGTTGTTGTTTATAATATTTTATTTTTTTTTATCCTTTTTCTTGCATTTCTGCAAATATTGTATTATATTGCAAAGCGAACCCTTTAAATGCTTTGCGCTATGGAAACAGTAATGGATTACTATCCTTTTGGAGCCGAACATCATAATCCTGAAATAAGTACCCAACCCAAACCTCGTTACCGCTACAGTGGTAAAGAGGAGCAGTTGGAGGCAATGAATGGAATATTGGACTTTGGCAGTCGTTACTACAACCCGCAAATAGGTCGTTGGTTGCACCCCGACCCTCAAGCCGAGAGCTACTATCAATACTCTCCATACACCTATTGCGCTAACAACCCAACCAATCTGATTGATCCTGATGGAGAGAGGATTGTAGTGACAGATTATTTTAGTTCTAAAACAGAAAGCGATAACTTTTATGAATGGACCAATGAAACGGGAAAATGGCAATTTGTTGATTTCTTTACCAGAAAACCATATATTAAGGGAACTGATGCTTATTTTGATGCGCTTACTCAAGCGTTTGAAAGAATGATGAGCAATTCCTACGATAAGTCCCGAATAGAAGAGTTGGTCGCTTTAAATGAGATTGTAGTAATTGATTACAATATTCATGGAAATAATAAAAATAAATATTTGTATAATGGTACGACTATTTTCAAGGAAGGCAAACCTCTTATAACATATAAGGGAGGTATAAATTGGTATAGTCCAAAAGAGTTGGTCAAAAACAATATAGAGCGTTCAGTAGTGTTGGAAGGAAAAATACATACAGAATATACTATAGTTGATGCAACTTACGCCTTGTTGCATGAATTAACTCATTTTTATGATCATGTAACAAATCCCAAGTATGTAGAAGAAAAATGGCGTAGAACATCGACTAGTAAAAAACTAACTAAAAGTGAGATTCATGCTCTTCATGTGGAGAATATGAGTAGAGCCTCTCATGGCGATCGTTTAAGGTCACAGTACACCGTTCCCGGTGATGGAATAATACGAACAACAGGAAAGAATTTATTTTTATTTCCTAATAGTTATAAGAGCAGGTATTATTTTGGACCAGAAATACATGAGACCAATTTTGAAGTTATAAATAAGAAAAAACAAACACCTTATGAATACAAGTAGAGCATGGCATTTTATAGGAGTGAGCTTCTTTATTATAGTGTCGTTATTTTGTATTAATATAGTTGAAGTTCATGCTCAAGAGAACGGTACACATTCATTTGTGGAGCTATTGACCGGTAAGGCTAAAAGAGATAAAGAATGGTATAGAGTAGATGCACCTCCGTTTTATAGCTGGATGTGGCGCCACTCCCCTAAACTTCATCCATTTAACAGAGTTTTGTGGGAAATCGGCACCGGTTTTAGATATAAGTATATAGATGAAACGCATAAAATTAACCGGAGCGATTCCATTTTTTATTCAATAATAGATTCGTTAAATGTTATTGACTATGATAACGATACAATCTATCTGTTTCAATATGATAATCAATATTTGTTAGAAAACAGAAGCCATAATGTGACTAAATCAGACCATTGGACATTTGCGCCTAATAGATATCCTCGTAGAGATTCGCTTGTCTACAGAGAAAGAGATACAATAGTATTTAGAGTTGATTGGTTACCTATGTATGTAAGAAATACTCTGATAGAGGATAATATAGACTTTCTTTCAAAGATGTGTAAATGGTCTGAATTTGAATATAAATATAATGTATTTGATCCACAATATTATGATGATAGACCTTATTATATTTTACACAAAATTATTATAAGCAATGGCAAGGTGATTTTAAGGGAAAAAATTACTTTTAAACTCCATTATCTAGTGTGCAGTATTTCTGATTACATATATGATGAAAGTAAAAGGTTAAATGAAGAAGGACATGTGCTTGATGACAATTCAGATAAGAAACATAATTATAAGGATATTGGTAGTCAAATAGCGAGTATTATTGATTCTGTGTATAATATAGCCCCCTATTATGAAATATTAAAAGACAAACGAAAAATTTTGAAATGGGAAAAAGAGAATGTAATACCATTACTTGATAGTTTACAGTTTATAAATTTCGATAACGACACTGTTTATTACGAATTATGTTATGGAAAAAATGGAAGAGGAAACAATAGAGCAAGTATATTGAGTAATTTGAAACGTATGTATGTTTATCATTCATTTGATAATATAGTATGGGATACATTATCAGGAGAATTTAGAGAAAAATATTGGGGTTCAACGGATCTAGATGACTTATACAGAGATGAAATGCAAGACAAGTATGTGTTGTATACTATGCCATTTGGAGCACCATTGAATTTACTTTTATATAATCTTACCCGTAACTTGCAAGAGATGTATGATTATGATACCAATTCCTTTAGGTATGACAAAAGAACAGCAGATTATATGATTGTCTTTCCTAATAATATTAGGCAGAGTAAAAAACGCCTTAATAAGAAGGATAGTATGGTTCGTATAATATCTAGGATAGAGTTAAAAGATGGCAAGGTTGTTAAAGTTGCGACACAGATGCGAATAGGAGAGTTTAATATATGGACATTTATTTAAGGAAATTAGACCTCCTCGAACTAACACAATAATTACACCTGAAATGTTAAATAATAAAGATATTTTAGAAGATGACTTTATTAGAATTGTTACGAGAATAGAGTTTAAATATGGTAATGTTGTTAAGGCTGTTACTCAGATGCGAATAGGAGAGTTTTATATATGGGGACGTAGCTTCTAAACGACTCTTATAATGTTTTATCATAGTGGACCAGAAATACATGAGACTAATTATAATGTTATAAATCCGAAAAAACAAAAACCTTATGAATACAAGTAGAGCATGGCATTTTATAGGAGTGAGCTTCTTTATTATAGTGTCGTTATTGTGTATTAATATAGTTGAAGTTCATGCTCAAGAGAACGGTACACATTCATTTGTGGAGCTATTGACCGGTAAGGCTAAAAGAGATAAAGAATGGTATAGAGTAGATGCACCTCCGTTTTATAGCTGGATGTGGCGCCACTCCCCTAAACTTCATCCATTTAACAGAGTTTTGTGGGAAATCGGCACCGGTTTTAGATATAAGTATATAGATGAAACGCATAAAATTAACCGGAGCGATTCCATTTTTTATTCAATAATAGATTCGTTAAATGTTATTGACTATGATAACGATACAATCTATCTGTTTCAATATGATAATCAATATTTGTTAGAAAACAGAAGCCATAATGTAACTAAATCAGACCATTGGACATTTGCGCCTAATAGATATCCTCGTAGAGATTCCCTTGTATACAGAGAAAGAGATACAATGCCTTTTCGCATGTCTTGGCTTCCTTTGTATTTGCAAAACGCTTTAATAGAGGAGGATTTTGATATTCTTTCATCAATGTGTAAATGGTATGAATACAAAACAAGATATAAACATCACTCATATGGTTACATCCCCCCAATTCATCATGTTTTTCATAAGATAATTATTAAAGATGGTAAAATTTTAGAAAGAGTTAAGTTTGAATTTGAATTTGATGACGTAAATTGGTTATATGATGACATATATTCAATATCTAATATGTTGAAATTAAGGGGTAATGTATTCACGCCAGGAGATATTGATTATAAAACAAGGAGATGGCAAATAGGGGAAATTCTTGATTCCGTTTATAAAACAGCCCCTTATAACAAAATGTTATCCCAAAACAGGGAAATATCCAAATGGGAAAGGCAAAAAGTTATCCCGTTAATAGATTCATTGAATCTAATTAATTATCAAAATGACACTTTATATTATGAATTAAACTATAACAAAGGCATTAGAGGTAATACCTGGGCAAATATTCTTACAAATACCAAGCGAATGTTTGTGTATGAAGCTTTTGATATGGTTATGTGGGACACTCTTACAGGTTTTTACCGAGATAATTTGCATTTTGTTTCGCATTTGAATCATCATACTGAGATGCAAAGCAGATATGTGTTGTATGGTATGCCACGTTGGGGAACTGCAAGTTTTTTAATACGTTATATTGTGTATGATTGGCGTGAAATTTACTATAAATCATCTACACCCTTTGAGATTAGATATAATAAGAGTTTGATTAATGAATCCAATGGAACCAACAAGAAGAAAAAATTAAGGAATGGAGATAGTGGAGTACGTATTAGAGTGCGAATAACGTTTAAGGATGGTAATGTTACAGATGTAATAACGCAAATGCGTTTCGTATATGGAAATGAATCCATGTAGGAAAAACTATAAAATAAAGTGTGTCAAATATGGAATTTTACTGTCTCTAATTTTAGAAAAATGTATGGATAGACTTAAAGGACGAGGGCTTTAAAGTATATATTGCTTTTTAAACAGACCAAATACGGCAGAGCCTGAGCCACTCATGCAGGCATAAACAGCACCTTGTCTATACATCAAATCTTTATACTCCTGAATTTCCGGGTGAGCCTTTAGAATACTCTTCTCGAAATCATTGGTAATATGGTTGCGCCACTCCTCGATAGGTAAAATGTTGATATTGCGCAGATTAAATGGTGCAGGAGTCGGAGTGATTCCTGCGTATGCCTCTTTTGTAGAGACAGTCACATCGGGCTTCTCCACAACAATTTGATACTCATCCAGATTTAGGTCTATGGGTTCCAGAAGTTCACCGCGTCCATGTGCAAATGCGGGCTTGTTCTTGATGAAGAATGCGCAGTCGCTGCCAAGTTCTGCTGCATATTTTTCGAGCGAGGCCTCGCTCAATCCCAAATTGAACATTGAGTTTAAGCCTACAAGCATAAAAGCGGCATCGGCACTACCTCCGCCAAGACCGGCGCCAAATGGGATGATTTTGTGCAGATGTATATTTACAGCCGGAAGTGTGAATTCACGCTCCAATAGACGATATGCCTTGATAACAAGATTTTTCTCCTCGGGACAGTCAATCAACAAACCGGAATTCTTGAAGTTTACAGTACCGTTCGGTGCGTCGGCAATCTTTATCTCAAGAATGTCGGCAAGGTCCGGAACAGGGTAGAAAATGGTTTCAAGATTGTGAAAGCCGTCGGGGCGTTTCTCTGTAACGAATAACCCGATATTTATCTTTGCGTTAGGAAAGAGTATCATACCATTTTAAAATATGCAGTTATACAAATTGCAACTACAGTTGCCAATCCTGTCCAGATGGGTAGATATACCCACTTTTTGAATCGAGGCTCTTTAAAGTATCCTTTTGTGACATATTGAAGAAGCTTATACATTATGAAGGCTCCTATCCAACCGATAAATGCTCCTGCAAGTATATCTCCGGGGAAGTGTAGGCCTAAATATATTCTTGTGTATGAATTTATGACCGCCCATAGGAGAAAGAATGTTGTAAGCCAGCGATTTTTAAAAATGTAGGCAATGATAAATGCCAATCCGAACGTGTTTGCTCCGTGACACGATGGGAAACCATATCCGCTACTATCTCGGGTTTTGAAGACTATATCGTAAACCGGACTTGCAGGGTTGTTTGGCCTTGGACGCTCAACAATTGGGCGGATTACGCTTGCCACGATTTGATCGGCAAAAACAATAACTAAAGCTATAGCAATAAGAGCCAATAGAGCAGTTTTCAATTTTAGATTGGCAAAGAGAACTGCAGCTATTGTTGCATACATTACAGCCCATATAATTTTTCCTGTATATAGCTGCATGAATGCTGTCAGGTATGGGGTGTTTGCTCCGTTTAGGAGATCCATTGCCTGGTTGTCTATGTTTGTTAAAATCTCAATCATATTGCAAAGGTATATATTAATTAGGAATGAGGAATTAGGAATTAGAAATTAATTAGAAAAAGTAAAGTATATTTGACATTTTGGAAAAAGTATTTAACTTTGTGGTGTTGATTCTAAAAATTAAAGTTATGAAAAAAAATTATCTACTGCCAAACAAGTTTAAGATAATTGGTTTGGTAATCTTTATTCTGGGGTTAGTGCAGTTCTTTGCGTATGATTGTGGTTGGTGGTATCTACCCTCAATAAAGGTATTTGGTGTGATAACCGATGATGGTTGGTTTAAAGTGATTAGCAATGATTTTGATAATGAGTTGTCTGTATTATCTATCTTGATAGGGTTACTTTTCATGGCTCTATCCAAGGAGCGAGATGAGGATGAGATGACTGTTCATCTGCGTGGAGAGTCATTTGTGTGGAGTTTGTGGGTAACAATTTTGGCTCTGATAGTAGTTGAGTTGTTTGTATATGAAGGTCCATACCTTATCTTCTTCTATTTTGCACCATATCTATTTACATTTATCTATGTCTGCAGATTTAATTTTAAGGTGTTTAGATTGAGGCGAGGTTTCGCTCAGGATTGTGATGATAAAAATTAATAGCCATGAAAAATAGAATTAAGGTTGAGCGTGCAATTATGGATATTACTCAACAGCAATTGGCAGAGGCATTAGGAGTTAGTCGCCAGACCATCAACTCCATTGAGCAGGCAAAGTATGTTCCTTCGGCTCTGTTGGCTATGAAGATTGCTCGCTATTTTGGCAAACCGGTCGAGGAGATATTCTCACTTGAAGACGGTGAATGATAGTAAAGAGAGTCCCGAATCATTACGATACGGGACTCTTTTTTTTAGATGTTGTGAGTTTTATTGGATTGTTACATTAACCTTTACGGTGACAAAGTTGTTGTTCGATTTGTAGTAAACAATGTAGGCAGGGTATGTTGTGCCGGTTACTACATTTGTGTCATGATATTGGAACAGATTACCTGTAATGTAGCTACCGTTTGCCGGTTCAAGGGCGATATATGCGTTGCTGCCCCAACTTACAACTGCACCGTTATTGCCAAACCAGTATCCGCTGTTTGCGGTGTAGGTTGTGGTAATATTTCCACTTGAATCGAATGCTGCAAATTGTACTGTTCCTGCACTGATGGCGCTTGCCAAATCTGATACTCCTAACTCCGATGCTATGTTTGTTGCATAGTTAGATATGCTCCACTGTGTTGAGGTGTAATCAGTGGCACGACTTACGGTATAATTTAATGTGTAGTCAACAACAGGAGGGAATACGCCTAAGGTCTCGTTGTTATCATCATCATCTGTATTTTCCATTCCTGTTATACCGGTTACATACTCATTTGTTAAGGTGTATGTTCCGCTTAATAGTGATGTATTGGTTAATTTAAATCTGTATGGATACTCGTAATCATTGCTTACATCGGAATCCCAAAGTTTCTGTGAATGTTGTGTAGGAGCGGCTGTTACAACAAGGTATAGGTGAGTTGTTCCGCTTGGAATAGTCATAGTTGTTGTTCCGCTATTAGTTGAGTTCATTGTTCCATAGACCGGAGTCCAGCCACCTGTTCCTGTTCTTGCAACAAGGCCCCAACGCCAACCTAAATCCGATGCAAAGCGATAGTTGCCTCCATTGTATGATGATAGTCCCTGGAAATCCACTGATACTTGAGTTCCTGTAGTTGGAACTGTAAGTGAAATGATGTTTACTCCGTATGATTGAGGTGCAAATGCGCGGTTGTATGTTGTACCTGGATCACTTGTTGCAGGGTCATGACTTGGACGATAATATCCATCGGCTGAGTTATATATCAAATCGGTCTTATTGGTGAACCATGTCTGTCGGTCATAAGAGGATGCTGCATCGAGCATACTGCGCATATAGCTTGCATTATCAAAATCCCATGTAACCTCGCGTGCTGCCGATTGCCAAACCTGGTCGTTCATTGTTGATTGTGAGGTTGATGTGATGCGCTTATAGGTCTGCATTGCGTCCTCGCCCGTAACTGATTCACGCCATATTCTGCCTAGGATGTTGTCTCCATGAATTGACTCCCAATAGTTGATTAGGAAGAAGTTTTGGTAACGTAGCCACTCATGACAGAAACCTCGGTGTGCATTTGCTTGATAGTATGGAATTTCACATCCCCAAGTAGGGTAGTATGACAAGTTTTTCCATGCCATGTAGTTGGCGCAAACCTCCCAGAATGCATTACCGGTTCCAACTGCATGACGGTATCCGCAACCAGATGATGGGTTGTCGCAGTATGTCTGATATTGGAAAGAGTGACCCAATTCATGAGCTACGGTCTGGCCGACTGGATGGCAAGCACTTGGGGCAATCCAGAAGGCTCCAATCATATCGTCAACACCGCCTCCGTTGGCAATCCAACTTGATGTGTAGAACAGGTAAATCTCAATCTTGTAGGTATCGAGATTTGAGTTCGTGCCAAGGAAGCCCATATTGTCGGCATAAACATCATACCATGCCTCCATCTTCTCAAGCATATCGTCAATATCGACATTCATTGATACATTATCAATTGTAGCAGTACAGGTTGATGGATCTGAACCGAAACCGCTCTCCCAGAATACAATAAAGTTCTCTGATTGTTTTGAACGCTCCCAGCAGAAGTAACTTGATGAACTGTTCAGATTGGCTGTTCTAAAGTTAAATGAGGTGTTGTAGTCGGAAACTACACCCCCTGGTAGATAGATATACTTACCATAAGTTCCTTCAACGGCATATTGTGATACGGATCTTGACAGAGTGTTATTCTGCACGTTTGTCTCTATAGGCTCAATTTCAGATGAGCACGCAATGCTTGTCATAAATAGGCAGCCGACAGCTCCTATTAATAGTGAGTTTAATTTCATTTTTTTTGCATTTAAGGGTTAAAACTTTTACGGCGCCGTTTTAAGAATCTGTTTAAACAGCTTCTAACACTCTTAACGAAATGTTTAAGAAAAAGTTTACAACAAAAGCTAATTTTTTTTATTGACGAAACATTTTTTCAGTTAATGCGTTAGTGATTAAAACATTAATTGAAAGAGTCATGAAGAACAAAAAGTGTTACTGCGGTAAGTTCTTGTATTGGACAGCCGTAATGATTTTTGGAGTGTTATCAACTGTATTTGGAATTTGGATTCTAAATCATCCGGCTATCTCATATATAGGTATAGCCTATTATATCTGCTTTATGTTGATAATCTTTGGAGCCTATCAGATGGTTAAAGCCTTTGATAATCAAGAGAAGTATAGGTGGGGAATGAAATTCTTCCTTGGAATAATCTATATCTTGATTGGTTTTATTCTTATGGGAAACATTATATGGGCCGAGGAGATTCTTCCGTATATACTTGGCTTTATGTTGATGTATGAAGGGTTGGAGTATGTTGCAATCTCATCGGTAAAACAGGAGAACGGAACTGCAATCAGGGGATGGTTTTGGTACTTCCTTTTTGGATTGTTGACAGTGATTTTTGCCTTTTTGATTATATTCCATCCTCTGTTCGGATTCTTAAATGTGGTTGTCTGGACAGGAATGGCCTTTATCGCTACAGGACTATCTGCTCTGATCTCATTCCTCTTTCCTCGTAGATAATTGAGCAGTAAAATTTAGGGCGGTGCTTCATTGAAGCTCCGCCCTAACTATTTCAATTACTTAATTCCCAACTTAGCCTTTAGCTCTGCTGAAAGGGCATCTTTGTGAATCATGATATTGATTGTCTTGTGAGCGAAGAACTCGTAAGTAGCATACCAGTAACCGCCGTAAGCAATATCAGAACCCCAAGAGTTCTTTACGATAAAGTACTTTGTACCATTCTGGTCAACAGCCTTACCAATGATGTGCATTCCGTGGTCGTCTGTTGTCAAGTAGTTATCGTAACCTGCCTGACGCATCTCCGGAGTAACTTTGATTTGTGGCATTGGAGCCTTCATCATCTCCTGTGCGAATTGTGCTCTTGGCATATCAACCCACTTAGCTGCCTCGTTACCCTTTGTAATCTGAGCGTTCATATCTGGAGCAACTGCCAATCCTGTACGTGTGAATCCTGTCTCTGAACAGTCGGTTCCCCATGCGAATGTGAATCCGTTATCCAAAGCCTTGTCGCAAAGCTCAACAAACTCGTCAAGAGGAATGTTGTAGCTCATCTCGTTCAACCAGTTATCCTCAACCTCGATAGCGAAGCTTGTGTAGTATGGGTGGTGTGTGAACGATGTTATGCTGATATAGTCATCTGCGTTAAGTCCGCAATACTCCTTTGCAAAGCTCATTGGAGTGTAGGTCTTACCCTCGTACTCGAAAGTCTCAGGCTTCTCTCCAAGATATGCGTTAAGAACTGCATCGTAACCACGCTTCCAAGCTGTGCTTAAACGGCCATTCTCGTTTTTAACAACTGCATCAACGTATGCCTTAAGAACTGCCTCCATCTCACCATGAGCGTGTACATCCTCGCCATAGTTCAATCCGCTATATACAGATAGTGGAACCAATCCGAAGTTCTTCATTGACCATGTAACGTCGGCAAAAGCACCACCCTGGCTGAAGTTGCACTTTCCGTGCAAACGTACATACTTGTCAGCCTTTGCGCTGTATGTGTTCCATACAGTGTACAATGGAGCAATCTCTACAGGCTTTTTACCCAAGCGAATCATCTCGCTCTCAAGGAATGAGTTACCTGACCATGACCAGCAGGTTCCTGCATTGTCCTGACTCTTTACAGGGGTGCAATCCAAACGAACGATGTCGGTAAATTGATAACCCTCATCTTTTTTCTCTTTCTTCTTCTGTGCTACGGCCAATGTTGAAATTGTCAACAAACCGGCCATTACCAATGTGAATTTTCTCATGAGATTTGATCTGTTTTATGTTTGTAAATATATTTCCAATAGTACAATCCAACCATAATTGCCCCTGCCACTCCGATTACAATTGTATCTTTATAATCATTTACGGGCGAGGCTACTCTGAACATAGCTCCGCTACTTGTAAACACCGTTCCCTCGGTAACAACAAATGCCATACAGAACAGATTATTCGCAAAATGCATTCCGATGGTCACCTCTGTTCCCTTGTCCCAGCATGCTATCACTCCGAATATCAGTGCCATAACTAAATACTGGGCGAGCATAGTCCAAAAGCCAAAGGTAATAATTTCCGGATTACTTAGGTGCATTCCTGCGAAAATAATTGCAATTATAATCATACTTGCCCATCTGTGGCCAATATATCGTAAAACTCCTTGGTACATATAGCCTCGGAATAGTAACTCTTCGAAGGTTGTTTGTATGGGAAGCAGGGTAATTCCAATTACAATTAGCAGTAAAAATTGTGGAAGCGAGAAACTCCACTCTATCCGGATTTCGGGGTGGAGCAGAGGAGTCGAAACTGTGTAGATTACTGTCAGTATAAACCAACATACAGCTCCAAATACTATCTTCCCAAACTCTATATGGGAGTTTTTTGTAATCAATCTCTTGAAGTTATCCTTATGGATGTACTTCATGGCAAACCAAAGTGCGCAAAAGCCAGTTACAAAAGGAACCATTGTAAGAGCTTGGGCTACAAGTGACGAAGTGCTCTCTGTATGATTTATATACAGAGCGTATGGATAGGCACCAACAAACTGCGCCGCTATTATAAATAGCAGCGCAACTATGTAGGTATACCATCTATAGTTAGATATCATTTAGCAACTTCTCTAATGAGTATTCGTCCATCAAAACATTTCTTGGCTTACTGCCCGATGCGGGACCGACAATTCCCTCGGCCTCAAGTTGGTCCATAATACGTCCTGCTCTGTTGAAACCAATTCCGAATCTGCGCTGCAATGCTCCAATAGAGCCTTGTTGGCAACCAACCACAAATCTGGCGCACTCTTCGAACATCTTGTCGCGCTCTCCGGTACCTCCAAGCGGAATATCCTCGCCCTCGCTCTTTTCAGCTATAAACTCGGGTAGCTCGTATGCAGAAGAGTAACCTTGTTGCTCTGCAATATATTGGGTAATCTTCTCTACCTCCGGAGTATCAACGAATGCACATTGAACACGTGTAACCTCGCTACCAACCGAAATAAGCATATCGCCTCGTCCGATAAGTTGATTTGCTCCTGGAGCATCGAGGATGGTTCGTGAGTCGACCATCTGTGCCACCTTGAAGGCAATTCTGGCAGGGAAGTTGGCTTTGATTGTACCTGTAATGATATTGGTGCTTGGACGCTGTGTGGCAATAATCATGTGAATACCTACAGCACGAGCCAATTGCGCAATACGGCATATCGGCTTCTCAACCTCTTTTCCTGCTGTCATAATCAGGTCGGCAAACTCATCGACAATCACCACAATGTAAGGCAAGTATCGGTGTCCGTTGTTTGGATTCAACTGACGTTTCGAGAACTTCTCGTTATACTCCTTCACGGTTCGGCAGAATGCCTTTTCAAGAAGAGAGTAGCGGTTATCCATCTCAAGACATAGAGAGTTCAATGTGTTTACAACCTTATCATTCTCTGTAATAATAGGTTTCTCTGCATCGGGAAGTTTTGCAAGGAAGTGCTTCTCGATAATCGAGTATATGCTCAGTTCAACCTTTTTGGGGTCAATCATTACGAATTTCAACTGTGCAGGGTGCTTTTTGTATAGAAGCGAGGTTATGATTGCATTCAATCCTACCGATTTACCCTGACCGGTTGCTCCCGCTACAAGCATGTGAGGCATTTTTGCCAAATCGAATGTGTATGGCTCATTCGAGATGGTTCTACCAATCACTACAGGAAGTGCAAATTTTGACTCCTGGAACTTTCTTGAGGCAATCAATGCCTTCATGGGAACAATTTGAGGATTACGGTTAGGAACCTCAATACCAACAGTTCCCTGACCCGGTATAGGTGCAATGATACGAATACCCAATGCTGACAAACTTAGGGCAATATCATCTTCAAGATTCTTGATTCGGGCAATCTTAACTCCGGGAGCCGGAACAATCTCGTACAAAGTAACTGTCGGTCCGATAGTGGCCTGAATCTTTACAATGTCAATCTTGTAGTTTTGCAGAGTCTCAACAATCTTCTGTTTGTTAGCCTCAAGCTCATCTTCAGTTACTATTGAGGTTTCGCTCTTTAAGTCTGCAAGAAGGTCGAGAGTAGGGTATTTATATCGTGATAGATCAAGTGTAGGATCATAATCGGGAAGATTCTCTCCAATCTTATCATCCTCTTTGATCTCGTTTACCTCAAACTCAATCTTGTTTGGAGATATTGGCTCTTCGTCTTTATTCTCGTTTTCATCATCAAGAATGTAGTCAACCTTTTCAGTAAACTCCTCCTCATTCTCCTTTTCGTCCGGCTCCTTGTACTCTTTGTTTTCAGTAAACTCCTCTTTCTCTTGCTCCTCTTCTACATCATCCTCTTCAATCTCATCCTTATCTTCAATGGTCTCTTCTGCAACGTCAGACTGTTGCAATGCGCGCTCAGCTGCCAATGCGGCTCTGCGCTCTTGGCGGGCTTGCCATGAAGAGCGTATAGAATTTGTTATGCGGTAGAAGATTGAACGGAAGCCAAAGTAGAGCAATAAGATAAATGTTGCCAGGATAGTAATAAAGGTCCCGGCCTCGCCTATAAAGGCATCAAGCCATAGGCTGATGTAGTAGCCGTGTGCACCACCTAAGTAGAGGAATCCTGTGTCGGCATTTGTCAACTTTGTCAAATTCTCTGAAATATAGCCTAAGAATAGAGATAGCCATACCATAAGGGCAAGGCTAACTGCAATGTGTTTCAGATACTTGTCAAATGACTTAAATAGGATTCTTGTGCCAATGACAGCCAGAATATAACACAAAAAAAGGGCGCTGATACCAATGCATTGATTTATCAGATAGTCTGCAATCTTTGCACCAAGCGGGCCTCCCCAGTTTTTGGCATTAACACCAATATCCAAAATCTCATAGAATCCTTTGCCTGCAACATGGTAATCCATGCCTCCATATACAAAGAAACTAATCAGAGATATGAACAGATATATCGTAAATACGTAGAAAAGTACACCGAAGGAGATTCTTACTCCCTCGCCCTTAAACATAGATAGATCAATCTTGAAATTGGGTTTACTCTTCTTGTTTACGCTATCTTTACTCTTCTCTGTCTTCTTATATTCTCGCTTCATTACAAGAATTTGTTTAAATATTACCGCTTATTCAGTTTTGCACTGCTTAATACTCTCTTATAGAAACGGGAAGCCGAAAGTATACACTATCGGCTTCTCTATGGAGCGGGGTTGCCCCCAATTTATTCTAATTTATAGAGAGTTGATGAACGATGTTACGTTCTCCTCAATTCTCTTGATTACATCGGTATCCTCGCTCTTTTGGAACTTCTCACCTGTAATCTGCTCATACAACTCAATGTAGCGCTCTGTAATGCCATTAACAACCTCGTCGGTCATTTCAGGAACCTGCTCGCCATCGCGTCCCTGGAAACCATTCTCCATAAGCCACTCGCGAACAAACTCTTTTGAAAGCTGCTTTTGGCGCTCACCCTTAGCCTGACGCTCCTCATAGCCCTCAGCATAGAAGTAGCGTGAAGAGTCTGGAGTATGAATCTCATCAATTAGATATATCTTTCCATCCTTCTTACCAAACTCATATTTGGTATCAACCAAAATCAAACCCATCTTTGCTGCAATCTCGGTTCCACGCTTAAACAAAGCTTTTGTATATTTCTCAAGAATCTCGTAATCCTCTTTGGTTACAATTCCCTGTGCAATAATCTCCTCTTTTGAGATGTTCTCATCGTGTCCCTCGTCAGCCTTGGTTGTTGGGGTAATGATTGGCTCCGGGAACTTCTGATTCTCTACCATTCCCTCAGGAAGAGGATTACCACACAACTCTCTATCTCCGGCCTTGTATGCACGCCATGAACTTCCTGTCAAGTAGCCACGGATAACCATCTCAACCTTGAATGGCTCGCACTTGTGACCAACGGTTACCATTGGATCTGGAGTTGCAATCTTCCAGTTTGGGCAAATATCTGTGGTTGCATCCAAGAACTTTGCTGCAATCTGGTTCAAAACCTGTCCCTTATAAGGAATTCCCTTTGGTAGAACAACATCGAAAGCAGAGATTCTGTCCGATACCAACATAACCATGTACTCATCGTTAATGTTATATACATCACGAACCTTTCCATGATAAACACTCTTCTGTTTAGGGAAGTTAAAATCTGTATTTACAATTGCATCCATAGTATTACTATATATTTGTTTTTAATAATTGTCGATATTTGTCTTACTAACAAGTCTCAAAGTTAGTTATTTTTTTTCGCTATCCTCGGAAACCGATTCAGTTTTTTTGCTCTCTGTTGCTACTCCCTTTGTTACGCCCTTTCTTTTCGATTCAATCTTCTCAGCAACAGCCAATTCACGTTCTCCATCTTTGTCGTACGCCTTTACAATATCCTTAACCAGGCGGTGGCGTACAATGTCGCCCTCGTCAAACTGAACAAAGGCAATTCCTCGGATTCTCTGCAATATCTTGAATGCATGCGCCAAGCCGCTGTCGGTTTTATGTGGCAGGTCAATCTGGCTCATATCACCTGTGATAACAAACTTTGCGCTAACACCCATACGTGTCAGGAACATCTTCAACTGGTTGCGTGTTGTATTTTGTGCCTCGTCAAGAATAACAAAAGCGTCGTTCAAGGTTCTTCCACGCATATATGCAAGAGGTGCAATCTGAATAGTCTCGTTTTCAAGATATTCATTAAGTTTTCTGCCGGGAATCATGTCCGATAGAGCATCATATAGGGGCTGTAAATATGGATCAATCTTCTCCTTCATGTCGCCGGGAAGAAAACCAAGATTCTCTCCTGCCTCAACTGCAGGGCGGCTCAAAATGATACGTTTAACCTCTTTGTTTTTGAGTGCCTTTACTGCAAGTGCAATGGCCGTATAGGTCTTTCCGGAACCGGCAGGTCCTGTTGCAAAGAGCAGGTCGTTGGTTACAGATAGTTCAACAAGCTTTTTCTGGTTTGCGCTTCGAGCACGTATAATTTTACCATTGTTTCCGAAAAGGATAATGCTGGCAGGATCGTCAGGATCTTCAACCTGTTTATCTTCAAGAACAATGCGTTTTAAGTTTGCGAGTGTCAACATGTTGTATCGCTCGTAATGCTCTAAAAGTGCCTGAACCTTCATTGTAAATAGCAGAGTCTCATCCTCCTCGCCTTGAACTATTAACTCATCTCCTCGCCCAATAATCTTTAACTTAGGGAAGAGTGCCTTAAGTACGTCAAGTTTAGAGTTGTTCACTCCATAAAAATCAAGCGGATCAATCTCGCCAATGCTTATTCTTTTCTCTATCATCTGTTGTAACTCTTGTTTTATACCAACATCCTTGAACCTTTTTCTGTCTTGATATGCAGAACTCCTTTGGAACTTTTTTTAATTTTGTGAGTGCGAAGATAGTGAATAAATTTAAAAGTTATGGATAGAAAGTGTAAAGCATTTGAGGAATTATTAAATATAATGGTAGAGTTGCGTGAAAAGTGTCCGTGGGACAGGAAGCAGACAATGGAGACTCTTCGACCTTTGACAATCGAGGAGACCTATGAGTTGTGCGATGCCGTTATGAAGAGTGATATTTCCGATATAAAGAAGGAGTTGGGAGATTTGATTATGCACATTACCTTCTATGCTCGGATTGCCGAGGAGCAGGGGTTGTTTGATATTGGCGATGTTTTGAATTCGGTATGCGAGAAGTTAAAATACAGACATCCACATATTTATGGCAATGTTAAGGCCGATTCTGCTCAGCAAGTCTCTGAGAACTGGGAGAAGTTGAAGTTGAAAGAGGGTGGGCGAGGCCACAAAGTTTTAGAGGGTGTGCCCGGTTCACTGCCATCGCTTGTCAAGGCGTTGCGTTTGCAGGAGAAGGCGGCCGGTGTCGGTTTCGATTGGGGAACAAAAGAGGAGGTTTGGGATAAGGTGCGCGAGGAGGTGCTGGAGTTTCAGACTGAGGTTGATTGTGGTAATGCTGTGAAGATGGAGGAGGAGTTTGGTGATCTGCTCTTCTCTTTGGTCAATATGGCTCGTAAGTATGGTATAAATCCCGATAATGCGCTTGAGAAAACTAACAATAAATTTATATCTCGTTTTAACTATGTTGAGGATAATGCCGAGCGTCCGTTGCCTGAAATGAGCTTGGAGGAGATGGACGAGTTGTGGAATGAGGCGAAGATGAGGTGAGATGAGGTGAAAGGGGAGAGGTGAAAGGTGAGAGGTGAAATGAGGTGTGAGAGGTGAAAGGGAAAAGGTAGAAGGTAGAAGGTAGAAGGGGAGAGGTGAAGATGAGGTGTGAGAGGGGAAAGGTTAGGGGTGATAAGTGAAAGGTGATAAGTGAGGGTTAGAGGTGAAAGGTTAGGGGTGATAAGTTAGATGGTTAGGGGTGATAAGTGAAAGGTGATAAGTGAGGGTTAGAGGTGAAAGGTTAGGGGTGATAAGTTAGATGGTTAGGGGTGATAAGTTAGATGGTTAGAGGTGATAAGTGAAAGGTGATAAGTGAGGGGTTAGGGGTGATAAGTTAGATGGTTAGGGGTGATAAGTTAGATGGTTAGAGGTGATAAGTGAGAGCTTAGATGGTGAGATAGTGAGATAGGGTGAAAAAGACGGTTAATTTGCAGGCAAATTAAGAGACTGTAAACTAAAGTGTGTCAAGTAAAGAAATTATTAACTTTACAGACACACTTTTTTATGAGCAACACATTT
>SUWY01000028.1 GCA_015061245.1 Bacteroidales bacterium
ACAGAGAAGTTAAGCCCTTTCACGCCGATGGTACTGCCACTGAGGTGGGAGAGTAGGTAGACGCCGAATTTCAAGAGTCGCGAGCAATTGCGACTCTTTTTTTATGTCAATTATTTTGATTCTGAATCTGATTCTGATTCTGATAGGGATTATGGAGTACTCCGTTCGCTTCGCTCACTTCGGCCCCTCCCAACGTTTCCTGCGTGGTTTATCAACCACTTGTCTCCGTTGGGCCCCTCCCCCTATACGGCTCCGGGGGTGGAGACGACTCCATAATCCCTACCAGAATCACCTTCCGCTAGTGTTCTTAAAATTTATATTCCATTAATCACCCTCACTCCTCACTCCTAAGCAAATTAGTGCAAATCTCATCACTTCACTTGCTACTTATCTGTAAAGCAATCTAATGCTTTGAATTCAACTCGTGGATTTGCTTTAATTTGGTGTCTACCAACCCCCAAAGCAAATCTTCGCAAATCTCATCACTTCACTTGCTACTTATCTGTAAAGCAATCTAATGCTTTGAATTCAACTAGTGGATTTGCTTTAATTTGTTGTTTACCAACCCCCAAAGCAAATCTTCGCAAATCTAATCACTTCACTTGCTACTTATCTGTAAAGCAATCTAAAGCCTTGAATTCAACTAGTGGATTTGCTTTAATTTGTTGTTTACCAACCCCCAAACCCCCTTCGCTCAGCGCGCTAACGCTTGCTTTCGCTAATAAGGGGGCTTTACTCACTTCGCTCGTTGACTCCTAACTGTTAACTCCTCACTCCTAACTATTCCTAATTCCTCATTCCTCATTCCTAATTCACAAACACTTCGTGTTTCCCCAAAATCGGCGGCGGCTCGGCATAATCCAAATAAATTTGGCTTCTGCTCTCACCTTGCACGATTTTTCCTAATTATTATATATCTTTGCGAATGATAAGGATAAAATAGCGATGAAAAAGATTCAATTTTTAATTGGAGCCTCTTCTTTAGGATCAGGAAAGACAACATTGGCAATGGGATTGATGCGTGCGTTGTCACGAAAAGGTTTTACTGTCCAGCCATTTAAATGTGGTCCTGATTATATAGATACACGTCACCACTTTGCTGCAACAGGTAGAAGTTCGGTAAATTTAGATACATTTCTTTCAACCGATTCACATCTTAAAGAGTTATATAGTCGCTATGGTTCAACTGCTGACGCTTGCGTTATTGAGGGAACAATGGGACTCTATGACGGCTATGCAATTGATAAGGGAAGTAGTGCTGACACAGCCATGCTTCTTGATCTGCCTGTAATTCTTGTTGTTAAGTCGAAGTCGGTAGCCTACTCAGTTGGTCCCATTCTATATGGATTAAAAAACTTCAGACCGGGTTTAAAGATTGCAGGTGTTATATTCAACTTCGTCTCTTCTGAGAAGCATTATGCTCTGTTAAAGCAGGCTGCTGAGGCTGTTGGTGTAAGAAGTTTAGGTTATTTAAAACAAGAGAGTGCTTTAGAGATTCCTGTCGAAAATCTTGGACTGAATATTGACGAGGAGTTCTGTTTCAATGAGTTTGCCGATTTGATTGCTTCTGCAATGGAGAGTACTGTGGATATTGATAAGATTATTGATATTTGTACCCAAGAGTTTACAGAGTCGGAGCCTCAACCAAAAGTCCCACGTGGACCACTGAAAATATCTGTTGCACGCGATGAAGCCTTTAATTTCTACTACGAGGAGAATATTAAGGCTCTTCGACGTTATGGTAAGGTTACATTCTTCAGTCCTATTCACGATAATGAATTGCCAGAGACCGATTTTCTCTATCTCCCGGGCGGATATCCGGAGTTGCATTTGCCTGAATTGACAGCCAATAAGAGGATGATGACTTCGATACGTGCATATTGCGAGAATGGAGGTAAGGTGTTGGCAGAGTGTGGCGGTATGATATATTTGAGCCAATCGGTTATCGATAAAGATGGAGTGAAGTATGATATGGCTGCAGTTTTGCCACGTAGCGTTACCCTCGATGGCGTAAAATTGACAATGGGTTACAGAAAGGTTGTGACTCCTCAGGGGGATATTTGGCGAGGTCACGAATTCCACTATTCGAAGCTATTGCCCGGTCCCGATTCAGACCTATCATATAAGGTATATAATGCCAAAGATGAGTTGTGCGATTCTGATATTCTAAGAGTGAAAAATGTAATTGCTACCTATATCCATATATATTGGGGCGATTCAGAAAAATTACCCTTTGATTTCTAAGTACATAATAAAGCTTTGTATATGAAAAAGGTTATTTCTACGCTTCTTTTTGTATTGGTTATTGCAGCCTTGTTATGGATAATATTGCCGAAGGACGAAGGTAGTGCGGAGTTTGGAATATATAAACCCGATGTCCAATTACAGCAGGCAGAACCTCTGATTACTGAGTTGCCTACCATGGCCTATATCGATTCTGTTATCAATTCTGATTATAATGGAGAGAAAATAATCTCATTGTATATTGAGAATAGTAATGGAAGGCCGGCACTCTTTGTAAATAAGAGTAAATCGAGCGAGGCCTCGCCTATCAAACTATCAGATTTTGTGTTACCATATACACAGGTATTGGATGTTGTGGTGATGGCTAAAAGGGTTGAGTGGAAAAGTTTTGCGGGAATCCCATACTACAGAATTGATAACGGTTATGAGGCAGAGAGTGTAAATGCCTCTACTGTGAAGGGAGAACCATTCCTTTTAACTAATGAGTTGTTAAAGCTATATATAGAGCAGATTTATGGAGTTGATGCTCAATATTCTACTGAGCGTGATGGAGCTGTTGTTATAGTGAAAGGTAGTAATAATGAGGGTAAATTTGACTTTATGATCAATACTTTAACTTTTGAAATTAAAGAGTTGTGATATGAATAAGATTGTGCGAATATTGCTTTGTGTAACACTGTTGCCATTGGCTGCATGTAATGCTCAATTTTCAGATTTTAGGCAAGTTGCAGAGAGTTTTATAGATAAACCATATAAGGCTCAGACCCTGGAGGTGCCGGGAGAACCATTGGTTGTTAATTTAGATGGAGTAGATTGTACCACATTTGTCGAGTACGTTGTAGCTGCAATGATAAGTGGTCGCGAGCCTGCTGCAAATGATGCGGAATTCTGCAAAGCATTGGAGCAACTTCGTTATCGCGACGGAGTGCGTAATGGTTATCTTTCTCGCCTACATTACTCATCGGATTGGATTGGAAATAATGTGAAAATGGGCATTTTAGACGAGGTTACAGACGAATACTCTACCACTATGGGTATGAAACGTTTGGATTTTATGACAACTCACTACCCTTCATATCCAGCATTGAGTGCCGATAGAGCTTTAATCGAGGAGTTGAGGGTTATTGAAGACTCAATTTCCAACGAGCCCTACTACTATATCCCTGCTCACAAGGTTCCTGAAGTGGCTCATAAATTAAATGATGGCGATATTGTTCTTTTTATGACCGCCATAGAGGGACTCGATTTTACCCATATGGGTTTTGTATATAAAGAGGATGGTCATACAAAGTTATTGCATGCCTCTACCCGCTACAATAAGGTGTGTGTAGATCCCGATTTTCTGGCTGATTATGTTATAAATAATCGCAGATGTACTGGCATAAGAGTTATGAGAGTAAAGTGATATAAAACATGATATTATGCTAAAAGAGTTATTGTTAGAGAGAATTAAAAGTATCGTTGCTGAGCATTTTGATCTCTCATATTCTGAAGTAAATGATTCTACCAACCTAAAAGAGCTTGGGGATGATTTGGATTTTGAGGAGTTGTTGATGTCAATTGAAGAGGAGTTTGAGTTTGAGATTAATGAAAATCTTGAGGAGCTGATTCACACTCCGAAAGATATTGCAAATGTAGTGCTTGCTGGAGCCGATACAGACTATCTGGTAGAGATGTTTAAATAAAATGAACGTTAGAAAACTTATTCTACTTATAGCTATCTGCGGACTTCTGGGTTGTGCCGGGGGTGGAAAAGAGTCTTCAGTTAAGATTGTTGAGGGGTCAAAACTATCTGATTATATAGATTATAAGGAGTATATCGCCTTGGAGACAACTGACTCATGTTTGATTTCCAATATCCGTAGGGCTTGGCGCGATACCAACGATATCATTGTACACGATGATCCTATATTTACGCGAGAATCATATATCTATCTCTTTTCAAGCGAGGGTAAGTTTCTGAATAGGGTTGGCGCTGTGGGGCGTGGTCCGGAGGAGTATCTTTATGCTCAAAACGTTTTTGTTGACCGCGAGCATAATTATGTGGGAATCCTATGCAGTTATACTAAAAGATTGTTGCTATACTCTTATGATGGAGCCTTTATCAAGGCATATAAGGTGAATAGTGGAGATATCTATATGGATTATATTGAATCCCTGCCAGATGGAAGATTTTTGGGGCATAATGGTTTACCACCTCGTTTGGATGCATATGTGCGAAATGTGCCCGAGGATTCAAAATATGAGTATAGACTTTTAACTCCCCATGGAGATAGTTTAATATCAAAGCCTTTGACTGGCAAAACATTTTGGGAATCAAAGTCAGGGGTGTACCATGTTATTACCAAGCCGATGGTAAAATATCAAGGTGAAGTTTTAGGTGTCTCTCTGTTGAGTCATGATGTGTGGAGATATAATAATGGAGAGTTGGAGCCTGAATATACTTTTGAGATTGAGCGTAAATTGGTCGATTCTGCATTCCTTAATCAGAACAAGGAGTTGGAACCTTTAGATGTGATTAGAAATATAGGTAATGCAGGGCTGAGTTATGGATATAGTGAAATTGCATCGTCGGATGGGTATCTCTTGATGCGGATTAACTTGGTGCTTAATGAGATTCTTATATTCGATGGTCAAAGAGCAATTTTAGTTGAAGATGGAGATTTGTGGGGATTGTCAGAAGATAATCTGGCAAATATGGGAGCGGAACTTGTCTTAGGAATGGATGACTCGGAAATAGATAGCCCTGAGTTACTTAAGATAAGGGAGACTCTCGCTGAGGATGATAATCCAATCCTCTACAGAGAACATTTAAAAAAGGATTTGATGAATCAAATTTGTTTTTAATTGAGTCATAAAGTAATTTTGCACTCTGTTAGATGAGTTAATATATGACAACATTCAGATTTAAAATGATTGAGGAGGCGGTTAAGCGTTCCGCCGTTCAGGTAAAGGCTCCGGCTGAAAGAACTTCAGATTACTACGGGGTGAATGTTTTTAATCGCGAGAAGATGGCAAAGTATTTGCCCAAAGAGATATATGATGCAGTCCAACGTTCTGTAGAGCAGGGAGTTCCATTGGATAGAAAGATGGCCGATGAAGTTGCTGCAGCAATGAAGGATTGGGCAATGGAGATGGGGGCAACCCACTACACTCACTGGTTCCAGCCATTAACAGGTTCAACTGCAGAGAAGCACGACAATTTTATCGAACTTACTCACGATGGTGTTATTGAGAAGTTCTCGGGTAAGTTGCTTATACAGCAGGAGCCCGATGCCTCAAGTTTCCCGAGCGGAGGTATTCGCAGTACCTTTGAGGCTCGCGGTTACAGTGCATGGGATGTAACCTCGCCTGCCTTTATTATGGATGATACTCTCTGTATTCCGACAATCTTTATCTCATATACAGGCGAGGCCTTGGATTATAAAACTCCCCTTTTAAAGTCAGAGACTGCCATTAATAAGGCTGCAACAGCTGTGTGTCAATATTTTGACAATAATGTCAAGAAGATAACAATCAATTTGGGATGGGAGCAGGAGTACTTTTTGATTGATAAGTCGCTCTATGATGCACGTCCCGATTTGCTATTGACAGGCAGAACATTGATAGGCCACGAGAGTGCTAAGAATCAACAGCTTGATGATCACTATTTTGGTTCAATACCAACACGTGTTCAGGCATATATGAAGGATTTGGAGTTTGAGTGCTTGAAGTTGGGAATTCCATTGAAGACACGTCATAACGAGGTGGCACCTAATCAGTTCGAGATTGCGCCAATATTTGAAACTGCAAACCTCGCCAATGATCATAACCAGCTCCTTATGATGATTATGAAGAAGACTGCACGTCGTCATAATTTCAGAATGTTGCTACATGAGAAGCCATTCAAAGGGATCAATGGATCAGGAAAGCACTGCAACTGGTCAATGCAGACAAATACAGGGGTTAACTTGTTGTCTCCTGCAGATAATCCAATGGAGAATCTGCAGTTTATAACGTTCCTTGTAAATGTTTTATGTGCAGTTCAGGAGCACGATGCTCTGTTGAAGGCATCGATTATAAGTGCAACAAATACTCACCGTTTGGGTGGTCACGAGGCACCTCCGGCAATCTTGTCTGCTTTTTTGGGTTCACAATTGTCAGGAATTCTTGATAAAATCGAGTCGCTTCCTTTGGAACAGGCTTTGGAGGTTCACGATAAGTCGGGATTTACAATGCAAGGAGTTGAATTTATCCCAGAGTTGATGCGCGACAATACCGATAGAAACAGAACCTCTCCGTTTGCCTTTACAGGAAACAGATTCGAGTTCCGTGCGGTTGGATCTTCTGCCAATTGTGCTCAATCAATGACAGTCTTAAACTCGATTGTAGCAGAGCAGTTGGTTAAATTCAAATCGCAGGTTGATGCTTTGATTGCAGTTGGAAAGCCAAAACTTGAAGCGATATATACTGTAGTAAAAGAGTGCGTGAAGCAGTGCAAGGCTATCCGTTTTGACGGTAATGGATATAGTGATGAGTGGAAGCGTGAGGCTAATGAGCGAGGCTTGGATTGCGAAACAAGTGTTCCATTGATTCTTGATAACTATGTTTCAGAGAAGAGTGTAAGGATGTTCGAGAGTACCAACGTCTTTACTCGCAAGGAGCTGGAGTCAAGAACCGAGGTCTATATGGAGATATATACCAAGAAGGTTCAGATTGAGGGACGTGTGTTGGGTAATCTGGCATTTAACCATATTATTCCGGCTGCATCGAAGTATCAGGATATTCTGCTTGGAAAGCTGACCAAATTCACTCAGCTATTCAGTGCAGAGCGGGTAAAGGAGTTGGCAAAATATGACATGGCGATGGTAGAGAAGATTTCTAAACATATCACCGCTATTCATGAGAATGTGGATGCCATGACTGAGGCTCGTAAGGTGGCGAATGAGATTCTTGATGAGCGTGAAAAAGCATTATCATACCAAAATAATGTCTTCCCGTATTTCGATGTGATTCGTTATCATGTTGACGAACTTGAGGATTGTATTGATGACTATGTATGGCCAATGCCTAAGTATAGAGAGTTGTTGTTTATCAGATAATTTTCGTTGAAAATTTGTTTTGTGATTTAGAATAAATGTAGTAACTTTGCGCCCGCCTATCGGGTATAGGCATGTCTAATTCATTAAATAAATTAAATTAAAAATGGCAACAAAAATTAGATTGGCTAGACACGGACACAAACGTCACGCTGTTTATCACGTAGTAGTTGCGGACAGCAGAGCTCCACGCGACGGTAGATTCATTGAGAAATTGGGAATCTATGATCCAAACACAAACCCTGCAACAATCAACATCAACTTTGATCGTGCATTGTATTGGGTAAATGTTGGTGCTCAACCAACCGAGACTGCTAACCGTATTCTTTCTTACACCGGTGTTTTGATGATGAAGCACTTGCAGGGTGGAGTAAAGAAGGGTGCTTTTGATCAGGCTACAGCTGAGGTTAAATTCCAGGCTTGGTTGAACGCTAAGAATGAGAAGATCGCTGCAAAGAAGGCTGCTCTTGCTAAGGACGGAGATGCTAAGACTCAGGCAACATTGGCTGAGGAGGCTAAGACTCGTGCTGCAAAAGAGGAGGCTATTGCTAAGAAGTTGGCTGAGATTGAGGCTGCTAAGGCTGCTGCTGCCGCAGAGGCAACAGAGGAGGCTCCAGCTGAGTCAGCAGAATAATTTTGCAATGATTACAATAGACCAACTTACTGAGATTGGTACAATTACCAAAATTCACGGCTTGCGTGGAAATGTGGTAGTACAGTGTGAGGAGGTTCTATTGGAAGATTTCGAAGGAGAACCGGTATTCCTTGTATTAGAGGGAGGACCGGTTCCCTTTTTTATTACTCCCGACAGTGTAAGAACTCGTGGAGGAAGTTCCTATCTATTACATCTTGATGATGTTGATACCGAAAAGGAGGCTCTAAGATTGGTAGGAGCTGCGGTTATGATTGAGTCCTCGCTTATAGATGACGAGGAGAGTGATGATCCTACCGATATATACAGATTTGTTGGCTACCATACTTGTGATGTGAATACCCAGCAGATAGGTGTGGTTGAAGATGTGGTAGATTACTCAGGAAATATTGTCTTCACTATAGTTGTAAACGGGAAAGAGGTTCTTTTGCCGCTTGGCGATGAGTTCATTCTTGATATGGACGATGATAAAAGAATTCTGTATGTTTCAGTTCCCGAGGATCTATTGAATTTAAACTGATAGTTTTCCATTTTGGAAATTTTGGTGGAGAAGCTAATAGGCTTCTTTTTTTTGTTTTGTCTTGATTTTTACCTATTTAACTCTGTTTGATGTGTTGTGAAAATTTACTTTTTGGAAAACTTCTAATTTTGAAAGTTTTCCAAAATGAAAACTTTGATTATCTGATGGTTGACCATTTTGGAATTTTTTTATTAAAAAAAGTTTATACTTTTTTTAGTTTTCTTGTTTTGATTTCTTAACTTTGTCACTGTTACAAATACAAATAAAACAGCAAAATTTAGAGATGAAAAGTTACACCTATGACGAGATCTATGAGCCTTGCTTAGAGTACTTTAAGGGCGATGCCCTTGCTACTAAGGTATGGATTTCCAAGTATGCATTAAAGGATTCCTACGGGAATTACTACGAGAGAACACCAGATGATATGCACATGCGATTGGCAACCGAGATTAATCGTATTGAGCAGAAGTATGCAAACCCAATGTCTGTCGAAGAGTTGTTCGATGTGATGAAGAATTTCCGTTACATTGTTCCACAAGGTGGTCCAATGACAGGAATTGGAAATAATTTCCAGATTGCATCGTTGTCAAACTGCTTTGTTATTGGTAATGACGGACAGTCGGATTCATACGGTGGAGTAATGAAGATTGACCAGGAGCAGGTGCAGTTGATGAAGCGCCGTGGTGGTGTTGGTCATGATTTGTCACACTTGCGTCCAAAGGGTTCTCCTGTAATGAACTCTGCTTTGACTTCTACTGGAGTGGTTCCATTTATGGAACGCTATTCAAACTCTACTCGTGAGGTGGCACAGGATGGTCGTCGCGGAGCTTTGATGTTGAGTGTATCTATTAATCACCCCGATGCTGAGGATTTTATCGATGCCAAGATGGTAGAGGGTAAGATTACAGGAGCGAATGTCTCTGTTCGTATTGACGATGCCTTTATGCAGGCTGCGGTTAATGATACAGAGTATGTTCAGAAATTCCCTGTATTCTCGGAGAATCCTAAGTTTACCAAGAGTATCGAGGCGAAGAAGTTGTGGGATAAGATTGTCTTCAATGCATGGAAATCAGCTGAGCCCGGAATTTTGTTCTGGGATACAATAACTCGTGAGAGTTTGCCTGATTGTTATGCTGATTTGGGCTTTAGAACAATATCTACAAATCCTTGTGGAGAGATTCCTTTGTGTCCATACGACTCATGTAGATTGTTGGCTGTTAATTTGTATTCATACGTAGAGAATCCTTTCACAAAGGAGGCCTCGTTCAATATGGATCTATTCAAGAAGCATGTTGCAATTGCACAGCGCATGATGGATGATATTATCGATCTTGAGTTGGAGAAGATTGATGCTATCTTGAATAAGATTAATTCTGATCCTGAGGAGGCTGAGTTGAAATATACAGAGATTCGCTTGTGGGAGAAGATTAAGGAGAAGGCTTTGCAGGGAAGAAGAACCGGAGTAGGAATTACAGCAGAGGGAGATATGCTTGCTGCGTTAGGTTTGCGTTATGGAACCGATGAGGCAACTGAGTTTGCTGTTAAGGTTCAGAGTACTTTGGCTATGGAGTGCTACAGATCTTCTATGGTGATGGCTAAGGAGCGTGGTGCTTTCGGTGTTTACGATGCTGAGCGCGAGAAGAATAATCCTTTCTTGGCAAGAATGGCAGAGAAAGATCCTCAGTTGGTTGAGGATATCAGAAAGTATGGCCGTAGAAATATTGCATGTTTGACTATTGCTCCAACCGGAACTACAAGTCTTATGACTCAGACAACATCGGGAATTGAGCCGGTATTTATGCCTGTCTATAAGCGTAGAAGAAAGATTACCGATTTGGACTCTGGTGCTCATGTTGATTTTGTTGATGAGGTAGGAGATTCTTACGAGGAGTATATTGTTTACCATCCAAAATTCTTGGAGTGGATGCGCATAAACGGTTATGATACCGATAAGAAGTATTCACAGGTAGAGATTGATAATTTGATTGCCGAGTCTCCATACTACAAAGCTACTGCCAATGATATTGACTGGGTGGCTAAGGTTAAGATGCAGGGTGCTATTCAAAAGTGGGTTGACCACTCAATCAGTGTAACTGTAAATCTACCTGCAGAGGCAACCAAGGAGTTGGTAGGTCAGTTGTATGTTGAGGCTTGGAAGTGTGGATGTAAGGGTGTTACAGTATATCGCGAGGGTTCAAGAGCAGGAATTCTTGTTTCAGCAAAGGCAGAGAAGAAGCAAGAGTCAAAGCAACCATCGGTATTCCCTGAGAAACGTCCTATTGAGCTTGAGGCCGACGTTGTTCGTTTCCAGAATAATAAAGATAAGTGGATTGCTTTCATTGGTTTGTATGATGGCCGTCCATACGAGATCTTTACCGGAATTACCGACGATGATGAGGGTATTATGTTGCCAAAGTCGGTTACACATGGAAAGATTGTAAAGCACTTCGATGAGGATGGTAATAGCCGTTATGACTTCCAGTTCAGTAATAAGCGAGGTTTCAAGACCACCGTCGAGGGATTGTCTTATAAGTTTGATAAGGAGTTCTGGAACTATGCTAAGTTGATTTCGGGAGTATTGCGTTATGGTATGCCTGTTGCTCAGACTGTATCGTTGGTAAATGCAATGGAGTTCGACAATGAGAATATCAATACCTGGAAGAATGGTGTTGAGAGAGCGTTGAAGAAATATATTCCAAACGGAACTCAGGCAGAGGGAGAGACTTGTGGTAATTGCGGAGGTACTTTGACATATCAGGAGGGATGTTTGATATGTAAGACCTGCGGTTGGTCACGATGCGGTTAGTTTTAACTTATGAAGCTCCACTACGGAACAGAGAATTTAAATATTGCTGACCCTTTTATAACTATTGGAAGTTTTGATGGTGTTCATAAGGGGCATCAGCATGTTATAGACGCCTTGCGCAACGCAGCAGTTGCGCAAGGCGCTAATGCTACTGTAATAACCTTTGATCCTCACCCCCGTCATGTCTTAAATCCCGGGGCAGCTCCGGTAAAGTTGCTTTCGTCAATGGCAGAAAAGGTTGAGTTGCTTACAAAGGCGGGAGTAGAGCATCTTGTAATATTGCCATTTACCCAAGAGTTAGCCAATCTAAGCTATTACGATTTCGTTAAGGAATTCTTGATAGGGAAGATAAATATGCGGGGCATGATTGTTGGTTATGATCATCGCTTTGGTAGGAATCGAGAGGGCGATTTTGAGAAGCTGAAAGAGCTATCGTCGGAGTTTGGTTTCTATTTGGAGCAAGGAACTCCGTATAGCGAGAGAGAGGTAAATATCAGCTCAACAAAGATTAGAAATGCCTTGAATGTGGGCGATATTATGACAGCAAAAGAGTATTTGGGGTACGATTACTCGTGCAGAGGAAAGGTTGTCAAAGGTTTTTCAAATGGTAGAGCAATAGGTTTTCCGACTGCCAATATAGAGCTTGATGATAGCAATAAACTGCTCCCCGGTAATGGAGTTTATGCTATATTGGCCGAGTGTCAAGGAGTTCGCTACAAGGGGATGCTTGATATTGGAGTAAGACCAACCTTCCATAAGAATGGAGAGTTGAGTGTTGAGGCAAATTTGTTCGATATGCACGATAATATCTATGGCAATGAGTTGAAGCTCTATTTTATTGCCAAGATGCGTGATGAGAGAAAGTTTGATAATTGCGATGAGTTGGTTGCGCAACTACGCAAGGATCAAGAACAGGCAGAGTTAATTTTATCAGATTATTAATATGTGCGAAAATAGGGTGAATTGTTGCGATTCGCCAGAGTCTGGATTGAGATACAATGGATTCTCAATGGTTTTTATGCAGGTGTTTACCCTGCCTCATGATTTGCAATTTACTGAACCAAAGGATATTGCAACTGTTGACTTTTCGCGTGTTGAGACCAATATAGGTGATGCACGCGATGGCGGAAAGAACTTCTTGGTAAGGAAAAACTCAAAGGGAACAATAGAGAGTTTTATCTTTGAGCGTCCTAAGGTCCTGATTGACAATTTTGAGGGTGTTGTATCAACCAATGAGGATTCTCGAAGAGCAATAAAACGATATATATTGCCCGGATTTAATCTCTCAATGCAAATAAATCCCAATAAGCGTGGAAGTTATGGACCATTGCCGATAATTAAGGTTGAGGGAGAGGTGCATGTCGAGATGTCGCTCTTCTTTAATAGAACCGTAATAATCTCTTATCGCTTGGTTCGTGGCGATGATTCTCTTCGTTGTTGTGAAATTACAGCCAAGGAGACGGAGGAGGGGGTGATTTTTTCAGAGATTTGCGATTCAGACAATGTCGCTCTGTATAATGATCACTTGATTTTATTGGCAGCATTAAATCATGGAGCTGAGAACTGGACTGCGACAATAGATAAGAACAACAACCTTGTAGAGACCGATATAAATGCAAATCTGAAGGATGCAATTTTCAGTGATTTGAAGATTGACGAGCAGGGAAATTATTCTCAAGAATTCTCATTGGATTATTCTGTTGCAGAGAGCAACAAATCAAGTAATCCTTTCCCGGAGATATGTCGCAGATATAAAGAGTGTTTGATAAATGAAATTATAAATAACTCTACACAGAGAGTGTCACACTATGACAGAAGTGCAATTGTTATGCGTGACACGAAATTTACTTTAGTGGACATATGGGAGAGTATTAGTGATCATAATGGTAGTTTTGAAGCTTTGGGTTATGACGAAGTTGCTACAATAGAGCATATTAAGGAGTATCATAAACCAGAATTGATAGGTTTGATGTCGTTGTATCCGGGTGAGTGGCCTTTCCGCGACCCATCGGCTTTTGAAGAGGTGTGTGGTGAAAGTATTGCTATAGATACCGATGATCTTGTATTGGTCAATTCTGATATGGCTGTTGTTTTCGGAACATACGGTTTACGTGGCGAGGATGCCCAGGGTGTAGATTGGAAAGCACATTTGAAAATGCGTTCACGTTATCATGTATCATGGCCGGAGTATATGCTTATCTTGGAGATGATTCTGGCTAAAAAACATACAATTGCCTATGCCAATGAGCAGATTATAGTGAATAGCCTTGTCCTTGACCGTGAGAATGATGAATATCGCTTAAATGAGGTTCTGAGCAGAAATGCTGATCTTCAAAGAAGATTGACCAGACTAATGTTGCTGTTGAATGTGTCACAATATGCCAAGTTTGTCTCTCATAAAGTTATGTTTGAACGAACAGAGAAACGACTCCATATAGATGAGATGTTTGATGACTTGAATAGCAGTATAGGTGCTGTTAATGATTATCTGCACAACATTACGGAGACCAAAGGGGTGAAGCAGGGGTTTAATATGGGCTTTATTTTATTGCTTATATCAATATTCTCGCTCTTTGAGATATTCTTTCAGGAGGTGAGATTGCCATTTGTGCAGTACATATCAATGAATCTGTTTGATGATAAAGCGGAGTTTATCTCATCATTCTTGGGAAATTTGATAATTTTGATCAGTGTTTTTGGACTGATTTTTGGTTTGATAATAGTGTTTGTCCGTTATAGACTGCATTTAAAAAACATAGCACGAAACTATTTAAACCGTTTTGTTAACTGTTTTAGAAAAGGAGGAAGATAATGGGAGTGGAGATTATTGAGGCCTCGCTCGAAAATGTGGAGGAGTTAAAGAGGCTTTTTATGGGAAATCTTGAGGCTAACCCTTCGTATATTTCTCATGGAGAGGTGCAAATGGGAGTTGGTGAGCTGAGATTGGAAAACGGTGAGTTTCAGGGGTATATAGCGCCTAATGGCTCTGCAATGTGGGAGAAATATATCAAAGAGAAAATTTCGGGGAGTGATGCAGTTGTTTATGTAGCAATGGAGACTGGTAAAATAGTCGGTTTTTGTGTGGCCGATATTGAGGAGGATGGTGCAGACCCTTTCGGTATGGTGTGCGATGTGCTTGTTTTGCCTGCCGGCAGAGGTGTCGGAGTAGGCTCATCTCTTCTTAATAAGGCCATTGAATGGCTGAAAATGAGAGGGATAAAGGATATCTATTTGGAGTCGGGTAAAGATAATCATTCAGCCCATGAGTATTTTGAGCATAGGGGCTTTTGCCATGTATCAAACATCTATAAATTAGCATAGGTGAATTTTTGTATGAATTAGGCCGGATTTTAATAAAAATTCCGGCTTTTTTATTAATTTTAACCCCAAATTGAAAATAAAATAAATTTACCTTATGGAGAATGGAATAGTAATCTTCCTCAAATTGATGGGAGCTTTGGCTTTGTTCCTGTATGGAATGAAGTTAATGAGTGAGTCACTGCAGAAACTTGCTGGTAATAAGATGCGTGAGATTCTTGCAGCAATGACATCGAATCGTTATGCAGGAATTTTAACAGGATTGGTTATCACAGCTTTAATCCAGAGTTCATCGGCAACAACCGTTATGGTTGTGAGCTTTGTGAATGCAGGACTTATGGAGCTTGTTGGTGCTATTGGCGTTATTATGGGAGCCAATATCGGAACAACTGTTACAGGATGGTTGGTTTCTGTGTTTGGTTTGGGAAAGATTAGTATGAGTGATTTGGCGTTGCCTATATTGGGTTGCGCTTTACCTTTGCTATTTGCTGAGAAACGAAGCAGAAAGACTACCGGAGAGTTGGTTGTTGGATTTGCTGTATTATTTATTGCAATTCGCTTCCTTAACGATGCAATGCCATCGGATTTGCATAACTATCCTGGTGTTAATGATTTCGTTCAGAGCATTAGCTACTTAGGTTTCAAATCATGGATGATATTCCTGTTCTTCGGAACAGTTCTTACTATGGTGTTCCAATCATCATCGGCAACAATGGCATTGACCTTGGTGTTGTGTTATAATGGTTGGATTGGTTACGAGGATGCTGCTGCCATGGTAATGGGAGAGAACATAGGAACAACTATCACTGCGAACTTGGCTGCTATGGTGGCAAATGCTCCTGCAAAGAGAGCTGCTTTGGCACACTTGTTGATAAATGTATTCGGAGTAATATGGATTTTCTGCATTTTCCGTTGGTCATTGGAGGTAGTTGCAGATTTGTGTATGTCAATTCATATCGTTGATTACAATCCGATGTATTCTGACCCAAGGTTGTTTGCAACATTAGGATTGACTGATGCTCAGCAGATTGCTGCATATAAGGAGGGAATCAATATTGCAATGCCAACAGTTTTGGCTGTTTACAATACCATTGTTAAGAGTTCGAACGTTTTGATTCTTATGTGGTTCGATAAGGGATTAGCTAAGTTGGTAACCAAGATGATTCCACAGAAGGAGGATGATAGTACATTTATGTTGAAACATATTAAGACCGGTTTGATGTCAACTCCTGAGGCTTCTCTGTTCCAGGCAAAAGAGGAGATTGCTCTTTTTGGTAGAACAACACGTGAGATGTTCCAGAAAGTGGTTGCAGCATACGACATGAAGGCCTCTGAGTACGAGAAGGCATTTGATAAGTTTACTCGCGATGAGGATGCTAGCGATGATTTGGAGGTACAGATTGCAGACTATTTGGCTCAGGTATCGGAGTCTCGCTTGGCGACAGATAGCTCTAAGCGTGTTCGCTCAATGTTTAGAATGGTATCGGAGATTGAGAGTGTTGCTGATTCTGCTCTAAATTTGGCTAAAGCATTCAAGCGTAGAAACGAGGCGGGAGTTGTTATGCCGGAGGAGTGTACAGCTAAGTTGAAAGCGTATTTTGCAATGGTGGATAACGCTCTTGCAGAGATGTGTAATAACCTGGAGATGGATTACAGAAAGGTCTCTTTGAAGAAGGCATTGGAGTTTGAGGCAGAGATAAATCATTATAGAAACACTCTTAAGAGTGAGCATATTCAGGCTCTTGAGGATAAAAAGTATAGCTATCCTGTAGGAGTTTTGTATTCTGATATGTTTATGGAGTGCGAGAAGGCCGGTGATTTTATCATAAATGTAACCGAGGCAATTTTGGATATATATAAAGATTAATAGATAATGGCACAAGAGGACGTATTTAAAAAATTAGTTTCACACTGTAAGGAGTATGGTTTTGTATTTCCGTCATCAGAGATTTATGATGGAATGGGAGCTGTTTACGATTATGCACAGAACGGTGTTGAGTTAAAGAACAATATTAAGCGTTATTGGTGGGATTCAATGGTGCGTATGCATCAGAATATTGTAGGATTGGATTCTGCAATTTTTATGCACCCAACCATTTGGAAAGCTTCCGGTCACGTTGATGCTTTCAATGACCCATTGATTGATAACCGCGATTCAAAGAAGCGTTACAGAGCAGATGTTCTTATTGAGGAGCAGATTGCTAAGTACGATGATAAGATAGAGAAAGAGGTTGCTAAGGCAAAGAAGAAGTTTGGCGATGCCTTTGATGAGGCTATGTTCAAATCAACTAACCCTCAGGTAGTTGATTATGCAGCTAAGCGCGAGGCTTTGCATGAGCGTTTCTCTGTTGCAATGAATGCTACAGATTTGGCTGAGTTGCGTCAGATTATTCTTGATGAGAAGATTGTTTGTCCAATTTCAGGAACTTCAAACTGGACAGAGGTACGTCAGTTTAACTTGATGTTCTCTACCGAGATGGGTTCTGTTAGCGAGGGTGCAAATAAGGTATATTTGCGTCCTGAGACAGCTCAGGGAATCTTTGTGAACTTCTTGAATGTTCAAAAGACAGGTAGAATGAAACTTCCTTTTGGAATTGCTCAGATTGGTAAGGCTTTCCGTAATGAGATTGTTGCACGTCAATTTATCTTCCGTATGCGTGAGTTTGAGCAGATGGAGATGCAGTTCTTTGTTCAGCCAGGAACTGAGTTGGATTGGTTTGCAAAGTGGAAAGAGACTCGTATGAAGTGGCACCGCAACTTGGGATTTGGTGATGACAACTATCGTTTCCATGATCATGAGAAGTTGGCTCACTATGCAAACGCAGCTACCGATGTTGAGTATAAGTTCCCATTCGGATTCAAGGAGGTTGAGGGAGTTCACTCTCGTACAGATTTCGACCTTTCTCAGCACCAGAAATATTGCGGAAAGAAGATTCAATATTTCGATACAGAGCGTAATGAGTCATACGTTCCATACGTAATCGAGACCTCAATAGGTGTTGACCGTATGTTCTTGCAGGTAATGTCGGCTGCTTATTGCGAGGAGGATTTGAGCAAGGATGGTAAGAAGGACTCTCGTGTTGTTTTGCGCTTCCCTGCAGCTTTGGCCCCTGTTAAGTTGGCTGTAATGCCATTGGTTAAGAAGGATGGTCTCCCAGAGAAGGCTCAGCAGATTATTGATATGGTTAAGTTCGATTACAACTGCCAGTACGATGAGAAGGACTCAATTGGTAAGCGTTATCGTCGTCAGGATGCAATTGGAACTCCATTCTGTGTAACTGTTGATTACCAAACATTGGAGGATAACACTGTAACTATTCGCCACCGTGATTCAATGGAGCAGGAGAGAATCTCTATCGATGCTATCCCTGCTTTGTTGAAGGAGAAGGCAGATATTGGTACATTGTTGAAAAATCTATAAAATGTACGTTGCAAAACGTATAGTATAAATTAAGGTTAGTCCTTTGCAGGACTAACCTTTTTTCCCTTAAAGCATGAAGATAAAACCAACTTTTAAGATTCGTGAAATTGCCGGAGAGTGTTTGATTGTGAATCAAGGAACTTTTGAGGTGAATATGACAAAGATTATCTCTTTGAATAGTTCTGCAAAACTGTTATGGGAGAGTTTTTGTGATAAGGATTTTACTGTAGAGCAGGTTGCCGGTAAATTGGTAGAGGTGTATGGAATTGATGCCGATATGGCACAGGCCGATGCCTCAAAATGGGTGGAAATGCTCAATGAACAAAATATTTTAGAATAAATTTACTCAACTATGTCTCAGTTTGCCCACCATGAATTAATGCTATTTGCACTTCTAAAGAGAGCCTTAAACGAAGTAGAAATAGATCAAACTCTATTTACCGATATAACAGATGATGACTGGAGGGCATGTTATGCTCTTGCAACTCAACAGGGAGTAGCTGCTATTGCATGGGATGGTGTTCAGAAATTGTCGACAGAGTTACAGCCGGAACGTACACTTAGAATAACATGGGCTGTTAATACCGAACGACAAGAGCAGCGATATGAGTACTATTGTTCGGTTTTAAATGAGTTGCAAACCTTTTATGGGAAGCAGCAGATAGGAATAATTCAAATAAAGGGGATAGGATTAGGAACCTATTATCCAATAAATAACCACCGTGAGGGTGGAGATATAGACATATTCACATTCTCGAATGATACCGATATGTTGAGTCATAAGGAGGCAAACTTGTTAGCTGACGAGTTGATGCGTCAACAAGGCATAGAGGTATCAAGTGACAAGACTGAGAAACATAGTGAATTCTATTACAAAGGTGTTATGATAGAGAATCACAAGACCTTTGTTAATGTCGATACCTTTAATGCGGCAAAGTTGGTAGAAAAGTTGTTGCATGAAAGTTTAAATCCACAAATGACGGAGCTATGCGGAGGTAAATATAGCGTGCTTACACCCTCGCCCGAATTCAATACACTATTCTTGTCATTCCATGCAGCACAACATTTTGGTAGTGGGTTGGCTCTGCACCATTTATGCGATTGGTTCTGTTTGTTGAAACGGTATGGATTGAAAATACCGAATGGTGTTAAAGGACCATATAGAGATTTTATAAATGCGCTGACCTATTTGAGTAATACCCTGTTAGGCTCTGACATTACAGTTAGTGCCGATACAAAAATTGCCGATATAATAATTGATGAGGTATTGCATCCGAAATATAGCTCTAAGCTACCTAATACAGGGCGTATAGGGGTATTAAAATACAAGAGCAAACGATTCTTGCATAAGAGCAGATTCTTGAAAATAGCGTTGGGACATTCAATGTTACAATCAGTATGCCATTCAGTGGTATCGCATATAAAAAAGCCATACACCATATTCCACTAACAGATGCTGAAGCGAGTATACAAAATATTGTTGCCCGAAGAGAGACGACGGGGATGGGGAGTTGCCTTTTCGGTATTCCTTACCTCGTTGTTGGATTTTGCAGGGTTGGCTGCGCTTTTACCGCTTCTATTTAAAATCTTAAATGGCGATTCGATAGGAACGAACGGATTGTGGTTGTGTGGTGGAGCGGCGCTCTTTATAATTGTAAAGAATATAATGACCATGCTTTTGGCTTATGGTCAGAATAAGTTTTTGCTGAAGCTATATAAAAGATTGAGTTTCACACTCTTCTCTGCGCATTACTCTAAAGGATTGCTATACATTAGAGAGCATGGAAGTATAAAGCTGGGGCATGAGATAAATTATAACTGCTTTGCTTTCAGTCAGAATCTGTTAGCTCCACTGTTACAATTTTCAGGAAACATACTTTTGGCTCTAATGGTAACCATTGTTTTGGTTATCTATGAACCCTTGATTGTGGCAATGTTATATGGAGCATTTATCCCCTTTGTGTTATTCTATTGGTTTGGAGTAAAGCGTAGAATTAAGGAGATAGGTGAGAGGGAGTTAAATGCTATGCGTGAGCAGGGTAGAGTTGTTTCGGAGACATTTAAAGGGTATGCGGAGATAGAGGTAAATCAGGGAGCAAATACAATGCAAAGAGCTTTTATCAAAGGAATGGATTCTATAACCGATAGCCACTTAAAGTTGGGGACAATCTTGAGAATCCCGGCCTCGCTTTCTGAGTTGGCTATAATAGTAGGCTTGACCTTATTACTTGCATTTGGAACCGATACAGCACCTGAGTTACTGACAATATTTGCTGCGGCCTCGTTCAGACTTCTGCCTGCTCTTAGAGGAATCTTATCGGCGTGGACTCAGATGAACAATGCCTTGCCTACTATGGAGATTATTGAGCGAGGGGTTGTCGATTTGAAGAGCGGAGAGGTTGATGGCGAGTTGAAGGAGTTGGATTTTAATAAAGCAATTGTAGTTGAGCAATTGAGATTCGGTTACCCGGATCACAGGGAGTTGTTCAATAATTTCAATTTGCGAATAGAAAAGGGAGAGTATATAGGAATCAAAGGAGTGAGTGGTTCGGGAAAATCGACACTCTTCAATATACTTTTAGGTTTTATTGAGCCACAACAGGGCAGAGTGCTTATAGATGATTGCGAGTTAAATAAGTATAGCAGAGCAGCTTGGTTGAAGAAGGTTGGTTATGTGCCTCAGGAGGTTTTTATGACCGATGGAACTCTTGCTGAGAATATTGCATTGGGAGCAGCAGACTCAATTGATAGAGAGAAGATTGATAGAGTGTTGAGATTGGCAGAGTTGAGTGATATGGTTGCAATGTTGCCTAATGGAGTTGACACACCTCTTCGTGAGTGTGGAGCAGTTGTGTCTGGAGGAGAGAAGCAGCGAATAGGAATAGCGAGGGCTCTTTATAAAGGGGCAGAGGTGTTACTCTTTGATGAGGCTACTTCGGCCTTGGATAATGCTACAGAGGAGCGGATAAATAGTACAATTGCAACTTTACGTAAAGAGATAGATGGGTTAACAATATTGTCTATAGCACACCGCGAAAGTTCATTGAACTATTGTGACAGAGTGTTGAAACTTGATAAATAGGAAAACCATGAAGTTTAATATAGCCGATTTTATAGTTGAATTAGCTGATGAACAACTACACAATGCAATAAAAATGGTAGATGGGTTTCAATACTTCTATCTTGGAGATACTCATATTGCTGAGCAGAGTGATTTAACCTTTTTTTATGGGACAGATTGTCCGGAGTATAAAAATATAGAGTACAGTTTTATCTATCACGATGTTAATGTTAAGGGGCATATTGGTACAACTGCGAATGGATTTCGTTTGGATTTAAATCCGGCCGATGGAGAGCCATTGAACTTATGGAGCGTAGGTGATGATAAATTCTATTTAGCGGGAAACTTCTCTCCTGATATGTTCCGTTTTGCTCTTTGGGTTGGTTTTGGAATCTATATCTCCGTTCATGGTGCGGTTGCAATTCACAGTAGTGCAATTCTATATAAGGAGCGAGTGGTGATATTTTTAGGTGAAAGTGGAACCGGAAAGAGTACACATACACGTTTGTGGCGGGAGTCAATAACTCAGGCCTCGCTCTTAAATGATGACAGCCCGATAGTTAGAAGTGTTGATGGTAAAGTGTGGGTATATGGCTCCCCTTGGAGTGGAAAAACTCCATGTTACCGAAACGAGCGTTATGAATTGGCTGGCTGTGTACGCTTGTCTCAGGCTCCGTATAATAAAATTGTGCGATTAAATGTATTACAAGCGTATAGCGCATTGCATCCATCTGCACCACCTCAATTTGCATACAATAATCATCTGTATGATGGTATTAGTAAAACTCTTGGTGATATGATTGCCAATGTGCCTCTATTCCATTTGGAGTGTTTACCAAATGCCGAGGCTGCCGAGCTATCATGTAAAACAATTTTTGGTGAGTAGTTATGGGAGAAAAGATAGTACCTAACGAACTGTTTTTTGCATGGGTAGCCGAGGAACTGAAGCAAGGAAAGTCGGTAAAGTTCAAGGTAAATGGAACATCAATGTTGCCACTTATCAGAAGTGAAAAGGATTTTGTAACAGTGACTCCAATCAATAGAGAAACCTCTATTTCTAAATACGATATTGTGCTGTTTAAATATAACGACCGGCATGTTTTGCATAGAGTAATAGGATTAGCAGATGGTAATGGTAAATTCCGTTTACGGGGCGATGGCTCATACTTTGCCGAAGAGAGCTGCACTTATAGCGACATTCTTGGAGTTGTAACTCAGATATATCGTGGCGAGTCAACTAAGGCAATAAATCCAAATTCAAGAACTCTACGCCTTTATGCCCGCCTATGGCACTCCATGCCCGGTTTTTTCCGCCGCTTTGCCCTAAAGGTTTTAAAAAGGATTTTGAGATAAAGTTGAAGATAAAAAATGGGGGAGACTTTTTTGAAGTCATCCCCCATTAAGGTTTATAAAGTTTTGTGATATCACTATTTCTCAAAAACTCTAGTATATACTTTCCAACCGCTATTTGCATTAATTACCATGGTAATTCTGTCGGCTGTATTATCATCGTTTGTATCTTCAACTATAGTACCACTATCCATAGCTACAGAGAAATAGGTGCCAGCGAATGAACCATACCAATTTACAGCAGTAATCTCTGTTCCATTGTAATTAAATAAGAATACTCCATTTTCTGCATCTCTAATTGCATAATCTGGGGGGAAGCAATTATCGCTGTTTTGAAATCGCCATCACTTAGAGTTGCAAGATACTCGTCGTAAGTATATATGGTATTATCAAATGCTAATTGAGTTCCTATGTCGGCACTTCCTTCTACTCCGGTGTTAGTAACTGTGGTATATGTACCAGCGATATTTTCAACTACTTGGGCTGGAGCCTCTTTTGTTAGGGTTCTGTGTACATGATAAACACCAAAGTCAAACTCGATAACCAGGACTCCATTTGTTGCGTCATAGTATGACTTGTTATTGGTGTATGTTGAGGTTGCGTGTGGCTCCTCGCATGCTATGATTTCAACGTGGTATGCACCGCTTGCTTGTGTAGACTCTTGGTTTGTTACTTTAATAAGTAGTGGATATTGTGCACGATTGCTAGTGTATAAAGCATAGTTATAATCCATAGCTACAAACTGGTCGTATCTATTACCCGTTCCAACATCATAGCTTGTATTATTGTTAGTCTTTAGCTCTGTAGCAACAGCATCGTATTGAGCTTTTGTGTATACCTTATTTGGTGTAAAATCATGTACCCATTGATTGTCTCCGGCAACTTCTGCAGTATAATTTCCTGCAAGAACACCATCTTCAAGTGGGGTTAGAGTATTGGTAGCTTGCTCTTGGGTTAAAGTATAGGTTGTTATTGCATCCATCCAACGAACCTCTACAACTGCAGTTCTAGGAGAAGCGGAACTATTTGTTGTGCATGAGAATGTAGGCCAAACCTCTGCTCCTCCAAAATTATTACCTCTGTTCTCGCCTGCATTATATGAGCCTGCACTCCAATTCCATCCTTCAGTACCTTCTGTATCAAAACTAGTTGCATTTGAACAAGTTAACCACTCTGTGCCGCTAACAATTCTGTAAGCGTGGATTGGGTGTGCTAATCCTGGTGTCCACTCTGTTGCAGAAGCTGTAATTGTTGCGGCTTGAGCTCCTAATGGATTCCATGATGGTGTGTGTCTTACTGTCACAGTGCTTGTTCTTTCATCTGTACAGTTCACAACAATTTGTCCAATTACAACTTTGTCGCTACCATTTCTTGTAGAGATATTTACTGTTGCGGTTGTGCCTGATAGAGAAACATTCCATGTGTAGTGGGCAGGAACAGCGCTTTCATCTGCGTATTTTAAATTTTGAACACTAAATGAAACTCCTTCAAGGGCATTTACAGGGAAAGATACGCTATTAACGTACATAGGAATCTCTTTTGTTGTCTCGGCTGATGGTACAAGATCCATAGATGCATAATCTACTGCAGTTGCAACGTCTAGAGTATAAGAGTGGTTATATACATTGCCGGATTCAAATCCTTTGATTACGCCGTCGGTAGCAATTGTCTCCACAATAGATCCCTTATCAGTAACATAAATTACTTGTAGGTTTCCTGTATTATTTGTCTGCCACAGACATGCTGCAAGAATCTTTGCTGACATAGTTCCAGATGTAGTAATAGTAGGATTATCGGAGAATGTAAGGGTAGTAGTTTTAGAGTAATTAGTACAACCATAACATACTAAATTACTTGGTCCGAATGTTGCTGCGTTGTCGCCATTATAATATCTTGATGTGATATCCCAAAACCAGTTGTCAGTTAGTGATGTAACTATGATTTTTTGTAGTTCACACTCTTCTGTTGCAGTTAGTTTAAACTCAACCATTCCAAGCGCATGCATAAATGATACACTACCATTTGCTGAACCATCGCTGATTGTAACAACATTTGAAAGCATTAAATCATTATCTGTAATGTGTTCATTTGAAGTTGCATTTGCTTGTACCTGCTCAAATAGGTTTATGGTTTCTGTTCTATTGGTGAATGATGGATAGAATATTCGGTATGAACCATCGCCAATTCCGTCCTCTGAAGTGATTGTGGCACTTCCATCTTGAGCGACAGATGTTACAGTAAAGTCTGTAACTATTTCATTGCTCTCGTTAAGAACAGTGAATGAGTCTCCTAATTCCCAATCACAACTGAAATCATTATTTAGAGCCACACGACTATTACCTGCGATGGTTAATTCGTATAGCTTCTTTTCATTTTGTGGAGTATCTATAGTTGGTATTGATTCTTCGTATGTGGAATCATTACATGCAAGCACTCCTAAGCAAGCAAACATTAATAATATTTTCTTCATTGTTTCTTTCTTTAAAGGTTAAAAAGGTTTAGGAGTCCAACCTGGAGCTGCATTAAGAGGATTTGACAATGCAAAGCCTGACTCGACTTTTACTTCTGTTACTTGAAGTTGAGGTGCCTCGTATGGCATGTTTTGCTCAACTGATAGTTTAGTTTCGTTTTTCATATTTTTTGTGTTTGTTTTTGTGTTAAGTTTTATACT
>SUWY01000046.1 GCA_015061245.1 Bacteroidales bacterium
ATAAATTATTACTGCATAATAGTTGCAAATTAAACTATTATCACCCTATTTGTTCCATAATAGTTGTAAATAGAACTTTTATGAGCACCTTGCAACCCAAGACAAATCGCCGTAATTCGGATTTTTCTTTTATAAAAAAAGCATACGACCTGATGGGACTATCCTCTTTGGGAAAAGTACAGTACAAACATTTGTAACACTCGACACATCAACACGATACACAAATAAAAGTGAAACGATTTTGCAAACAAAACCGGCTATCGCATTTCTGAACAGAAATTCAGGTAAAAACCGAAGACAAAAGCAGAATCGAGAATCATTAAGGGCAAGAGATAGATAGATTAAACTATACTATATGTTAAGCATTATTTTTGGGGATAAACTATACTTAAATTTTGTTTATATCATTGCGGATATCCTAAGTAATAAAGACCTTAGTTACTCGTCACAGACAGTTATTGTTTGTAGTTCTATAAATTTTTATTACCTTTGCATAAGCAAGGTATGTAGTTTGTGTTGAATAAGATATGAAACAGACAACAGAGGAGGCAATACTTCCGTTCAAGGTGTTAGAATTGGCGGAGATTATATCGGAGAAAAAACGACTATCATTGGAAGATGCGTTGTTTTATCTCTACAACTCTGATTTGTATCATGATCTGATAAACCCTAATCTCAAACTTTGGTATTACAGTGGTTCTCTGCTTTACGACTATCTCGAAGAGGAAAAATTTGACATTCGCAAACGCCCAGTAAACAAGGCCGAGGCACAATTTCTTGTTTTTTGCATAGAGCAATATCGATTGAGAGATAATCTTCCGTCTGCGGGAGTGTTGGCGATGTTCCAAAACTTAAAGTTAGATAGGTTCCTTACACGCAACTTTGAGGTACTACACTCTCAAAGTACAGAGTATATCCTTCACGAAATTGATTTATTCATCAGAAAACACCGATAAAATATGCTGTTATATCACGGATCAACAATGGCAGTACGCAAGCCTATCGTAAGCCGAGGTCGAGGCAAAACCGATTTTGGCAAGGGTTTTTATACCACGACTAGCCGTGAACAAGCTGAGAAATGGGCCCAAATCAAAAGAGATAGAATGGGTGATGAAGCCCACGCGATTGTATCCGTTTTTGAATTGGATGACGCTGTACTGAATAACCCAGCATATCATACAAGGCATTTTGACGGCGCAACGGCTGAATGGCTAGATTTTGTTGTTGGTAATCGCCGAGGTGAGGTTCATCACAATTTTGATTTGATTATGGGGCCCGTAGCAAATGACAGACTCTATGCAACAATCACTCTTTATGAAAACGGCATATTGGATGCGAATGCTGCTATTGATCAACTTAATACCCATCAGCTATTCGACCAATTATCGTTTCATACAACAAAAGCATGTAAACTTTTAACTTTTGTTGAAACATTCGAATTGTAATACAACTACATTGTAATATTATACTTAAGCAGAGACAACACCTCTGCTTTTTTTGTGTCGTTGTCCGAGCTTTCGGGCGGATGTTCCTATGCTTTTCGTAGGCAACCGCAAAAAAATGAAAAATTTTTGCCCTTGTCCCAAACCTTCCCGGACAAAGGCTCCCTATACTTGCAATGAAGCGACCTTAATCGCACAGACTTACATTTATGTTTAACCAATAAAACCAAAATCTATGGAACTATTAACTATCGAACACAGCGCCTTTCAGCAGTTGATTAGCAAAATTGAAGCAATGGATGAGTACATCCGTAAAGCCAAGTTAGAGCAACAAAGTTCGCTTGATGATGATTGGGTCGATGGGCAGGCCGTCTGCGAGTATCTCTGCATCTGCGACAAAACCCTGCAACGCCTACGCAGTGCCGGCAAAATCACTTACAGCACCATCGGCAACAAGTATTATTACCAAATTGCCGAAATTAAGCGTTGCCTGCGTGCTCACACAATCAAGAGTAGTGAGGAGATGCTGCAAAACCTCATCGCCCACAAGCGTAATAGCAAAGCGAAGGCTAGTGCTAATGTTCAGTACCCCGAAGAGAGGTGGTTTAAATAGGGGCCATCTCTCTTCAATTTTGTCAATTCAAAAATTATTCGTAAATTTGTCGTAAGCAACTGTAGTTCTGGAGTTTGTATGGCAAAAGTCGGACTCGAAAACGACACTTTGAAACAACCCAAGTGTCCCTCGAATTGGGAGTATAGTACTGGGCAAAGGCAATTGCTTGATATACAGAGTGGGGAGCAGATGGACAGACTCTCGTTTTCCGCTCGTTAGAGAAAGAGTCAGAGAAATCTGACTCTTTTTTTGTGTAAATTTTTATTATCTTTGCGTAATTAAGTAAAACTATTAATACGTGTAATTATGCGAGGAATATTTAAGTATTTAGTGTTGTCTGTATTGACATTGAATCTAATTTCATGCAATGACGACAATGGTGATTCAACACCACCAAGTGATAGTCGGAACATTTGGGGTACAACTTACTCTCATGCTAATTTGGGTGCGTATCCGGACATCTACTCAAAATATTGGGTTTATGCCTACGATATAACTAAGAATCCTAATGTCGGACTGCGTATTAGTGGTGTTTATCCGCAAGCTCGTTTCTTCAGTTTTTCTATATATAATGATTTAAAAGGAGAGGTTATCGATGGTCTTGATGATGTAAATGTATTGCCCGATGATGGATATATAAATCCATATAATATCACGACTAGTAGTACCGACAATAAGTTTACAATATACCTTGTAAGAGAGGGTACAGATCTTTCGTTACTTCCAAATGTAAAGGAAGAGAATGTATGTTACTTCAATGATGACATAGAGTGTGTAAGTATATGTTTGCGCCAATACCTTGGGGAGGGTGAATATGGTGGAGTAGAGTTGCCTATGATTGAAGGTGTTGAGTTGAGTACCGGCAAGATTGTAGATGCTCCCAAAGCTGTTGTGTCGAAAGCTACGATAATGAAAGATGGTAATTTTGTGCCACTTGAATCAGATCTCTCAATGGAGGTGCCATTCTTGTTGTCTCCACGTGGAGATTATTTCCCGAATAATTCTACTGACTATCTGTATTGTCGTACGCAATTGACTACAGACCAGGTTTTGGTATTTAGTTTTATTCCTGCGCCTATACCAACATGTGTAGAGGAGTATCAAGGAGCTAAGGCTCGATATTGGTCAATATGTATAGGTTCTGTAATGAATACATACTCATATTGCTCGATCTATGACCGTATGTTGGAGTACGAAGATGGCGAAAAAATCACTATTGCCGTCATATCGGCCAATAACGCTAAACTTGCAGATGTCAAGAAAGCAATGCAGAATATTCCATATAGCTATCTGATGGAGTGGGATGAGAAGCGTCTTGATAACCAAGGAAGAGAGATTAATAATATAATTACTGTGCTGTATCGCAATATTCTTCCCGATAAGAGTTGGCCGTACTCAATGAGTAATATGGCTCCAACCCCGTATGGTGATCCATATAACAGTATTACCGATCCCGACAAGCAGTCGGCGCATAAGGCTCTTGGAGATTATGGCCCGTTAGGTACAAAATATACAACCGACCGTTTTTTGCAGATATACAAGTAAGTTTTGTCGCATATTGAGAAGACCCCAAGAGTTTTAACAAAGAACTTTTGGGGTCGTTTCATTTTGAATAATTTGTTATCTTTGAAGTGGATTTAATGTGATTAACATTTTTATATGACAGAAAAAGAGAAGATGTTGCGTCAGTTGATCTATGATGCGAATAATGATAAAGATTTAATAGAAGAGCGTAGGGTAGCGAAAGAACTTTGTTATGATTTCAACAATCTACGCCCATCGGATACTGACGGACAGCAGAAGATTATGCGCCAATTATTGGGTAAAACAGAGGGTGATAGTTTCTGCATTGTTGCTCCTTTTTGGTGCGATTACGGTTACAACATCGAGATAGGCAAGAACTTCTTTGCCAACCACAACACGGTGATTCTTGACGGAGCAAAGGTAAAGTTTGGTGACAATGTCTTTATTGCTCCCAATTGTGGATTCCACACTGCCGGGCATCCTATTGATTTTGAGCGTAGAAATCAAGGCTTGGAGTATGCATATCCCATTACCGTTGGTGATAATGTGTGGATTGGTGCAGGGGTTCAGGTTATGCCGGGAGTAACTATCGGTTCAAATGTTGTGATTGGTGGTGGTTCAGTGGTGGTAAAAGATATTCCATCGAATGTGGTTGCTGTTGGAAATCCATGCCGTGTAGTGCGCCCTATTACCGATGATGATAAGTTGAAATCTTGGGATAGAACATAGGAAATGATATAAAAAACTGAAGAATTATAGCTATGATAATTAATTCGATACTTGAAAATGACCTGTATAAGTTTTCAATGTCCAACTACTATCAGGTACATTATCCTAATGCATGGGGTACATTTACCTTTCATGATCGAAATAATACTGAGTACTCTGAGGAGTTTGTAGTAGCGTTGAACGAGGAGTTTGAAAATTTGGCCTCGCTCTCGTTAAATACTGCAGAGTTTGATTGGGCGGTAGAGACAATTCACTATATTCCTCAACGTTTTTGGGAGTGGCTTTGTTATTTTCGATTTGAGCCAAAGAAGATTAAAACCTGGCTTGATAATGAGAAGCATCTGCACATAGAGGTGTCGGATTTGATGTATAAGGTCACGTTTTATGAGATTCCGATATTGGCAATAGTATCAGAGCTTTATCACAGATTTATTGGTGACGGATATCAGGAGCGGAATGAGTTGACCAAGGTTATGATTTCGGCAATGGAGCGAAAAGTTGCCATAGCATCGCAGCATAATCTCTATTTTGCGGATTTCGGTTTGCGTCGTCGTTTTAATGCTTTTTCAGAGGAGATTGCGATAGAGTATATGAAGGAGAATTGCCCTACATTTACAGGAACATCTACAGTGTCGCTTGCAATGAAATATGGAATAAAGCCTATTGGTACTATGGCTCATGAATGTTTTATGTTCCAGGCTGCGATACACACGCCCAAAGAGGCAAATTATGAGGTGATGGAGCGATGGGTTGATGTCTATGATGGTTATTTGGGTACAGTGCTTACAGATACATATACAGTTGATACTTTTTTGCGTAACTTCTCTATGAAGCTTGCAAAACTGTATGACGGAGTGCGTCATGATAGTGGTGATCCTAAGCTTTTTGGAGATAAGATTATTGAAAAGTACAAGTCGTATGGCATTGATCCTATGAGTAAAACGATTGTTTTCTCTGATGGTTTGAATTTTGAAGCAGCTGCAGATATTAAGGAGTATTTTGCCGGTCGTATCAAGGTTACATTTGGAATTGGTACAAATCTTACATGTGATATTCCCGGAGTTAAGCCTATGAATATTGTTATGAAATTAAAGGAGTGTCGAATCAATATGCGTCAGCCTGTATATGGTTGTGTGAAGTTGAGTGATGTTCCCGGTAAGGCTATTGGTAAGAGCGAGGATATTTTAAATTATAAGTATCAGTTGGGAGTGAGCAGTTAGGAGTTGAGGCTTCGGGATTGACCTTCACTTTGTGAAGCTCCATCCCTTGACACTCCCGTGGGGTCCTTGTTCAAAGAATTAGAAAATAGAATTGCTCTGCAATTCTTTATTTTTGTTTTTAAGTAAATCCATATTTTTGAGCAAGCTCAAATCTGTCTTTTCTTAAAAACAAAGAGGCTGTCTAACAATGAATAATGTTAGGCAGCTCTTTTTTGTTGTCTATAGACAAATTCGTGCAGCACTTTTG
>SUWY01000029.1 GCA_015061245.1 Bacteroidales bacterium
AAAAGGCTACCCCTTCTTTATTTAGTCTGATTTTGTCGATGATTAGCCACAATGAGGAGATATATCTCTCTGAAATTTTATTATCTTCGTTGGAAAAATTGTACTGATATAACTATGAAGAGAGAGACATATAGGATAATTAAACATTCAATAGTGGTATTGATAGCACTGCTTTCGCCTATAATTATTGAGGAGGGCGATATATTGTGCTGTGAACATATTTTGAGTGTAGCTGTTGTGCTTTCGTATGTAATTATATTTTATCTCAATTATCTTCTTTTTATTGATAGATGGTTATATAAGAAGGAGACCAGATATATTTATATTATAGTTAATATTGTAGTTGTTATACTTTTCTGGTCAATATTAGAATTATGGCGTGACATACATTTTAAAAATCATATATTGCCTACGGAGTACTATTACCAATTACCTCCTCCTCCATCTAAATTATTGATGGCAATGAAGGATGTTTGGATGGGAATGTTGGTTATTGGTTTTAGTATTGCTCTCAGGGTTGCTGAAAACTATTTTAAACAGAAAGAGCAGATTACAGAGTTGCTTAGATTAAAATCGGAGGCAGAGTTGGCTCAATTGAAACATCAGTTAAATCCGCATTTTCTTTTTAATACACTCAATAACATTTATGCGTTAATCGGTATATCTCAGGCGAGGGCTCAAAGTGCCGTGCATGATTTGAGCAAATTATTGAGATATGCACTTTATGAGGGAAATAAGGATAAGGTGTTGTTGGAGAGTGAGCTGCAATTTGTTCGTAACTATTTAGAGTTAATGTCATTAAGATTAACGGGGGCGGTAAAACTTCAGGTAGATATTCCTGTTGATACATCGAATCTGTATATCGCGCCTATGTTATTTATTACATTAGTGGAGAATGCCTTCAAACATGGTGTTGCTAAGAGTGGCGATTCTTTTATCAATGTAGAGATTAAGGAGTGTAACGGAGTTGTGGAGTGCAATATTTCAAACTCGGTATCTATCGTGGCGAATAGTATTGCAGATAAATCGGGAATAGGAGTAGAGAATCTTAAAAAGAGATTGAATTTACTCTATCCGGGAAGGTATTGTTACGAATATAGCAATAAAGATAATGTGTATCATGCAAAATTGAAAATAGAGTTAAAAGATGATAAAGCTTAATTGTGTTATAATCGATGATGAGCCTTTGGCTTTAGGGTTGTTGGAGACATATGTAAATCAAACTCCATTTTTGCATTTAGTTAATAGTTGTAGTAGTGCATCGGAGCTATTAGAATCTATCAAGAAGGAGAGAGTTGATTTGCTCTTTATGGATATACATATGCCGGATATAAATGGATTGGAGTTATCAAAAATCATAGATAATAATATAATGGTGATTTTTGTGACTGCATATGATCAATATGCGGTTGAAAGTTATAAGGTTAATGCGGTAGATTATCTTTTAAAACCGGTAAGTTACGCTGAATTTTTGTCGGCAGCTAACAAAGCTCTTAATTTGGCAGATTTACGCTCTTCATTCCAGAGAGCGGATATAGCAAATGATGATAGTGGAGAGTGTAATAGCATCTTTGTTAAATCAGATTATAAATTGCTACAAATCAAGGTTAAAGATGTTCTTTATGTAGAGGGACTTAAAGATTATATTAAGATATATATTGAGAATGAGATTAACCCTATTGTCTCATTGGTTAGTATGAAATCAATCGAGGAGGCCTTGCCTACAGAAAAATTTATGCGTGTTCATCGCTCATATATTGTAAATATGAGTAAGGTGAAGATAGTTGATAGAAGTAGGATTGTGTTTGGAAAGGTTTATATCCCTATCTCGGATTCGTATAAGGAGAAGTTTAATGAGTTTGTGGGGTTGAAGATTGTGAAATAGGGCTTAGAGCCAATATAATTGCTGTTGGAATTATAACCAAGCCGTCGGCAATAGGAGTTGCCAGCCATATTCCATCTAATCCCATCCTTGCTGATAAAATTATCAATGCCGGAATTAGGAAAAGGAATTGTCTTGATATGTTGATGGTTATAGCTTTAGCAGGTTGTTTGATTGATTGGAAGAAACTTGTTGTTACCAATTGAAATCCAGTTAATGGAAGTAATAGAGTGGTATATTTGAATCCTTCAATTCCGATTGCAATAAGGTTGGAATTTGTGGTAAATGAGCGCATTATAGTTGATGCAAAAAGTTCAAAGATAACAAATGCAGCAATTGATATGAGCGAGGCAACAACTATTGATTTTATTAAGGTTTCTTTAACTCTGCCACTATTTCCAACTCCATAATTAAACGAAACTATTTGTTGCATGCCTTGGCATATTCCTTGTTGAATGGCTGCTACAAGAAATAGCATGGATGCAATAATACCGAATGCACCTACGGCATAGTCTCCTCCATGAATTATTAAATATCTGTTAATAATGATATTTACCATGCTGGTAGTTATGTGCATAATAAATGGAGCCATACCAATGCCAATGATAGACAATAGGGTGTGAATTTGAGGTTTGAAATCTACTATCGATAGATGAAATTTTCTCTTCTTTTTGCTTAGATATGCCAGAAGAAGAATAAAAGTAAAAAACATTGATATTGCAGAACCCCATCCGGCACCTTTGATTCCCATATTCAAAGCAAATATGAAAATTGGGCTTACCAAAACATTTAGAAGAGGTCCGCTCATCATGATAAACATTATTTTTCGCCTACTCTCAATAAGACGAATAGTGTTACTCAATGTAAAGTTTATGTTTCCAATAATTCCGGCAGGAATCATTATATTCAAATAGGTGATAGCATGCGTGATTGTCTCATCAGAGCCTCCAAAGTTTTTGAGTACAGGTTTGATGAATAGAAGTGTAAGCACTGCTAATAAAACAGATACTAAAATGTTTAAAAATAGAGCATTGCCCAGTATTTGTTTGGCTTTGTGTAGGTCGTTGTTTGCGGTAGCATTCATAATTTGAGCTGCTGCTCCAACACCTGTAAGGGTTCCAACAGTGCTGAAAAGTGCCAAGCAGGGAAGAGTTAATGCCAAGCCACATATAGCCATAGGCCCGGCTCCCTGGCCCACAAAAATTCGGTCAACTACATTGTACAAGGCAACAACAAGCATATTTAAGATAGCCGGTGTTGCGTATATTCTGAGTAGCTTGCTAATGGGATACCTCTCCAAAATATGGGTACCTGTAGTCGATTTGTTAATGTTTGTCAATTTTCCCCTTTTCCTTTAAAAAATATGCTGCAAAGTTACAAAAATCTCCTTTATTTCTTTTAACTTTGTTAGATACTAACGTTACAAAAACTATGCTAAGAATTGCAAAACTAATTATTTGTCTCTCTTTGCTTTGCATAACAAGGGTAGTGGCTCAGCAATATACAGACACGACAATTATGGGGAATTTTATGAACCGTTTGGCGACTCTTCCCCAGGAGAAATTATATGTACATACCGATAGAGATGTATATACCGCAGGTGATACTATTTGGTTTAGAGCATATTTGGTGAATGCCTCAACACTTCAGGAGTGTGATTTCAGTAACTATGTATATGCTGAGTTAAAAGATAAATCGGATACGACACATATACGAGTAAAAGTATTAAAGAAGGATAGTATCTTTAGTGGGTATCTTCCTTTGTCGGATGAGATTCAGCAGGGAGAATATATGATTCGCGCTTTCACAACTTGGATGGAGAATGATGGCGATGAATCCCTATTCAAAAAGAAAATTAGAATTATTAATCCTTTTGATTCTCGTGTTTTTACTTCTTTAAGATATAGATATGAGGATGATGGATGTTATGCGGATATTACATTCCTTGATATTCAAAAGAAACCGTTTGATAAGGAGGATATTCTATATCAATTTGGGCCCCATAATAAAGCGTTGAGGTATAGAATTGGAAGAACTAATGATGATGGAGTAGTATCAATTAAGGTTGATTCTGCTGTTGATAGAATATTTGTAAAGTTCTCTGAGAATGCTCCTTTCGATTTTTCTCGTGATATATGGCTTCCTACCGATTCTATTGATTTTGATGTACAATTCTTTCCTGAGGGAGGTGCTTTACTAGCCGGAGTGGTGCAGAATGTAGCATTTAAAGCTATAGGAAAGGATGGTTTATCTGTTGATATTGAGGGAGATGTGTTTAATTCTAAAGGAGAATTACAATATAACTTTGTAACAATGCACGCAGGAATGGGTAGTTTTGCTCTTAGTGTTGTTCCGGGAGAGACCTATTATGCAAATGTCAAAGTTAAGGGAACCAATCAGGTTAAGCGTTTTGAACTACCAAAGGTAGAGGAGTCTGGAATAGCATTGGGCATTGTTCGAAGATATGATAAGAAGCAGATAATGTATAGCATAAAGAGTGCAAATAATGAACCTCTTCCTGACGGATTGAAACTGTTTGTACACTCGCGTGGAATACCAATGGTATGTCAGTCTATTGATGAAAAGAATAGAGAGGGAATATTGGCAACAAACTATCTTCCTGATGGAATTATGCATATCTCCGTATTGGATGCGGAGTGTAACGTATTGAGTGATCGTCTCTGTTTTATTCGTGATGCAGAGACAAAGAGTATGACAATCTCAACAGATAAAATGAGATATAATGTACGAGACGAGGTTTCAATGACGTTGGATTTAAAGGGAATAGGAGTTGATTCTGCTGAGTTAGTTAAGGGGTCTTTCTCTGTGGCGGTAACCGATTTGACAGAAGTTGAGCGTGATACAACAGCAGCGTCAATTTTATCTTCACTTCTTTTGACAAGTGATTTGAAGGGGTATGTCGAGAATCCGGATTACTATTTCAAGAATAATGACATTAAATCACAACGTTTATTGGATTATTTGTTAATGACTCAAGGATGGAGTAGATTTGATGTTTCAAAAGTAGCACGGGGTATATTTGATTCAACTACTTTTTATTTAGAGCGAGGTCAGGTAATTAGTGGTCAAGTGCTTAAGTATTCCGGTAAAGGCTCTGGAGATTCTCATTTGGTTGCAATCTCAACCGAAGGTAAGTACCAGATGGTTGATACCGATGATGAAGGCCTATTCTTGATAGATCAAATTCCTTTTGTTGATAGTACACAATTTATTGTGCAAGCTGTAAATAACAAAGGTAGAAAGTTTGTTGAGGTAGTTCTTGATGAGCAGGAGTTTTTACCATCGAAATATAGCTTCCCTACAGGAATCCGTCAGCAGAAGAGTGAAGAGGATTTCTTTGATAAGCATAAACAAGTATTCTTTATTGATGAAGATGGAATTAAGGTGTATGTTTTAAATGAGGTTGTTGTTCGTCGCTCATATGCAAAACGATATAGAAACTTCTATGAGGCAACCGCAGATCAACTTATTGATTCGGCCAGAATAGCAGAGGTTAATTTTTTAGGTTTGGAGCAGATTCTAGCTAAGATTGGCGGAGTTAGAATGGATGACCAGAAACAGGCCATTATGCACTTTAATGATGAGCTGTTGGTATATGTAGACAACTTTGAGTTTGATATGACCTTTTATCATGAGTTGAAGAATATGCGAGGTGATGAGATTTTAAGTATTGCATATATTTCGCCTACCAGAGGATGGTCGATCTTTGGTCCCAAGGGTGTGAATGGCGCAATTGTAATTACTAGAAACTTGGAGTATGTTCCGCCTTATAAGCAGTTACCAAGTTTGATTACATTCAAACCTCTTGGCTACCAAAAGCCTGCAGAGTTTTATGTGCCGGCATATCAGGTTGATGAGGTACGTGCTGCTCTCAGAAATGTTGCAGATGAGCGTAAAACTCTCTATTGGAATCCAAAGGTTGTGATAGGTACTGATGGTAAGGCAACTTTGAATTTTACAACATCGGATAAATATACCGATTTCGGAGTAATTGTAGAGGGAGTGACTAATGATGGAACTCCAATTCACAGCGAGTATAAATTTACTACTGATAATAAATAATATAGAATGGCTGAGCAGAGGATAGAGCAGGGTGAGATTGCCGTATATGGAGCAAGGGAACACAATTTGAAAAATATAGATGTTGTGATCCCAAGAAACTCGTTGACTGTTATAACCGGGTTGAGTGGCAGTGGAAAGTCTTCTTTGGCTTTTGATACAATTTACGCAGAGGGGCAACGTAGATATATGGAGACTTTCTCTACATATGCTCGTCAATTTTTGGGCGCAATGGAGCGTCCGAATGTTGATAAGATAACAGGATTGAGCCCGGTTATATCAATTGAGCAGAAGACAACAAATAAGAATCCTCGCTCAACAGTAGGAACGACAACAGAGATATATGATTTTTTACGCCTATTGTTTGCCAGGGCAGGAGTTGCATACTCATATGTTACCGGTAAGCCTATGGTTAAATATAGCGATGAGAAGATTATTGAGCTTATTTTAAGCCATTTTGATGGTCGTAGGGTGCTATTCTTGTCTCCCGTTGTTAAGGGAAGAAAGGGACATTATAGAGAGTTGTTAGAGGGGTGGAGAAAGAAGGGGTATATCTCTGCGCGAATTGATGGTCAAATAAAGGAGATAACCCAAGGTATGGCTCTGGATAGATATAAGAGTCATGTAATTGAGATTGTTATTGATAAGTTGGTTATTAATGCCAATGTCGATATTAAAAGGGTTAAGTCGTCGGTAGCAACTGCAATGCGTCATGGTGATGGAATTATGATGGCAATTGATGCTGACAATGACACAAATGTTCGCTACTACAGCCGAAATTTAATGTGCGAAGAGAGTGGAATGTCATACAAAGATCCGGCACCTCACTCATTTTCATTTAATTCTCCGCACGGAGCTTGTCCGGTGTGTAAAGGTTTGGGGGTTGTAACCTCGGCCGATAGAGATAAGATTATTCCGAATCAGGAATTATCTATTCGTGATGGCGCTATAGAGCCTCTTGGTAAATATAAGAATTCCCTCTTCTTTTGGCAGATTGATGCTGTTTTAGGAAAGCATGGTTTCAACCTTGATACGCCAATTAATGAGATGAGCGAAGAGGCCATAAGTGATATATTGCATGGAGTTCCGGGGCAGATTCGTTTGCAGAATACTGCATTGGGGTTGTCGAGTAACTCGCTATATAGTTATGAGGGAATCATTAAGTATGTCTTGATGCAAAGCGAGAGTGCCACCTCGAAAAAGGCTGCCAAGTGGGCAGAGCAATTTATTTCGACAAAGATGTGCGAAGAGTGTCATGGACAAAGGTTAAATAGGGAGGCATTGAACTATTTCATAGCAGGAAAGAATATATCTGAGTTGGCAAATATGGAGCTTGGTGAGCTGTATGAGTGGTGTGGAACAGTTGAGGATAAGTTACAGCCAAGCCAAAAATTAATTGCATCGGAGATTTTAAAAGAGATTCGATCAAGATTGAAGTTTCTGCTCGATGTAGGGTTGGATTATCTGTCATTAAACAGACAGTCGGTAACTCTTTCCGGAGGAGAGTCGCAACGTATCAGATTGGCAACGCAGATAGGATCGCAACTTGTGAATGTTTTATATATCTTGGATGAGCCGAGTATCGGTTTGCATCAGCGCGACAATATGCGTTTGATTAACTCTTTGAAGCAGCTGCGCGATGTGGGCAATACTGTGATTGTTGTTGAGCATGATCGGGAGATAATGGAGCATGCTGATTATATAGTAGATATGGGACCTGCTGCAGGACGAAAGGGCGGTCATGTTGTTGTAGCAGGTGATTATAATACAGTTGTAAAGTGTGATGAGAGTCTTACTGCTCAATATTTAAGAGGCGATGTTTCAATAAAACCTCTTGATACTCCACGTGTTGGAAATGGAAAATTTATCCATCTATACGGATGTACAGGAAATAATTTAAAGGGTGTGAATTTGGAGCTTCCTCTTGGAATGTTTGTCTGTGTAACCGGTGTGAGTGGTAGTGGAAAGTCCTCGCTCATTAACAATACATTATATCCGATTCTTGCAGAGCACTTTTATCATGCGGTAACCTATCCATTGCCATACGAACGTATTGAGGGAGTAGAGAATATCGATAAGGTTATTGTAGTTGATCAGAGCCCGATAGGTAAAACCCCTCGCTCAAATCCGGCAACTTATACAGGTCTTTTTACCGATATTAGAAAGATTTATGAGAAGTTGCCAGAGGCTAAGCTTCGTGGTTATGCCGCCGGACGTTTTTCGTTCAATGTGGCAGGTGGACGTTGCGAGGCTTGTAAAGGTGCGGGAGTAAAGACTATTGAGATGAACTTCCTGCCCGATGTATATGTTCATTGTGATGAGTGTGATGGTAAGCGCTATAATAGAGAGACTCTGGAGGTTAAATATCGTGGAAAGTCAATAGGCGATGTCTTGAATATGACAATCAATATGGCTGTCGAGTTTTTCGAGAATGTGCCACACATATATGAGCGTTTAAAGGTGTTGCAGAGTGTGGGCCTTGGATATATTAAACTTGGACAACCATGCACAACTCTTTCGGGAGGAGAATCGCAGCGTATTAAACTTGCTACCGAACTTTCAAAACGTGAAACCGGTCAGACTTTGTATATTCTTGATGAGCCTACTACAGGTTTGCATTTTCAGGATATTCGCATTCTTCTTGATGTTTTGCATAAGTTGGTTGATCGTGGAAATTCGGTGGTTGTAATTGAGCATAATACCGATGTGATTGGAGTTGCAGACTGGATAATTGATCTTGGACCCGATGGAGGAAAACGTGGTGGAGAGATTGTTTACGAGGGGAGAAGGAGATAGTTGAGGTGATTTTAGGTGAGAGGTGATAGGTGAAAGGTTAAAGGTTAAAGGTTATAAGTTAAGGGGGATAGGTGAAGGCTAAAGGTGAGAGGTTAAAGGTTATAAGTGAGAGGTGAAAGGTGAAAAAATGGTTGAATTTGCGAGCAAATTCAACCATTTTTAACTCCTAACTGTTCACACCTCACTGTTCACTCCTAACTGTTCACTCCTCACTTCTAACTCCTAACTATTAAACACTCCAAGTCCGTTGAGCATCAACAATATTACAACTACGGGAGCTATATATCGCATGATGAAGAAGTAGAAACCGAATAGGGTAATTTTTAGTTTGTTTCCATTGGTAATCTCATCGCGAAGTGAGTCCTTGCCTAAAACCCATCCAGCAAAGTAACATATTAAAATGCCGCCTAATGGCAGAAGTATGTTGGAAGCGGTAAAGTCCATAATGTCGAAGATATTCATGCCAAACAGAGTGATATCTTTTAATGGGCCAAATGCAAGTGTTGTAAATACTCCTACAATGGTGATAACTGCAGTGGTAATTATTGTTGCTATTACTCGTTTCATCTTCAATTCGTTAATCAAGTAGGAAACGGTTACCTCAAGAAGGGAAATTGACGATGTTAGAGCAGCAAGCACTAATAACAAAAAGAAGATAAAGCTCCAGAACTGCCCTAAAGGCATCTGTGCAAATACCTGTGGAAGAGTTAGGAATACCAAACCTGGTCCTGCGTTGGGTGCCATTCCAAAAGCGAATGTTGCCGGAAGAATAGCAATGCCTGCCAATATAGCAACTGCAGTATCGGAGATTACTACCTGGTATGCCATTTGGTGAATATTCTCGTTTTTCTTGACGTATGCACCGTATGTCATGATTACTCCCATTCCAACTGATAAAGAGAAGAATGCCTGTCCCATTGCTGCCAAGACAGTCTTAGCAGAGACTACATCCAAGTTGGGCTTAAACAAAAATGCCAGGCCATCGATGCTGTGCTCGTTGATAGTTAGTGATCTGAAGCATAGGACAATTAGAATGATAAATAAAATAGGCATCATTACTTTTGAGCTACGCTCAATACCATTCTTAACACCTCCAAGAATAACGGCAGCAGTAATAGTCATAAAGAGTACTTGCCATATAATTGGGTGATATGGATTCGAGGTGAATTCGGTGAAGAGTTGTTCTATGCTTGCCGGTGTAGCATTTTGGAATGCGTCGGTAAATGATATGCACATATAGTGCATTGTCCATCCGGCAATTGTTCCGTAATATGACAAGATAATTGCTGATGTACAGACCGTTATGATGCTAAATGCACACCATTTTGTCTTGGGTGCCAATGTTTTGAATGTCCCGTAAACATCTTTACCTCCGCGACGTCCGATTGAAAACTCGGCAAGCATTATGGGTATTCCGATAAAACAGATACATGCAATGTATATCAATATAAAAGCTGCTCCTCCATTCTCGCCTGTCAAATAAGGGAACTTCCAGATATTTCCCAATCCAATTGCCGAGCCAGCCAAAGCAGCAATTGCTCCAATCTTTGATCCGAAATGTTCTTTATTGCTCATAAGATTTTATTCATTATTCGTTACTTCAGATAGTTTTAATTTAGTAATTTTGGGCGCAAAGATATTCTAAAATTGGATTCTTTACAATATATAATAATAGCAAAATGATATAAAAATGGATGTAACTGCAATTATAGATAAATTTTATAGTGATAATGAGGCCGGTAAGCAAATCTTAGTGGCACATAGTAAGTTGGTTACAGATAAAGCGTTGGCTATTGCCAAGGCTCACCCGGAGCTTAATATCGATATAGCTTTTGTGGGCGAGGCTGCAATGCTTCATGACATTGGGGTGTTTTTGTGCAATGCGCCATCGATTGGTTGTTTTGGTATTGAACCATATATTAAACATGGAATATTGGGTGCAGAGTTGTTGCGAAGGGAGGGCTTTGAACAACATGCCAGAGTATGCGAAAGACATACGGGTACCGGATTGAGTAAAGATAGTATCCTCGCCCAAGAACTACCTTTGCCTGCACAAGATTTCCTGCCTGAGACAATTGAGGAGAAGCTTATCTGTTTTGCCGATAAATTCTTCTCGAAGAGTCGTCCAACCGAGGAGAAGAGTTTGGAACATGCTCAACGTTCTGTTGCAAAATTTGGCAAGGATAGTTTGGAGCGATTTAATGAGTGGTGTGCTTTGTTTTTATAGGATTTTTGTTAATTTTGCATAGATTGCGGTAGCAGGTTTTAATGGGAAATTTGTAAAAAAATATATATGGCAGACGACAAGAAAATAATTTTCTCGATGGTGGGGGTGAGCAAGGTGTTCCCTCCGCAGAAACAGGTGTTGAAAGATATCTATCTATCTTTCTTTTACGGTGCTAAGATTGGAATTATCGGATTGAACGGTTCCGGAAAATCTACTTTGTTAAAGATTATAGCAGGAGTAGAGAAGGAGTATCAGGGCGAGGTTGTATTCTCTCCAGGGTACTCTGTGGGATATTTGGAGCAGGATCCGAAATTAGAGTCAGGAAAGACTGTTAAACAGATCGTAGAGGAGGGAGTTCAGGAGATTGTTGATGTATTGAAGGAGTACGAGGAGGTTAATGAGAAGTTTGCCGACCCGGAGGTTCTTGAGGATCCCGATAAAATGGATGCTTTGATTAATCGTCAGGCTGAGCTTCAGGATAAGATTGATGCTACCGATGCTTGGAATCTTGATTCTAAGTTGGAGCGTGCTATGGATGCTCTTCGTTGTCCGCCTGAGGATCAGATTGTTGATACCCTTTCAGGAGGTGAGCGCAGACGTGTCGCACTTTGTCGTTTGTTGTTGCAACAGCCCGATATTTTGTTGCTTGATGAGCCTACCAACCACTTGGATGCCGAGTCTATTGATTGGTTGGAGCAGCATTTGCAACAGTATGCCGGAACAGTAATCTGTATTACTCACGACCGTTACTTCCTTGACCACGTGGCTGGTTGGATTTTGGAACTTGACCGAGGCGAGGGAATTCCATGGAAGGGTAACTATTCATCATGGCTTGACCAAAAGACAAAGCGTATGGCTTTGGAGGAGAAGCAGGCAAGTAAGCGCAGAAAGACATTGGAGCGTGAGTTAGAGTGGATTAATATGGCTCCTAAAGCGCGTCATGCTAAGGGTAAAGCTCGTTTGAATTCGTATGAGTCATTACTGAACGAGGATCAAAAGGAGAAGGAGGCAAAATTGGAGATCTTTATCCCTAACGGACCTCGTTTGGGAAACAAAGTTATCGAGGCTCAACATGTCGCTAAAGCGTACGGAGATAAGTTATTGTTCGATGATTTGAACTTTATGCTTCCACCTAACGGAATTGTTGGAGTTATTGGTCCTAACGGTGCCGGTAAAACAACCCTCTTTAAGTTGATTATGGGACTTGAAAAGGCCGATGGTGGTACATTTGATGTAGGCGAGACTGTAGTTATAGGATATGCTGACCAGACTCATAAGGATATTGATCCAAAGAAGAGCGTTTATCAGGTTATTTCAGGAGGACAGGAGTTTATCAGAGTTGGTGGTAAGGAGATTAATACACGTGCCTACATTTCGAAATTCAACTTTGTAGGAGCTGATCAGGAGAAGCTTTGCGGAGTGTTGTCGGGAGGAGAGCGTAACCGCTTGCATTTGGCATTGACATTAAAGGCCGAGGCCAATGTATTGTTGCTTGATGAGCCTACCAATGATATTGATGTGAATACTCTTCGCGCACTTGAGGAGGGATTGGAGAGCTTCGCAGGATGTGCAGTTGTAGTATCGCACGACCGTTGGTTCCTTGACAGAATATGTACTCACATATTGGCATTCGAGGGTGATTCAAACGTAGTCTATTTCGAGGGAACATATTCAGACTATGTTGAGCATAAGAAGAGAATGAATGGAAATGTAGAACCAAAAAGAGTTAAATACAGAAAGTTGATTGCAGATTAATATTTTTAGAGGTTGTTTTGAGTTATCTATTTCATAATTCAAAACAACTTCTTATCTTTGCAAATCAAAATTCTAAAAGGTTTAAAGACCATTCGCTTTATGCAGAGAAAAGGATTGATTTTGGAAATCAAAGTGTCCGGAAATATATCAGAAATTTACGGAACTTATCTCTCTGCGCCTGAAAGAAATTCCATAAAGAACTATCCATTTGTATTACCTAAAACACACTGTTTTGGGTTTGTTATGGCAATTCCATAGGGGTAGTTGTTTGATTTTATGGAAATAAATGGATGATTGTAATATGATAATAATAAGATAAACTAAAATATATAAGAACTATGAAACAAGATATGATTGTAATCTTGGACTTGGGAAGCCATGAGAATACCGTATTGGCAAGAGCAATTCGTGCATTGGGAGTATATAGTGAAATCTACCCACACGACATTACAGTTGATGAGTTGAAAGCATTGCCAAATGTAAAGGGTATCATTATCAATGGTGGACCTAACAATGTGATTGATGGCGTTGAGATTGACGTATGTCCTGATATTTATAATGCAGGTTATCCTGTAATGGCAGCCGGTCATGATAAGGCTATTTGCGAGGTTAAGTTGCCACAATTTACCGACGATGTTGAGTTGATTAAGAAGTCAGTTAAATCATTTGTATTCGATACATGTAAAGCCGAGGCTAACTGGAATATGGCTAACTTTGTAAATGATCAGGTTGAGTTAGTTCGTAAGCAGGTTGGTGACAGAAAGGTTCTTCTTGCGCTTTCAGGAGGAGTTGACAGCTCTGTGGTTGCTGCTTTGTTGTTGAAGGCTATTGGTAACAACCTTGTATGTGTTCACGTTAATCACGGATTGATGCGTAAGGGTGAGTCTGAGAATGTTGTAGAGGTGTTCAGAAATCAGTTGAATGCAAATCTTGTATATGTTGATGCAACTGAGCGTTTCTTGACAAAGTTGGAGAACGTTGCAGATCCAGAGGAGAAGCGTAAAATTATCGGTGGCGAGTTTGTTCGTGTATTCGAAGAGGAGGCTCGTAAGCTTGATGGAATTGACTTCTTGGGTCAGGGAACAATCTATCCCGATATTGTGGAGAGTGGAACCAAGACAGCAAAGATGGTTAAATCGCACCACAATGTGGGCGGACTTCCCGAGGATATGAAGTTTGAGTTGGTAGAGCCACTTCGTCAGTTGTTTAAGGACGAGGTTCGTGCTTGCGGATTGGAGCTTGGCTTGCCATACGATATGGTTTATCGTCAGCCATTCCCAGGACCAGGACTTGGAGTACGTTGCTTAGGTGCAATCACTCGTGACCGTCTTGAGGCAGTTCGTGAGTCTGATGCAATTCTTCGTGAGGAGTTTGCTAAGGCCGGTTTGGATAAGAAAGTATGGCAGTACTTTACTATAGTTCCAGATTTCAAATCAGTAGGTGTTCGCGATAACGCTCGTTCATACGATTGGCCTGTAATTATTCGTGCCGTTAATACTGTTGATGCAATGACAGCAACTATCGAGCAGGTTGATTGGGCAATTCTAATGAAGATTACCGACCGTATTTTGAAGGAGGTTAAGTGCGTTAATCGTGTTTGCTACGATATGTCACCAAAACCATCTGCAACAATCGAGTGGGAGTAATTATTTGATTGTATAGATATCTTAGACGAGGACAGACGAATGAATCTGTCCTCGTTTTTTTTATGTTGTATGTAGTGTTGTATTGTTGTATTGTAATCGATTTGTACTAACTTTGTAGAAAATAGAGAACAGATGATTATGAAGAGAGTATATTTAGGATTAATATTGCCGATTATTGGATTGGCTTTAGGATGCAGTGATTCTGATTCGGATGGCCAGAAGGGTGATAATGTAGTTCCGGATTTAAACGGAAGAACTGCAATTTCTGTCTATAATAATTATCATTACCACTATAATGATGATGGTTCTTTTAAAATGATAGAACTGGAAGGAGTTGAGGATGAAATTTATAAGGCAACTTTTTCGTATAATCCATTTGAGATTGAGGAACAGTTGCGTGAAATTGATTATGAGGGGGTCTATGATTATCGTTTCAAAATATATGATATAAAACAGAATAGTTTGGGCTATATAACTGCACTGACTATTGGTTCAACATATCAAGATATAGAGTGTAGTGATACTTTATCTATTACAGCAAATTTCAAATATGATAGAGAGCATTTAATTGAAGCTGTGTATAATCTGGAGAGCACGGTAATGTATAATGTGCCAAAAGATTCTGTTGAATCATGGTGCGAAGAGTATAAAATTCGTGCAATATGGGAAGATGGGAATATGGTTAGAACCTTGCTTGATTATGAATATGCCGATATAATTGATGGTGAGGCTATTTATGAACCTAAAGAAACTTATGTATATTTGCTCGAGTATTCTGATGTAGAGAATCGATATAACCAAATACTCTGCAATTATACATACATAACATATACCGATTTCACCCTGGCAATGAGTTTCTTGGCAGAGGCAAATTATTTTGGAATTGGTGGTGATATGCTGGTTAGTTCTTTCTTTCAGAATGGAGAAGTGTATGCCGATTATGAGTATGAGTTGAATAATGGTGGTTATGTGACAAAAGTGATTGAGCACATTGCAGATGACGATACTTATGTTCGCAACTATAAGTATCTTGATAATCAAGGTCGCTCGGAATATGTTACTCAACCACAAGAATCCATGAAGCCTCGCCCATTCCTTGTTCGCCGCTCAAAGCATGGAGTAAAGTAAGTTTTAAAATTAAAGAGAAAACATGATGAAAAAGATATATCTCTCTTTTGTAGTTCTGATGGCAGGATTGCTTTCAGGATGTGATTGGTTGGATAACAATGATGACAAGCGGAGTTATATGCCGCAATTGCCAGAACTTCAGGTATCTGTATATAACGAGTTGGAATATGAGTACAATTATGATGGTACATTGGATGAGATTGGTTTAATGGATGGATATGATGGTTTGGATGTTGATATAGATTTCTCATATACTCCATTTAGGATTAAAGAGGAATATACCTATATGGATGATATCCCATTCGGAGTAGAGAGATTTGAGTATAAAAATATTCGCCAGAACAAGTATGGATATATTACAGACCTTGAAGTAGAGTATTACTATTCAGATGGTGATATAGAGGAGAATGAAAATATGGTTATGGAGTTTGAGTATGATGATCATTATTTGACAGAGTTCTCGTTTTCAACGGCAGGAGAGGGATATGACTCAACGCTTGATGAAGAGTATAGATGGAGTAATGATGAGCATTTTACACTAAAATGGAAAGATTTTCATATATATGAAATTAGTAACAAATATTGGTGGACTGAGGAGGGTAAACATACTTATGATCAAGATAATGGAAGTATTTCGTACGGAATACTATATTCACAAATGGGTAATAAGTATCGTCAATTAATGCCTGCTCATTTCAGAGTGTTGTATTTGGATCAATTTATACCATTATTAGCATTGGCTCAAAATAGCTATTTTGGAGCAGGACCTGTAAGCCTTCCTTCAAAAGTTCAGGTATATAACCACAACATTTTTAGTTATAATTATGTTCTTAATAATGATGGTTCTGTTTTGATGGTAGAGGAGTCGAATAATGAAGAGGCTGTAGGGATGCATTATTTTCAATATGTCACAAATCAAGGTCGCTCCGAATATGTTACTCTGCCACAAGAATCCATGAAGCCTCGCCCATTCCATGCTCGCCGCTCAAAGCAATGCAAGAGGCACGAGATTGTGATGAGTTGGAAACTCTTGATATTGAAAAATTGTAGAGGTTAAGCTAAAGGGCGCTTCGGAGTGGAAGCGCCCTTTGGTTTAGATGTTTATAGAACAGCGTTAAGAATCTCTTCTGTCTTTTCTGGAGTAACACGTCCGAACTCTCCAAGTGTCCAACCACGCTCTTTAAAGCGTTGAACAATGCGTTGGATTGTCTCCTGGCCAATGTTGTGGTCGCTAAGTTTAATCTTCATTCCTACAGATTTGAAGAACTCCTCGGTAGCCTGAATAGCCTTCTCGGCACGCTCCTCGTTTGTGCCCTCGGTAATTCCCCAAACTCGCTCTCCATACTGCACAAGTTTATCCATCTTGTACTCTTTCATTACTCGTGCCACGCCCGGCCATACAATTGCAAGGGTAACTCCGTGGTCAAGGCCGTGCATAGCGGTAAGTTCGTGGCCAATAGAGTGTGTTGACCAGTCCTCAACGCAACCCATTGCTACAAAACCATTTAATCCCATGGTTGCTGTAAGCATGTAGTTAGCGTATGTTTGGTAGTCTGCATTGCCTGCAATAAGCGAGGGCGCAAGAGCAACCAAAGTTTGCAACAAACCCTCTGCCCAACGATCCATAACCATTGTTTTGTTATCGAAGGTCATGTACTGTTCAAATGTATGGATATAGGTGTCTACTATTCCGTTTGCAATTTGGCGTTGAGGTAAGCTGCGTAGAGCATTAGGATCAAGAATTGAGAATTGTGGATATGTTGCTTTGCTTCCAAATGCCAACTTCTCGCCTGTTTCGCGACGTGAAATTACGGCATTTCCATTCATCTCCGAGCCTGTAGCAGGTAAGGTAAGAACTGCTGCAAGTGGTAGAGCCTTTTGAATTGTTGCTGCTCCAGTTAAGAAATCCCAGCCATCGCCATCGTAGAGAGTGGCTGCTGCAATGAATTTGGTTCCGTCAATTACCGAACCTCCACCAACTGCCAAAAGGAAGTCAATGTTTTGGGTTTTACAAATCTCAACGGCTTTCATTAGGGTAGCGTAGTCGGGATTTGCCTCAATTCCCCAGAACTCGGTTACATCGTAACCTGCGAGAGCCTCTTTTACCTGATCATATACACCATTTTTCTTGATTGATCCGCCTCCGCAGGTCATAAGAATCTTTTTGCTTTTATCAATATTCTTGGCAAGTTTTGCAATTGTGCCCTCGCCAAAAATTAATTTTGTAGGATTTTGAAATTCAAAGTTGTTCATATTGTTGTTTTATTTTTTGGGTTTTGTCAAAGTTATTGAATTTATTTGTTTTTGAAAAACATATTCTTACTTTTGTGCCGAAAAATATACCCTCCTATGAATGCAGTATTGATAGTATTACCTATATTAACTCTCCTAATGTTTGAATTGGGCTTAGAGTGTAATATTGATGCCTTTAAGACATTGATAAAGAACCCTAAGTCGGTGGCAATAGGCGTTGTTGGTCAGGTGGTTATAATGCCTTTGTTGGCCTTTGTTTTAGGAGTGGCATTTAATTTGTCGCCTTTATATTTTATAGGACTTTTACTTATAGCATCGTCGCCGGGTGGCAGTTCATCCAACGTATTTTCAATGCTTGCTGGCGGAAATATATCGCTATCTGTAACTTTAACGGCATTAAGTAGTGTAATAACACTCATAACGCTGCCTATAATAATGCACGTTGTTATTGGATATGCAGATTCCAATATGGATGCAACTATTCAATTGCCTGTTGGTAAGTTGTTGATACAGAATATAGTGCTTGTTTTTGTTCCATTTGTTTTGGGTGTATTTTTTCGTACAAAGTATATAAAATTAAGTAGTCGAATTGCTGCTGTGTTGAGAAAAATATCATTTCCTGCGTTAGTGCTTTTGGCAACTATATTTTTTGTGCAAAATTGGCAAGTGATTAAGAATGAGATACCTAGAGTTGGGGTTGTAGTATTTCTATTCATAGTTTGCGCCATGATCTGTTCCGGATTATTGTCAAGAATATCTAAATTAAATAGTGCTGATAGGAGAACAATAGTTATTGAGGTTGGAATGCAAAATGCAGCACAGGCAATTGCGGTTGCAACCAGTCCGTTAATTTTGAATAATGACATAATTGCAATTCCTGCTATTGTTTATGCTTTATTTATGAATCTTATTTTGCTCTCTTATTTAGTGTTGTTAAGAAATATAAAAATAAAAACATTATAAAAAAAAGATTTATGACTGTATTGATTATTAGTATTGCAGTTGTTTTTATAGGCCTATGGTATTCGGGATTATACTATAATTGCAGCTATTTCAAAAAGGAGAGAATAAAGATGTTTATTCAGCTAAAAGAGCTGTTAAACAGACGGTGCGAGTTATTATCAATTCTTGCGGATGGCGTTGAAAGGAGTGATATTAAGGAGTTGTGTGATAGTGCTTTATCTGAGGCAGATATTGATAAAAGAGTTCAAATCGAGAACGAGATATCAAAAGTTATCAAAGAGTTCAATAGTGATAATAATATTGTTATGGACGAGACTTTGTGCCGAGTGGAGGGTGAGCTGAAAGATGTTGCAAAAGAGTTTAATTTGGCTACAGAGAATTACAATAAATCGGTATCACGAGGTATGATTCGGGTTACAGCTAAGATAGCGGAGTTGTTGCCCGGAGAAACTTTATATATCTTCTAAAGCTATTGCTTAATTAGAGAAAAAATATTAATTTTGCACTCGCAATTCGGGGCGTAGCGCAGCCCGGTAGCGTACTTGCATGGGGTGCAAGTGGTCGCTGGTTCGAATCCAGTCGCCCCGACTTAAAACAGAATCGTTCAGATTCTGTTTTTTTTATATCGAATACACCACAAAAATGAATCTGAAATACAGAGTAATAAAAAGGCTGTCGTAACGTTGTGTTAGACAGCCTTTTGTGAATGTTATTTTGTTTTGGTGTAACCCAATTTTTTGAGAATTTCAATGGTTTTGGCCTTTTGGTCGCCTTGAACAAGAATCTCTCCGTCGTAGGTACTTCCTCCCACTCCAAGTTTATTCTTAAGCTCTTTTGCCAAAGAGTTTAAATCGCTCTCTGTTCCAATGAAACCGGAAATTAGAGTGACTGTTTTCCCCTTGCGTTGTTTAGAGTCGAGCGATACTCTAAGATTCTGTTTCTCTGGTGCCAACGTCTCTTGTTCAACCTCCTCGTCATACTCATATTGGAAGTCGGGGTTAGTTGAATAGACTACATTTATTCTCTCTTTTTTAGCCATAACTATTATTTTGAAAGCTCCTCGTGCATTGCTGCTGCAGCTCTACGGCCATCGCCCATAGCAAGGATTACTGTAGCACCTCCGCGAACAATATCACCTCCGGCAAAGATGTTGTTAATGTTACTTTGCATACCATCGTTTACAACAATGGTTCCTCGTTTTGAAACCTCAAGACCGGCAATTGAGCGTGGTACAATTGGGTTGGGTGATACTCCGACAGCAACGATAACCATGTCAGTATCTAGGATAAACTCGCTTCCCTCAACCGGAACAGGACTTCTTCTACCGGACTCATCAGGCTCGCCAAGCTCCATTTTCTGAATCTTTGCTCCACATACTCTACCTGTCTCATCGGCAATATATTCGATAGGATTGCAAAGTGTCATAAACTCGCATCCCTCCTCTTTGGCATGCTTTACCTCCTCAAGGCGGGCAGGCATTTCATCTTCACTTCTTCTATATACAATAATGGCACGCTCAGCTCCCATTCTCTTTGCAGTACGTACAGAGTCCATTGCGGTGTTTCCTCCACCTACAACCACTACATTCTTTCCGCGAATAACAGGAGTCTCTGAGTTTGGACTATCTGCACCCATCAAATTTACACGTGTCAAGTACTCGTTTGATGATAGAATACCATTGCTGTTCTCGCCCGGAATGTTCATGAAGCGGGGTAGTCCTGCTCCCGATGCTACGTAGAATCCTTTGTAGCCTTGCTCCTCCAAGTGCTGAACAGTGTCGGTCATTCCTACAATGAAGTCGGTAACGAACTTAACTCCAATCTTTTTCAAGTTCTTAATCTCGGCATCAACCACTGCATTTGGCAAACGGAACTCAGGAATACCATATTTCAACACTCCTCCAATTTGGTGAAGTGCCTCGAATACGGTTACATCGTATCCAAATTTAGCCATATCTCCGGCAAATGACAATCCTGAAGGTCCTGAACCAATTACAGCAATCTTTATACCATTTGCAGGGGCAACATGTGGTAGGGTGGTTTGGTCTGATTTTCTTTCGTAATCAGATGCAAAACGCTCCAAATAGCCAATGGCAACCGGCTCTTTATGAAGCTTTTGGATATAGAAACATTTAGACTCACACTGCTTCTCCTGTGGACATACACGTCCGCATACAGCAGGTAGAGCACTTGTCTCTTTCAAAACTCCGGCAGCTTTGATATACTCACCACGCTCAATGTTTTTAATGAATCCCGGAATGTTGATTCCTACAGGGCAACCCTCCATACAGGTAGGATTTACGCAGTCCATACAACGCTTTGCCTCGGTTACAGCCATCTCTTCGGTCAATCCCAAGTTTACCTCCAAACGCTGGCTTGTGATTCTCACCTCCGGCTTTAACTCAGGCATTTTAACTCGCTCAATCTCTGTACGTGCCTTACCGGGAATTGCCTTGCGAAGCTCTGCACGCCACTCTGCATTTCTGCTGTTGTCCTCTACGTCGTGCTCATGCGCATAGTGACCAAGTTTTGTGCTCTCCTCGGATTTGAATCCACCCATACGCTTCAACATCTCATCGAAATCAACCTGATGAGCGTCGAACTCAGGGCCATCAACACAGGTGAATTTTGTCTTTCCGCCTACGGTAACACGACATGCTCCACACATTCCTGTACCATCGACCATAATTGTATTAAGGCTGACAATGGTCTTAATATCATATTTTTTAGTGGTGAGGGCACAGAATTTCATCATAATGGCAGGACCTATGGCAACGCACAAATCAATCTTCTCACGTGCAATGACCTCTTCCATTCCAACAGTAACAACTCCCTTGTTTCCGTAACTTCCATCGTCGGTCATTACGATAAACTCATCAGAGTATTTACGTGCCTCCTCCTCAAGAATAATCAACTCTTTTGTTCTTGCTGCTGCAATGGTTATAACCTTGTTTCCTGCCTCTTTTAATGCCTTGATTATTGGCAATAGGGGAGCCATTCCAACTCCACCTCCACAGGCAAGAACTGTTCCCACCTTCTCAATATCGGTCGGGCGTCCCAATGGACCTACAACATCGGTTATATAGTCGCCCTCGTTCAAATCGCACAATCTTGATGATGATGCACCAACCTTCTGTACGACAAGGGTTATTGTGCCTTTTTCAATGTTTGCGTCTGAAATTGTCAATGGTACACGCTCACCCATCTCTCCAACTCTCACAATGATAAAGTTTCCCGGACGGCGAGATTTTGCAATCAATGGTGCTTCCACCTCGAATTGAAATACCTTCTCTGAAAACTGTTTTTTACTGACAATACGATTCATAGTAGTTTAAATAAATGTTAAAGTACAAAGGTAATGAAAAAAATATCATAAATAGTACTCAATCTTTCCATTTTTACTTATCTTCGCAAGATATTATTTTTAGGGAAAAAGTTATAAAGATGGTTATAAGAAGTAAGGCTCCTTTAAGATTGGGATTGGCAGGTGGAGGCAGTGATGTTTCGCCTTATAGCGATATATATGGAGGTTTGGTGCTAAACGCCACTATAAATATGTACGCCTACTGTTCAATAGAGGAGACTGATTCCGATAAAATAGAGATTATTGCTACAGATTTGCAGCAAGAGGTAAGTTATCCTGTCTCGGATTCTTTGCCTATTGATGGCTGTTTGGATCTTCATAAAGGAGTTTATAACAGAGTGGTTAAGGATTATGGGGCGAGGCCTCGCTCATTTAGAATAACAACATACTCTGATGCTCCTGCGGGTTCCGGCTTGGGTTCATCATCGACAATGGTCGTTGCTATTTTGAAAGCATTTGCCGAGTGGTTGAATTTGCCAATGGGTGATTATGAGATTGCACACTTAGCCTATAAAATTGAGCGAGAGGATTTAGCGTTGAGTGGAGGTAAGCAGGATCAGTATGCTGCTGCTTTCGGAGGATTTAACTACATGGAGTTCCTTTCTGATAACCATGTTATTGTAAATCCTTTACGTGTAAAGCGTTGGATTATTGATGAGTTGGAGTCGAGTATGGTGCTATATTATACAGGAGCTTCACGTAGTTCTGCAAAGATTATTGATGAGCAGAAACGGAACACTTCGAGTGGAAATTCCGTAGCTATAGAGGCAATGCACCGGATAAAGCAGAGTGCCAAAGATATGAAAGATGTGCTTCTTCGCGGAGATATTCAAGGCTTTGCAACTATTTTAGGCCAGGCGTGGGAGGATAAGAAGAAGATGGCAACATCGATAACCAATCCTATGATTCAGCAGGTAATGGATGTTGCTATGGGAGCAGGAGCAATTGCCGGTAAGGTTAGCGGCGCAGGAGGTGGAGGTTTTATTATGTTTGTGGTAAAGCCTACGCATAAAAAACAGGTAATGAGAGCGTTGGAGGCACTTGACGGACAGGTTATGAATTTCCAGTTTAGTGATGGTGGTACCCATGGGTGGAAGATTTATGATTAGTTAGTTTAGGTGAAAGGTGAGAGGTGAAAAGGTGAAATGTGAAGATTAGAATAAATTAAATATAAGATTATGGAGAAGAGAGAGGTTCAGATTAGTTATAGAATTGTGAAGGCAGAGACAAAGCAGTTCGCAATTTTTCCGGATAAGTTAAAGGTTGGTGAGGAGCTTAAGATTAATGCTCAGTTCAATTTTGCAGCAAAGGTAGAGGAGAGAAGTTTAGCGTGTACTGCAACTGTGAACTTTATGCAAAGTGACCAGGTTGTTTTGGTGGCGCAATTTGTTATGATTTTTGTAATGCCTGCCGAGACATTTGTGGCATTTGAGGTGCCTGAGGGTTGGAGTGTTCCTGTTCAATTCTTGCGCCATTTGGCAATGGAGACATCGACTACAATGCGTGGAGTTCTATTGGCTAAGTGCGAGGGTACACCTGTTAGTGGAATTATTCTGCCAACATTCAATATGGGGGCAGTCATAAAGGAGAATTTCAATATCAAGAGAAAAGATTTCGTTGTTGATCCAACCAATTTGGCTCAAGCTTGATTTTTTTGTTCGTAATAACTAATTTTGGCAAATAAACATAAATAGTGGGCTAATATGAATGTAATTGAGACAGAGATTCCGGGAGTAGTGATTATTGAACCAAGAATCTTCGAGGATGCTCGTGGCTATTTCTTTGAGTCATTCTCGCAGAAGGAGTTTAATGAGAAAGTTGCAAACATCACTTTTGTTCAAGATAACGAGAGTAAATCAAGCTATGGTGTTATGCGAGGTTTGCATTATCAAAAACCACCATACACTCAAAGTAAGTTGGTTCGAGTTGTTAAAGGCTCTGTTCTTGATGTTGCTGTTGATGTGCGTAAGGGCAGTCCTACCTACGGAAAACATGTTGCCGTGGAGTTGACTGCAGATAATCACAGACAATTTTTTATTCCTCAGGGATTTGCTCACGGTTTTGTGGTTTTGAGTGAAGAGGCAATATTCCAGTATAAGTGCGATAATTTCTATGCTCCACAGAGTGAGGGAGGTATTTCCATTTTGGATGAGTCATTGGGCATTGATTGGAAGATTCCAATGGACAAGGCAATTCTTTCTGATAAAGATAAGAAACATCCAAAACTTGCTGATGCTCCGGTTGATTTTGAATATTGATAGGGGAACTTTATAGTAGATGGGGCTGTCTAACAAGTTTTAGGCAGCCTTATTTTTATGGTAAAAAATAGGCTTTCTCGTTGAAAATCAACAGGA
>SUWY01000030.1 GCA_015061245.1 Bacteroidales bacterium
AGAGCTTTTGCTGATTGTGATAAATTAACTTCCATAGAAATTCCAAAGAATTGTACAGAAATAGGGATAGGGTATTCTATTGTTGTAACAACATAACAAGTATTATAGTAGATAGAAATAATAAATTTTATGATAGTCGAGATAATAGTAATGCATTAATTGAGTCATCTACAAATACACTAATAGCGGGATGTATGAACTCAATAATTCCAGAAGGTATAACTTCAATAGATGAGCAAGCCTTTACTGATTGTAGTTTTTCAAGTATTGAAATCCCTGCGAGTGTAATTTCAATAAAAGATTGGGCCTTTTCTGGTTGTAGTTTAACTAGTATAGAAATACCTGCGAGCGTAACTTTGATAGGTGAATATGCTTTTTATGCTTGTTCAAGTTTAATAAGTATTACTGTAGATGAAAATAATGCTTTTTACGATAGTCGAGATAATAGTAATGTAGTTTCACGAATATAGATATTCCTGAAAGCGTAATTTCAATTGGAGCTGGGGCTTTTAATGCTTCAAATTTAACAAGTGTAAAAGTATTGCCTTTGACACCGCCTACCATCTTATATAATCCCCATGGTAGCTTACTTTTCAATTCATGCGATAATCTAACCACCATTCAGGTTCCGGCGGAGTCGGTTGAGTTATATAAGAGTGCAGATGGATGGAGTGAGTATGCAGATTTGATTATTGGATTTGATGAAAATATTATTGAATTTGAGGACCAGATTGTAAAATCAATATGTATTGAAAATTGGGATACAGACAATGATGGAGAGCTTTCATATAGTGAGGCTGCAACTATAAAGACCTTGTCGGATGTATTTAGTTATAATGAGGAAATAGAAACATTTAACGAACTACAGTATTTTACAGGATTGGCTTCAATAAATTCTTGGGCATTTTATTCTTGTAAGGAACTTTCACAAATTACTTTACCGTCTAATGTGGTCTCTTTAGGTGATTATTCTTTTTGTGGATGCATAAACTTAGACAATATAGTTTTACCTGAAACATTAGAAACGTTGGGGGATAATGTTTTTAACTTCTGTGAAAATCTAGAAGAAATTGAAATTCCTAATACGGTAAAGATAATACCAGAGAGAGCATTTGAATATTGTTATGCTTTGAAAAGTATAACGCTTTATGATGGATTAACTTCAATTGGCAATAGAGCCTTTTGTTGTTGTCAGGAGTTAACAAGTATAGATTTACCCTCTACATTGGAATCCATAGGTAGCGAAGCTTTTAATACATGTACAAGTTTGCAACAAATAAATGTAAATGCTGAAATTCCGCCAATAATTGATGTTAATGGATATTGGTTATCTGGTGCTCCTTTAACCTCCATTCAGGTTCCGGCGGAGTCGGTTGAGTTATATAAGAATGCAGATGGTTGGAGAGAATATGCTGATTTAATTGTAGGGATAGAATGAAAATAGGGTAGTAACAGAATAAATGAATTCAAGTTATGAAACAGATACAATATAGTCTATTAGCACTACTGCTAATTTTATTGGGTTGTAGTAAAGACGTTGTAAAGGATGATGGACTAGTAATTGGTCCATTGGTCAACGAGATAACTTTCTCTGTTGGTTCTGTAAGCGATAGTCGCGCGACAATAATGGATAATAGTAATTTTGTTGCGGATGCTCGAACAATAGGAATTTATGCAAATAAGCATAAGGGCAATTTATCCAATAGTGCTTTTGAAGCTAATGTAATGAATAATGAAGAGTTGGTGTATAGTAATGCTATTTGGAGCTATTCGCCAATGCAATTTTGGAGTAATAGTCAAGATACATTATATTCATTTGTAGCATATTCTCCATACACTCCATTTGTAAGCAGTTCAGAGAGTGGAGTGAAAATTCCATTTAATTGTTCATTAAATAGTGAAGATCAGGTTGATTTGTTATATGCAATAAGAAAAGATATAAATACACCGGGAGAGCCTGTAGCATTAGATTTTAAGCATGCCTTAAGCAAAGTGACTTTTAAAATTGGGGGAGATATTGATGGAGATAATATTTCGCGAGTAGATATAGTTGATGTAGAGCTGAGTGGCTTATCATCGTCTGCAGTAGCTGATATTAATGCTTATTCGGATGTTATTGAATGGAGTAATAATGAAACGAAGGCAACATTCTCTATGTTTTCGGGAGCATTGACAATTGGAGCTGAGAAGAAAAATATTGGCGAACCGATGCTTTTGATTCCGCAACCACTTGATGATGTAAATGTCACAGTAATGTATAGAGAGTATGGTGCAGATGACAATTATATTTTGAAGAGAGCATCATTTGTTTTACCAACAGATAAAGTGAATGTATGGAGGGCAAATCAATCTTACGTATATAATTTAAATCTAACTTTGCATGGGGTAGATTTTACAGTGACAGTTTCCGACTTTGAAGAACTGGTTAATATTCCGGTAGATATACCTGAAGGTGTGGATATGCCTATAAAAGGTTATTTTGTGCCTGAGAATGCGATTGAGTATGTGATAGAGGTAGATGTTGATGGGTATGTTGATGCTTCTGATTTGTACGATGTGGCGCATTTGGTTGAAGGTGCGGATACCAATACCGTAGTTAAAATGGCTTATTTGGATGAAGAGGGATTTATGGCATGGCAAGATTGGACTGTTACAGATGGATGGTTGGGAGCTGAAGGTGCTTTATATTGGAATGATGAAAACTGTTTTGCTTGCATTCAGCCAAACGTTGATGGAACATTTGCTACAATCACTTGTAAACCTGAAATCGAAGTAGGAACAACAGCAACTGCTCTGTTAGATTATGGAAATGGAGTTATTTTGGCAATAAACTTGATTGTTGCCGATTTACCTACGGACCCCCAATTTATAGCTCCAGTTGCAGATTATGAAATAGATATTCAGGTGGTGCAGAATGGGGGATATACCTGTTTTTCTTTGGATGGAACAGATGTAGATGGACGCGGAAGCTATTCAGCTCCTCAAACATATTTATATCCAATACAGGATGTAAGTATAGATATTACAAATGAAATTGAAAGTGTTTTAGGTATTGATGAAGGTTCCCTTGAGAGTGAGTTACTGTCAGGTAATGTATTGACAGGTGCATATAATCATATTAACGAGTTTGTAACTTTTGGGGAAGAAATTTCATATTCTAATTTTTATTTTAGTGAGAGTGGTGCTCTAAAAGACTATAGTAGTAGTGTTTGTAGTATATCCGGTATTAATGATGTTAATTTATATGGACGATGTAGTTCAAAAAGTAATGCTAATCTTAATGAAATATATCCATCGTACATAGTATTTATGACAGCTAATGGCGAATATGAGTATGTTGTTAAGATTAATCAATACGTAGTAGCAGTGCCAGAAGTGATCTCATATACAGTGGTAGAAGAGTATGCAATTATGTATGATGTTCCTTATGATGGTAATCATAACAATTTGACCTCAAATGAGTACAATTTAAGTACAGATATGATTTCAGAAATAGAGAGTTTTATAGGTGGTGAAGTAGATCTAATTCTGGCACAGGTAATTTCGGAAAACGGAGATGTAACGTATGAGAATTGGAGTTATTCTGATGGTTGGTTTGATGGTAATGGCATAGCTTTTTGGGGAGAAGGTGCAAAGGTACAAATGAAACCATTAATTCCTTACGAATTTAGTTATGTAACAACACACCCGGACGCAAACATAGGCGATGTTGCCAAAATTGTATATCAATATGGTTGTTCTTCAACTCGTAAAGCAGTTAATATTGAGTATATCGTAACAATTGTAGAGCCTGCTTCGGAATAGTATTCCAATTCATTTTTAAAATAATGGGCGAGGCTGCATGGATTTTTAAATGCAACCTCGCTCTTAGTTTTTATCTATATTCCATACAAGGCTTAAGCAATTGTGGGTAAAATAGGATTCTAAGTCAATAAGCTTAAATCAATATCTGGAACTATAATGCTTTCAAGTTGGTCTTTAATGAGGAAACCCATATAAAGTGGAATTGTAAGTACCTCCCCTTCCCGACCAACATTATATTTTCCAATTTTAATGGCATTATTGATATGATAAACATCTTTGTTCTTAAGAACAGTTTTCAAGCTTTTTGTTTTACCGGATTTTGCTTTGACTTCAACTGCAACACATTCGCCTTTGTAACGTACAAGAAAATCCAATTCCAACCCACTCTCCTTTTGGAAGTAGTATAACTTTTGCCCTGACTTACATAGAAAATCTGCCATAAGGTTTTCAAATATAGCACCTTTATACCCTAAAAGATTGCCTTTTAAGATGTCTGCTTGGGTACCATAATCAAGCATAGCTATAAGAAGACCTATATCCGTAGTGTATAACTTGAAGTGCTCTTTGATAGCGTTTCCTTCAAGTGGTAATTCTGTGATCTGTGTATTGTAACATCTTTTGACCAGTCCTGCATCTTCAAGCCATTGAATACTACCTATATATTGAGATGATCTACCACTCTTTCGCACCACAGAATACTGGAATTTCTTATTTTCTTTGGCCAATTGCTTAGGGATAGACTCAAAACATTCGCGGATACGAACTTTATCTGCATTGTCTGCATACTTAATCATATCCTCTTTATATTCTGCTATAAGGTTGCGCTGAACTTGATATGTGAGTTCAATGTTCTTAGTTTCAAGAAATTTATTAACAACCTCCGGAAGACCTCCAACAATGACATATCTGTACAGCAATTCCATCATCACTTTATGAATGGCCTCGGGAACTGCCAATTCTTGTTCAAAACACAATTTCACTGAGTCAATAACTTTCTCACTTATCCCATTAGCCCATAAAAACTCCTCAAAATCCAATGGATACATTTCGACTACTGTTTCGTAACCCACAGGAATAGAGTCCTCCCCATTTTCTTCATTCTTGTCGTTCTTACCATATCCTCGTACACCTAAGAGAGAGCCTGTTGCAATGATGTCAAAACGGCCATCAATTTGAAATGATTTTAATGCCGTTCTTGCTGCCTTGCATTCTTGGATTTCATCAAGTATTATGCAAGTTCTTCCGTTGATGAAACGACTGCCCGGAATCAATGCTGATATATTTAGAATTATTGTGTCAACATCAATATTGCCTGTAAAGGCTGACTTTTTATTAGGTTCGAGCATGAAATTCATATAAATTACACTCTCATAATTCTCTTTTGCAAATTTCTGGACAATATATGTTTTTCCGCATTGTCGAATACCTTTTATAACGAGAGGCTTTTTAGATTCCGAATTTCTCCATTCTGCCAAAACAGACTCAATTTTTCTTTTCAACATAGATGATAAGTTTTATTTCTCTGCAAAAATACATTTTTTCAAGCGAATAAACAAGTATTGTTACACTTTTCCTGCCGAATAAATTGATAATTGTACATTTTTCCAAGCGAATAAGTTGGCGTTATTTACACTTTTCCTACCGAATAAATTGAAAATAGTCAGTATGCTGTTCACAGCACATTCATAACAACTTACGGACTTGCGTATAACGAATACTGCGGTGACTTTCAACAGGTTATAACCCTCGAAAATTTGTTCTCATAAATACAGAATTCCCAAACTAACGTTCTTAACTTCTATCTTACCACTGCGGTGTTATCCCTATAAAGATTTCGAAGTTTATGCTGGGCATGGGGCGGGCAAGGACAGAGAGATACTCTTCATTGAACAGGTTGTTTACCACTCCTTTTAGGGAAAGATCAAGGGGTTTAAAGTTTAAATTCTTCTCCAACGATATATTGCTCATATAGTACTTAGGGAGCCTTCCTGTGAGCGAAATATCGTTGCTGGACATGGTGTAGCGTTCACTGTAGTGGCACCATTGGTATAGGAGTGCCCATTTATGCCATGAAACCTTGCCCGTAAATGTTGCTGAGAATTCGGGAACGTATGGGAGCTGCTTTCCTACCGATTGGTCGGCAGGGGAGTAGGGTTCTCCTTGGTTTATTGATGGGGTCCAGGAGAAGGTGCCATTTAGTGCGAATAGCCATTTGCGAGCTACAACAAAATCGCTGCTTGCTTGTAGTTCAACCCCATACGAATGAACCATTTTTATGTTCCTTGGAGAGAAGAATCCTTTGGTGGTTGGAAGCCATATAATCCAGTCGTTTATGTGTGAGTCAAACCAGGTGGCACTGCCGCTGATTTTATACCGATTATTGCCTACTGCAAACGAGACTCCGGCATCGTAGGTCCATCCACTCTCCTTTTTCAAATCCGGGTTACCGCCGGGTAGAAAATACATGTCATTTAGGCTGGGAAAGCGGTAGTTACGTGAAATTGAGCCTTTGACTACAATGTTCCCCTTTTCCGATAGAACAGCATCAATGAACAGGGCAGGAATGACCGGAGTCCACTCTGTTCCGAACATCTCTTCGCGAACAACTGCAGAGAGACCGATACGCTCTGTTGGACGGTACTTTACCGATAGGGCTGTAGATAGTTCAACCCTTCCTTTGTCATAGCCTACAATGGCCTTGTTGCCCTCTTGCAGAATGATGTTTTTGTCCTTGCTGGTTACCAGATGCTGATGGACGGTTAAATTGGCTGAAAAGAGCCACTTTCGTCCTAAATAGTACTCTCCGTTCAAATCTCCGTAAAAGGTGTTTATATCGCTTCTGGAGCGGGTCATGTGCGACATTGTGCCATTGCCCAGACCTCGCTTATAATCGTATGCCACCCATGAGTAGATATAGCCGGCTTTGGCTGCAACTTTCCAATTGCTTCTAATGTGGTCCCAGCTCAATACCGATCGGAAGGTGTGCTCGCGTTGTCGGTTGTCAAAATCCTGCTCCTCGCCGTAATCGGTGGTGAGCATAGCTAGTTCACGGTTTGAACCGGTGAACCATGCGTTGAACCCTATTCTGTCTCCGCGAAGAGTGTTGTAATACAGCTCCTGCAGGATGTGCATGTCTTTAAAAGCTCCGCTACGATTGCGTTCAATGGGGTGGTATTGACCTATTATATTCATCTCTTGGTCGTAGATATTCTCCTTCTTGTCGCGATTTTTGTATTTATAGTTGTTGGGCGAGGATGCATATACGGCTCTTGTCGATATTTGCCACCTGGCGTTGCCGTATGTAAGTCGAAGAAATTCGTCGAAAGTTTTAAACGAGCCTGCACCTTGAATGTATTGCGCTCCGAAACCTTGAGCATTTGCCGGTTGGGTTGAGAGTTTAACTGCGCCTCCCAAGCCTCCGCCACTTTCGTTGATCGATGATGTTCCGTGAAGAAGCGAGGCATCGTCGATAAAGTAGGCAGGAATTGTTGAGAAGTCGGTCATGCCGAGCATTGGATTGTTGACCTTCATGCCGTTCCATGTTACCTGAGTATGCGAGGGCGAGGTGCCTCGGAACGATACCGTTGAGAGGGTTGCTCTGCCGTGGTTTTTCACAAATATCGAGGAGTTGAATGTAAGAATGTCTGCCATTGAGTTTGCTATGTGCTCTTTCAGCATGGTCGAGTCAAACCGAGTCTCTTGAACTCCAATCTCTTTCATTGGGCGTCCAATAACTGTCACCTCGGGAATGGTATACTCCTGTGCAAAGCATGTGGCATTATAGAGCATTAAGGCGGCTCCTGCAATTAACAATCTAAAAATATTCATCCTCTTCATAGCTTCTATTACTTCCAGCAAAATGCCCCCGGAATAATCCCTACATAAAATTCATCAATCAATACTCCGTTGGGCGAGTAGCGGTAAATTTTTCCTTGTTGTTGATAGTCAATGGCATCGGCAACATAAATCTCTCCGTTATATGGGTCTACGGTCAAACCGTAATAGATAGTTTGTTGCTCCTCAATAAGCGGTTTTTCCGGCAACAGCTTCGCATTGACACTCATATCCCAAATGTCATTGTTAATCCAATATAAACGGTTCTTGTCTCTGTTTATCTGGATTTCCGAGGGGGAATCTCCTTTGCGGAATTCAAATTGAGCCTCAATGGTAAATGTTTCTGCATCAATTTTATAGAGCGAGGGCACTTCATGTCCGTATGGGCTGCCACTATATCCGCCGTCGGTAACGGTCCACAACTTGTTGTTGTAATCTATAGCCAGCGAGGTTGGCTGAACCCCCACCTCCAATTCGTCGACAATCCGGTCGGTTTCGGTGTCAATTTTCAAAATCCTGTTTTGGTATGACCAGCAGTTAACATATACATATTTCCCGTATTGAACCATCTGTTCGGTTGAGCCAGTCTCCATTGTCATTCCCGGACACTCAATGTGGCCTGTAATCTCGAATCTTTTAGGATTGACAATAAAGATTCGGTTATCCCAAATCTGGGTGATATATGCCTTCTCGTCCGATATAAAGTGGATATATCTGGGCGAGGTTAGGTTTGTTATCCTGCCAACCTCTTTGAATGTATTGAGGTCTATTGCAAAGACAACGTGCGAGTTGTTTACAACAACCCAACCGAGCGAGTCGTGAATGGTCATTGACTGTGCGACATCGCCCAACTTCATTCCGTTTGCTCTGTAGAATATCTCGTTATCAATGCTCTTTGTTGTGGGGTTGTAGTATGAGAGTGTCGCATTGCCATATTGAAAGTTGCCCTCGTTCATAATGAACAAGCCGGATCCGGACGTGGAGAAGTTCTCCTCCAGTCCGTACTCCCACTCCATGCAGCTGTGGCATAGGGTGAAGATGAGGATGATGAGGGGGAGGGTGAGGGGTTTCATTTTTAATTAGGAATTAGGAGTTAGGAGTTAGGAGTTAGGAGTTGTCTTGTCCTAAATGTCTTGTCCTAAAATAGGTTTACACATAATAAGTTAAATTTGTAAACATTATTTAGGATGATTCAGATTAGGGGTGAGCAATAAGGGAGTAGTCGGAGAAGCCGAATACCTCTGTTGATAGTTCACCGGTCCAACCGCTTTTGGCATTAACTGCGCACTGTACCTTAATAAAGTCAATGTATTTCAGCTCGACAGCGTTACCGGAATTGTCAATGGCGTTGGCAATATCGAAGTGGTTACTGTTCTGTTGTGCGTTGTTGTTGCTCTCGTTGGTTAAGCGGTCTATAGGACTGAAATTATCGGCATATCCCCACTCATATTCAGGCTGAATCCACAAGGTTCCGTTACCCGATTTATCGTAGTTTCTGGCCTCCAGACGTGTTCCGTAGAGTGTGTAACTATCTGTTGAAATCCAATTGGGGTAGTAGAACTCCTGTTTGTGATAGTCGCTCAGATAGTCAATCTGCCCGCTGTTTCCAAGATTGTCGCTCCACTGAACCGGCATATTTGGTTCCGATGGTTTGTAATAGGTTACCGCATAGTTTTGAATAGTGGTCTCGGCTCCTGTTTCGCAACCCTTCAATTCGTACCAGGTGTCATTAGGCTCTCCATCGCCATTCTCATCCTGCATAACCCAAACAACTCCGGGCTCCGATGAACCGCTGAAAGAGTTCCCCTTGATTGCAAAATCGTAACTATCATTATTATCAATACTGTGGTCAAAACCGACAATAATGTAGCCTCCAAAGCCTCCGAGCGATACAAATCTTCCGGCTCTTAAACGCTCCTCTGCATACTCTATTGCCTTTTGGGGCGAGGTTTCATCGCCGCTGAATCCTCCTGTAAGAGTCTCATTGATAAATTGTCCCGGAGCAGGGGTGTATTCATATACTCTGTTCCAATCTGCGCTTGAGTTTTCGCTCTTCGGACGATAATATTTGCCCTCGGGGGCAGCATCGATAACCGTTACAATAAAGTTTACTGAATCGGCTCCATCGAGATTTCTTGCAATGAATTGTAATTCGTAATCGCCAACTTTTTTAGCCTTGAACAGATAGGTCAATGTGTCGGAAACCCATACTCCGTCTAAGTTCCATGTGTATGTTGTTGTAAGCGAGGTCTCGGCAACTGTAGCAACAAAAGTTTTGCTGCTCTCAATGCTCATAATAATTGGGGTATTGGTGCCGGCAACAGATACGTATGGTATTTCTGGTTCGATAATCTCGGTGTGGTTATCGTCTGGATTTGGAGTCGAATCGGTTGTTATCACCTCGTCCTTGTTACAGGACGAGGCAATAAACAACATGGCAATAAAGAGAATGTATATAGAATGTTTCATGGTGTGTTTTAATTAGAAGCGTACCGCAACATCGTCGTAAGCGAAGTAGGCAGGAGCATTCATACCATAGCTTCCAACCAAATCCTCGCTTGCTTCAAAATTGAATGTAACCTTTGCAACTTTACCAAGTGAAGATAGGTCAAACTTCTCCCATGTGGTTACAAGTTCTGTTCCACTGCATAGTGTAAATGTTGTGGTGCCGATTGCGTTATCTGAAGCATCGTAACCGGTGGCAACAATTTTAAATTCAGAGGTTTCGGTAGCAGCAGGGCAGAAGCCGTCGCCGTATGTCAATGAGTTAAGAACATAGTTGATATTTGTGACATACATGTGGTCGATAACTCTCTCAACTCCATCGGCAAAACTTAGTGTTGCAAGGATTGGATCGTAGATGCTTGAGTTGAAGAAGTCTTGATAACCGTTGTGCACACAGAAGTTTGATGAACCGTTGTGACCGCCAATAGGGGTTGCAAACTGAAGTTCATACCAACCATTGTGTCCGTCAGGTAGTGTTTCGTAATCCTCAATTACATAGTTAGATATAGCGTGACCTCCTCCCCAATATGGTGTTTGGAATTCATGATAGAGTTCTGTGTTATTCTCGTCATACCAGTAGTATGTATCCACATTGTAGTTGTTGTATGTAAGAGAACCTCCATACTGTGCGTCATCGACCAAGTCGCTCCATGTGTTAATAGCTTTACCGGCGTAATCCAATGAGTATGGTGTGAATTTTGCATCCTCGTCCTCGAAAGTTAATGTGCGAAGTTCGTATGCGCTTACATTTAATTTTACGATAAGACTCTTGTTGTTCTTGGATACAAGGGTGATTGCAATAACGCCCTCTCTTTCAGCATAGCTGTTCTCGCTTTCAGGAGCTATGATTTTCAATGCTCCACTCTCGTAGTTTGCTCTCCATCCGTCGGGTTTTGCTATTGCATATTGAGCCACATTTTTCTCGTTTACATTTAGGGTGATGGTTTTGCCTAATTCAAGACCGATGGTTGTAGCGCCATCTATTTCAAAAGTTGGTGCGCTTTCATCGTAACGGGCAATTGTAAGCTCGGTTCCGTCGTGAAGGGTAAATGTTACGAATTCTTCGTTGCTTGTGTCAACTCCCGCGAAGAATGAGTCGCCGCTTGCTCCCGGAGCTCCTTGTGTGCCTTGAGCTACAACGCCTGTAGATACCCAGGTTTTGCCATTGTCAACACTGGTCTCCCACTCCTTGCTGGTCTCGTTGATTCGGATTTGTGGAGCAATCGCATCGGTTGCAGAGGCTTTAATCGGGTTGCCGTTGTAAAGCATTAACTCTCCGTCAAGGGTCCAGTATAGTTCACCATCTTGCTCTGTAACTGAAATTGCAGGGGCATTTGTTCCGTTTGTACCATTTGTACCGTCTGCTCCGTTGAGTATTTGTGCCTTATTACCATTGGAGAAGTTAATTTCGTAACCATTCTCAATAGGGGTAACACTTGTAATAGTAACTGCTGTTTGCAGGGTTGAGACCAATTGTTGCAGAGTAGCAATATTGGTGTTTGCTGTTGTAACCGAGGATTCAAGTGTCTCAATTCTATCCTCCATTTCGTTAACAGAATCCCATAATTTCTGGTCATCGTACTCACAGCTTTGTAGTAGAGATCCTGCCACTAACAAAGCTGAAAAAATTACTCTTTTCTTCATACTCTATATGTTTTAAAATTAAAAATCCGCAACCTTGGTCAGGATGCGGTCAATCTCAAAACATATCTTCTTTGGCTACTCACTGTGGCAGTTTACGGAAGTAAGCTGTTTTGATCTCTTACCCGTAATCCTGCAGGTTATAAAATCTATGTTGCAAAGCAGGTCTTCTGACTTATTCCCTCTGTTACGCCTTCCCGGTATTCCCAGTGACATTTTGTAACAGAATTCTGGAACTTACAGCAGCAGGTACTGTTTCGGATTCTCACCGAATTCCCTTTTAATTCCTATGCCATTGAATAGTTCTTTTCAATGCAATTCGGAAACTTTTACAAAGGCAAAGTTATCTGTTTTCTGAAAATCAAACAATATTAATCCAACTTTTTTTTAAGTAAAAATGTATCTTCTTGTCAGTTAGTATAATAAATGAATTGGAGTGTAAATGCCTCCCCTATATATAAAAGGTATAGAGATTTAATGACTCTATAAAAACTTTTTTGCGTCGTAACCTTCACAGAAAAGAAGGTCCAAAATACTCAAATTTGGTGCGAATGGTTGCTTGTCTGAAAAGACTTGTCTATAGGGTGTGGCAATGAACTCAGAATCTTCAATTCTGTGTGCAGGTTTGGGGTGAATTCCATTTCTAAAGTCGGCAATCTCCGACGGATACTCCTTGATAAAATCGGTTGTTTTGACAATCTCTTTTTTGATTCTTAAAAGCTCTAAAATGGTCTCTAATGCGGCCTCGTTCAGATCCAGTAACCACTTGTCATTTCTCTCAAAAATCGGGGCAATTTCATCGAAGAAATAGTCGAAATATGGGGCAGCGGTATATGCCGTTTTGATACCCTTTAAGTGTAGTCGTTGCCATGGTGTTATATAGTTGATTTTCATTTCTTTAATGGGTAATCCACTATTGGCATGATCAACTGGAACCGTTAGCGGTAAAATGCCGTTTGCAGTCATGATTTCGCACCTGTTTCGGTAGCTCTGTTTTCCGAAATTTTCCATCACTTCAAGCTCAATTTTTTCTGCTCGAAAAATCTTTGAAATGTATTGGATTGGGGGGAAGTATGCGGTGCTTAAAATGACTCTTTCCATCTCTTGATTTTTGATTGTTATGTCGTACTCTTTTCGGGTGCAAATATATTAAATCAAAACTTGAAATTACGAATTTTACGCATTTTTGAGCAGAATGGGGGGTGCAATTTTGTTTCGAAATCGTTTTATAAGCAATTGGAAATTTCAAAATTCCAGCAACTTAAGTAGCTAAAAAACTATTTCAAACGTTTGAAAATCTGCTTTTCAATTTACCGCAATCGTTTCGCACGATTTTTTGAATGTTATTAAAAGATTTGTGCCATAAGTATCTCATTTTGTAGTAATTTAGTATCTGAAAAATGGAGATAAAATGAGCTGAATTTTTTTTAGTGAATTTTTGTTAAAATTTTTTTAGCGGATTATTTGGATAATGCTAACGTTTGCACTACTTTTATGAAAAATTTTAAGCAAGCCATGAAGATAGGAGATTTGAGTCTCGGATTGATAGAAAACGATCCGGGTTTGAAACCTTTTGAAAGGGTTTTGATTGATAGATACAGACAGGTAGTGTTGAAGGAGTTGGAGTTCACAAACGGTCAGACAACCTTGGCTGATTGTTGTAATACTCATCTCTACTACGGATTGCATGCCGAAGAGAATGGTTGGGTGTTCAGAGAGTGGGCACCAAATGCAACAGCGATATATTTGACAGGAGAGTTCAATGATTGGTACAAAACAGAGGCTCGTTATGCTCTGAATCCAATTGGAGGAGGAAACTGGGAGTTGCATTTGCCTAAAGATGCTTTGAAGCATGGAATGTTGTACCGTTTGTGGGTAGAGTGGAATGGTGGTGCAGGTCACCGTTTACCTAGCCACGTTGTTCGTGCAGTTCAAGACGAGTACACAAAGATCTATTGCGCTCAGGTGTGGGACCCAAAACCATTCAAATGGAACAAGACCAAATTGCCTAAATTGAAGAACCCGTTGATTTACGAGGCTCATATCGGAATGAGTACCGAGTTGAGACGAGTTTCAAGTTTTGAAGAGTTTAGAGCTTTTGTTTTGCCAAGAATTGTTGAGGCTGGTTACAACACAATTCAGTTGATGGGAATTCAGGAGCACCCCTACTATGGTTCATTCGGTTATCAGGTAAGTAATTTCTTCGCGGTGAGTTCAAGGTTTGGTACACCTGAAGAGTTGAAAAAGCTTATCAATGAGGCACATAAGAACGGAATTCGAGTGATTTTGGATTTGGTTCATAGCCATGCAGTAAAGAATGAGGAGGAGGGATTGAGCAACTTTGCAGGTGATTTGTCACAATACTTCTATGAGGGTGAGCGAGGAAACCACTCTTTGTGGAATTCTCGTTGTTTCAATTATGGCAAAAACCAGGTAATCAGCTTCTTGTTGTCAAACTGCAAATATTGGCTTGAGGAGTATCACTTCGATGGATTCCGTTTCGATGGAATTACAAGCATGTTGTATTGGGATCATGGATTGGGACGCGACTTCACAGAGTACAAGTACTACTATGATGGAAATCAGGATTCCGATGCAATTACATATTTGTCGTTGGCAAACAAGTTGATCCATCAGGTAAATCCTGATGCAATTACAATTGCCGAGGATATGAGCGGTATGCCGGGATTGGCATCACCATTGAGTGAAGGTGGTATTGGTTTCGACTACAGAATGAGTATGGGAGTTCCCGACTACTGGATTAAACTTATCGAGGATAAGCGCGATGAGGATTGGCATGTAGGCGATATCTTCTATGAGTTGACCAATAAACGTAAAGAGGAGAAGACTATAAGTTATGTTGAGAGCCATGACCAGGCAATGGTGGGCGATAAAACAGTTATTTTCCGTTTGCTCGATAAGGAGATGTATGAGCAGATGTCGGTATTCCGTGGCAACTTGATTGTTTCTCGTGGAATGGCCCTTCACAAAATGATTCGTTTGCTTACAATTGCAACTGCAGGTAACGGATATTTGAACTTTATGGGTAATGAGTGGGGACATCCGGAGTGGATTGACTTCCCACGTGAGGGAAACAATTGGTCATACGATCATGCGCGTCGTCAGTGGAATTTGGTCGATGACCCAACACTGAAGTATCAATACTTGGGTAAGTTCGATAAGGCTATGATTGAGCTTATTTCCAAGAATGATATTCTTGAGGGAACGCCGGAACCTATTGTAAGAGACATAGATAGACAGATATTGATTTTTAAGCGTAAAAATTGTACCTTTGCGTTCAATTTTGCGTCAACCACTTCATACACAGATTATGAGTTCGGAGTGGAGCCCGGAAAGTACAAAGTTTTGCTTGATACCGAGTCAAAAGAGTTTGACGGAAATGGCGAAATTGATGATACTGTGGACTACTTGACACAGCCGAAGTATGGAAAGAATATTTTGTCGCTCTATTTGCCGGCACGTACGGCTATTGTTTTGAAGAAAATAGATTAGAAAAGAACAATAAATAAAATATAAAATGGCCTATTTGAACTTTAACAAAGATGAATTGGTAAACTTAGAGTACTCTTTGCACAGGGAATTTCTAGCAACTAACCGTGCAGGAGGTTACCTTTCATCTACAATCGTATGTTGCAATACTCGTAAGTATCATGGCTTGTTGGTTCTACCTATTGATAACTTCGGTGGTGAGAACCATGTGTTGTTGTCTTCACTTGACGAGACAGTTATTCAGCACGGACAGCCATTTAACTTGGCTGTGCACCGTTGGCCCGGAAACTTTGAGCCTCGCGGACACAAGTACATCGTAGATTTCGAGTACGAGCCTATCTACACTGTAACCTATCGTGTTGGTGGTGTTCATTTGAAGAAGGAGATTGTATTGGTGCACAATGAGGCACAGGTGTTGATTCGTTACACCTTGCTTGATGCGCACTCAGCTACAACTCTTCGTTTGAAACCTTTCTTGAACTTTAGAAATGTTCATACTTTGTCAAAGGCAAATATGAATGTTAACACAAAGTATCAGACAATCGACAACGGAATTTCATCTTGCATGTACGAGGGATTCCCTCAGTTGAAGATGCAGTTGAACAAAGCTAACGAGTTTGTTCCAAGTCCTGATTGGTACTACAATGTTGAGTATTTGCAGGAGAAGGAGCGTGGATACGACTATCAGGAGGATTTGTATAGTCCTGGTTACTTCGAGTTCCCAATTAAGAAGGGCGAGAGTGTTGTATTCTCTGCATCAATCGATGATACAACTCCAAGCAGATTTAAATCTAAATTCCAGAAGTTGCTCGAGGATAGAAGCCCTCGTGACAACGCTACCCACTGTTTGAGATACTCTGCATCGCAGTTCCTTATCAAGCAGGGTAAGAATACCGAGATTGTTGCAGGTTATCCATGGTTCGGTTCTTGGAGTCGTGATACATTCGTATCTCTTCCTGGTATTACAATTTACGGAACTCCAACAGCAGTTCGTGATACATCGGTATGTAAGGCAGTTCTTGATACCATGACAAAGCGCATGAAGAATGGTCTATTCCCAAATATGGGTGGAGCATACAACTCAGTTGACTCTTCTATGTGGTACTTCAAGGCTATTCAAGAGTACGGTAAGGTAGTTAAGAATGATACTGAGGTATGGAAATCATACGGAAAGTGCATGAAGCAGATTCTTACTGCATTCAGAAACGGAATCAGCGAGTATGTTGGAATGCATCCGAATGGATTGATTTGGGCTAAGGAGCCGGGAAAGGCATACACATGGATGGATGCAGTTGTAAATGGCGAGCCTGTAACTCAGCGCGGAGGATACGCTGTTGAGGTAAATGCTTTGTGGTACAATGCAATTTGTTATACATTGAAGTTGGCTGAGGCTAATGGCGATATGACCTTTGTTAAGAACTGGGCTCACATTGCTGATTTGGTTAAGGATAGCTTCGTTAAGACCTTCTGGGATGAGGAGGAGTACTATTTGGCAGACTATGTTGACGAGAACGGAAAGAACATGTTCATCCGTCCTAACCAGATTTTTGCCTGCTCATTGGAGTACAGCCCAATCTCTGATAACCAGAAACAGGCTGTTATTGCAATTGTTCAAAGACACTTGCTAACACCAAAGGGTCTTAGAACATTGTCTCCAAGAAACCCATTATATAAAGGTTTCTACCGTGGAGACCAAACCTCTCGCGACTTGGCATATCACCAGGGTACAGTATGGCCATGGTTGATTGGTCCATATATGGAGGCTCAATTCCGTTTGCGTGGTTCAAGATTCTTGGATACAGCGAAAGAGATTATGGCCGGATTCCAGGAGGATATGACCGACTACGGTTTGTGCTCATTGCCGGAGGTATTCGACGGAAACCCACCATACAATCCAAACGGATGTATCTCTCAGGCTTGGAGTGTGGGCGAGGTTTTGCGTATGAAAGCTTTGATTGTTGATTATGGTCGTAAGAAATAATGACCGTTTTGAGGAAAAATATAAATAGTTGAAAATTATGAAGCCAAGAGTTCTAATGTTCGGTTGGGAGTTCCCCCCTCACATTGCAGGAGGATTGGGAACTGCATGTCTCGGTTTGACCAGAGGATTGGCCAAGCAGGGCGTGGAGGTACTCTTCGTGATGCCTAAGGCAAGCGGTGATGAGGATCAGCGTTCTGCAAAGATTATCAATGCGAGTGATGTTGAAGCGTTGTACGAGTTCAATACAATGGATGAGTACTGGAACAACATTAATTTCCTTGAGATCGGTTCAAACTTGCGTCCTTATATGGATCCCGAGACCTTCGAGAACGAGGTAAACCAAAGCGTTCGCGGAGAGAAAGAGGGTCAGAAAATTTCATGGAAGAACAAATATCAGTTCTCTGGAAAGTATGGAGCAAATCTATACGAGGAGGTTGCTAGATATGCCCTTGTTGCTGCAACAATTGCTCAGCAGCAGGAGTTCGATGTTATCCATGCTCATGACTGGTTGACCTATGCTGCAGGTATTGCTGCAAAGAAGGTGTCAGGCAAGAAGTTGGTTGTTCATGTTCACGCTACCGAGTATGACCGTAGTGGAGAGAACGTAAACTCAATTGTATATAACTTGGAGCGTCAGGGAATGATGGCTGCCGATACAGTGGTAACTGTTAGTAACTTGACCAGAAATATAGTAATTAACCGTTATGGAATTGATCCAAACAAGGTAATCACTGTTCATAATGCTGTAGATTTCCAATCTTATTCAAGTATGGAGGTTGAGCGTGGTGTTCCAGAGAAGATTGTTACATTCCTTGGTCGTATCACATTCCAGAAGGGACCTGAGTACTTTATCGAGGCTGCTGCTAAGGTATTGAAGCGTTTCCCAAATGTACGTTTCGTAATGGCTGGTAGCGGAGATATGATGAACAGCTCTATTCGCCGTGTTGCTCAGTTGAAGATTGCTACAAAATTCCACTTCACCGGATTCTTGCGTGGAGCAAACGTACAGAAGATGTTTGCACATAGTGATGTGTATGTAATGCCTAGTGTGTCAGAGCCATTTGGAATTTCTCCACTTGAGGCTATGCGTTCAGGAGTACCTACAATCATCTCTAAGCAGAGTGGAGTTGCCGAGGTATTGCAGCATGCCATTAAGGTTGACTACTGGGATGTAGATGCAATGGCCGATGCAATTTACGGTTTGTTGGCATATCCTGCACTTTCACAATTTGCAGGTAAGAATGGTTTGGATGAGGTAAATACCTTGAAATGGGAGAATGCCGCATACAAATTGAAGGGAATTTATGAGAATTTGATTGGATAACAATAATTAAAATTAAAATATTATGGATAAGAAGACTTTATGCTTGTACTTTCAGGTGCATCAACCAATCAGGCTACGTCAATATCACTTTTTCGATATAGGAAAGAGTCATGACTACTATGATGAGTATGCAAACTATTCGTTCACAAGAAAGATTGCTGATCGTTGCTACTTGCCAATGAATAAGGTATTGATGGATGTGATTGCTAAACACGGTAATCAATTCAAAGTGGCATTCTCAATCTCTGGAATGGCAATCGAGCAGTTCCGTATGTATGCTCCGGATGTAATTGAGAGTTTCAAGGCTTTGGTAAATACAGGTTGTGTTGAGATTTTGTCTGAGACCTATTCACACTCATTGGCATCATTGGTCGATGCTACCGAGTTTAAAAAGCAGGTAAAGCGTCACGACGACTTGATGAAGGAGGTATTTGGAGTTAAGCCTGTAACCTTCAGAAACACAGAGTTGGTTTACTCTGACGAGATTGGAGATATGGTAGCGAAGATGGGATTCACAACAATGTTGACCGAGGGTGCTCGTCACATCTTGGGATGGAAGAGTCCAAACTTTGTATATACCAACGTTATCAATCCAAAGTTGAAATTGTTGCTTAAGAACTATGGTTTGAGCGATGATATTGCATTCCGTTTCTCTGACAGAGCATGGGATCAGTGGCCATTGACAGCAGACAAGTATGCTTCATGGTTGGCAAGCACAGCTAAGGATGGTGAGGTTGTAAACCTATTCATGGATTACGAGACCTTCGGTGAGCACCAGCCAGCCGATTCAGGTATCTTCGATTTCATGTATAACTTGCCAGAGGCTATATTGAAAACCAATCAGTTCGAGTTCTTGACTCCTGCTGAGACAGCTAAGAAGCATCAGCCTGTAGCTCCATTGCACGTTCCATTCGCAATCAGCTGGGCAGATGAGGAGCGTGACTTGACCGCTTGGTTGGGTAACGAGCTTCAGAACGAGGCATTCGATGAGTTGTATAAGATTAAGGCAAGAGTTGCTGCATTGAAGGATGAGGCTATTCAGAGAGACTTTGACTGCTTGCAGGCAAGTGACCACTTCTACTACATGTGTACAAAGATGTTCGCAGATGGTGGTATTCACAAATATTTCTCTCCATACGACACCCCATACGAGGCATTCATGAACTACATGAACGTATTGAGCGATTTGATTGCTAGAGTTAATCAGAAAGAGAAAGACGCATTGAAAGAGGAGGGTGCTCCTAAAAAGAGAGCTACAAGAAAGAAGGCTGAAACAAAATAAATTATGCAGACTATAGATCAACCATCATATTTATTTGAAGTAAGCTGGGAGGTTTGTAATAAGGTTGGTGGAATCCACACAGTGGTTTCCACCAAAGCCTTAAACATGGTCAAGGAGTATGGTGCGAACCATATCCTTATAGGCCCTGACGTATGGCGAAACACCGAGGTAAAAAATCCGGAGTTTAACGAGGAACCAAGATTGTTTCGCGCATGGAAAGCTAAGGCTGAAAGTATAGGTTTAAGAGTTAAAGTTGGACGTTGGAATATCAAGGGTAACCCAATAGTTATCCTTGTTGATTTTTCAACATTTATGTCTCAAAGAAACGAAATCTTCACCAAGTTTTGGGAGGAGTTTAAGTTGGATTCTTTGAGCGGTCAGTGGGATTATATAGAGTCGGCTCTATTCGGATACGCCTCTGCAAAAGTAATCGAGAGTTTCGTGCGATTCCACGCAACTTCGGAGACAAGAGCGGTGGCGCATTTCCATGAGTGGATGACCGGTGCCGGAGTGTTGTATTTGCGTAGTGCAATGCCACAAATCGGAACTGTATTTACAACCCACGCAACTGTATTGGGACGTTGTGTTGCAGGAAACTATCTTCCTTTGTATGGAGATATGCAGGGCTACAATCCCGATGAAATTGCACATAGATTCAATGTTGTTGCAAAGCAGTCATTGGAGAAGTGTGCGGCAACAAATGCCGATGCATTCACAACAGTTAGTGATATTACAGCTGTAGAGTGTGCTCACTTTTTAAGCAAGCCTGTAGATATTGTAACTCCTAATGGATTTGAGCCGGGATTCACCCCTGCAACACAGGAGGAGTACAACGCCAAGTATGCTACAGCAAGAGAGTGTTTGAAGCGTGTGGCAACCAGTGTTTTAGGAACTGAGGTTGCTGACGATACTGCATTTGTTGGAATTGGCGGAAGATATGAGTTTAAGAACAAGGGTATTGATGTCTTTATCGATGCGTTAAGCGAGTTAAAGAACAATTCCGACTTAAAGCGCAAGATTGTTGCATTTATTTTGGTTCCAGGCGACCAGGCAGGACCCAACAATCCCGAGCAGAGTGGAATTCACAATTTAACCCACTACTTAAACTATCCTAAGTACGATGCTGTCCTTAATAAGATGGCAGAGCGAGGACTATACAATAATCCGGACGATAATGTAAAGGTGATCTTTGCACCATCTTACCTACAGGGTAACGATGGCGTATTCAATTTGCCATACTACGACGTATTGATAGGAATGGATTTGACAGTATTCCCATCATACTATGAGCCATGGGGTTATACTCCAATGGAGAGCGTTGCATTTGCCGTACCAACAATCACAACCACATTGGCCGGTTTTGGATTGTGGGTAAATGATTATTGTAAAGAGAATCATCCCGGAGTTGAGGTAATCAAACGTGATGATTATAACAACCAAGAGGTTAGTAATAAGATTGCTAACAGCATATTGGCATATACAAAAATGACTCCTGAGCAGGTTTGCGAGATTCGTAAGAATGCCAAGGAGGTATCGAATATTGCCCTATGGGACAACTTGGTTGTTCATTATAAAAAAGCTTACGAATTGGCACTTGATAAAGCTACTAACCGATTAAATGATTTAAATATTCAAGTGCAGGATAGAAGTTCATATATGGAAAAACAATTGACAGTAAACAACCCAACTTGGGTAAGTGTTATGGTTCACCGTAACATTCCTGAGAAGTTGAAGGGTTTGGAGGAGATTTCTAAGAATCTTTGGTGGTGCTGGAACGACGATGCTAGAGAGATGTTCCGCATGGTAGATTACGAAACATGGAAAAAGTATGGCCATAACCCAATTGCTATGCTTGACAGTGTTTCAATGAGCCGCTTGAAAGCTCTTGAGGCTGATGAGAAGTTCATGGCAATGCTTGACAAGGTATATGCTGACTTTAAGGCATATATGGCAGAGAAACCAAACGCAACAGGAGGTGGAGTTTCATATTTCAGTATGGAGTATGCTCTTCACACTTCATTGAAGATCTATTCTGGAGGTTTGGGAGTTTTGGCCGGAGACTACTTGAAAGAGGCTAGTGATAAGAATACAAAGATGCACGCAGTTGGTTTGTTGTACAGATACGGTTACTTCACTCAGAAGTTGTCTGCTGCAGGAGACCAGGAGGCTGTTTACGATGCACAAGACTTCATGAAGTTGGCTGCTCAGCCTGTTCTTGATGAGAATGGTAACTTTATCTTGGTTACATTGCCATTCCCTGGAAGAACATTGTATGCTCGTATCTGGCGCGTTGACGTAGGTCGTGTTGAGTTGTATTTGTTGGATACCGATTTCGGTGACAACCTAAGAGAGGATCAGAGTGTAACTCACCACTTGTATGGTGGAGATTGGGAGAACCGTTTGAAGCAGGAGTTGCTTTTGGGATGCGGTGGTATTCAGGCTTTGAGAAAGTTGGGTATCTACAATGATACATACCACTGTAACGAGGGACACGCTGCATTCATTGGTATTGAGCGTATTAAGAACTACATTCAGGATGATAACTTGACATTCGACCAGGCTTTGGAGGTTGTTAGAAGTTCATCTTTGTTCACAACTCACACTCCTGTTCCTGCAGGTCACGATGCTTTCGACGAGGATATGTTGAGAACATACATGTGGCACTATACAGATCTATTGAAGGTTAATTGGGAGCAGATTATGGGTCTTGGTAAGTTGAATGCTTACGATCGTGGAGAGAAGTTCTCAATGAGTTTCTTGGCTGCAAATATCTCTCAGGAGATCAATGGAGTATCAATGCTTCACGGAAAGGTTAGCCAGGATATCTTCAAGTCAATGTGGCCAGGTTATACAGCTGCAGAGAACCACATTGGTTATGTAACCAACGGAGTTCACTTCGAGACTTGGACAAACGCTGCTTGGAAGGAGATTTATTATAAGGAGTTTGGTAAGGATTTCCCAACTCACCACTATGATAAGAGCTGTTTCGACGGAATTTACAACGTATCTGACGAGAAGGTTATGTCAGTTCGTAATAGCCTAAGAAAGAGACTTATTGACCGTGTAATTGAGTTGTTGGAGAGCGGAGTTACTAACTCATACTTCACTCCTCGTCAGATTGTTAAGATTAAGGAGACATTGCGTCCTGATGTATTGACAATCGGTTTCGCTCGTCGTTTCGCTACATACAAGCGTGCACACTTGTTGTTCAGAAACCTTGATCGTTTGAACGAGATTGTAAACAATCCTGAGCGTCCAGTTCAGTTCATCTTCGCAGGAAAGGCTCACCCGGCTGATAAGGCAGGACAGGATTTGATTAAGAGAATCGTTGAGATCTCTAAATATCCTCAGTTCATCGGTAAGATTTTGTTCTTGCCTAACTACGATATGGACCTTGCTAAGTACTTGGTACAGGGAGTTGACGTTTGGATGAACATGCCTACACGTCCACTTGAGGCTTCTGGTACTTCAGGAGAGAAGGCTGCTATGAACGGAGTAATGCACTTCTCAGTTCTTGACGGATGGTGGGTAGAGGGTTACCGCCCAGACGCAGGATGGATGTTGCAGGAGAAGAGAACATACGAGAATCAGGGATTCCAGGATGAGTTGGATTCTGAGACAGTTTACAACATTATCGAGGACGATATTGCTCCATGTTTCTATGACAAGGATGCAAAGGGTATCTCTGCAAGTTGGGTAAGCTTCGTTAAGAATACAATTGCTAAGGTTGCTTCTAACTTCACAACCAACAGAATGTTGATTGATTATGAGAATCAGTATTATAACCCACTTTGTGAGCGTTACAATAAGATGATTGCTAATAACTTCGAGTTGGCTAAGCAAGTAGCAGATTGGAAGAGAAAGGTTGCTCAGCAGTGGGAGCACATTGAGGTTGCCGGATTCAGCTTCCCTGATAAGACAACCCAGACTATCTCTTTGGGAGGTTCATATAGCGCTGATGTTACTTTGGAGATTGGCGAGTTGGATATGAATGATTTGGGAGTTGAGTTGGTTTACGCAGAGCGTGAGAACGATAAGTTGAATATTAAGGCAACATATCAGTTCAATGCAGTTAGCCAGGCTGACGGTAAGGCAATGTATCACATTGAGGTTACTCCTGATGCTCCAGGAGAGCAGATGTTGGCTATCCGTATCTATCCTAAGCACCCTGCTTTGGTACACAGAATGGATTTCCCACTTGTTAAGTGGTTGTAATCAATACTGTTATAGATAAATTGTAAGAGGCTGTCTAACAATGAATAATGTTAGGCAGCTCTTTTTTGTTGTCTATAGACAAATTCGTGCAGCACTTTTG
>SUWY01000031.1 GCA_015061245.1 Bacteroidales bacterium
AAAAATCCCGTAAAACCTTGATTTTACGGGATTTGTCTAATTTTGTCCGCCTTTTGTCTTCGGCGTTCTGCGGAGAGTGGGGGATTCGAACCCCCGGTACGGTTACCCGTACGGCAGTTTAGCAAACTGCTGGTTTCAGCCACTCACCCAACTCTCCGGGTAGCTGAACATTCTCTCAAATGCAGGTGCAAAATTAATCCCTTTTTTCTATTTTCCAAAGAAAAAAGGGATTTTTATTTCATTTTAATGCATTGAAGGCATTTCAGGAGGATTTTTCTGTGAACGTTTTCTCAGATAATCAAAGAGTTTTTGTCTGAAGTGTTCTTCAACATCTTCTAACCTAAGGAGTTTTGAGGCCGGTATAACCTCAGACATCTTTTTGTACGAGGTGTATTTCAATTCATCTCTCTTTTTGTCTAACTCCAAGATTTTTTTCAAAACCTCTTTACACTGCTCCTCCGTAGGCTTATCTCCATTATTAAATAGGGATTTTCTCAACTTACGTTTCTCCCAATGTAATTTTTGGATTTGCCATGTCATATCGTTATACAGTGGCCAGAAAAGGACAGCCTCCTCCGATGTTATTCGCAACTCATGAGTAAAGAAAGCAACTTTCCAACTCTCTATCTCACGCCACATATCCTCTTTATGTTGCTCATCGCTCTTCTCTTGCGAGAATGCAACCATTGGCAACATAACCACTGTTATCAATATCAACAACCACTTCCTCATTGCATTGAAGCTAAAAATGATTCAACATCATACACACTGTTGCTCAAATACTCAATTATCTCCTCGTCGGTTATTTCCATTTCACTGTTTGAATCAAAATCAAAGACAGCTACCTCCGCAATATCTTTATCATAACTCTTAACAACAAAGACCTGCATCATTATTACAACGAAAGTGACAATTGCCGCCATTGAGACATAAGGCAGACAACGCTGCAAATATAGCTGAAACTTACCATATTTAGCAGGTTGTACCATATTAAAATCTTCCGGACATGAAGAACGCACCGAATACATTATGTTTTCGGTCAATTCATCGAAATACCCTGCAGGAACTTCGAAAGGCAACTGCTTGCCATATCTCTTTTCCAATTTCTCCATAATTATCTATCTTTCAATAACTCTTCTATCTTTTTAACAGCCTGATGGTAGGTTGCTTTAATCGTTCCAACAGCCACTCCCAACTCCTCTGCTACAGCCTCGTTTGTCATATCCTCGAAATAGCGCATATTGAAAATCAACCTTTGGCGCTCTGACAATGTGAATAGCGCCATCTGCAACTTCTTCGCCATCTCATTGCCATTTATATAAACATCGCTCTCAAGCGTATTTGCCAACATCTCACCTATCTCCACCTGATTGCCATAGACCTTTCTTCGCTTCTCATTGATAAAGTTCAAAGCCTCGTTCGTTGCAATCCTATGCATCCAAGTTGACAATTTTGACTCAAAGCGAAACGCTCCCAGTCCTCGCCATATCTTCACATATACATTTTGCAGAACATCATTGGAATCCTCATGACTTACAACTATTTTACGGATGCGCCAATATAGTTGTTCCCCATACTGAGATACAATAAGTCTGAACGCCGTTTCACTACGGCCCTCACTTATTAACCTCATAATCTTATCGTCAGACAATTCCACCATCAACTTTGCCGTACTGCCTATTTGACAAATTTACCTCCCGAAAGTTTATACCTCAACTTATTAAAACATTTTGCTTTCTTTAAATAGTACTCCCACACAATAGAACCCGGATAGATTACCCCCAACTTTTCACTCCTCTCTGCATGAGAATACTCACGCTTCATTTGCCAAAATTCCCTATATGCCTGCACCACCGATTTAGCATTCGAGCCCTCGCCCGTAAGTAAGAATATCATGAGCGAGGCCACATCCATAAAGAATCGCACAAACATTAAACGACGAAAGGCCTCGCCCGTAAGATTCTTATAGAGCATTAGCAGATTATTGCGGTAATTCAGCTTCAATTTGTGTGGGTGATTCATTGGCAAAGTACCTCCTCCCAAATGGTAGACAACCGACTCCGGGACCGCAGCCATTTTAAATCCTAACCTCAATATTCTCCAGCATAGGTCAATCTCCTCCATGTGGGCAAAAAAAGCGCCATCCAATCCTCCTACCTTTAGATACAACTCTCGACGAACCATTATTGCTGCTCCACTACACCAAAATACATTACATAAATCATTGTACTGAGCTTTGTCCTCTTCAATCTCGCCAAGAATACGGCCTCGACAGAAGGGATAACCATACTTATCTACAAACCCGCCACAAGCTCCTGCATACTCAAAATAGGTTGGATTACTATCTGCAAGCAATTTAGGCTGAACCGCGGCAAGCTCTTGATTTTCATCCATTGCTCTCTCCAAAGGCTCCAACCAACGGGGAGTTACCCGAACATCACTATTCAGAAGCAATACATACTCTGAATCTACTGCCTGAATTGCTCTGTTATACCCCTCGGCAAACCCCCAGTTCTTCTCTAATTTTATGACATTTACCGTTGGAAAATCTTGCTCAATCATTGCAACCGAATCGTCAGTTGAACCATTATCGGCAACATAGACCTTAACGTGCGGATAATCGCTATTCTTTACAACACTTGGCAAATAGCGTTGCAGCAAATCTCTACCGTTCCAATTAAGAATTATAACAGATATCTTTAACTGTTCCATCAAATTTAACTATATTTGCAATGATAATGGGCAAAGATAGGTATTTTTAATTTTATTTAGCTATCTTTGCTCGTTACTTTTATATTCATTTTTTCATCATGGAAGAACAAGAAAAAGTAGAGGAGCAACTTCAGGTGAAAGAGGAGTTTACCGAGACACAACAGATTAAAGTGAGCGAAGAGGAGAAGGAGCAAAATTTAAAGGCCAAGCTCCAGATAATAGAAGAGTTGAAAACTTTGGTCGAAACAGATGAGATTGGAGGGAAAACCTTTAACGAATTCCGCGCATTGCAAGAGCGTTGGCGTTCTATTGGTCAAGTTCCTTCAAGCCAATTGTCTGGTTTATGGAATAGCTATAATCTGCAGATAGAGAACTTTTATAACCATATCAAGATCAACAAAGAGTTGAGAGATATGGACTTAAAGCGCAATCTTGAGATTAAACTCAAATTGTGTAATGACGCAGAGGCTCTTATCGAGCAGCAGGATATTAGCAATGCATTCAAGAGTTTGCAACAACTCCATACAACATGGAAAGAGACCGGCCCTGTGGCAAAAGAGGAGAAAGAGATTGTTTGGGAGCGTTTCAAAACAGCCACTGCAGCCATAAACGACCGCTACCATGACTATATCGACAAACAACACGCTCAATTCGAGCAGGCGCTAACCATTAAAAACAGTTTGTGCGAGAAGGCAGCAACGATAGCGACAAAGAGTTACGCCTCAACAAAGGAGTGGCAAACAGCAACCGAGCAACTTCTACAATTACAAACCGAATGGAAAGAGGCGGGCGAGGTTGCACCAAAGGATCGCACCAAGTTGTTTAAGAAGTTCCGCGCAAGTTGCGACAAATTCTTTAATGATAAAAAGGATTTTTACCAAGAGCTTGCAGACGAGCAGACAAAGAACCTGGAGCTGAAACGTGCTCTTTGCGAAAAGGTTGAGGCTCTTCAAGAGAGTGAGGAGTGGAAGGCTGCAACAGAGGCTATCCTGGAGGCACAAAAGGAGTGGAAACAGATTGGAGCAGTATCGCAAAAACACTCACAAAAGATATGGAACCGATTCAGAGCTGCATGCGATATCTTCTTTAATAGAAAGAGCGAGCACTTCCAAAGCATTGACACTGAACAAACCGAGAATCTAAATGCCAAATTACAGATTATTGAGCAGTTAGAGCAGGAGTTCACCAACAGTGACACCAAAACTCTTTTAGAGAAGATCAAAGAGTTGCAAAACAAATGGAACTCAATCGGCCATGTACCGATGAAGGAGAAGGATTTACTGAATGAGCGATACAAGAAGGCAGTAAATCGTGTTTACTCAAAACTGAATATCTCTGAGCGAGAGAAAGAGATTGAGCGATTCCGTTCCAAGGTAAAGGGATTTGATGGAGATAAGGACAAGAACGCATACAAGATTGTCAGTGAGCGCGAAAAACTAATCTCACAGATTCGCCAACTAGAGAACGATGTTAAAGTTTTAGAGAACAACATGGGATTCTTCAATGCCTCTAAAAAGGCAAACTCACTATTGGAGGGAATTAACAACAAGTTGACAAATTCAAAGGAGAGACTTTCACTTTTGAAGATTAAACTTAAAGAGTTAGATAAAATCATTTAAAAGAAAAGATAAAAGAGAGAGATGGATAAAAACACACTGTACGGATTAATTTTAATTTTTTTGATTCTAATTGGCTTCAGCTGGTGGAGCCGTCCAAGCGAAGAGGAGAGACGCGCTATGCAACGTCGTCAGGATTCTCTTGTTCAAGTTGAACTTGCAAGAAAAGCAGCTCTTCGTGAGCAAGCCAGAAACCAAAACAATGTTGTTCAAACAAGCGTAGGCGATACCCTATTTGCAACCGATTCATTGACTACCAAAAAGATGATCACCCTTGAGAATAACAAAATCAAGGTTGGCATTGACACCGAAGGAGGTAGAATTGCATACGTTGAATTGAAAGAGTATGTAACATCGGCAGGAGCTCCATTGGTACTTTGGAATGAGCAACACTCTACATTTGGATTGAAGTTCGAGAATATGCGCGAGGAGATATTCACAGCGAACCTTCTTTTCACTCCAAACACCCAGCAGAGCGTTATCGAGGCAACAACCGGGCCTGCAACACTAAGCATGAGACTTACATCCTCGCCCGAAAGCTATATTGAGTATCAATACTCATTGGCTCCTGACACATACGCACTTGACTTCAACATTGTAACAAACAATATGGGACGAGTAATCCCCGGTGCTTTGACCATGGAGTGGAGTGTAGATATGCCTCAATTGGAGAAGAGTGCCGAGTTCGAGACCCGCTACACCGGAATCTACTACAAGATCGATGGCGACGATGTTGACAACCTGGATATGATCAAGAACGAAGAGGAAGAGTTAACCGCTCAGACCAAGTGGATTGCTTTCAAGAACCAATTCTTCTCATCAATTCTTATTGCCAAAGAGAGCTTTAACCCCGCAACATTGCAGACAGAAGAGTTCAAAGAGGCAGGCTACCTAAAGAAGGCAAGTGCAACCATCCCTGTATCATATAACGGAGAGCAGCATACTGAGTTGGATATGCAATTCCTATTCATTCCAAACAACTACTACACTCTCCTTGAGTATGGAAAAGAGATTGATCTACCTGACTTGGTAAACTTGGGATGGAGCTGGTTAGCATGGATTAACCGCTATATTGTAATTCCATTGTTTAGTTTCTTGGAGAAGCACGTAACATCGAACTATGGTTTGATTATCTTGTTGATGACATTGATTATCAAGCTTGTATTGGCTCCTCTCACAATCAAATCTTATAAATCATCAGCAAAGATGCGTTTGTTAAAGCCTCAAATGGATGCAATTAACGAAAAGATCCCAGCTGAGAAGGCAATGGAGCGTCAGCAGGCAATGATGGAGCTATACAGAAAGAACGGAGTGAGTCCAATGGGAGGATGTCTTCCAATGTTAATCTCGTTCCCATTCTTGATTGCCTTGTTCTGGTTCTTCCCCGGAGCTATTGAGTTAAGACAACAATCATTCCTATGGGCCGACGACTTGGCATCGTATGACTCTATTCTGGATCTTCCATTCAGCATTCCATTCTATGGAGACCACGTTAGTTTGTTCTGTTTGTTGATGGCCATTGTGAACGTGATCTACACATGGATGAACTCTAAGACTCAACCACAGAATGACCAGATGAAGATGATGAAATATATGATGTACCTAATGCCTATCATGTTCTTATTCATCTTCAACAACTACTCATCAGGATTGAGTTACTACTACTTTGTATCTACTCTTATCACCATCTTGATGACCTGGGCTATTCGCAAATTCTATATCCGCGATGAGAAAGTCCTTGCCGAGATGGCAGCTGCACAGCACAAACCTGCTGCAAAGAAGAGTAGTTTCCAACAGCGCTTGATTCAAATGCAGAAAGAGCAAGAGAAGAAACTACGCGAGCAGAGAGAGAGAAACGCAAAACGCAAATGAAACAGAATTGGAAACCGGGAACAATGATCTATCCGCTGCCTGCCGTAATGGTAACATGCGGAGACTCTCCCGAAAACTACAATATCATAACCATAGCCTGGACCGGAACAATATGCTCCGATCCGGCTATGTGCTATATATCGGTCAGAAAAGAGCGACACTCATACGCCATAATTGAGCAATGCAAAGAGTTTGTCATAAACTTGACAACAGAAGATTTGGCAAGAGCAACCGATTGGTGCGGTGTACGCTCGGGCAAAGATTATAACAAATTCAAAGAGATGGGCCTTACTCCGGGCGAGGCCTCAATTGTCAAGGCACCCATAATTAATGAAGCTCCTATCAACATTGAATGTAGAGTAAAACAGATTATCCCGTTAGGCAGCCACGATATGTTTATTGCCGAGGTGGTAAATGTCATAGCCGACGAGAAATATCTGAACAAAGAGACAGGAAAATTCGAATTAGAGGAGGCGAAGCCTTTAGTATATTGCCACGGGCAATACTACGGTCTTGGAGATAGAAAGGGAAAATTCGGTTGGAGCGTTGAAAAAAAGAGAAAGAAAAAATAACACACAACCTGAAAACAATGAAAAAGATTATTTTAATGGCATTATCAATAGCAACTATTGTTATGCCAATTATGGCTTGTTCAAGCGACAACGCTGAACCTGTACCAACACCAAATCCCCCGGTGGAACCAACCCCGACTCAGGAACCAACTCAGGAACCAACTCCAACACCGGAGCCGACAGTTCCAGTATTCCCAACTCCGGCACTTCCTGCCGACACAGGCAAATACATTGCCATAAACGAAGATATTGTTATTCGTTGTCTTACTGCCGAAGACTCAACTGCTGCCGTTGCAAGTGTCACCAAACTTCAAGGTTATATGGAGACCCTGAAAAATACCCTTCCTGCAGAGGCATACGCAAAACTTGTTCCTGACACAATAAGTTATAATCCGGAAGCGAAAGGATTGGAATATATAACCAAAGAGCAGAATGCAACCCTCAACGGAATTATACTGGGAAGCACTCTAAAACCATTCAGCGATTCGTTGGCTCGTGAAAACCAACCCATTGTAATTGCCAATTTATATGCTCAAAAGTACTTTTACGAGATATTAACCGAAGAGGATAGAGCAGAAATTGAGAATCACCACAAATCGGTAAAAAACAAGTACAACAAGGTATATTACATTAACCGCAGAAGCAAATTGGTACGCAATATCCAATCCGATGCTGTTAATAGTCCCGTAGAGTACTTTGGCGAGATTACCGAGGCTTATTTAGGCATCAACAACTTCTATCCATTCGATATTGAGGAGTTGCAACGCCACGATAAAACAGGATTTGAATTGGCTAAAAAAGCTTGGGGTGAGGTTGAGATTCCTGTCAACGAGTATGGAATTACCCTTCCACCCGAGACACTAACCCAATGGTTACAATATAAGGAGTCCCCTCTTGATCCATATTACAGAAAATATATCGATGCCAACGGCATGCCTATTGTAGCTTCAAGATTTGTAAGCGATAGCGCATTGCTTCAGGCCAAAGAGATTGTAATTGCTATGTTGGTAGATTGCCCTGAGGCTCAAGAGTGGATGCTGAAAGACCACTTCAGAATAGGAATCATTGGTTATCGCGAGAACGTAACCGATATGCCGGAGTGCAGAATCATGCCGGAGATATGGCCGGATACCGATTGGGATGCCCGTGGTCGCGGATACGGAGCAACAGCATACATTCCTCTTATGAGTTGTGGAGAAGAGAATATTGTTAAGATTCCAAACTACAAAGAGCGCTACCCAACCGAGAGTATTATGGTACACGAGTTTGCGCACAATGTTGAGTATGGTTTGAGAAAGTATCATACAGAATTCTGCAACGCACTCGATGCAGCATTCAAAAATGCAGAAGAGAACAACCTATGGGTCGATGCTGCAGGCAGAAAGACCTACTCTCGCGATAATGTATCGGAGTATTTCGCCGAGGGAGTACAAGCTTGGTTCAATACATGCCGCATGGTTGTTGCTATTAACGGCAAAAATACAACCTTAAAATATCGAGATCAACTCAAAGAGTATGACCCAATGCTATACGAGGCAATCGACATGGTTATGCCAAACTATTATCTAACCGGCTACCACTTCGACTACGAGTAAAAATAAAATATGGGCTGTCTACTTTCAAATTCAGACAGCCCATATTTGTACCTTTAAATGTAAGGAATACTATGCGTTATATTAATACTCATGATTGATATTAATATAACTCTGATGATTTATTATATAGTCCTCTTGCTCGTACGGGTTAAAAAATCCAGGAGGAGCTGTTACTTTCCCATATATAACAAAGTTTACATAAGGTGATAATTGATCATAATTAGTAAACGCTATTGTAGACCATGCTCAACTTCCTAAATCTGACCACAAGACATAAGTTCCCATGTATTGAGGGCTTGTTGACACACTCCCTACAGTTAAAACTTTCTTCTCAAGTGTATGTTTATGTACAATATATTGTATAGGTATTGATCCTCTAATAGAAAAACTAGCGCTATTGTTATAACTCCCAATTACTGCCGAACCAACAGTAACTGTCATATCGTACGGCCCATCATACATTCCGTAATTAGCAATAGTCGGATCCAAACTTGTTACTGTTGCAACGGTAGAAGCCGAATCATCAATTGGCTTGAGAATTATAGGCTCATTATGAATTTCTGTAACGAGCACTTCTGTGTCTAAAGCATTTGAACATGCAAAAAGCATTAGAGCACATAAAATTGTAGTAATCTGTTTCATAACAAATATATTTAAATGTTAATAATATAGGTTTCATATATTGGCACTCCCGAAGTTGTGTAGCCCTCAACAATTATAGTGTATGAAGTATTGCGATAACCGGCTGCAGTAGGGAACGAGAAGGTCAAGCTATCACCATTACTTAACACCGCATTTGGATTCCAGTATCGCGTAATTTTTTCATCTATGGGATCTTTTAACAAATCTGTAGGAACATTATATGACGGCTGCATATAATCGTGGTGAACTTGTGGAGCAAACGGGACAACTGTCTGTATATTAAACTGATAATCGGCCATAATTGGATTCATCTCCAAATATGGCGTGACAGTTCCCTCGGCCATATCATAATATCCATTAAACACCTCTATTCCATTGTAATCTCCTCTATACACAAGCGTAGATGCTCTCTCCCCTGAACTTAGTTTTGTGTTTTTTTCGATTGCATTCCAACGACGAACATACTCATCTGGAATACCGGGAATATCAGTTATTTTACCCTCATAACTATATGAATTAATAGGACCTAGAATATCTCCTGGATTTTTACCATATATCAACCAATCTTTTAACGCTTCATAACCTCTATATCCACGAGCTCCACTCAAATCACTCCACCATAATTGACCATAACGTTCAACATTGGTAAATCCTCTGACAAAAGCCATTCGCATATCTAATTGTTGCCATTCATCCAGAAGTTGTTCCTGCTGTTTCTCTCTGCTCATAGCTCCGACTCTGACAATTCCTAAAGTTTGTATGCGCACTCCGTTATCAGCAAATATATAGTCCTTACCATAATTTTTATAGAAATCCTCATCACCATAATAGAGGTAACTTCCCACAGGCTCTACACAACTAAAGCTACGGAAATCAGGATCATCCAATAACATCTCCACATTATCTTTGCCTTTCTTACTTAAAGCTTGAACATAAAATCTTGTATCCTCGTCGTACCAAATGTCATTTTCTATGAAACGGCCTTCAGAATCAGTCTTAGATTCACATACCACCCCATTAGATCCAATTATTAATATTTTGGCATTAGTTACCGGTTTCCCCATAAAGTTTCTAACCTCTCCGCTTAAAAATTGTCCTCGCTCAACATAATAATCATGCTCTATTTCGTAAGTGCGCGTTAAAATATCAGATATATCAAAGCGTTTCCATGAGTTCGTAATCATTAAATTATCTAACTCAATATGTCTATTTCGCGTTGACGATGCAAAATAGTACGATGGATTCTCTATAAACTCCTCAATATCACTGTCGAGCAACAGATATACAGGCAAGCCTCCATTGCGATTGTCATGATATGTCTGTCCGTTATTTATAACACTTATGGAGAAAATTAGCGAATCGTTTATATTGGAATTATTTGCAAAACGAATAGAGACATCTTGCATGGCACGACGATCAGCCAACCCTGACGGCAAGAAAATGTCAACCTGGGGGTGTATAATTGGATTATGGAACCATAATCTTTTGCTTAATACTTCTCCTACACCGTCCAACAGTACAAACTCAACAACTCCTGCTGGCGCTCCTCCTAAATTCATGATCTTGCCCTCGCTAGTTGCAATATCAAGGATAGCTAACGGAACTCCTCGACTATGGATAACAATGCAACCATCTCTATATGTTTGATTCAAGCTATCGCATAGTAATTTATAAACAAGATTATCTCCTACAGCATCAATGCGTAGAGATACGGCGTCTTGTTTAAACTTTGGCAATAAGAATTCCTTTATTTTTATTTCAGATGATTTTGTTACAACCCTATATTGCATTTCCGGCAAGGCTCTTATTTCGAAACTTCCAATACCCATAGCATTAGTTGAGAATGATGTTATGAATGAGTCTGTTTCATCGTAAATACTTCCGCTTACAGCAACACCTATACCATCTCTTCCTACGCTCTTAACTCCTATTCGTTGAGGACAATCTGCAATATATGAACCTCCTTCCGGATAAAACGTTAAGTTATAATCTCTACTACTTCCCGGAATAGCTATATAACCTTCGTAATCCCACTCGCAATTATTGGACAAAGCAAGCCAAATATGGTCGGAAAGAGAATCCTCTACAACTATTCTTTGTTGACCACTATATCCAGTATTAGCGGTGAGATAGGATGTATCAGGAGTTTCACCTGGTATTTTATAATGGAACTCGATATTTTCATATCGCTCACCTTGTCTATTCAAAAACTCAAGTTTTAAGATTCTACGTCCATTTGATCCTTGTTCTACATCCATTTTACATCTTATTCGATGATCATAGGGGCTAACAATTCTTACTCGCTTACGATAAATATACTCCTCCTTCTCTCCCTGCATCCAATAAGTATAGGCTCGAATAAAAAATTCACCTTGGGAAACATTTTCACTAATAGGGAGATATCCTTGAAATACCAAATTTGAATCACATGCCACTTTCTCTCTGTTATATACGACATTTGCCCTATCTACTAGCTCAATATATATAAAGCGACTATAATCCACACGATTGTTAAACGAGCCATTGAATAGATAACCTCTGAAATAGATGGAATCTCCCGGGAGACAACTCTCCTTATCTATATGTAGGTAGCACTTCTCTTTACGTGAATTATATACATAGTTCCAAAGCGCCTCCTCAATATGAGTGCGGAAATTCATATCTCTCTGACCATATACTACAGGATTTATGGTCAATATGAAAAGTAATAAACATATAATCTTGCTTTTCATAGGCTAATTTTGTGCAAGATAGATATTTTTTAATTATTAAGCAATAATTTAGCGCAAATATCAAAATATATACAAAAAAAGTCCGAGATTTCTCTCGGACTTTGCGGTGCGTACGGGACTCGAACCCGTGACCCCATGCGTGACAGGCATGTATTCTAACCAACTGAACTAACGCACCATCAAGCAAATGCTTGTGATATAAAAAGCGGTGCGTACGGGACTCGAACCCGTGACCCCATGCGTGACAGGCATGTATTCTAACCAACTGAACTAACGCACCAATTTTTAAGAACTAACAATAGAGTTTTCTTTCCATTGCGGGTGCAAAGTTATAAACTTTTTTCTTTACAACAAACTTTTAGAGTAAAAAAAGTAGTACTTTTGTCAATAAATTTTTCAGTTAACATAGAAAATTGACCTAAATATGAGTCTAATCAAATCAATATCAGGCATTAGAGGCACTGTCGGCGGAGAACCCGGAAACAACCTAACCCCCATCGATGTTGTAAAATTTGTCTCAGCCTATGCCACATGGTTAAAAAAAGAGTGTAATAAACAGGTAGCAAAGATTGTTGTAGGTCGTGATGCCCGACTCTCTGGCGAGATGTATAGCAACCTTGTCTGCTCAACTCTATGTAGTTTAGGACACCACGTAGTTAATATTGGATTGGCAACCACACCTACTACCGAGATTGCAGTTACCGCCGAGGGCGCAGATGGAGGAATCATCTTAACAGCCAGCCACAATCCCAAGGAGTGGAATGCATTAAAACTACTAAATTCAAAAGGAGAATTTCTCTCTGATGCCGACGGGAAAGCGCTATTAGCAATTGCAGAGGAGAGCAACTTTACATACGCCGATGTAGATGCTCTTGGCTACATTGAGGAGAAGGATTATACTCAATACCATATTAATAAGGTATTAGATCTAAAGTTGGTTAATCTTCAAGCCGTAAAGAGTAGTAAGATTAAAGTGGTTGTCGATGCAGTCAACTCGGTTGGAGGAACAATTATTCCTCAACTGCTCCGAGCAATGGGAATAACCGAGATTATAGAACTTAACTGCCAGCCTACAGGAAAGTTTGCTCACAATCCTGAGCCTATCCCGGCAAATCTTACCCAAATATCTGCCACAATGAAAGAGCACAAAGCCGACATTGGCATTGTGGTTGATCCTGATGTTGACCGTTTGGCGCTAATATGCGAAGATGGCTCAATGTTTGTCGAAGAGTACACCCTTGTCTCTGTTGCAGATTATGTATTGAGCAAAACTCCGGGAAATACAGTTTCAAACCTCTCATCATCAAGAGCCTTGCGCGACGTTACCAACCGTTACGATGGATGTAGCTATAGTGCTTCTGCAGTTGGCGAGGTAAATGTTGTTACCGAAATGAAACGCACAAACGCAATAATCGGTGGCGAGGGTAACGGTGGAGTTATCTACCCTGAACTACACTATGGTCGCGACGCTTTAGTAGGAGTTGCACTATTCCTCTCTCTATATGTTGAGCGAGGCCTTACAATGACAGAGTTGAAGAGAACTTACCCCGCCTACTACATATCTAAGAATAGAATAGATTTGCAGGCAGAAACCAATGTCGAAAAGGTACTCGATACCCTAAAAGCAAAATACTCCAACGAAAAAATCACAGACATTGATGGAGTAAAGATCGATTTTGCCGACGGATGGGTTCACTTAAGAAAATCAAATACCGAGCCTATTATTCGCGTCTACTCGGAATCAAAAGATGAGAATTCTGCTAACCAATTGGCAAACGAGGTTATAAAGACCTTCTACTCTGCATGCCAATAATCGACAAGCAATAACAGATAAAGAATGCCCCGTGGAACTCAACGCTTCACGGGGCATACTATTTATTTTAAATGGAATTATTTCACACGAGACATTTTATATCCCAACAACATTCCATCATACTGCTCTACAATTGTACTCAAACCAGCTAATGTTGCCGTACTTGAAAAACTTGAAGCTGCAGACGCAATCTTCTTCAACATTGTAAACAACTCATTGGCATCGAAAAGAATTGACAATGAAGTTCCGTTATTTGCATAAATAGCTGAGACCTTGCCTAAATTAATTTTTCCAAGCACCTGATACTTCAAAACAATAAGATTATTCTCCTTATCCAAAGAGTATGTACCCTTCAAAGTCTGCACCTTAGATTTTACCTTTATATTCTGGGTAAATGTAGAATCACTGTTAAAGGTAAATGAGTAATCACTATCCATTCCCAATTTAGCATACAATTTACCTACACTGTTCTCAACAGTAGACAACATTGCCGCTCCACCGGCCTCTGCCAACAAATTATCACTCTTAAACTGAACCTCCGCAGCAGAGTATTTCCACGTTCCAACTACAGACAAATCCAACTTTGAGACAACCTTGCCGGCTACACTCTCAACAATCGAGGTGATTGACTCCTTTGAAAGAGTCTTATTCAACAAGCTACTCAAAACAGACTGAGCATTTACTTGACTTACAAAAAGTCCCAATAGGGCTACTAATAAAATCTTCTTCATTTCTATTTAGTTTTATTGGTTTATCAACATATTATACAATGAGGCAAAATTCTCTACAAAAAGACGTGTAGCAATTGCCAACAAGATAATTCCAAATATCTTCTTAAGAATATAAACACCACCCTTACCTATCAACTTCTCAACAAGACTTACATTGCGCAACACAACATAAACCACAACCATATTAAGTATGACTGCAATAATGATATTTATCAATTGATACTCTGCTCGGAGTGACAAAAGTGTAGTAAACGATGCAGCTCCCGCAATCAACGGAAAGACAAGAGGAACAAGTGCTGTTGTATGTTCAGCATCGCAATCCTCTTTGAATAGAGTTACACCAAACACCATCTCCGCAGCCAAAACGAAGAGGATTATAGAACCTGCCACAGCAAAAGATTTAATATCCACTCCAAAGAATCCCAGCAACTGGATACCTACAAACAAGAAGAGCATAAACAGCACAAATGAGATAAGCGCAGTTTTTAATGGCTCTATTTTTTTTCCACTGGCCTTCAAATTAAGTACAACCGGCACCGCTCCGGTTATATCAATAACTGCAAAAAGCACCAAAAAGGCACTCAACACCTCGCTGAACGAGAACGATCCCAACGCTTCCAACATAACTCTACAATTTTTGTGATTTTACATTGACAAAGATACAATTTTGGGGATGCAAGAACAAAGATTGAAACGAAAAAAGTTTATTTTTTGAATTTCAGCAATAAAAGTAGTAAATTTGCGCCCAAATTTCAAAACTGATTATAAAACTGCGAAATCTATGGATAAAAAATTCCCGGTATATAAAGGGTTGGACTTAGCCAAAATCAATAAAGAGGTTTTGGGCACATGGGCAGAGGAGAAAACCTTCGAGGCCAGTTTAAAAAACCGCGAAGATGCACCTTCATTTATCTTCTTTGAAGGTCCACCATCGGCTAACGGAATGCCAGGTATTCACCACGTGATGGCTCGTTCGTTAAAAGATGTTATATGCCGTTACAAAACTCTCCAGGGATATAAAGTAAACCGCAAAGCCGGATGGGATACCCACGGATTGCCGGTTGAGCTTGGTGTTGAGAAGAAGTTGGGAATTACCAAAGAGGATATTGGCAAATCAATAAGCGTAGCCGAGTACAATAAGGAGTGTCGTTCCGAGGTTATGAAATATACCAAGGAGTGGGAGGAGCTTACTCAGCAGATGGGTTATTGGGTGAATATGCAGGATCCATATATCACATACGACAACCGTTATATCGAGACCTTGTGGTATTTGCTAAAGCAGTTATATAATAAGGGATTCCTATACAAGGGCTACACCATTCAACCATACTCACCTGCAGCAGGAACAGGACTTAGCTCTCACGAGTTGAACCAACCCGGCTGTTATAGAAAAGTATGGGATACAACAGCTACTGCACAATTCAAGGTTGTGCGCAATGCTGAATCAGAAAGACTATTTAGTGATTCGGACGAGGTCTACTTTATGGCATGGACAACCACTCCATGGACACTTACCTCAAATACAGCTCTTTGTGTAGGCCCTAACATTACTTATGTACAGGTAAAGAGCTTCAACCCATACACATATCAACCAATCTCTGTTATCTTGGCAAAGGATCGTTTCAACGCATACTTTAATGCCAAGGCCGAAGGAATTGCTCTATCTGAGTACAAAGAGGGCGACAAACTTATCCCATACCAGATTGTTGCAGAGTATACCGGAGCAGAGTTGGTCGGCATGAGATATGAGCAACTAATTCCATGGTTTACACCACAGGGCGATGCTTTCCGTGTAATTCCTGGTGATTATGTTACAACCGAGGATGGTACCGGTATTGTACATATCGCACCTACCTTTGGAGCCGATGATAATCGCGTTGCCAAAGCTGCAAACATTGCCCCAATGCAACTACTCGACAAAGAGAGCAACCTACAACCATTGGTTGATAAAAAGGGACGCTTCTTCTGTATCGAGGATATGGATCCGGAATATATCAAGAGCAATGTAAACGTTGAGGCATATAAAGAGTTCAGTGGCAGATATGTAAAGAACGCTTACGACTCATCGCTTACAGAGAAAGATGCAACATTGGATATCGATTTGTGCGTAATGCTTAAGAAGGAGAATCGCGCATTTAAGGTTGAGAAACACGAGCACGACTACCCTCACTGCTGGAGAACAGACAAACCGGTTCTATACTACCCTCTTGACTCATGGTTTATCAAGAGCACTGCTGTTCGCGAGCGCATGATAGAGTTGAACAAAACTATCAACTGGAAACCGACAAGCACAGGAGAGGGACGCTTCGGAAAGTGGCTTGAGAACTTGGTTGACTGGAACTTGTCACGTTCAAGATATTGGGGAACTCCTCTTCCAATCTGGGCTACAGACGATGGTACCGAGATGAAATGTATAGGTTCTGTCGAGGAGCTTATCAATGAGATTGAGAAGTCAATTGCTTGTGGCTTCATGAGCGAGAACCCATATAAAGGATTCGAGGTTGGAAACAACTCTAAGGAGAATTACGATAGCATAGACCTACACCGTCCATACGTTGACAATATTATTCTTGTCTCTGAAAGCGGTAAAAAAATGTATCGTGAAACCGACTTGATTGACGTATGGTTTGATTCAGGAGCAATGCCGTATGCTCAGGCTCACTACCCATTCGAGAACAAGGAGGCAATTGAGAGCGGCGAACGTTTCCCTGCCGACTTTATTGCAGAGGGAGTTGACCAGACTCGTGGTTGGTTCTTCACTCTACATGCAATTGCAACCATGATATTTGACTCTGTTGCATTCAAAAACATCATTTCAAACGGTTTGGTTCTTGATGCAAAGGGAAATAAGATGTCTAAACGTTTGGGAAATGCAGTAGACCCATTCGAGACTATTGATAAATATGGTTCAGACCCACTTCGTTGGTATATGATTACCAACTCACAGCCATGGGACAACTTGAAATTCGATATTAAGGGAGTTGAAGAGGTTAAGAGTAAATTCTTCGCAACATTGTACAACACCTACGGATTCTTTGCAATGTATGCTAACATTGACAACTTCGACAATAGCAAACCACAAATTCCGGTTGCAGAGCGTCCGGAAATGGATCGTTGGATTCTCTCTATGCTAAATAGCCTGATTAAAGAGGTTACCGAGGCTTATGAGAATTATGAACCAACAAGAGCAGGTCGTGCAATTCAGGAGTTTGTCTCTGAGAATTTGTCTAACTGGCATGTAAGATTAAGCCGTAAACGTTTCTGGAATAGCGATTTGGCAGCATATCAAACACTATATCAATGTTTGGAGACCGTAGCTGTTTTGGGAGCCCCAATAGCTCCGTTCTACATGGACAAATTGTATCGCGATTTGAATAGCGTTACCGGCAACCATATCGGCAGTGTTCATTTGGCAAACTTCCCTAAAGCAGACGAGAGTGTAATTGACACTGAACTTGAGAAGCAGATGGAACTTGCACAGGATGTAACCTCTATGTTATTAGGATTACGCCGTAAAGTTCAGATTCGTGTTCGCCAACCACTTGCAAAGGTTATGATTCCAATTGCCGACCAAACAATGCAAAACAGATTGGAGGCAGTCAAGAATATCATCCTATCCGAGGTTAACGTTAAGGAGTTGGAGTATATTACAGATACAGTTGGAGTACTTACCAAACGTATTAAACCAAACTTCAAGACATTAGGACCAAAATACGGTAAATACATGAAGGCAATCTCTGCCGAGGTTGCAACCATGGATCAAAGAGCCATTGCCGACTTTGAGCGTAGCGGTTCATACGATATGGCTGTAGGCGATGAAAAGATTACCTTAAGTTTGGCCGACGTTGAGATTATCTCCGAGGATGTTCCGGGATGGCAGGTTGCAAACTTCGGTCCGCTTACAGTTGCTCTTGACATTCAAATCACCACCGAGCTACGCGAGGAGGGAATTGCCAGAGAGCTGATTAACCGTATCCAGAACGCCCGTAAGGATAGTGGCTTGGAGGTAACAGACCGTATCACATTGACCATCGGTGCACACGACGAGATAAACGAGGCTGTCAACCACCTATCTTCATATATTGCAGGTCAGGTACTTGCTACTCAGGTAAATGTTGAGTCAGAGCAGAAAGATGGAGACATTGAAATTGAAATTGATGATATAAAGACCTTCATCAGAATTGAGAAGGCCTAAAACACAACATATTATGGCAGAAAAGAATAGATATTCAGACGCAGAGTTGCAAGAGTTTAAAGAGATTATTCTTGCAAAGTTAGAGAAGGCTAGAGAGAACTATGCAACTCTTAGAGCATCTGTTTCCGGAGCAGACGGAAATGATATCTCTGATACCAGTCCTACATTCCATATTTTGGAGGAGGGAGCAGCTATCAACTCAAAAGAGGAGGCAGGAAGATTAGCGCAACGTGCAGAGCGATTCATCTCTCATCTTGAGGCTGCGTTAGTCCGTATCGAGAACAAGACATACGGAATTTGTCGCGAAACCGGAAAGTTGATTCCTAAGGAGAGATTGAGAGCTGTGCCTCATGCAACTCTTAGTGTTGATGCCAAAAACAAACAGAGCTAAAAGAATGTCGGCATCGAAAAAACTTATTTTGATATCAGTAATATTGCTGGTATTGGATCAGTGCGTGAAATTTTGGATCAAAACCTCACTTACTTTGGGCGAGGAGATTCGAATTTTTGACTGGTTTAGAATACTCTTTGTAGAGAACCCCGGCATGGCCTTTGGTATGAAATTCGGAGAGGGGAACGTATGGAAAATCCTCTTGACCTGTTTTAGAATTGTAGCCTCGGCCGGAATTATATGGTATATAAGAAAGTTAATCAAGGAGCAAGCTCCCATGGGGGTGTTAGTCTGTGTAACCCTCATTTTATGTGGAGCACTGGGCAATTTGATTGACAGTATATTCTACGGAGTTATTTTTAGTGCAAGTACATATTATCAGGTTGCAGAGTTCTTACCGGAGGGTGGGGGCTACACATCGCTATTGTGTGGAAAGGTTGTAGATATGCTCTACTTCCCCATTATCCAAAAAGGAGACTTTATCTTCTTCCGTCCGGTATTCAATTTTGCAGATTCATATATTACGATAGGAGCTGCTATTTTAATATTATTCTATCGTAACTTCTTTAGTAGTACAAAACAGGAAAATGAGCAACAAGAAAGTTGATAATTTAGTAATTGTTGAGTCGCCTGCGAAGGCCAAAACCATTGAGAAATTTTTAGGTGAAGGATACACTGTCAAATCAAGTTTTGGACATATCAGAGATTTGTCAAAGAAAGATTTGGGTGTCAACATCGAAGATAACTTCGCCCCTATATATGAAATTTCCGAGGAGAAAGCAAACGTTGTTAAAGAGTTGAAAAGTCTTGCCAAGAGTGCAAACAACGTGCTTCTTGCATCCGATGAGGACCGCGAGGGAGAGGCTATTGCATGGCACCTGGCAGAGGTTCTTAAATTGAATCCGGAAACAACAAAGCGTATTGTATTTCACGAGATTACCAAAGATGCAATATTGAATGCAATAGAGAATCCTCGCCACATAGACACCAATCTGGTATGCGCCCAACAGGCAAGAAGAGTACTGGACCGATTGGTAGGATTTGAGTTATCACCTGTATTGTGGAGAAAGGTTAAGCCATCATTATCTGCCGGCCGAGTACAATCGGTAGCAGTAAGATTGATTGTTGAGCGCGAACGTGAGATTAATGCACACAAGAGTCAATCAACATTTGGAGTCTCTGCTACATTCATTGCAGCGAATGGTCAAAGTTTCAAAGCCGATCTTGCAGAGAGATTTGATAACGAAACCTATGCAAAAGAGTTTGTATCAAAGTGCATAAATGCAAGCTATACCGTAAAATCGGTAGAGACAAAACCAACAACCCGCAAACCGGCACCCCCATTCACCACCTCTACCCTTCAGCAAGAGGCATCACGTAAATTGGGATTCTCGGTATCGCAGACAATGTCGGTAGCACAACATCTGTATGAGCAGGGATTCATTACATACATGCGTACAGACTCTGTTAATCTATCTGATTTGGCTATCAACACCTCTAAAGCTGTAATTTGTGAGAAACTTGGCAAAGAGTATTCTCAAACACGCCGTTTCTCCACCAACACAAAGGGGGCACAAGAGGCTCACGAAGCAATTCGTCCTACCTACATGAACCGTGAGACCATCGAGGGAGACAAGAATGAGCAACAACTTTACGAGTTGATATACAAACGTACAATTGCATCGCAAATGGCCGACGCTGAGTTAGAGCGCACTGTTGCTGAGATTGACATGATTGATAGCAATGGAAATTCAGAGCATAAATTCAATGCTATTGGCGAGATTATCATATTCGACGGATTCTTGAAGGTATATATGGAGAGTCTTGACGATGAAAACGAGGCTACTCAAACTGCAATATTACCAACCCTCAAAGAGGGCGAGTCACTGGAGAGAAAAGAGATTATAGCAAAAGAGCAATACTCTCAACATCCTCCCAGATATACCGAGGCAAGTTTGGTGAAGAAGATGGAGACTCTTGGAATTGGTCGTCCATCTACATACGCCCCAACAATTACCACAATCATAAATCGTGGATACGTTGTCAAAGAGTCAAGAGATGGTGTACCAACCTCTATTAAAACCATAAAGTTAACAGGAGACAAAAAGATCTCGGTAACTACCTCTAAAAAGAGTTTGGGAGCAGAGAAGAAAAAGTTATTCCCATCGGATATAGGAATTGTTGTAACCGATTTCCTTAACGAGCACTTCGCTGATATTATGGACTATAACTTCACAGCGAATGCCGAACAAAATCTCGACGACATTGCAGAGGGAAGACTTGCATGGGACAAGATGCTTAACGAGTTCTATGCCCCATTCCACTCACAGGTTGAGGAGACACTGGAGCACTCAGAGCGTAACAGTGGAGAGCGTGTTTTAGGCGAGGAACCGGGAAGCGGTCTTAAGGTATCCGTTCGTATTGGACGCTTTGGTCCGGTTGCTCAAATAGGCGAGGGCGAAAATGTAAGATATGCGGGACTGCAGAAAGGTCAATTGATGGACAACATTACACTTGAAGAGGCTTTAGCTCTTTTCGAATTCCCAAGACATCTTGGAGATTTTGAGGGGAAAGAGGTTACCATTGGTGTTGGCCGTTTTGGTCCGTATATTCGCCACGACGGACAATTCGTTTCACTAAAAAAGGGAGAAGACGATGCCGGCACAATTACCCTGGAGCAGGCAATCACTCGAATTGAAGAGAAACGTACCGCAGATAAAAACCGCTGCATTGCAGAGTTTGACGGAGGCATTCAGGTATTGAACGGCCGATTCGGTCCATATATCACTTGCGATAAGGTAAACTACAAATTACCAAAGGGTACCGATGCTTCAACCCTAACAAAAGAGGATTGTTTGGCAATTATGGCCGATGAAAGCAATAAAAGTAACGGAAAGAAGGTCAAAAAGAGCTCTACAAAGAAAAAGAGCGCAAAATAAGGATTAGCTTTTTTGCATAAATAAAGTAAGATTGTTAATTTCGTGGCTTGAAATTTAAGTAAATAGAAAAACAAAAAATAAATAATAATGGCAGCATTACAAACTATTCGTGAAAAGGCCGGAATTAGTGTTGGAATCATAATTGGTTTGGCACTTATCGCATTCGTTATGGGCGATATTTTTACATCCGGTTCAAGTATTAAAAACAGCAAACTAAATGTTGTAGGCGAGATTGATGGCGAGGAGATATCTATCATTACTTTCCAAAACGCAGTATCTGAGGCTGAGAACGCATATAAAGCAAGTACCGGAGGCTACATCACCGAGGAGCAGATGGCTCAGTTGAGAGAGAACGTTTGGGATCAGATGATTTACACCTCATTGCTTCAAACTCAGGCAGAGGAGTTAGGTCTTAACGTATCTGACGACGAGTTGTTCGATTTGATTTATGGAAATAACATCAGCCCTGTTATCTACAACGCATTTGGCACACAGAATCCCGAGGAGATTCGTCAAATTGTTCAGTATGTAATTTCAAATCCAAATGCCGGAATCAGCTGGGAAGGAATTCAGGACGAGGTTGCTTCAAACAGAGTATTCGAGAAATATTCTGCATTGGTAAACAATATGTTCTACACAACAAATGCAGAGACTAACAGCACACTTGACGCACAGGCAAACAAGTTTGATGTAAGCTATATCGTTAAGAGATACTCTACTATATCTGATTCAACTATCAACATCTCTGAGTCTGCAATTAAAAACTACTACAACACACACCCTGTTGAGCAGGATGAGACAAGAGAGATTGTTTACGTTACATTCAACGTTACCCCAACTGCCGATGACAGACAAGCAATTTTGAACTCATTGAACGAGATTGTTGCAGGATTTGCATCAACAACAACTCCTGAGAATGTTATCAGCATGAATTCAGACACAAAAGAGCTTCCAACATATGTAAGCAAGAGCTCTATCAAGAATACAGAGTTGGCTGAGCACCTATTCTCAAAGAATGGAGCAGAGGTATTTGGTCCATACGAGGAGGAGGGTTACTACAAGATCACACGTGCATTTGACAAAAAGAAGATGCCTGCTGAGCTACGTGCTCGTCACATCTTAATTGGAGGAGCAACAATCGAGGAGGCTCAGGCAGCTGCCGACGACTTGGCTGCCCAGATTAAGAGCGGTAAGATTTCATTCGCCGATGCTGCAGCACAGCACTCTATGGATCAGGCTTCATCGGTTAACGGTGGTGACCTTGGATGGGTTGCTTACGGAACATTGATTCCAGAGGTTAGCGAGGCTCTATTCAACGCTAAGGTTGGAGCAATTGGAACAGTTGAGTCTGGTTACGGAATCCACATCTACGAGGTTCTTGAGCAGAAAGATATTCAGGACATGGTAAAGGTTGCAACAGTTACCAAAGAGATTCGCCCATCATCAGCAACAGAGATGGCAGCTACAAACGTAGCTCGCGACTTTGCCAATGGAATTACAACCGCAGAGGAGTTGATTGCAAAAGCACAGGAGCAGGGTTTGGTTCGCAGAAGCGCTATTTTGGGTAAGAATGATCCAGTTGTAAGCACCATGACCTCTTCACGCGAGTTGGTACAGAGTGCATTCCTTACCGAGGAGGCTAATAGCGTTATCAGCAACCGCGAGAAATCAACAGTATTCTCATTTGGCAACAAAGAGAGAGTTGTTGCAGCTTTGACAAAGATTAATCCAGAGGGAATTATTCCTCTTCAGGATAGAGCAGGTGAGATTCGCATGATTTTGGCTAACAAAGAGAAAGCTAACATCATCAGCAAGGAGTTGTCAGCAATTAAGGCAAACAGCCAAAGCTTGGCATCTATTCAGAGCCAGACAGGTCTTGACATTCAGGATGCCCAAGATGTGACATTCAACTCTATGCAGTTGCCTGGAGCAGGAATTGAGCCTGCAGTAATTGGAGCTATAGCATCAATGGAGGTTGGTCAGATTTCAGAGCCTATCGCAGGTAATAACGGAGTTTATGTTGTAATGATTAACAACAAAGCTACTGAAGAGATTACCGACGAGATGAAGGGAGCTGAGGAGTATAGAGCAGCTTACATGTTGAACATGAAGCTTAATCAGCAACTTCTTCCTGCATTAGCAAAGATGGCTAACGTAAAAGATTACAGATATAAGTTCTATTAATAATCTGTATCCAACGCAATATACAAAAAGAGGTCACATCACCATTGTGGCCTCTTTTTGTATTTCTCTAATAGATATTTGTAGCTATAAAATATATTTCCTAATATTGCAAAAACCTTTAGAATTTTACCACTATG
>SUWY01000032.1 GCA_015061245.1 Bacteroidales bacterium
CCTTTAGCTCGGTTGCCTTTCACATCCCATAGGTCTTTGTGGATGCTCTGCTTGCAACTGAATTGAGCCACAGAACCCTTGATTGTCACTCGTCCCATAATAGGAACAATACCGTTTTTCTCTTTGCATCCGTTCACGTAGAACAGCACCTTAAATGTACTTCGCATATTCTAATCTTTTTTGGTTACAAAATTAGTTATCAGCGAGTTATACATTGATATGCAAACTAACGCAGAACGATGAAACTTGACGACACAAAGAAAAACTTTACTGCATTATCGGGTAATGACTTGGCAACCGTTCTATTTCATTCCCTTGCGTTTCTTTGCTAGATTGCCATCGTTACTATTTCCGAGGTTTTCTGTTTAATGCGTTATGGCTCAGTTCAAAACGCAGAAATTCACCTTTTTTGCTCCGAGAACCTTATTTTTTTTGCGAAAAGGTTGCATAAACAAAAAAAACGGCTAAATTTGCAAAAAAAATACGATGAAAAGAATAGTAAAACTTTTAATAATTCCAGTTATTCTCGGAATAGGTATTTGTTCTATTTGGCAAAAAGAATCCTTTGATATTTTTGCAATAGAAAATGAGGCAATAACCACAACAGAACATGATTGGGTAAAGGGGAAAATGAAATGTGAAGTTTTTTATGATGATAATACAACAAGCGGTGAAATTGATTTTTCTGGATCAATAAGTGGAGGTTCAATTGGAGGCTCTGGAAGTACGAGTAACAAAAATGCAATTGCCTATTATATTTCTTGTAAATTTAAAGTATTGCAGGAAAATTGTGATAGAGAACAATTAGGATGGCACTATTTATAATCATTCTATCTGGATTTCTACTGATTTCATGCGGTAGTAATGAAAGAGTGTGTGATAAACTTTGTATTCCAGATTCATTAGTTACATTTAATCAAAACATAGAATTATCTAAGACTGATTATAAAATTATAACACACATAGATTTGAGTTGTAATGTATGTTGGGATGATTTATTTATGTGGAATAATTTTCTTAATGATTCTATAAACAATAATTCTTCTCTTTATTGTTTTATATATACCATAGATAAAAAAATTACTGAGAAGAAATTATTTAATGTTGCAGATTTGTCTCCGAGATGCTATATAATATTTGATGAGCAATCTAAATATTTAGAAAATAATAAAGAAATAATTAAGAAATATCGAACAGTCTCTTTTGTGACAGATTCCTCAATGAATATCATTCTATATGGAGCTCCTTTCTATGACAAAGAACTTAGGGAGAAATACCTCTCATTGTTTAAATAAAATGGGCAAATTATTGTTGTTGCTGATTTGCCTATTCTCGACCGGTGAAATTAATGCACAGATTCAAATAAAAGGGACTATTCTGGATTCCGCAACAAAAGAGAGTGTTCCTTTTGCATCAATCCTTCTGCTTAACGAAGATAATCTAATTGCTGGAACAGTTGCGAGTAAAGATGGTGAATTTTATTTTAACATTGATAATTATATATCAAACACTGAAATTGTTGTCTCTTCAATAGGATATTATGAATACATCGGCACATTAAGAGATTTTAATAAGCTTAACAACATTATTATTACATTAAAGGAACAAAATTATGTATTACCTGATATTGTTGTTAATAATCGCAAGTCTAAAATAAAGATTATTGGAGATCCTGATATAAAGACTGAAGATGCCAACAGAATACGCGGGGCAATGGCTACTCGTAACCATGGATTAGAGACCGGAATACATTTTTCTCCAAACACTCATGATGTAGGGAGAGCTATAGATTCTATTAAATTTTATGTAAGTCCTTTGGGGGCAATTGATGCAGAGCTATTATTTCGTATTCAAGGATTTTTACATAATAATAGAGAATCCCTACGCACAATTCGCATGGGAAGTGCTTACAAAGATAGTTGCTATGATATAATCCCTAATGGTATTCCGGTAACTGTGAATGGAGCCGGATGGTGTAATATAGATATAACAGGTTATGATGTTGTTGTTCCACAATCAGGTCTATTTTTCTCGTACATTACAACAATATGTCGCGATAAAGTTAAATGGCAAATTGCCGGAGACTCGTACGGATATGGGATATACATCCCACCCTATGAAGAGCAATGCCAAGATAAGTTAAGTTATATAGTGATGAATAAGAGAAGAATTCTTGTTTTCGGGAATCGACCATACATGGTTCCAATGTTTGTTATTTATTTAAGTTAAATAGAATATTTATGTGTCATCTATTATTACTTCTGCTAATACCTCTATGCGTGGCGTGTAATGGTAATAGTATAAATAAGAATACTACAGAAGTTATATTTAATGAAGAAGAATATGTGAATGCATATCTATTTGATAATATAGATTCTGTTGTTATTGTCGGACTACAGGATATAGGCATAAATGAATCTTGTATCGGAAAAATAGATAAAATAGACGTTACAGATTCTCTTATATTATGCCTTGACAAAGAAACTGCCATATTAACTATATTTGGACATGATGGCAAATATATAACATCAATTTCACACTTAGGAAGAGGTGTGGGAGAATTTATAACAATAGACGATTTTATTATTGCTGATAGTTTAATCTATATTTTGGACTATATGCAGAATAAAATGGTAGTTTTTGATACTAAAGGTACCTTTATTAAAGAGATTCATCTGACATTTAATCCTGCTTATATGACAAAAATTACTGATTCCGTTTTTTTGTTTATCAATGAATTATGTGATGTTAAGGCAACCGGAGGCCCCTTTAGAATATCATATTCCCCATATTTTAAAAATTATAAAGTATTACCGATTAAATTTAATGATGTCATAATGAATAACAGCTTCGCCGGACTACATAAATACTATTCAGAAGGAGCAGATGGGGATATTCTTTATAAACCGACATTTAATTATTCTGTGTATGGTATATCTGTCGATAGTTGTTATCTTAAATATGACTATGATTTTGGGAAATATTCAGCAAGAGAAAGACATCAAGAATATTCAAATATAGATGAGCTAATGAAATTATTTAGGTCTGATATTGCCTGGAATATGGATTTTTTTCAAGAAACAAATCATTTTGCATATTTTATAATAACAATCGGAAACGATGTTTACCAACAAATACACATTAAAAAAGATAAGAAGTGCTATGCTACTAAATATCTATCCTCAGACTTACTATGCTTTAGAAAAACTCCTATAAAGATGATTGAGAATAGAGTTTACACAGTTATTCCAGCCTCTATAATTGAAGAAGAGAAATTAAAGTCTAATAGACCTTTTCAATATAAAATAATAGATTATCCATATATTGATCCTGACGTAAACTCTGCAAATCCTTATATTGCAATAACCTATTTTTCCATAACTACTCGGTGAAATCCGTATAAACTAATATCCATATAGCATAGCTCAATGCTTGTACAATCTCGCAATTTGTAGTACCTTTGTGGCATGGTAAATATGGAGAGATATTTGAAGCACCCTATATTCAAAATTGTATCACAATTAGCCCACGAAATGAATACTCAGGCATTTGTGATTGGAGGATACGTACGCGATTTAATACTTGTAAGACCATCCGATGACATTGATATTGTTGTTCTTGATAACGGTATTGAGTTGGCACAGAAAGCAGCAGAGAAGATGGGTTGCAAAGGCATCTCTATATTTAAACATTTCGGTACTGCCATGTTCAAAAGTCATGGTGTTGAGCTGGAGTTTGTTGGTGCAAGAAAGGAGTCATACAGCAAGGATTCACGCAATCCCATTGTTGAACCCGGAACACTTGAAGACGATCAGAAGCGACGCGACTTCACCATAAATGCATTGGCAATCTCGCTAAACAAAGATTCTTACGGTGAATTGGTTGACCCATTCGGAGGCTTGGACCACCTGGATGACCGCTTAATAAAGACTCCATTAGATCCAGACATTACATTCAGCGATGATCCTCTTAGAATGTTTAGGGCAATCAGATTTGCCTCTCAACTGAACTTCCATATTGACGAAGAGACCTTTGAGGCCATTAAACGAAATGCAAGAAGGATTGAGATTCTCTCTATGGAGCGAATGACGACAGAGTTCAATAAAATCATGGCCTCGCCCGAACCATCTAAAGGCATTTATCTGCTCGACGAGGCAGGACTTTTGGAGATATATTTCCCTGAATTATCAGCTTTGAAAGGACGCGACAATGTTAATGGCGTACTACACAAAGATGTATTCGACCATACTATGGCCGTACTTGACAGAGTTGCACTATACACAGAAGATTTATGGGTACGATGGGCTACACTGTTGCACGACATAGGAAAGCCCGCCACCAAACGCTATGTTGAGGGACAGGGTTGGACCTTTTACGGGCATAATGTTATTGGTGCAAGAATGGTTCCAAAGATTTTCAACCGCCTTAAACTACCTCAAAACGAAAAGATGAAGCAGGTAATTAAGTTGGTTGACCTGCACATGCGCCCAATTGTTCTTTCCGAAGACGAGGTTACAGACTCTGCGGTACGCCGCTTACTGTTCGAGGCCGGCGATGACATAGAGAACGTGATGGTTCTCGCAGAGGCTGATATAACATCGAAGCAGGAGGCTCGCGTTAAACGCTATTTGGAAAACTACAAGATTGTGCGCCAAAAGTTGAAGGAGGTTGAAGAGAAAGACTCTATTCGCAACTTCCAGCCACCAATAGATGGTGCCCAGATTATGAAGATATTTAACCTTGAGCCATGTAGTACCGTTGGAATAATTAAGGCTAAAATAAAAGATGCCATTCTTGATGGAGTAATTGGCAACAACTACGAAGAGGCATACACATTTATGCTAAAATGTGCAGAGGAGTTAGGCCTAATTCCTAATTCCTAATTATTTAAATCTTATTGGGATTAGGCTCAGGAGTTGGCACTACAACTCTTAAGGCTCTTGGCAATACCCTTATATTCAAGGGCGATTGCATAAACATTGGCTCTCCGTCAATGTGCACAATATTTATCTTACCCTCAATTTTTACCTCTTTGCAGTGGAACATTCTGAATGCCTGAGTCTTTTCATTGTTCTCCATAAATAGATGACGGGTATAGTCTATTCCTATTAACAGTACATTCTTGACCTTGTCAATAACACATAACTCCATTATTCCATCTTGAACAGATGCTCTTGGAGCAATAACAAAGTTGCTTCCATACTGCTCTGTATTGGCAAAACTGAACAGGAATGCCTTGAGTTGCATTACTTTACCATCAACGGTAACCTTGTATTGGTGTGAGCGGTACCTAAAAAATTGAGTTATGGCTGCCCATACATACGAAAAAACTCCTCTTACCTTCGTACGCGATGCAACATGGGCGACTAATGCATCGAAACCTATTCCACTTACATTAAATGAGTAACGCCCATTAACCTCCATAACATCAACCGTATCCTCGTTACCAGAAAGCAGCTGCCGAAGAGAACCTCGTAACCTCATCGAGTAACCCAAGTGACGGGCAAAACCATTTCCTCTACCCATAGGTATCACTCCCATAGCTACATTGGGTACATTCACAAGTGCTGAGGCAACATCGTTGACAGTTCCATCGCCACCTACGGCAACAATCATCTTATATTTTCCACTCTCTACACCACTCTGCGCCAACTCCTTGGCATGACGGCGATACTGAGTCATTACTATATCATACTCAACAGAGCTATATTGGGGAATCTTCTCCAATACAGAAGCAAACTCACCACCATTATGCCACCCGGAGTGTGGGTTCACAATAAAAAGTATCCTTTTGTCTTGCTCCATTCTTCTACTCTCTGTTTTTTGTATCTATGCAGATGGTTACGGGGCCGTCATTCAATAGAGCCACCTTCATATCCGCTCCAAACTGTCCGGTTAATACCTCTTTCTCCAACTTTGATGATAAGTTCTTAACAAAGCGCTCATACAAGGGTATCGACACTTCGGGAGGTGCTGCCTTAATATATGATGGTCTATTTCCCTTCTTAGTCATGGCCATCAATGTAAACTGACTAACTGCAAGTATCTCTCCATCTATATCCTTTACCGACAGATTCATAACATCGTTTTCATCTGCAAAGACTCTTAGGTTGACAATCTTATTACACAGCCACTCTATATCCTCATCGCCATCCTCATCACATATACCTACAAGGACAAGCAATCCATTTCCTATGGATGAGTACACTTTATCATCAATAGTAACACTTGCTTGCGTAACTCTCTGTATAACAACTCTCATTATTTCAACAATTTAAATTGACTTGGAGAGTAACCTGTATGCTGCTTGAAATATTTTCCAAAGAAAGATTGAGTGTCAAAATTCAGGCTATAGGCAATCTCTTGAATATTCATATTCGAAAATTTCAAAAGATTCTTGGCCTCAATGATAACATAAGAGTCTATCCACTCTGCAGCAGTCCTTCCGCTTATATCTTTAATTAACGCAGATAGATACTTCGGGGTTATATGCAACTGATCTGCATAGAACTTAACACTCCTCTCTTGGCGATAGTGCAACAATAACTGTTTTGTAAACTCGGCAAAAATCAACTCCTTCCTACTCTTTACCGAGTCGGTATTTAACTGCTCCTGAATCTGCTCACGTATCAAATTTCCTCCTGCATATAGAAGCGAGGTTGCCAATGTATCCAATATCTTTGCCTTGAACGAGGACTCTCCTGTGCCAACTGCCCACGAAAGAAGTGAGAAGTAGTGGTCAAATATACCCTCGTCTATCTCGTCCAATTTAACGATTGGGAACCTTTTAGTCTTAATGAATAGAGGTATAACCTGATGCATATCCAATCGGATATTTCTGATAAATGAATCCGAGGTTAGGATAAACGACGCTGAGAAGTCTGGGCTCTGGCGAACGATATGAATTATATCGTCGGGAAATGTGACAATTACCATGCGCTCGCTTACTCTGTATTCATATTGATTAACAGATATAGTCATCACTCCTTTTCGACAGATCAAAAAGGCAAAACCTTTTAATCTGAATGGTGGACGCATAAAGATTTCGATCTGTCCTGAATCATTACACAGCACCACATGATCCTCATAACCAGGAACATTGGGGTAACGCTCTCTGATAGTTGCAACATCGAATACCGGAATACCTGAATGTCTCTCCATAACATTACACTTTGCCTACAAAGATAGCAATTTATTTATTACCTTTGTCAAAACATGACTCTTACATAAAGAAATACAACTATGCTTAAAAAAATTTATATGGCTATTTTGGCCATAACCATTATTACACTTGTATCGTGTGATAACCACACCTCTACAGCAGAGAAAGCCGTTGTAGAGTATTCAGTAACATTTCCGAATGCCGAGGATCACTACATCAATGTAGAGTTAAAGATTGGGAACATTCAAGACACAGTTATCGATTTAAGAATGCCGGTTTGGGCAACAGGTTACTACATTATTCTTGATTCACCAAAACACCTGACCGACTTCTCTGCCACCGATGCAAATGGCACTCCACTTAACTGGAGCAAACCTTTAAAGAACAGCTGGCTTGTAAAAAATGGCTCTGCCAATGAGATTGTGGTAAAATATAGAATCTTTGCCAACAACAAATCTGTAGGCGAGGCCAATGTTGACACTGAAAGAGCCTTTCTTGCAACCAACGAGGTGTTTCTATTCATAAACGACCGGATTAACACACCATCAACCATTAAGATTACCCCATGGCATGGTTGGAGCAAAATCAGCACCGGCTTGGAGAGAGTTGTCGGTGCGACAAACACCTTCTATGCAAAGGATTTTGATGTACTGTTTGACTCTCCAATATTTATTGGAAACCAAATGACCATCAATTTCCGTCATGAGGATAAAGATTTCGAAATTTGCGTTGCCCGTCCACAAGGACTTGACACTGCACGTTTTGTTGCCGATTTCAAGAAGATTGTAACCGCTGCAAAAGATATTATCGGTGATATTCCCTACAACAACTATGCCTTGATAATGATGGAGCCGGGTGGCGGAGGATTAGAGCACACCAATTCACAAGCTATATTTACTGACAGCGATTTGTCTTTCCCAAATCCCGAAGCATACAACAATTTCATGAACTTTGTTGCTCACGAATATTTCCACCTTTACAACGTAAAGACAATCCGCCCTATTGAGTTGGGCCCATTCAACTACAATGGCGAGTGCTATACTGAATCTTTGTGGGTGTCCGAAGGCTTGACCTGTTTCTATGAGAATGTCCTTATGAAGATGGCTGGCTTGTCTGACGCACGAACAATTCTAAATTACGTTACCGATAATCTGAAAGCCTACGAGCCATACCAGGGCAAAAAGCGCATGTCACTTGCACAATCAAGTACTGATATCTGGTTGAACTTCTTCAACCGCGACGCAAACGGCCAGGATGTAAGAATCTCCTACTACACCAAAGGTCCCGTTATCGGTTTGCTACTTGATATTGCCATTCGTCAGGCATCGAATAATCAACACTCTTGTGACGATGTAATGCGTGCTCTATATAACCGTTACTACAAAGATGCCGGACGAGGTTTCACACCGGAAGAGTTCTGGAGTATTTGCGAGGAGTATAGTGGTTCAGACCTCAGCGAGATAAAGAGCTACGTCTATACAACTTGCGATGTTGATTACGAAAAATACTTCAACTACGCCGGTTTGACAATGGATAGAGAGACATACAGAATAGATACATTAGCTGAAACCTCGCCCGAACAAAAGGTTATTCGCAAAGCAATTATCGGAGAGTAAAACCATTGAAACCTTATGGAGAATCAAAGAGAGAGACGCGAATGGATTAAAATCGTAGGAGCAACCGAGAACAACCTGAAGAATGTATCACTGGAGCTTCCAAAAGGAAAGATTGTTCTCTTTACGGGAGTCTCCGGTTCAGGAAAATCATCGCTATGTATTGATACCCTCGCCGCCGAGAGCAGACGCGAGCTAAACAGTACATTCCCCAGTTTCGTTCAACAATTTCTGCCACACTATGGCCGTCCAAATGTTGAGCGAATTGAGAATCTGCCGGTTACCATAGTGATCGATCAAAAGAAGCCGGCAGCAAACAATCGCTCTACAGTGGGAACATATACCGATATAGCTCCACTTATCCGACTGCTCTACTCTCGAATTGGCGAGCCGTTTATTGGCTACTCCGATAGTTTTTCATATAACCACCCCTCGGGAAAGTGCCCGAAATGCGATGGTATTGGAACCGTTACCGACCTGGACATTCACAAATTGGTCGATTTCAACAAGTGCCTTAACGACGAGGATGTAATTCACTTCCCTACATTTACCACAGGGGCATGGCGCTGGAAACGTTATGCATATAGCGGTCTGTTCGATCTGAATAAAAAGATTAAAGATTACTCGGACGAGGAGTTGCAACTCTTTCTATACTCGCCACAAATCAGATTAAAGAATCCCCCCTCAAATTGGCCCAAATCTGCAAAGTTCGAGGGTATGTACCCAAGAATGTACCGCAGTATCATTACAACCAAAGAGGGCAAACGACAAAAAAAAGTTCTTGATACAATGATCTCAACCTTTACCTGCCCCGAGTGTAAAGGTACAAGGGTAAATGACAGGGTTCGCAGTTGCAAAATCAATGGCAAGAATATGGCCGAAGCAATGGATATGCCAATTCCTCAACTGATTGATTTTATCACAGCCATCGAGAACCCTTTGGCAAAAGATATACGCAAAGAGGTATTGAAAAGGCTCAATGCCCTAAAAGAGATTGGATTGGGATATCTGTCTCTAAGCAGAAGTACCGACACCCTATCGGGCGGTGAGGCTCAACGTATCAAAATTGCCAAATATATCAACTCCGCCCTAACCGATATGATGTATGTGCTTGATGAACCAAGTGTAGGTCTTCACGCCAAAGATATATCAAGATTGAAAAAATCGTTGCTAAAATTACGTGACCATGGTAACACCATCATGATTGTAGAGCACCACCGCGAAATTATTGAGATGGCAGACTACGTGGTTGACATGGGTCCATTGGCAGGCGATGCGGGAGGAGAGGTGATGTATGCCGGTCCATTTAATGGTCTTAAAGAGAGCAACACCATTACCGGAGAGATGCTTCGCACAACATATAGATTTAAAGAGAGTTTCCGCAAGCCTAAAGAGTTTATCAAATTGGAAAACGCAACTCTGCACAACCTGAAAGGGTTTGATGTTGATCTGCCTTTAGGGGTAATAACTGTAATTGCAGGAGTATCAGGTTCAGGAAAGAGCTCATTAATGGAACACTTTATAAAGAGCTATGACAAACCCATCATATCTATCCGCCAGAAAGATATTGGCATAAATGTACGCTCAACACCTGCCACCTATCTTGATATAGCCGATCCTATCCGCAAACTCTTTGCACAGGCAAACAAGAGCAACATGGCACTATTCTCGTTTAACTCAAAGGGAGGGTGTCCGGCATGTGGCGGAAAAGGGGTAATTGTTTCGGAGATGGCCTTTATGGAGTCGATTGAAACGGTGTGCGATGTTTGTCACGGAGACAGGTACAACCACAACGTACTTTCATATCTCTACAAAGGCAAAAACATTGCCCAAGTGATGAAGATGACCGTCGATGAAGCGTGCAACTTCTTCTCCGACGCACCATTCCTTCCAAAATTACAAGCAATGGCAGAGGTTGGATTGGGTTATCTGCATCTGAATCAATCAATGAGCACCCTATCGGGAGGAGAGTTACAAAGAGTTAAACTATCTAGCCAACTTAACGAAAAAGGTGCTATATTTGTAATCGATGAACCGACCAATGGTTTACACATAAACGATGTGAATAAACTGTTGACTCTCTTCAACAAAATGGTTGACAATGGCAACACCCTTTTCCTCATCGAACATAGCGAGGAGATTATAAAGAGTGCCGATTACATCATTGAGCTGGGCCCCGGAGCAGGAATGGATGGAGGAGATTTACTATTTGCCGGAACTCCAGCCGATATGCTAAAATCAGAGAGATCAATAACAAAGAATTATATAAATTAAATAGATAAAACAGAACAGTATGAAGATTGGAACTACATTATCGCCCATTGGGAAAAAGGCACTCCTATGCGGCTCCGGAGAGTTAGGAAAAGAGGTTACCATTGAACTGCAACGCTACGGCGTTGAGGTTGTTGCGTTGGATAAATATCCAAATGCTCCTGCCATGCAGGTTGCTCACAAGAGCTACGTTGTATCAATGCTCGACGGCGCTCGTTTAAGAGAGATTATCACTGCAGAGAAGCCGGACTTCATCATTCCCGAGATTGAGGCAATTGCAACCGATACATTAGTAGAGCTTGAGAAAGAGGGCTACAATGTAATCCCAACCGCACGTGCAACAAAGCTCACCATGAACCGCGAGGGTATTCGCCGTTTGGCTGCTGAGGAGCTTGGCTTGCCAACATCAAGATATAAATTTGCCGAGACCAAAGAGGAGTTTATGGCTGCAGTTCAAGAGATTGGAATTCCATGTGTTGTAAAGCCAATCATGAGCTCGTCAGGACATGGTCAAAGCACAGTTAAGTGCGAGGCTGACATTGAGAAGGCTTGGCAAATATCACAAGAGGGTGGCCGCGCAGGAGCAGGAAGAGTAATTGTTGAGGGTTTTGTTGATTTCGACTACGAGATTACCCTATTGACAGTTCGTCACATTGGCGGAACATCGTTCCTAAATCCTATCGGACACTACCAGAAAGATGGTGACTATCGTGAGTCATGGCAGCCGCAGGCAATGTCTCCGGTTGCTATTGAGAAGGCACAACATATTGCAAAAGAGATTACCGGAGCACTTGGTGGTCGCGGAATTTTTGGTGTAGAGATGTTTATCAAAGGAGAAGAGGTAATCTTCAGCGAGGTATCTCCTCGTCCACATGACACCGGTATGGTAACTATGATTTCACAGGATTTGTCACAGTTCGCTATCCACGCCCGCGCAATTCTTGGCTTACCAATTCCAAACATTGCATTCCACGGCCCATCTGCATCGAGAGCCGTTGTAGTAGAGGGCGATACAAACCGAGTAGAGTTTGGCAACCTTGAGAATGTATTGGCAGAGCCAGATACTCAAATGCGTATCTTCGGCAAGCCAGAGGTAGTTGGTCATCGCCGATTGGCAGTTCTTCTTGCACGCGACAATAGCGTTGAGGATGCTCGCGCCAAGACCGGTCGCATGATTGATGCCTTGACAATCGACGTTCTTCCGCGCGAATAATATCAAATTCACTATATAAAAATGCCGTAACACCTAACCTGGTATTACGGCATTTTTTTACTCTTGACCGAAACTCTTCTCAAGTCGTTTATACTCCTTTTCTGTAATAGGGATTACCGTTCCGTGGCGCGGATGAAAATCCATACTGATCTCATTATCTATAACTTGGAAATTCATCAAATCAGTTGATTCGGTAAATTGATAAGTGCCTCGCATATACACGTCATACATAAGAATATACTTATCACTTCCAATCAACTTAAAGGTGCCTGCCCCCTCAACAGCATCAGTTGTCTGCTGTTTATAATCAGGATACTCCGTCCACTCACCGCCTGTCAAACTCTTTGTTGTGGCAAGTTTAATTCCATTCCCATGTCCTTCTGTCTTATAGAACATATAGAAGGTTCCATCTTTATAAACAATATCGCCATCTATACAACTCTTCCCGTTTTCCGGCAAAAAGAGAGGCTTCGGCTCACCCTCTAAATCGGTAAAATCCTTATTGGCATACGCATAGTAGATAATATCAGGACCATTACCATGCTTCATTGACCAATAAACCATATACTTACCCTCATTGGCATCATAAACTGTTTGTGGAGCCCAAACACGCTTCAAACGCTCCTGTCCAGGGTACTTCTTCTGCATATTAATAACCGAATGTTCCCAATTAACCAAATCCTTCGATTTAAGCATAACCATAGCGCGATTTGAGTCCCATCCATTATCAGAAACCATATCGGTTACCACCATATAGAACCATTTACCATCCTGACTTCTCAAGATATGCGGATCACGCACACCCCCGGTAGAGCTGATTATCTTAGAGTCTAAAACCGGCTTGCCATCATTCAGCTTTTTAAAATTATACCCATCCTGACTCAGAGCATAACAAACCGCCTCCTGACTGATATGATTACCTGTAAAATATACAAACAGATAACCTGCCATATCACTATCTTTTTTAGGCGAGGCCTCAATATTGCACACACCTAACAACATTAAAACTACTAAAATTGCAAATCTCTTCATGACTCTAATTTTTAATTCTTTGCGAAGATACAAAAATTTCTATAAAAAATGAGCGGAGGCCCAGATTCACATCTAAACACTCCGCCCCAAAGTCAGCCTACCCGACCTTAACTCAAATAAACCTTTGATGTTAAAGGATGATAATCAAGCTCTGCATATGAAAATGCCTGCATTGCAACGAACTCGTCGTTATCTGCAGCATATACCATAACTGCTACTATAGATACGGGATGCTTAGGCATTGCTCTTAAAGCTTTGATATCGCCATTGACAACCAACTCCTTTACCTTATTTGCTTGATCCTTAGAGAAGGACATCTCGGTAAAGGTCAATGGTTTATTTGTCTTGGCGAAATATGGCAGGCCTCGTTTATTACACAAACGAACCACTAAAACCGTCAATCCAATTAATAATAGAGAGGCTCCTACTAACATAATCAAGTAGCGCAAAACCTCACTACTATCGGCAGGTGAATTGTAACTCCACCATGTCAATGCACCACCAACTACTGCCATGCATAATGGCATCAATACACCCTTTCTACCCGGCACAATGACACCAGGAAAGGTTGTATACAACTCTTCGCAAAATTGATTTTTATTCATAATTTATGTTCTTTGATTAAATTTTAAATAATAAATCCTCCAAAAGGTAAGATTAAATATAGTTCCATGATAATTTTTCTACACAACACTACTATCTTGCCACGAACTCATTTTATAATGCGTTCGCTTACAAGACATTAACTCTTCTTGATGTTTGTAGAAAAACTAGATAAGAATTCTCCTCTGCCCAAAGACAAAATACTCTGCAGCATAAGAGAATAGATTTGCTTTTAAGAAACTGTCCCCATGTGATTCCCAAAAATCCTGTTTTACCACCGGAGAACAGTCGTAACTCATGGGGATAATTGTATTAAAACGATATTTTCCTAAAGACCTGCAATAGGTCGAAGACAAGACTACTGATGAAACATTTGTATAAGAGATAGGGCTCTCCATTGGCATATTCAACGCCTCAGGATTGGTTATCACCACCTCACTCTTCTCAAGTAGGTTCTCATTAAGGTCACAACTATCTATGAGAAATGAGCCATCAAAAGCTATTGACAGCGCAAATCCCAACAGAATAGCGACCATATAAACGAACCTTTTCATGCAGCAAAAGTATACAATAAGAGTATAGTATTTTTTAATTTAAATTTTTTTAACGTTAAAAGTGGCTACTACCATCGAAACAGTGGGTACACACCTTACATTTTGGCAATCCGATTGCATCAATCAATGCCTCCAATGTATTAAACTTTAGAGACGATAATCCAAAGCGTTCACATATTATGCTTACCATCTTCTCATATTCAGGAGTTCCTGCAGTTGAATATTTATCAAGATTTTTATTCTCATCGCCCTCTAACTCCTTAATAATTCTACGTGTAATCAACTCCAGAGGTGTCTTCTGCGCAGTAAAACCGATAAACGGACATGAATAAACAATAGGCGGACACGCTATACGAATATGTACCTCTTTGGCTCCACAAGCATACAACTCCTTAACATTATCACGCAACTGAGTTCCACGTACAATCGAGTCATCGCAAAACAAAAGTCTCTTATCCTTTAGCATCTTGGCATTGGGAATCAACTTCATTTTAGCTACCAAAGCTCTTAACTCTTGATTGCTCGGAGTAAAACTTCTTGGCCATGTAGGAGTATATTTCGAAACTGCACGGTTATATGGGACTCCCATGCCTTGAGAATATCCTAATGCCATGCCTACTCCTGAATCCGGAATTCCACATACGCAATCTACCTCATATGAATCCTCTCGGCCCATTATCTCTCCACATGAAAAACGTACATCTTCTACATTCTTACCCTCATAGAATGAGGTAGGGAATCCATAATAGACCCACAAGAATGAGCATATCTGCATCTCTTCGTTGGGTTTACGCATCTGCTCCATTCCATCAGCACGAAGACGGACAATCTCGCCAGGGCCTACAAAATAATCCACCTCATAGCCTAAATTTGGGAAACTGGTAGATTCACTTGTAACAGCATAAGCGCCCTCCTTCTTTCCTACTACGATAGGAGTTCTGCCCAATTTATCTCTAGCTATTATAATTCCATCTTCGGTAAGAAGCAACATTGAGCATGAGCCCTTTATATGTTTATATACGTTCTCTATTCCTTCAACAAAATTCCTACCTTGTATTATCAAGAGAGCTAGTAACTCGGTTTGATTGGTTCTGCCGGAACTTAACTCGGCAAAGTGCATGTTTTTATCAAGAAGTTCCTTCTCTATCTCCTCCATATTTACAATCTTAGCAACTGTAACTATGGCAAAACGTCCTAAATGGGAGTTAAGTACTATTGGCTGAGGATCTGTATCACTTATTACTCCTATTCCCGATTCTCCACTGAATTGATCTAACTCATCTTCAAATTTGGAACGGAAGTAACTACTTTCCAAATTATGAATAGAGCGCGAAAATGCACTTGTCACGGTGTTAAAAGTTGCCATACCGCCTCGCTTGGTTCCCAAGTGAGAATTGTAATCAGTACCATAGAACAAATCAGGAACACAACTGCCCTCCTTTCTTATTGTTCCGAAGAAACCTCCCATATATTGTATATTTAATTAATATTTTCCAGACGCACAAAATTAGTAAAATCAAAATGCAAATGGAATACTACCCAAATAAATTTTATAACCTTTTATACTTCCAGGCGCACCCTCCTCAACACGAGGAAGATAGTGGAAGCCTCCATACTCTTGATTTACTCCTAAATCTATAACTATCCTGTATGGAACAGCTCCTGAGCGCTCACTGCTCCAATAGGTTGACTCTTGTAAATCGAAGATTTTATCGGCAGTTCTGTTACCTCGGAACGTATCCTCACTATCAGCATATAGCACGACCCATGGCTCACGACTTACACGTTTCCCATCCTTATCTACCATATACCACTCGGCAATACTTGCTATCGAATTTCCGGAATGAGTCGATAATGCCTCTATACATAGATAACGTCCATTTATAGGTGTATCAAAACTTATCTCCTGCCATCCATTACCCTCTGCAAACTCTCCCTCTTTAACAGGCTCTACACCTGTCAAATCAAGATTCTGTCCCTCTTTTCTGTGTTTACGTGGCGCAGAGATATTTAGTTTATCAATTTCGTGTGTGGCCAAGCCCTCGCATACTGCCTTTTCAGGGCCAACAATATCTACTACAACTATCTCATTTTTACCCTTCTTCAACCAACATCCGGGAACATAAAGTGTTTGCTGTGGTCCTATCTTCCAGAATCGACCAATTGGATAACCATTTATGTATAGTTGGCCTTTACCCCAACTCTCCATATTGATAAAGGTGTCGCCCACCTCATCCAACTCAAAGCTACCCAAATAGTAACCCGGACCACTTGCTCCTACACACATTCCAAACTCTCGGTCAAGCTGGGTTTTATAGTCATCGGGCAGATTATATACCATCCAGTCGTCAAGACGAGTGCCATTCAACACAACGCTATCGGTAATTCCCTTAAAATCCTTAATGGCACGGCCAAAGTTAATTCTTCCCATAGCCTCTACAAGAATATCCAATGTATCACCCTGCTTCAAAGATGGCAAGACAAGTGTATTTTCTCGCACTCTTCTATCCATTGCGCCAATAAAATCGCCATTAACAAATACTTGAGCATAATCGTGTGGCTCAAACACTTGCAACAAAGATTGCCCATCAACGGCATTCACTGTAGTTCTATATAGAATTGAACCCCAACCTTGATCAAACTCCTCCATTGTCATCATGTGGTCGATTTTAACGGGCGAGGGGAGATTTGCAAACATTGGTGCAAAATAGTCCATATCAAACTCCGGAATTGATATGATTGGCATAGGTGCCTCAGGAATTTCAGGTAGTGGTTTCTCACTATACTTTGCCAACATTGCCCGCAACTCATGATATTTCGGAGTTGCCAAACCATACTCGTTGATAGGGGCATCATAGTCATACGATGTTACATCGGGAGCAAATCCGGGGCTATTGGCTCCGGCCCAGTGTCCCCAGTTACTACCTCCATGGGTCATATACAATGAGAAAGAGATATTGTTTTGAATCATCTCCTCAAGACCGGCAACCATCACCTTGCTATCGCGTGTCTCGTGGGCTCCACCCCACTTGTCAAACCATCCACTCCAGAACTCCGAGCACATCATTGGAGTATTGGGACGCAACTCTCCCAATAATCTGAACTCCTGCTTAATGTTGGCTCCTGCTCCAAAGTTCACAGTCCACAATAGGTCATCAAGGGCATTACGGGTAAAGTTTGAACTCCAATCACACTGGAAAAGAGTCACCTTGTCAAATCCTGCCTCTCGAATAATATCGCGCACATTGGCAACATACTCCTTATTAACTCCATACGAGCCATACTCATTCTCGACCTGAACCATAATAATAGGTCCGCCATTCTCTATGGTTAAATCACCAAGCTGCTCACCAACCTTCTCCTCAAAAATTTTCAATCGCTCTAAGAAGTATGGATCATTATCGCGCAAAGAGATATCCTTTTTCTTCAATAACCACCATGGTAAACCTCCCATCTCCCACTCAGCACAAACGTATGGACCGGGACGAACAATCACATACATACCATGTTTCTGAGCCAACTTCACGAAACGACGAATATCATTGTTTCCGGTGAAGTCAAATTCTCCTTCACTCTGCTCGTGGATATTCCAGAAAATATACAGACATAGTGTATTCATACCAAGAGCCTTACACATCTCTATTCGGTGTTCCCAATATTGATATGGAATTCTTGGATAGTGCACCTCGGCAGCCTTAATTATAAAGGGCTTATCGTTGAGAAGAAATGTGCCCTCGCCCACCTTAAAACTCTCTTTTTTTCTACAATAACCACTTTGTGGCGCAACTATAGCCAGCATTAGTGCCAATGCTATTAGCGATGAGATCTTTTTTATCATATTCCGGTTTTTCAATTCTAACTACAAAGATATTCATTTTATCTCCTTGATTAAACAAACTGATTGAATTAATTCGTATTTTTGCATAGCTCCTTAGGCAATTTTATTTGTAAAGGAGCTAAAGAAACCGATAACACACTAAAATTATAAGGTTATGAAAAACTATTTCGATCTTAAAGGACATGTAGCTGTTGTTACAGGAGCCTCAACAGGCTTGGGTCTTCAAATGGCTAAAGCTTTTGCTAATCAGGGTGCAAATCTTGTTCTTCTTGCAAGAAGAATGAATCTTTTAGAGCAGAACGCTAAAGATATTTCAGAGGAGTATGGAGTAGAGGTTCTTCCATTCGCTTGCGATATTACTAAAACAGAGAATGTTATTGAGGCTGTTAAGGCTACAATGGATAAATTCGGACGTGTGGATATTTTGGTAAATAATGCAGGTACCGGTGCTGTTGGAAACGCAGAGGATATTACCGACGAGCAGTTTAAGCACGAGATGGATATTGACCTTTTCGGTACATTTATCTGCTCTCGTGAGTTTGGCAAGGAGATGATTAATGCCAAATATGGTAGAATTATCAATATTGCATCGATGTATGGTTTGGTAGGAAATATGATTGTCGGCAGCGCTCCATATCACGCAGCAAAGGGAGGAGTTGTAAACCTGACTCGCGCGTTGGCTGCTGAGTGGGGTAAATTGGGAATCACCGTTAACTCTATCTGCCCGGGTTACTTCTATACAGATTTAACCACCGAGACTCTTGATAGCGACTATTTCCAGGCTATCGCCAAGCGTTCTATTCCTATGGAGCGTTATGGTCACGCCGGAGAGCTTGACACTTGCGCATTGTTCCTGGCATCGCCAATGAGTACATATGTTAATGGCCAGAACATTGCCGTTGACGGTGGATATACCTGTGTGTAAACAATATATACTCATATATAAGAGAGAGAGAGGGTGAAAAATCACCCCCTCTCTAATAATCGACAAACAGGCTATGAATAGATGTACTAGGTATACTCAGTCATACCTTGTACCAGCGCTCTAACTTCTTCTTTTGTCATTTCTGCGAATTCTTCGTATACATTCTCGGTAACCTTTTTACCTGAACGCGTTACCTGCTCTCCATCGTCTCTGAGACTCTCTTCAAAGAGTGAGGCGAGATCACTCGACGGGAACGTATATACACATACTGCATCACTGACTTCATCTCCATCGAATGTAATAGTATATTCTGCAGAGTAATTCCAATAATAATCATTAAATTCTACTGTATAGATTATCTTATTCCCCTCCTCTCTCCATTTATCCTCGACATTATCGGTTGGATTAATCACATTATCCATATCATCCAAGATTTTATCATCGGAATCATCACTACACGCATAAGAGAAGAACATCGAACAAAGCAACATCAAACCTATTCGATACATATACATACTCTGTTTCATAATAATCGCTTTAAATTGTTACCACTTCATTTATACTCTATCGGATTAATCATTTAGAATACATACTTTGCACCTATTTGGATTCCTAAATGACCATAACCGGAAACTACCTGATACTTCAACTCTGCTCCCAAAGCAATGTTCTCTTTCAAACAATACTCATATCCTCCACCTATATTCAATCCAAAATTTGTATCCGAAGCAGAAACTCCAAGTACTTTAACCTTAGCACCGAATACACCTACTCCCAATAATGGATATACGGTCATCTTCTTTTGAGCTATAGGAAATACATAGTGAACATTTGCCATAAAATCCCATGTTGATAGGAAATCTTTCTTAAAGAAATAGGTAAATGCCGGTTCTATGCGAAGATGGTCGGTAAATGAATATTGGTACTTAGCACCAATACCAATGTTACTATAACTTCCAGCATAGCCAAAACCGAAATTTAAATTCACTCCGGCAGCCATTTGTCCCTTTTCCTGAGCACTTGCAGCCGAGATAAACAACGCGGCCACAAAAAGCATTAAAATCCTCTTCATAGTCGTAAAATTTATATGTTTCCCCTACTCTATAAGCTTTTCGGGTTTCGCTATAATTACGCAACTCCATTGAGAACTGAATCCTTAAGCATGTACCATAGACCATAACACTTATACCAGTTCCAATTTGCTAAGACAAAATTACCGGAACAAAAGTGCGAATGCAAGAAAAGTTATATTTGTTTTTTAACAATAAATACTATTATTAATAAATAGAGAAGAATAAATATTATTTGGTAGGTTTCATTAATTTTAACCATTGATTTGTAGTCATTCCCATATGTCTTTTAAACACGTTGCAGTAAGTTACCTGAGAATTGAACCCACATTGCTCCGCTATTGTTTCTAAAGTAAAACCTAGCTTTTTCTTTTCCATAAGCATACTCTTCGACTTCTCTATCCTCATCTCATTTATAAGAAGAAAGAAATTTTTATTTAACACCAAATTTATTGCTCTACTTATGTTATTGTATGTTATTCCGGTAGCCTTTGATACATCGCGCAATGACAGATTGGGATTGACATATGCCTCTGATGTTATCAAATAATCATTTACATTATCCGCTATTTTTTGCAATTGCTCTATATCATAAGCAGATGAAGAAATTTGATCTTGCGTTACTCCACTATTTAATTCATATTCCGATATAGTAATTAAGTCTTGCGCATGTCGTTCATCCCTCACAACAAAAGCCATGTCTAATTCCAAATACAGCAAATAAATCAAAGCTAATATATTAATGATGTAAAAGAGTCTAAAACCTTCCAAAGGATTAAATAAACTCGCTATCATTGCTACAACAATAAGTACTCCTATAAAAGTTACAAACCTCGGTATCCATATTTTTGATAACAATTCAGTTCTAGACAGATTATTAAAAATATATAATTTCACTTTTCGCATGTAGGAAAATATCAAATAAAAATATACTATCAACTGCAATAATATTATTAAGAAATTGACCCCAGTCAATAGCGAACGAAAACTTGCAACTCTTGCTACAGTGAAATTCATCAACTCCTCTATTGGAGTTAGTTTTACATTTATCACAACCAGTATAGCAAAAAAAATTGCCGGTATAAAATGTATAATAGTTGATAGTGTTAACTTATATTTGGGATTAAAACCTCTATGAGTTAAAAAAAACATAAAAGGCATTACAGTCAGATTGACGGAATATGCAACGGGAGCGGTTATCAATGCAACACTTCTCCACTCCATATAATCGCAAATGTTATAAATATAATCACACATTGTTGTAATGAATATAATCAAAACCGCATAGCATAATTTACCTTTAAAGCGATGTGCCAAACACAATATTAATGCCAATATAATCAAAATTATAATAGCAAGCGTGTCAAATAAAAAAACAACTGTCTCGTACTTCATATCATAAAAATAATTCGCGGCCATTCTCTTGCTTTATGAAAGCAGGTTCTGGTACAACCTTCGGACTAAAACAAGCAACGGTCACGCATTTGTGTATATATAACAACCCGATTGGGCATTATATACAACAAGGCACGTGAAGAGCTATATATTCTCGTACTGAAAATTTACCAGATTTGCTTTCAGAGAATAAAGTCTAACACTTCTTTTTTATAAAATTCTACCTTTATTGGTAATTGCAACTACAAAGATAAGGATTTTATTTAATACAAAGAAGGTTATTGCCCTTTTTAACCGTTACTCAATAAAACAAAATTACACTCTAAACATTCACAAAACGAAACATGAGTATAAAATGAAGTACAAATATCCGATATTTGGACCTATTTACATTTCATCTAACCAAGCTGCTGGGGTTTTTCCTGTTAATTTCTTAAAAACCATAAAAAATGTAGAGCGAGAACGAAATCCACATTCCGCATAAATACTATCGATATTAAATTCAGATAACTTTAGCTCCATCAAGCGTCGTTTCGCCTCATCCACACGCAACCGATTTACAAATTCAAAAAAATTACATTTCATATATCCATTAATAGCTCGCGACAATGTACGCTGAGAAACATCTAATTCCTTTGCAAAAATAGCTAACGAAATATCCGAACGCAGGTAGGCTTTGGACTCTGCCATATATTTCAATGCATTCTCGCATACATTTTTCATTTGCTCATTACTCATTACGGGAGCCGTCGTAACCTCATGATTTACTATCTCACTATTCACATGTGCCAATTCTGCATTGTTAATCATTGGTGCTACGGGATGCGCAATGGTATTGTATACCAAATAGAACATAGCTACAACATTCAATATTTGAATCAGCCAAGCATCAGTTCGTGGCCAAATAACATAGCACACCATCACTATTACAAACAACGCAGCAAAGAGATATTCAAAAATGTGAATCCACTCTTTCTGCATCCACTCCGCATCAGAAACCGTATTATTTATATCTCTTTTTGTACGATACAAAAAACGAAAAATCGCATAAAAATAGAAAACCATTTGTACAAAAATAATTATGGTATTAATGTTACCTATTATGGTATCCTCACCACTCATTTCATGTATAATTGAATCCATACGTTGTTCCTGCGACATACAAAGACAAAATCCCAAACAAAACAATCCGGGTAACAAATGTAGCAAATGAATATATCTGAGGCGGAAATTGGCATCAAAATTCTTTTTAGCAAAGAGCCAAAGTAGTGGCATTAGCAATGTATTAATCGAGAAGGCTATGGGAAGCATAAAGAGAGCAAAACTGTGCCATCCCAACATTCTGCTCATATTATATAGGTACACAGGCACATTGGGTAGCACAATAATGGTAGCTGCGTACCCATTCTCACCTCGAAAACTTGTTGCAACTAGTAATATTGCTGCTAATACCAACAATATAATTATACAAGAAGCATTTACTATTATTACAAATTCATTATAGTCCATTAAACCAAAAACTTTTAAGGAAGACAAATTTACGAAAAGTTAACAGAACAAAAATTGTTTTAAACTTTATTTTCTAATTTCACTATGAGGGCCATCCAAAACCAGTTTGAGAAGAAGGGCGAGGGATTGGCTCACATGCGTTCGCCCAAATGTTCGCAAATGCTCCGCATTTCCGCAAATCAGGCTGCGCCTCGGCATAGCATAAGCAAGCTGAGCTCTGCGCTCGGCTTGCACTGATTTTCCCGTCACTCCCGTGGGGGCCGTTCAAAGCAATTTTGAGAAGAAGTGTGGGGATTGGCTCACATGCGTTCGCCCATCCCCGTCACTCCCGTGGGGACCGTCCAAAGCAATTTTGAGAAGAAGTGTGGGGATTGGCTCACATGCGTTCGCCCATCCCCGTCACTCCCGTGGGGTCCGTTCAAAGCAATTTTGAAAAGGTCAGCTTACGCTGACCTTCTCAAAATTGCTTTGCGGAGAGAGAGGATTATGAACCTAACTCTCGTAACCTCGTATAAATCAAGTTCTTGCTTATATCAAATTCGCTTTCAGTAACGAT
>SUWY01000033.1 GCA_015061245.1 Bacteroidales bacterium
AAGAGCCCGGTGCAATACCGAACTCTTTACCAATAAAACTTATTATTAATCCGTCCAATTTCTTGGGGTCAGATCAGATATTGATCCCCTCTTTTTAATTAGGAATTAGGAATTAGGAATTAGGAAAAATCGTGCAAGCCGAATGCAGAAGGCAAATTTATTTGCATTATGCTGAACCGACGCTGCGGAGCGAATGCAGAAACCAAGTTTACTTGGGTTATGCTGAGCCGCGAGGAGTAGAAGCTCACGAAGTGTGGTTAACCGCCGCCGATTTTGCGGAAACACGAAGTGTTTGCGAATTGTCAAATTAGACGTTATGACAGCAGATGAGAAGAGGGCGCTTTATGCCCAAGCGAAAGAGAAGATAAAGATGTATGTGTGTGTAAAGGGTGATGTGTGGGCGAGATTGGCTACAATCGAGGCTGTGCTACATCAAACCATACCATACTATTTTTGGACAGGAGTGTATGTGCTTATCGATGGCGATTTGATTGTCCGTTCGTATCAAGGACCGGTTGCCTGTCAGTTGTTAAAGCAGCATGCCGGAGTTTGTTGGGCCTCAATCGATTCAGAGAAGACCATAGTGGTGCCCGATGTGGAGCAATTCCCGGGACATATTGCATGCAGTTCATTGTCAAAAAGTGAGATTGTGGTGCCTCTTAGAGATGAGCAGGGTAAGGTGTTCGGATGTTTCGATATTGATAGTAAGGAGGAGGGCTCTTTTGATGAAGTTGATGCCGAATGTTTGGAGGAAATATTAAAATTAATGTATGAAATTGTAGTTTTTTAACTAATAAAATTTTGATTTTTAGTAATACATTGATAATTTCGCACCTTGAAAAAGGTGTGAACAATTATTAAACAAAACAGATACGAAAAAGCAATGAAAAAGATCTTACTTTTGGTTGTCTCTGCTTTGATGGCGGGACATGTTTTCGCACAGGAGATTCAGAATCCTGAGGCAAAGAATGCAGGTAATGCAGCATGGAAGGCAAAGAATTACGTTGAGGCTTATACTCAGTGGGATGCTTACTTGAAGGCTAACAACTATAGCGATGCTGCTTGTTGTTATAATGCCGCTACTGCAGCTAACAAGGCAAAGAAATATGCAGAGGCAATTGCTTACTACGATAAGGCAATCGCAGCCAAATATAAAGTAGCTTCAGCTTATTCTGCTAAGGCTAAGGTATATAAAGCACAGGGCGATGAGGCTAAGTATATTGCTGAGATTGAGACTGCAATGAAGGCCGTTCCAAACAATGCAACATTGGAGAAGATGTATGCTACTCACTACTTGTTGGAGGGTCAGGAGGCTCAGAAGGCAAATAAGGTTGCTGAGGCAGAGGCTGCTTACAACAAGGTTATTGGAATGACAAACCGTGGTTACAAATCACAGGGTATGACTATCATGGCTCAGATGATTTTCAATAACGGTGTTAAGGTTCAGGAGGCTGCTACCAAGGTAATGAATACCGATAAGGAGAAGTTTGAGGCTGGTAAGGCTGAGGCTTTGGCTGCTTACAACAAGGCTTTGGAGCTTTGCATGCAGGCTATCAGCACATCTAATACAAATACCGATGCTACTGAGTTGAAGGCTCAGATTGATACAGCTATCGCTAACTTGAACAAATAATTGAGCAATAGTCAGATATGACTTTAATAAAACCCGCAGGATATAGAAATATTCTGGGCTCAGTTGAAAATACCGAACGTGCAATCAAGCACGTAAAGGATATGTTTCAGGAAAACCTTTCGGCGCAGTTGGCACTTCTTCGTGTCACCGCGCCGATGGTGGTTATGAAGGGTACCGGAATTAATGATGATTTGAATAGTGTAGAGCGTCCGGTGACATTTCCGATTAAATCGATGAATGACAGTCCGGCCGAGGTTGTTCACTCTTTGGCTAAGTGGAAGAGATTGAAGCTTGGAGAGTTGGATATTGAGCCGGGACGTGGAATCTATACTGATATGAATGCTTTGCGTCCGGATGAAGATTTGGACAATCTGCACTCGTTGTATGTTGATCAGTGGGACTGGGAGATGGTTATCCGTAAAGAGGATCGCAATGTTACCTATTTGAAGAAGATTGTACGTCGCATTTATGAGGCAATCAAGGTCTCTGAGAATAAGGTTTATGTTGAGTTTTCTCAAATTAAACCAATCCTTCCTGATGAGATATTCTTTATTCATGCTGAGGAGTTGTTGCAGAGATATCCGAAGTTGACTCCAAAGGAGCGTGAGGATGCAATAACGAAAGAGTATGGTGCTGTATTTATTATCGGTATTGGTGGAGAGTTGTCGAATGGAACAATCCATGATGGTCGTGCCGCCGATTACGATGATTGGAGTACAATGAATGAAGAGGGATATGCGGGTTTGAATGGCGATATTTTGCTTTGGAATCCTATTTTGGAGCGTTCATTCGAGGTTTCAAGTATGGGAATCCGTGTTGACGAGGAGGCAATGGAGCGTCAGTTGAAGATTCGTAATCAGGAGTTTAAAAAGGATCTATATTTTCATAAGAAATTATTAAACGGAGAGTTGCCATATACACTTGGAGGTGGAGTTGGTCAATCTCGATTGTGTATGTATCTTTTGAGAAAAGCTCACGTTGGAGAGATTCAGAGCTCAATTTGGCCCGATGAGATGCGTAAAGAGTGCATAGAGGCCGGTATAGAGTTGGTATAGAGACTTTTATAAGAGAGTAAAAATTGGGGTGCAATATAAACTTTGCATCCCTTTTTTTGTCTAAATTTGCGGTACGTGTGTATTGTTAAAATATAAAGACTATAATAATGAAAAAGGGGTTAAAATGGGGTGTGATTGGTGCCGCAGCGGTTGGTATGATTGTAGGCGGAATATATTCACAAAAACCAAAAGTAAATGATGAGTTGAGTAAAGCTCCGGTGGTTAATACACCGAAGAAGCAGATTCTTAATGTAAATGGTTTGTTGATAAAGCCTAAAATGCTTGTTGATGAATACCGTACTGTTGGAGTCTTGATGCCTGACGAAGAGGTTAATCTATCTTTTGAAACATCGGGAAAGGTTATAGCTATTAACTTTGAGGAGGGTACTCATGTAAAGAAGGGTGATTTGCTTGCAAAGGTTAATGATGATAATCTTCAAGCTCAGTTGGCAAGATTGACAGCCCAAGTTAAACTTGCCGAGGATAGAGTGTATCGTCAGAGTGCACTGTTGGAGCGTGATGCTGTCAGTAAGGAGGCTTACGAACAGGTTAAGACCGATTTGGCTACACTTATGGCGGATATAGATATTGTTAAGGCGAATATTGCTCATACAGAGTTACGTGCCCCATTCGATGGTGTTATCGGATTGCGTCAGATAAGTGTTGGAACATACGCTTCTCCATCGTTGGTTGTTGCGAAATTGACAAAGACCACTCCATTGAAGGTTGAGTTCTCGGTTCCGGAGCGTTATGCAGATCAGGTTAAGCGTGGTACAAATCTTGATTTTAATATTGTTGGCGTAGTTGAGGCTTTCCCTGCAAAGGTTTATGCTGTTGAGTCTGCAATTGATCCGGCTCTGCACCAATTTACTGCCAGAGCTATCTATCCAAATGAGGATGGTTCAATTCTTCCAGGACGTTATGCAAGTATAACTTTGAAAACTCAGGAGATTAACGATGCCTTGGCAATCCCTGCGCAGGCAATTGTTCCTGAAATGGGTAAGGATAAGGTGTTTCTTTATAAGTCCGGTAAAGCTATGCCGGTTGAGATTATTACCGGTTTAAGAACAGATGGAGAGGTTCAGGTTTTGCGAGGTTTGCAGGCAGGTGATACCATCATTACATCGGGAACATTGCAATTAAGAACCGGTTTGGAGGTAACATTGGATAACGTATATTAATAGGTTGGAAGATGAATATATCAGAGTTAAGTATACGTCGCCCGGTTCTTGCAACGGTTATGACCTTGATTATCATTCTTTTTGGAATGATTGGTTATAGCTTTTTGGGTGTGCGCGAGTATCCTTCGGTTGATAATCCTATTATTTCGGTAAGTTGCTCATACCCCGGAGCTAATGCCGATGTAATTGAGAATCAGATTACCGAGCCGTTGGAGCAGAATATTAACGGTATTCCGGGAATCCGTTCGCTTTCAAGTGTCAGTAGTTATGGTAGTAGCCGTATTACAGTAGAGTTTGAGTTGTCGGTTGACTTGGAGACTGCTGCTAACGACGTGCGTGATAAGGTGTCAAGAGCGCAAAGATATTTGCCTCGAGACTGTGATCCTCCTACTGTATCAAAGGCTGATGCTGATGCCTCGCCTATTTTGATGGTAGCATTGCAGAGTGATAAGCGTTCGCTTTTGGAACTTAGTGAGATTGCCGATTTGACTGTAAAAGAGCAGTTGCAGACTATCTCCGATGTAAGTAGTGTATCTATTTGGGGAGAGAAACGTTATGCAATGCGTTTGTGGTTGGACCCTGTGAAGATGGCAGGTTATGGAATTACCCCTACCGATGTTCGTAGCGCTGTTGATCGCGAGAATGTTGAGTTGCCATCGGGTAGTATTGAGGGTAATACTGTGGAGTTGTCAATCAGAACAATGGGATTGATGCATACAGCTCAGGAGTTCAATGACTTGATTATCAAAGAGGATGAGAATCGTATTGTTCGCTTTAGTGATATAGGAAGAGCAGAGTTGGCTCCTGCCGATATCAAGAGCTACATGAAGATGAATGGAGTTCCAATGATTGGTGTTGTTGTCGTGCCGCAGCCAGGAGCGAACCATATAGATATTGCTGATGCTGTATATCAGAGAATGAGTCAGATGGAGAAGGATCTTCCTGAGGATGTGACATATAGCTACGGATTTGATAATACAAAGTTTATTCGTGCCTCAATTGCAGAGGTGGAGGAAACTATCTATATAGCCTTTCTTTTGGTTATCCTTATTATCTTCCTCTTTTTGCGAGATTGGCGAGTAACACTTATTCCTTGTATTGTTATTCCGGTTTCTCTTGTCGGTGCGTTCTTTGTAATGTATGTAGCAGGATTCTCGGTTAATGTATTGTCAATGCTGGCTGTCGTTTTGGCGGTAGGTCTTGTTGTTGATGATGCAATTGTAATGACCGAGAATATCTATGTAAGAATTGAGAAGGGAATGCGTCCTATGGCTGCCGGTATTGAGGGAGCTAAAGAGATCTTCTTTGCGGTTATTTCTACAACTGTAACTCTTGTTGCGGTGTTCTTCCCGATTGTTTTTATGGAGGGAAGCACGGGTCGTTTGTTTAAGGAGTTTAGTATTGTAGTAGCGGGAGCGGTGATTATCTCTTCTTTTACTGCTTTGACATTCACACCTATGCTTTCAACAAAATTGTTGAAGCGCAGAAAGGAGAAGAGTTGGTTCTACAATAAGACGGAGCCATTCTTTGTGGGGTTGAATAATTGGTATGCAAAGAGCCTTGATGGCTTTATGAAGCATCGTTGGATTGCTATTGCACTTACAGCGGTTATGCTTGTTGTCATTGTATGGCTGTGGAATGTTATTCCTGCCGAGACTGCACCTCTTGAGGACCGTTCTAGAATTACAATTAATACAAGTGGACCTGAGGGAGTTACATACGAGTATATGCGCGACTATACCGAGGATATCAATCAGTTGGTTGACTCTTTGGTTCCTGATGCGGAGGCTGTTACTGCTCGTGTGTGGAGTGGTAGTGGTAACGTGCAGATTACTTTGAAGGATATTAGTGAGCGTGACTATACACAGATGGAGGTTGCATCAGCAATTACTAAGGCTGTAAGTACCAAGACTATGGCTCGTTCATTTGTTCAGCAGCAAACCTCTATAGGTGGACGTCGTGGTGGTATGCCTATTCAGTATGTTCTTCAGGCAACAAATATTGAGAAGTTGCAGGAGATTCTGCCTGTTTTCCTTGCGAAGGTGTATGAGAATCCAACCTTCCGTATGGCTGATGTGAATTTGAAATTCAGTAAACCGGAGGCGAGAATCAATATTAACCGAGATAAGGCTGCCACTATGGGAGTCTCTACAAGAAATATTGCCCAAACTTTGCAGTATGGCTTGAGTGGTCAGCGTATGGGTTACTTCTATTTGAATGGAAAACAGTATGAAATTTTGGGCGAGATTAATCGTCAACAGAGAAATAAGCCTGCAGATTTGAAGGCTATCTATATCAGAACCGATCAAGGCGATATGGTTCAATTGGATAACCTGATTGAACTGGAGGGAGGTATTGCTCCTCCGAAGTTGTATAGATATAACCGTTTTGTATCTGCAACTGTATCAGCAGGATTGGCGGATGGAATGACTATCGGTCAGGGATTGGAGGAGATGGATAAGATTGCAGCAGAGGTTCTTGATGATACCTTTAGAACCGCGCTTTCCGGTGATTCAAAGGAGTTCCGTGAGAGTTCATCAAGTTTGATGTTTGCCTTCTTGTTGGCTATTTTGTTGATCTACTTGATTTTGGCTGCTCAGTTTGAGAGTTTCAAGGATCCGTTAATTATTATGCTTACCGTGCCTTTGGCTATTGCCGGAGCGTTGATATTTATGAAGATAAATGGAATTACCATGAATATCTTCAGTCAGATTGGAATTATCATGCTTATCGGATTGGTTGCTAAGAATGGTATTTTGATTGTGGAGTTTGCCAATCAGAAGCAAGAGTCGGGAGTTGATAAGTTAGTTGCAATCCGTGAGGCCTCGCTCCAAAGATTGAGACCGATTCTTATGACCAGTACCTCAACAATCTTGGGATTGATTCCACTTGCATTTGCGAGTGGCGAGGGCTGTAATCAGCGTATTGCAATGGGAATTGCCGTAGTTGGAGGTATGTTGGTATCTACAGTTCTTACAATGTATGTAGTTCCTGCTATTTATAGCTATATCTCTACAAAACGAGAGGTGGTTGAATCTTAAAATTTAGTGAGATGCGATTAATGAAGTATATAGTAGTTGCTCTGTTTTGCACCTTTATAGGTGGATATTCAAGTGCGCAGACCGTTCATGCATATGATTTGAAGGCGTGTCTTGAGGTCGGTTTGCAAAATAACTATTCGCTTTTGATAGTTAAGAATAAGGAGCAGCAGAGTAGTAACAATGTTACTTGGGGTAATGCAGGCTATTTGCCTACTTTGGATTTTTCGGCAGGTTATTCAACCTCGATTGATAACTCAACAACAACTAAAGATAGAACTACAGGTGTTGAGAGTACAGTTCATGGTGAGTTTGATCATTCGGTAAATGTTGGATTGAACCTGAATTGGACAATTTTCAATGGTTTTAGCGTTAATACCAACTATAAGCGTTTGAAAGAGTTGGAGATGCAGGGGCAGACCTCGACACGTATTGCATTAGAGGATTTTATTGCGCAGTTGACATCGAGTTACTACAATTTGATTCAGCAGACTATCCGTTTGAAGAATTTCAAATATGCAATGAATCTCTCTAAGGAGCGTTTGAGAATTGTTGAGGCTCGATACATGATTGGAAACTTCTCGCGTTTGGACTATCAACAGGCAAAGGTTGACTTTAATGCCGATAGTGCTCAATATATGAAGCAACAGGAGAAGTTGCAGAGTGCAAGAATCACTCTTAACGAGTTGATGGCCAATATGAATGTTGAGCAGTTGGTAGGTGTTGCCGATACTTCGATTTTAGTGTATAATGATTTGGATTTTAACAAGTTGTGGGATGCAACATTGGAGACTAATGCCGAGTTGATTTATGCTGATCAGAATAAGCGTTTGTCAGAGCTTGATTATAAGAAGGTTAAGTCACGCAACTATCCATATTTGCGTCTTAACGGAGGTTATGGATATACAATGAATCGCTTTGGAGCAGGAACAGTAGAGAGCCGAAATAATTTGGGCTTCAATGCCGGAGTTACTTTGGGTATCAGTGTTTTCGATGGTAATCGTACACGTGAAAGAAGAAATGCTCGTTTGGAGATTGAGAGAGCTGAGTTGCAACGTCAGGAGTTGAAACTTGCTCTTCGTGCTGATTTCTGTGATTTGTGGAATGCATATACCAACAATCTGGAGCTTTTGAATTTGGAGAAGCAGAATGTTGTGACTGCCATGGAGAATATGGAGATTGCTATGGAGAGATATATGCTTGGAGATTTGTCGGGAATTGAGATGCGTGAGGCTCAAAAGAGTCTTTTGGATGCTGAGGAGCGTCTGTTATCGGCAGAGTACGATACCAAAGTTTGTGAAATATCGCTACTTCAGATAAGTGGCGGAGTTACACGATATTTGGAGTAAGACTCATTTTTTATAACTTTGCATTGTGAAAAGTTTGTACCATATCATACTGCTCCTTGGTTTCGTTATGCTTTCGTCATGCCATTTGGAATCGAGACGAGAGAATGCGAAGGGGATGAATATGTTGTTGCAGAGCGATTATATCGGGGCTGCGGCAACATTTGGTGCGATATGTCAAACCGATCCTACATGGCACCCTGCATTCTACAATAGGGGTGTTGCAATGGCTCGTTGTGGTAAGTATGAGGAGGCATTAAGGGATTTTAATTTTGTATTGAATGCACATCCTGACCATGCTGACTCATATTTCAACAGAGCAATTATCTACGAGAATCTTAAGGATTATTCAAACGCAATCAAGGATTATACTCAAGCAATAGCACTTCAGCCAAACTACTTGATGGCTTACCATTATCGTGGAATGGTGCGTTTTAAGGCAGAGGATATGTATGGAGCGTTGAGCGATTTTACCAAAGCTTTGGATTTGGGACGCGGAGTTTCGATGGAGGTTAAACAGGCTAAAGAGTTCGGCTTGAATTCAAGTGGTTTGTTCTTCTGCAGAGCGGCTGTCTATCAGAAACTTGGTGAGTATGAAAAGGCAATTGCCGATTATTCGCAATCTCTGCTAATTGATCCCTCAAATGCTAAGGCATACTTCAATAGAGGTGCAGCCTACTTAAAGGTTTATGAGTATGAGAAGGCTAAACAGGATATGCTTCGTGCCGTTGAGTTGTCGAAGAGGTAATCTTATCTGTTGTATAGCTTCTTAATCAGGTCTTTACGTCCCATTTTGGTCAGAACCTTTATGATTCTGTCACGATACTCCTGTTTATACCAGAAAAAGAAGATATTCTGATTCTTTTTCTCCTCTTCACTTCTGGCTACCTTGATTTTCTTTAAAGAGTAGGGGTGATAACCTGTTGCATATATGGTTGTTGCGACTGTCATTGGGGTTGCGGTGAAATCTTGAACCTGTTCCAATTTAAAATCGAGCGATTTTGTCTCAATAGCCAATTCTGCCATATCTTGTGCCTCGCAACCCGGGTGCGATGATATAAAATATGGAATAATCTGTTCGCGCAGATTGTACTTTTTGTTTATGCGGTTAAACTCTTCGGTCAATTTTTTGAATAGTTTGAACGAGGGCTTTCGCATAATACCTAATACTCTGTCGGATACATGTTCGGGAGCAACTTTGAAACGCCCTGACACGTGGTGTCGTATCACCTGCTCTAAATATTGGCGATTTATGTTGTTTATCTCTGGATTGCCTGTGTTGTGCATTACCAAATCATAGCGAATACCTGAACCGATAAAGCAGTGGTTGATTCCCTCAATTTTAGTTGCTTTCTTGTATAGTTCAAGTAGTGGAGCATGGTTGGTATCCATGTTCTTGCAGATGTCAGGGAATGCGCAAGAGGCGCGTTTGCACTGTTTGCACAACTCCTTGTTTTTCCCCTCCATGCGATACATATTTGCCGATGGACCTCCTAAGTCGCTGATAGTGCCGTGGAAATCCGGCATTTCTGTTATGCGCTCCAGTTCGCTAAGAATAGACTCTTGGCTTCTTGATGCGATAAACTTACCCTGATGGGCAGATATGGTACAGAATGCACATCCTCCAAAACATCCACGGTGCATGGTTACAGAGTGGCGAATCATGTTATATGCAGGAATCTCTTTCCCTTTATAGCGTGGGTGAGGCATTCTGGTAAATGGTAACTCATATATTGCATCGAGCTCTTTGGTGGTAAGCGGAGCATATTGAGGGTTGATGATCAATAGCTCATTACCAATATGTTGTGTAAGTTTTGCCGCCTCAATACTGTTGCTCTCCTCTTCGACAATGCGGAAATTTGCTGCGTGGCTCTTTGGATTTTTCAAGCACTCTTCGTGCGATGCCAGCTCAATTGTCTTCCACTTCTTGTTTGTGGCATAAGGCTCATCTGCCGGGCGGATAACAGCGGTTTGCGGAATGTTTGTTAGAGATGCAAACGGGATGCCTCGCCTAACCATATTACAAAGCTCGGTAATAGGTTTTTCTCCCATTCCGTATATAAGCAAATCGGCACCACTCTCCTTTAATATTGATGGGCGCAGACTCTCTTTCCAGTAGTCGTAGTGTGTTACTCTTCTGAGCGAGGCCTCAATTCCTCCAATCACAACCGGGGTATCGGGGTAGAGACGCTTCAAAATTTGGGTGTAAACAATGGTTGGCATATCGGGGCGCGCTCCGGCACGACCGTCGGGTGTATATGCGTCGTTGTTCCTTTTGCGGCGGGCAGCGGTGTAGTGGTTAACCATGCTATCCATTGAGCCCGGGGCAATTGCAAAGAAGAGATTTGGAGCTCCAAGCTTCTTGAAATCGCGTAGGTCATCTTGCCAGTTGGGTTGAGGTACAATAGCAACTTTCAGCCCCAATGACTCTATAACTCGCCCAATGACTGCAGCTCCGAACGATGGGTGATCAATGTAGGCATCGCCTGAAAAGAGAATCACGTCGATAGAGTCCCATCCTCGTTCGCGAACCTCTTTGGCCGTTGTTGGCAACCATGCTCTTTTTTCGATACTACCCATACTTGTGCTTATTCTTAATTGGTAGTGCAAAGGTAGTGTTTTTTTCTTATCTTTGTACTTTAGTTGTTGTGGGGGAGATGAGGGGAAAGGTGAAAGGTGAAAGGTGAGAGGTGAGAGGTGAGAGGTGAGAGATGGAAAGGTGAAAGGTGATAGGGATAAGGTGAAAGGTGAAGTGAGAAGGGGAAAGGTTAGAGGGGATAGGTGATAGGAATAAGGTGAAAGGTGATAGGCGAGCGTAGCGAGTAAGTCCCCCCTTATTAGCGAAAGCAAGCGCAGTGCGCTGAGCGAAGGGGGATTTAGGGGGTTGGTAGATTATTTAGGTGAGAGGTGGAAGGTGAGAGGTGAAAAGTGAATTTTTAGGAATGAAGAGAGTTAATTTTATATCGTTGGGTTGTTCGAAGAATTTGGTGGACACTGAGTTGCTAATGAAGCAGTTTGAGTTGGCCGGTTATAAGGTGTATGCCGATTCTGATAATCCAAAGGCCGATGTTGTTGTTATCAATACTTGCGGTTTTATAGGCGATGCCAAGGAGGAGTCGGTAAATACAATTCTTGAGCAGGTGGCTTTGAAAGAGCAGGGAGTTGTAAAGAAGATTTTTGTAATGGGATGTTTATCACAACGTTACAAAGATGAGTTGCTTGTTGAGGTTCCTGAGGTTGATGGCTATTACGGTAAGTTTGATTGGACCGGAATTATTGAGGCGTTGAACCATACATATAATGTTGAGTGCAGAAATAGTCGAATGCTAACAACCCCATCGCACTATGCGTATGTAAAGATATCGGAGGGTTGTAATAGAAAGTGTTCGTATTGTGCAATTCCAATGATGACAGGCGAGCATAAGTCACGCCCAATGGAGGAGATAGTTGAGGAGTGTAAAGAGTTGGCTGCCAATGGAGTAAAGGAGTTGCTTGTAATGGCTCAGGATTTGACATACTATGGAATAGATTTGTATGGAAAGAATCGTTTGGCAGATTTGATTAACGCATTGGCGGATATTCAGGGAATAGAGTGGATAAAGTTGCATTATGCCTATCCTGCAGGTTTCCCAATGGAGATTTTAAAGGTGATGCGTGACCGTAGCAATGTATGTAAATATCTTGATATTGCTCTGCAGCACTGTTCTGACAATATGTTGGCTAAGATGCGTCGCGGAGTGACTAAAGCGGGATTGGAGGAGTTATTGACCAAGATTCGCCAGGAGGTTCCGGGAATTGCTATCCGTACGACTCTTATGACAGGACATCCGGGCGAGACGACTCAAGATTACTTGGAGTTAAAGGCATTCGTAAAGAGTCAGAAGTTTGAGCGTTTAGGTGTCTTCCCGTATTCGCATGAGGAGGGTACATATTGTGATAAGTACTATACTGACGATGTGCCTACTGTAACCAAAAAGCGTAGAGCTGCAACCATTATGGATATTCAACGTAAATTGTCGTTGACCAGAAATGAAGGACTTATCGGTCAGACCTTTAAGGTTATAATTGATAAAAAAGAGGGAGAGTATTGGGTTGGTCGTACAGAGTATGATTCACCCGAGGTTGATCCTGAAGTATTGATTAAGTCGCGTAAACGCTTGGAGATTGGAGGATTTTATGAGGTGTTGATAACAGGCGCAGATGAGTATGATTTGTATGGGGAGATGAGATAAGGTGAAAGGTTAGAGGTGAAAGGTGAAAGGTGAAAAGTGATAGGCGAGCGTAGCGAGTAAGTCCCCCTTATTAGCGAAAGCAAGCGTAGCGCGCTGAGCGAAGGGGGATTTAGGGGGTTGGTAAATCTCAGGTTCGAGCGTAGCGAGTAAGTCCCCCTTATTAGCGAAAGCAAGCGTAGCGCGCTGAGCGAAGGGGGATTTAGGGGGTTGGTAAATCTCAGGTTCGAGCGTAGCGAGTAAGTCCCCCTTATTAGCGAAAGCAAGCGCAGTGCGCTGAGCGAAGGGGGATTTAGGGGGTTGGTAGATCTCTGGTTTGAGCGTAGCGAGTAAGTCCCCCTTATTAGCGAGAGCAAGCGCAGCGCGCTGAGCGAAGGGGGATTTAGGGGGTTGGTAGATTATTTAGGTGAGAGGTGAAAGGGATAAGGTGAAAGGGAAAAGGTGAAAAGTGAGAGGGGTAAGGTGAAAGGTGAGATTTTTTAAATTTTGATGAGATATGAAGAAGTTAATGATTTTAGCGGCGGTTCTTGGGTTTGTGGGTTGTACAGATCCGGATACTGATCCAAAGAAGTTGTATGCCAATGAGTGGCAGTTGCAACGAGTGGAGATAAATGATAAGGATGTTAAGCTTCCGGCTGAGGCTCCGGTGTTGAATTTTACCGATAGCTTGACAATAAACGGTAAGGGTGGTTGTAATCTTTTCTTTGGAGTTTATAAGGCAGATAACAAGGGTACAATTACTGTTGAACCACAGGGAATGACCAAAATGATGTGTCCCGATGCAGAGTTCGAGGACCAATACATTAAGGCTTTGGGACAGGTTAATGAATTCGAGTTTGATAAGGATTACTTAGAGCTTGAGAATGAGCCACTTGATATAGTTTTGGTATATCGTAAAAAATAGAAAAATATGCACCTTTCGAGGTGCATTTTTTTTGTCGTTTTAATTTGTTTAGGAGGCAGAAATTTCTTATTTTTGTGTGTTAAACAACTTATGAAAAAATGAACGAACAAGAGAGATTAGACGCAGAACGCGAGTACTCGGCCGATAGTATTCAAGTGCTTGAAGGTTTGGAGGCTGTACGTGTACGCCCCTCAATGTATATTGGTGATGTAAACGTAAGAGGTTTGCACCATTTGGTGTATGAGGTGGTTGATAACTCAATCGATGAGGCGTTGGCCGGGTACTGTAAAAATATATATGTTTGCATAAACGAGGATAACTCTATAACCGTAAAGGATGATGGTCGTGGTATTCCAACTGCGATGCACGAAAAAGAGAATCGCTCAGCCCTTGAGGTTGTTTTGACTGTGCTTCATGCCGGAGGTAAATTCTCGAAAGATTCCTATAAGGTGTCGGGAGGTTTGCACGGAGTTGGAGTATCGTGCGTAAATGCTCTTTCTGAGACCTTGATTGCTGAAATTCACCGTGAGGGTAAGATTTGGAGACAGACATTCCATCGTGGAATTCCTGAGGCTCCTGTTGCTGTTGTGGGCGAGGCCTTTGATACAGGAACTACAATCACTTTCTTGCCTGATAAGACAATATTTACCGAAACAGTATACAACTACGATACTCTTTCATCTCGTTTGAGAGAGTTGGCTTACTTGAATAAGGGAATCCGCTTGACTATTATGGATAAGCGTAAGATTGATCCTGAGTCAGGTTTGGCTAAGTGTGAGGTGTTCTATTCTGAGGTTGGATTGGGCGAGTTTGTTGAGTATATCGATGGAACTCGTGAGAAATTGATTGATAGTACAATTACACTTTCAACCGAGAGAGCCGGAATTCCTATTGATGTGGCTGTTCACTACAATACAGAGTACTCTGAGAATGTCTTCTCGTATGTAAACAATATCAATACCATTGAGGGTGGAACTCACCTTGATGGATTCAAGCGTGCTTTGAGAGCAACTTTGAAGAAGTATGCCGATAACAGCGGATTGCTTGCTAAGGCAAAGGTTGAGGTTAGTGCAGATGATTTCCGTGAGGGTTTGACTGCAGTTATCTCTGTTAAAGTTGCTGAGCCTCAGTTTGAGGGACAGACAAAGACAAAACTTGGAAATACTGAGGTTGGAACTGCAGTATATCAGGCTGTAAGCTCTGCTTTGGAAACCTATTTGGAGGAGCATCCAAATGATGCAAAGGCCATTGTGGATAAGGTGGTTCTTGCTGCCCAGGCACGTCATGCAGCTCAAAATGCCCGTAAGGCAGTAATTGAGCGTAAGTCAAGTTTGTCAGGAGCAGGACTCCCCGGTAAGTTGGCTGACTGTTCTGATAAGAATCCTGAGAATTGTGAGTTGTTCTTGGTTGAGGGAGACTCTGCGGGTGGAACTGCAAAGCAGGGCCGTAATCAGCGATTCCAGGCAGTATTGCCTCTTCGAGGTAAGATATTGAATGTAGAGAAGGCTTTGGAGCACAGAATTTACGATAGCGATGTTATTCGTACTATTTTCCGTGCTTTGGGAGTGTCGAAGGGAACGAAAGATGATAGCCGAGCATTGAACTTGGAGAAGTTGCGTTACCACAAGATTATTGTGATGGCCGATGCCGATGTCGATGGTGCTCACATTGCAACATTGATTATGACTCTATTCTTCCGTCACATGCGTGAAATTATCGAGAATGGTTATCTATACTTGGCAATGGCTCCATTATACTCTGTGAAGAAGGGTAAGGAGATTAAGTATTGCTGGACCGAGGAGGAGCGCGAGCAGATTGTAAATGAGATGGGTGGAGGCCGCGGAGAGGCAGGATTGACCATCCAAAGATACAAAGGTCTTGGAGAGATGACTGCGGTGCAGTTGCGTGACACAACAATGTCGCCTGAGGGCCGTATGTTGAAGCAGGTAACAATTGAGAATGCTGCAATGGCTGACAGAACATTCAGTATGTTGATGGGCGATGATGTTCCGCCAAGACGTGAGTTTATCGAGCAAAATGCAACTTATGCAAATATCGATGCTTAATCTGTTTGGTTAATAACATAGGGAGAGGTGGTGTGATTATCGCCTCTCTTTTTTGTACTTTGCATGTAAGATAATTTGTGTGGTATGAAAGAGATTGTACATTTAATAGTGGAGATGGCGCCATACCTTTTGTTGGGATTTTTATTGGCAGGAGTTATGCACGCCTTTGTGCCATCGACTCTCTATAAGAGATTCTTAGGTGGCAATAATTTCAAGTCTGTACTATATGCGGCAATGTTGGGAGTGCCATTGCCATTGTGCTCATGTGGAGTGATTCCTACAGCAATGTCGTTGAGAAAAGAGGGAGCTTCGAAGGGTGCAACAGTGTCGTTTTTGATTGCAACTCCTCAGACCGGCGTTGATTCAATAATAGCAACCTATTCGCTTATGGGCTTGCCTTTTGCGCTTTTGCGTCCGTTTGTAGCTTTGGTTACCGCAATCTTTGGTGGGGTGATGATGAATCTCTTTGAAAAGGGTGAAACGGAGAGTCGCATGGTGCAGAGTAGTAGTAAGAGTGTTGTGGGCGAGGCCTCGCTCATAAAAAGAGTTGTGATAGCGTTACGCTATGCATACGTAGATATGATGCAGGATATTGGGCGATGGTTGGTGCTTGGTTTAGTTGTTGCAGGGGTGATAACTGTATTCGTTCCTGAGTCTTTCTTCGCGCTTTTTTCACATAGCTCAATATTGAGTATTCTGTTTGTTTTGTTGCTTGCAATTCCTATGTATCTATGCGCTACAGGTTCAATTCCTATAGCAGTTGCTTTGATGTTGAAGGGGTTATCGCCGGGAGCTGCGCTTGTGTTGTTGATGGCTGGGCCGGCGGCAAATGCGGCATCGGTTCTTGTGGTAAGTAAGGTGTTGGGAAAGCGCTCAATGGTGATATACCTGGCCTCGCTCATTATTGGAGCTGTATTGTTTGGATTGAGTATAGATTATTTGTTGCCCAGAGAGTGGTTTACGGCTCCAATTATGGCAATGAAGAGTTGCTGCTCAACTGCCCCGGGATGGTTTAATGTGGTGTGTGCCATATTATTGGGTGTTTTTTTGGTGAATGCTTTGGTGCGTAGGTATTGGAAGAGAGGGGCAGAGGTTGAGTGCTGTAGTTGCGATGATATGTGTAATGAAAAATCAAATAGTATGGAAGTAATTGTTGAAGGTATGAGTTGTAACCACTGCCGTGGTAGTGTTGAGCGTGCAATTGCTGCGCTTCCAGGAGTGGAGAGTGTTACTGTGGATTTGGCAACAAAGCGTGCCGATATAACCGGATGTGTGGAGTTTTCGGCTGTAAAGAGCGCTGTTGAGGCCCTCGGCTTTGAGGTTAAATCAGGGGAGTAGATTAGTATAGTTCGATATATTCGTAACTATTTCCAACGAGTTTCAGGTATCTCTGGAACTCGTTTTGTGTTATAACAACGGTTGCTCGATTGTCGTTTGGATGAAAGCTGAGCGAGGTTTCGTTCAGTAGGTTTTTATCTAAAAAGAGATGAACGTGATTCTCTGTGTCGTTAATTAATCCGAATGGCGATACCGATCCAGGCTTTAGACCAAGATATTTCTCCATTCTCTTCTCTGAGGCAAATGTAAGTTTGCCCTGCTTTAAGCGTTGTTCCAGGTCATGTATGGCCAATGATTGGTTGCAATCGAATACTACAAGGTAGTGGCGGTTCCCTTTGTGGTTACGAAAGAAGAGATTTTTGCAGTGTTTGGAGCCGTCGGCATGCCAGTATTGGCGAGCTATCTCGATAGTCGGTGCTTCGGGATGTTCGTAGGTTGTGTACTGGATGTTGTTTGAGTTGAGGTAGTTATATACTTTGGTGCGGGGCATATGAATTAGTAGTTAGTAGTTAGAAGTTAGGAGTTGGATTCCTTAGGGATTGGCTCACTTTTGTTCGCCCATCCCTTGGCACTCCCGTGGGGTCCTTGTTCAAAGAAATTTAAGAAAAGGAGCTGAAGCTCCTTATTTTGTTTTAAGTATAGTCATATTCTTGAGCAAGCTCAAATACAACTATACTTAAAGCAAAAGGTCAGCTGTGCTGACCTTTCTTAAATTTCTTTGCGGAGGCTGAGGGATTCGAACCCCCGGTACGTTGCCGTACAACAGTTTTCAAGACTGCCGCCATCGACCACTCGGCCAAGCCTCCTTGTTTTTGCGGTTGCAAAGGTATAGTTATTTTTGATTTTATACAATAGGGTTCGGGATTTTTTTGAGATGTGGTGGTGAATATATTTTTTATCTATGTGTGTTAATAAATGTGCATAATGTTGTAGGTTTTGGTAAATTATTATTAATTTCGCAAAAACCAAAACAATAAAGCTAATGAACAACAAATTAAAACCGGATTTGGATAGAAGACGGGCTCTTAAACTTATGGGAGTTACTGCACTTTCGGCTGCGGTGGCAAGTTGTACCAATAAGAGTACCGAGAATATTATGGCTTTGGGTCAGACAGTTGGCTTAAAGGAGTCAGAGGTTCCAACCGATAAAATGACCTATTCTACTGTAAATGATGATAAGGTCTCTATTTTGGGATTTGGATGTATGCGTTTCCCAACTACTGCTGATGGTAAGATTGATGAGGTTGCTGCAGAGAAGTTGGTTGATTATGCTATGGCTCATGGAGTTACATATTACGATACTGCATGGCCTTATCATGGAGGTGCTTCTGAGCTTACCATTGGAAGAGCCTTGAAGAAGTATGATAGAAAATCATTCTACTTGGCAGATAAGATGCCTACTTGGGCAATTACCAGAAAGGAGCAGATTCCTGAAATTTTCAATAAGCAGTTAGAGAAGTGTCAGGTAGACTATTTCGATTACTATTTGCTACATAACTTGCAGACTTTACGTGATTATAAGCGCGTATACGAGGATTTAGGAGGCCTCGCCTATCTATTGGAGCAAAAGAAAAAGGGCAAAATTCGCAAGTTGGGTTGGTCTTTCCATGGAGATATGGAGCTCTTTAAGTATGTTCTTGATCAGGATGTTAAGTGGGATTTCGTGCAGATTCAGATAAACTACAATGATTGGAATCATGCCAGAGTTCCGTCAAAGGATTTGTATGAAATGCTGACAGAGCGCAATATTCCTATTGTTGTAATGGAGCCGCTTCTTGGAGGTCGTTTGGCTCGTTTGAATGAGCAGGCAATTCGTCTGTTCCACGAGGCTGAGCCAACAATGAGTAATGCATCTTGGGCTTTCCGCTTCTTGGGTTCATTGCCAAATATGTTGACAGTGTTGAGTGGAATGACCTATATGGAGCACTTGCAGGATAATATTAAGACTTACTCTCCATTGAAACCTTTGACCGAGGCTGAGTTTAATATGTGCCTTGAGGCTGCCGATTTGTTGAATAAATATCAGACAATTCCATGTACCGATTGTAAGTATTGTGTACCATGTCCATACGGTGTTGAGATACCAGGAATCTTTACATTCTACAATAAGATTATCAACCACGAGAATTTGATTCGTGCCAATGGAGAGCAGGATGAGGAGTGGTTGAAGAAGAGAAAGATTTTCTTGACCGACTACAATAGAGCTGTTCCAAAGATGGCTCAGGCAGACCGTTGTATCGGTTGTCGAGAGTGTGTGCCATTGTGTCCACAGATGATTGATATTCCTCGTCAATTACAAAGAATTGACAAATTGAGCGAGGATTTGAAGTTAACCATTAAACATTAATGCAGCCATGTTAAAGAAATTAAGAGTACTATTTGCAGCAATCTTTTTCGTAGCGATTACATTGCTGTTCCTTGATGTTAGTGGAGTAATGAAACATTGGTTCGGCTGGATGGCAAAAGTTCAGTTGGTGCCTGCTGTTTTGAGTGTGAATCTTGGAATTATTATATTCCTTGCACTACTGACAATCCTATTTGGACGTCTTTACTGTTCGGTTATTTGCCCTATGGGAGTGTTTCAGGATATTGTATCGAGTATCCATAAAAAGTTTAATAAGAAGCATTTATACAAATACCGCAAGTCATGCAATGTATTAAGATATGTTGTTTTGGTTGTTTTTGTGGCATTGTTGCTTGCCGGTATTGGTGGAGTGGCTGCTCTTATTGAGCCATATAGCGCATTCGGTAGAGTTGCATCGAACTTGTTGGCGCCAATCTATGCAGGAGTGAACAATATCCTTGCATTCTTTGCAGAGAGAATGAATAGCTATGCATTCTATCCGGTTGATGTATGGGTTAAAGCCGGTGCAACCCTTGCAGTGGCGGTAGTTACCTTTGTTGTTATAGCTTATTTGTCATGGAGATATGGCAGATTGTATTGTAATACAATTTGTCCTGTAGGCTCATTCTTGGGATTAATTTCAAGATATTCAATCTTTAAACCTGTAATCAACACCGAGAAGTGTAATGGTTGCGGATTGTGTGCAATGAAATGTAAGTCAGAGTGTATTAACTCTAAGGAGCATAAGATTGATTATTCAAGATGTGTAGTATGTTTCAACTGTATAGAGAATTGTACTAAGGGAGCTATCAGCTACTCTTTACGTAAAGGTTGTTCTACATCTTCATGTCAGGCAAAGGGCGAGGATGCACCTAAAGATAACTCGCGCAGAGCATTTATGCAAGGCGTTGCAATTGCTGTTGCATCTGCTCCTTTGGCTGCAAAAGCTGCCGGCGGTAGAGTAGTTGCAGAGTTAGAGGATAAGAAGAGTTACAAGCGTGAAACTCCAATTGCTCCTCCGGGTTCAAAGAGTATTGCAAACTTGAATCAGCACTGTACAGCATGTCAGTTGTGTGTGCAGAACTGTCCTAACGGTGTTTTGAAACCTGCAACAGGAGAGTATGGAATTGAGGGCTTTATGCAACCTACAATGAGTTACGATAAAGGTTTCTGTAGAGCAAACTGTAATGTTTGTTCAACAGTTTGTCCAAACGGTGCAATTGCTCCAATTACTATCGAGGAGAAGGCTTCAACAAAAATTGGTAGAGCTGTTATCAATCTTGAGAATTGCGTAGTAAATACCGATGGTGTAACATGTGGAAACTGTTCACGTCACTGTCCTACAAAGGCCATTATGATGATCAGAAAGGATGGTAAGCAGATCCCAACAGTCGATACCGAGAAGTGTATTGGTTGTGGAGCTTGTGAGTATGTTTGTCCTGCTCGTCCATTCTCGGCTATTCACGTTGAGGGTAATGAGATACATCATTTAATGTAATTGCGAATTAATAAAAATAGTGAGTTTGCGGCTGCAAACTCACTATTTTGCTTTATGGGATTTTTATCAATTATCCCTTTAATTTGCTGAAGCCTTGACCGTAAACGCCGGCAACATTGCTTTGAGACATAAATGCATTTGGATCTATATCCTTAACTAAACGCATTGTATCGAGAGCCTGGCTCTTCTTTACGATGGCAACAACAACTTTCATAGGTTCGCCGCTATAACCTCCTTGTCCATCGAGGAATGTAACTCCGCGATTAATCTTCTTTGATATGCCATCGGCAATCTCTTTGTGCTTCTTTGAGAAGATCATAAATTGTACCGATTGTTGAGCGCTATTTACCACGTAGTCAATTACAAATGTCAAAAATATGAGTGTGGTAAATCCGAATACAACTCTTCTCCAATCGTGGAAGATAAGGTAACATGATGAGATGATAACAATATCGCATAGCATAATCATCTTTCCGAATGAAACGTCGCGATATTTGTTCACAATTGCTGCAATAATATCGGTTCCACCTGTACTTCCGTTGTGTGTGAAAATCAATCCCATAGAGAATCCTAGAATTGATGCTCCAATTACACAGGCCATAAAGTCTTGGCCCTCGCCCAATAATTTGGGAAGGTTGCCGGCCTCGTCCTTGACAAGCTCTTGTGCAAGCCAAAGCAGGAATGTCAAGGCAAAAATTGCGTAAATTGTTTTAATACTGAATTTCGGACCTAATATTTTTAGGGCTACAAGGAGCGATGCCGCGTTTATTACGAAATATGATACCTGCATCTCAATGCCTGTAGCATAGTAGATAATGGCAGAAATTCCGCTTACACCTCCTGTTGTAATTTCGTATGGCAATAGAAATACTGCCCAGCTTATAGCGTAAATGATTAGTCCTAAGGTAATCATGATGTAGTCGTTGACCTCGCGACCAATCTTTGTGTTTAGAAAATTAAGTTTCATCGATTATTGCATTCTTAATGGTTTGTTTCCAGTCATGCAAATATAATTAAAATCAATTAAAATTCAAGGGGTGCTATTCGCACCCCTCGTATTCGGTAAACTTTCCTGTGGTAGAGTCCATCAGAAACCCTCGCACGGTAATATCATTTGGAATAAGCGGATGGTGTTTAACAATATGCACACTTTGACGAACAGCCTGTTCAACGCAGTCAAAACCACTCAGCCACTCGCGAAGATTAATATCGCAATACTCCATCATGTCAATGTGGTCCTGTGAAACTCCTCGCTCAATCATGTGTTTGAGCATCATTTCGCTATCCATGTGCTGCACTCCACAATCAGAGTGGCCGACAATCATAATCTCTTTAACGCCAAGTTCATATATTGCAACCAACAAACTTCGCATGACAGAACCAAATGGGTGTGTAATCACTCCACCGGCATTTTTGATAATCTTTGCATCGCCATTTTTCAAGCCAAGCGATGCTGGAAGTAACTCGGTTAAACGGGTATCCATGCATGCAACAATTGCCAATTTCTTATCGGGATACTTGTTTGTTATGTATTTTTCGTAACTGTTGTTGGCAACAAACTGCTCGTTATATTTCAGTAATTCATTAATCATGGTTGATAGTGTTTATTTATAATTTACTTTTTAGTATTCTTTTACTTGTAAGTAGCCTTTCCTGTTGGTTGTTAACATGAGGAAGGTGCCTGGAGCAGAGCCATTTTGGGTTGAGCCAACAGCCCACACAGGAATTCCATTCCAATCTGTACAACCAACACTGTGGTTGTGGCCTTGAAATATTGCTATTACGTTATAATCTTTAATTGCGTTGTAGAAGTTGTTACGGTCGTTATCTGTCCACCATAGCTTGCTAAATTCGTCATAACCAATGTGAAATGCTATGATAACAGGACGGTTAGATTTTCCAACATTTCTTCTTAAATCCTCAATCAAAAAATCTAAACTATTTTGTGCTTCTCTGAATGATTCGTGAAAATATTTACACCAATCGCAGTTTGGATCCCACTCGTTGGCTGGATATAGATTCAAATTTATGAAATGAACCCCTTTAATATCCCAAGAGTAGTGTAGGCCAAGTGTGTCTGTGTAAATCTTAAATGCACGGTGTTTATTTCGCTCTTTAATCCCATTTCTTACAATTCCGTCAATATTTCCATCGTGATTACCAAAACACTCCATTACAGGATAGTTAAGTTCACCCTCGCCACTTACTCCATAAAGAGAGGTATACTCTTCCCACTCTTTCTGTTTGCAATTGTCAGTGACATCGCCCAACATCCAAACAAATTGTGGTTGAATTTCCCTTAGCGAATTCATATTCTCGATACATTTTAAGTTTGCTTCGTATCGCTCCGCTGTTCCATTAAGATGTGGGTCCGATGCAGCTATAAATTCTATGTTCATAGCGCAACTTTGTATGAGTAACGTAGCGAAAAGAGTTGTAATCAATTTATTAAATGTCATAGCAGTACAATTTTAATAATGAAGCTGTAACAAAGATATGTAGAACTCGCGAGAAAAAGGCAGGAAATTGGGAAATAATGCAATTCGTTGGTAGATTGTTTAATACGCAACGGGCTTC
>SUWY01000034.1 GCA_015061245.1 Bacteroidales bacterium
AAGAGCCCGGTGCAATACCGAACTCTTTACCAATAAAACTTATTATTAATCCGTCCAATTTCTTGGGGTCAGATCAGTCGCCCCCATCTCTATTTATAGTTAATGTTAATACTCTATTACATTAAAAAGAGTTGTTCCTCCGGACATATCGGAAGCAGTTAATTTAACTGTAACCGTCTTTCTGTCCGATGATAATTTTGTCTTACTGTTATTAAAGATCTTTACAGGTTTTGGCAGGTGAATGATTGAGACCATCTCATAACTCTTACCCTCGCCGAAGATATATTTTACTCTTGAATCCGATGCAAACGGTCCTGTGCCATTAACATCGATCAAACGAGCATAATCGCATGTCCCACGTGTAAAGCCCTTCTGGGTTGGAGCAAACAGAAATGAGTTACAACCATCAAAGGCATTATGAAGATCCAATCCATACTCCTTATCTATTTTATATAGATTCTTACTTATGGTATTAAAATCATCAATATCTACCCACTCTGTATGTACCTTAAAGATATACTTGTTTGCGGCACAATCAATATTGCACTTTGCCCACGCACCTTTTGCAGCCTTGGTCAAAGCCTTAGCCAAAGCAATCTGCTCCTTATTACTTAAAATCTTTTTGGTATCTTTTGATTTAATTGCCGCCAACAAGTTATTGTAATTGAAGAATGACAATTTATCAACATAGATTGCAGTATCTATTTTGGTCTGACCATTGTATGGTACTCCCATCTTCTCAAATGCAGTCTTCATCAAAGCCGTATTTACACTCGATGGCATATAACTTCCCAATTTACTAAGCAACGAACCAAATGAAAAGCCCCCTGTCGATGGCTCTTTGGTCATATCCCAAGTAACTTCAAGTTTAATATCACTATTTGTTACCCATACCTCCTCTTTTACCTCTCCACACGAGCAGAGAGTAAAGAGTGTTACAACTGCAAAAAGTAATCTCTTCATATCTTCTAAGTTTTATTGTTATCGCTGACCTGACTTAAACAAAATACTCTTCTCCTCGGGAGTTAAAGAGTCATATCCTGATTCGGAAACCTTATCCAAAATTCTATTTACACGCTCCTCCTCATCGCGTTTCGATGAAGTGTGAGGAGTTTCATAGTTCCCCTCCCAATGCATCTCCTGCTCTGCTCCGGTAGAATCTATTCTCTTTGTAAAAATCAGACACACCACTCCACACAACAGACCTACCACTGCACCACCAAGATGAACCACCGCACTGCCCACTCCAATTGGATTTGAAAGTTGTAATAACTCAAAACCTAAAATGAAAAGCAACACATATAAACTCTTTACCGAACCCAATAAAAATATCTGTATCGGTTCTCGCCACTCCCAAATACAACGCGTTGCCATTATTGCCATGACCGAAGCCGATGCTCCTGCCAAATGGGTCAATGTTCCACCAAACTTCGGAGCAATAAAGAGATAGCAAACTGCACCTACCAAACCTCCTAAAATATATAGAGCTATTATCACTCCATTTGAACTTCTCTCCTTTAATGCTCTACCGAACCAGAAGAGCAAGAACATATTAAATAAAAGGTGAAGAAATCCATAGTGAACAAACATATATGTTATAACTGTCCACGGAGCAAGCATTACCCCCTCTATTGTACCGGGCAAATCCAAAACAGAGTTGAGAGCTTGGAAATATTCGCTTTTGGGAATGCCAAAAAGGAAAGCAAATATCAACCCCACTTTTGTTGCCAGATAGATAGCTATATTGATATATATCAACTTAGTTACCGAAGAACCATTCTTGAAAGAGTTCTTTATCAACTCCCTGAATCCCATAGTAAACATGGGCCCCATACCACTCCCCTGCTGAAAAATAAACATATCAATAGAATGTATTTCTACGCATACGCCAAATCTTCAATATAATGAAGCCTATTAACATTCCACCCAAATGGGCAAAATGGGCAACATTATCACCAGGGATATGCTGAACACCTGCAAACAACTCAATTAATGCATAGATTGCTACAAAGTATTTAGCTTTAATTGGTATCGGCAAAAACATTATATACATCTCGGTATTCGGGAATAACATTCCAAATGCCAACAAAATTCCAAACACTGCTCCGGAAGCACCAACGGTTGTTGTATTCTCGACAATATCGGTATAGGTCGATGAAATTGTTGCAACCATCTGCTTTGCCTCGGCAATGTACATTGGATTTGATGGATTCTCCTGCCACTTATCAATAAATCCGAATATCACATCCTTTTTAAACAGACCATCCCCCAAATGCTTAGCCACATCGTAAAGTGCCTCGGGAGTCGCATTAAGAGCAAACTCTCTACATGGGTCCAATATTCTGCCTAACTCCATCCAAGAGACAAAGTTATGAAGCAATCCTGCTCCCAAACCACACAACATGTAGTAAATCACGAAACGCTTTGTTCCCCATACCTGTTCCAATATTCTACCAAACATAAACAGGGCAAACATATTGAAAAAGAGATGGCTGAATCCTCCGTGCATGAACATACTTGTCACATATTGCCATGGATACCACATTGATGATTCGGTCAGGTGCAACCCTAACCACTCATTCAAATTAACTCCGCCTATCTTCATGAGCGATGTCAAGAAGAATAGCGCAATATTTGCCAACAGAAGCTGTTTTACTCCTGTTGGTATTGTTGACATAAAGCCTCCTCTTTGTATCATTCGTTAGAGTTATTGTTTGAATTCTGTTTATTAAAACGACGCTGTCGGTTAGACCAGTGTCTTCTTCTCTGAGGTTGCTCCTGTGCTGTCTGTGGTTCAACGCCACTCTCTTGAACTACCTCTCTCTTCTCTTCACTTCTATCCGCTCTACGGAAGTTTTTATTGCGGCGAGGTCGGTTAAAGTTACGCTCCTGACGCTCTTGACGCTCCTGGCCCTCTTGATTCTCCGGTTTCTCTACCCTCTCTTGGCTCTCAACAGGAGCACTCTGCTCCACCGGAATCTCATTTATCTGCTCTACCGGCTGCACAACTTCAGGCTCCTTGTAACTCTCCTTCTCCTCAACTCTATCACGTCTGCCCTTTTGTGACTTTTTCTTTTTACTCTTCTTCTCGTCGAAACGGCTCAGACTATCCTCTCCAATTCCGTCAGAGTATGACATAACTCTCTCTACTGAACCCTCTTCTATTGCCTTTTCAGGAATTACACCCTTACGATTAAATGCAATAATCTCTTTTACTCGAGAAACAGGAATCTCTACCATTGCTCCACGACCCTCTCTATCAGAGGTATAGAACATTACTCCCTTGAATATATCGGTCTTTTGGTGATACAACAAGCCATCGCCTACATTTAACTGAACATTGGGCGATGGGAAATCCTTCTGAGCATCGATATAGGCATCAACCTCGTAATTCAAGCAACACTTTAGTTTACCGCACTGTCCTGCCAGTTTCTGAGGATTTAGCGAAATATCCTGATAACGGGCAGCCGATGTTGACACCGATACGAAGTTTGTAATGAAGTTGGAACAACACAAAGCTCTTCCACAAGGTCCGATTCCTCCAATTCTACCAGCCTCCTGTCGAGCACCTATCTGCTTCATCTCTATTCTGATATGGAAAGCATCTGCAAGAACCTTAATCAAGGTTCTGAAATCTACACGCTCATCGGCAATATAGTAAAAGATTGCCTTTGTCTTATCTCCCTGATACTCAACATCGCCAATCTTCATATCCAGATTCAGATCAGCAGCAATCTTTCTTGAGCGAAGCATAGTATCGTGTTCCAAAGCAATAGCCTGTTGCCACTTCTCAATATCATGAGGCTTGGCTTTACGATACACCTTCTTCAATGGATTACGCTCGGTATCAACTCTTTTAAGGCGCATCTGCTCCTTAACCAACTCTCCTGTCAGACACACAACTCCTATATCGTGACCTAAAGCTGCCTCTACCGCTACAATATCGCCCTCGCTCAACAACAATCCCTCCGGATTTGTGAAAAATGCCTTTCGCGTATTTTTAAAACGCACCTCCACAATCTCAGAAATTGCCGTCGTGGCAGGCACATTTTTCATCCAATTATATTCGTGCAATCGCCCCGCTAACAATCGGTGATCAACAATAGGAACATCGCGCTCCGGATGTCGATTGTGGGGTTCTTGTATCTTCTCTATCTCAATCTCTTCACTCATAACTATATATTTATGTAGTAGGTCTTATGTTCTGCATGACCTTAATGCATAGGTCCGTCAAAATTATCTTTGCATTACCGTTTCGTGAAATTTCATTCGAAGCTCGCTCCATAGCCTCGAAAAGAGGAAGAATGTTCGCCTCATTCACGTAAGGAGCAAAACGGACCGAAAATTGCTCCTCCTCCGGTGTCATATATATTATCTCTTCTCTATTCAAATTACGCATAAAGTTCTCGCGTAACATTGCCGTTGCATAGGTCAAGAAACGTTTCTGCGCCTCCCTTCCTGCATCTGCCAACTCATTTACCCAGCGATTTACCGGAACCATATCACGAGTCCAACATAGGCGCATAAGCGAAATGAACAACTCTCTGTTCTCTACTCTATTACCCTCGCCACTAATCAACTCTATGGCCTTTACCATATCTCCTCCGGCCAAATGCTCAAGTCTGTTCGCTCGCTCGGGAGTCATTCCATAACTCTTAGTAGCTATCCCTGCTATCACTCCCTTCTCCAACATTGGAATCAATACAGTTTGAGTCCTTGAGCGTATGGTGGTCAATAATCTCTCCGGCTGTTCGCTGACAAGAATGAAATATGTTCCTGGATAGGGCTCCTCCAATATCTTTAACAACTTATTGGCGCACTCCTCGTTCATTCTTTCCGGCAACCATACAACAACAACCCTGCAATCTGCCTCAAATGGCTTTAACGAAAGTTTCTTAATAATGTTAGCGCTCTCTGCCGCATAAATCATAGGCTGAGCATTCTCTTCGCCACCCATCTTCTCAATCCAACTATCCAAACCAAAATATGGATTTGAAATAATCTCACGCCATTGGGGCAAATAGTCATCGCTAATAGGGGCAGACTCTCTTTTTTTTACTACAGGGAATACAAAGTGTAGATCAGGGTGTACCCCCTTTGCCACCTTTCGGCATGCAGAGCACACACCACACGAATCACTCTCATTGTGATTTTCACACAACAAATATTGGGCAACTGCCAATGCCAAAGCTAAAGCCCCATATCCTGTTTTACCGGAAAAGAGCTGTGCATGAGCAATGTGCCCGCTCTTCAAAGAGGCGGGAAAAGCCGCACAAAGCGACTTTTGACCTATAACCTCTTCAAATCTCATTATTTAATGTCAATTTTTATTGCCAATTCATTCAATTGCTCATCAGCAATGATCGATGGAGAGTCAATCATTACATCTCGGCCGGAATTATTTTTCGGGAATGCAATAACATCTCTGATGCTGTCAAGCTGAGCAAACATCGATGCCAAACGGTCAAAACCGAATGCCAATCCTCCATGAGGTGGAGCTCCATACTTGAATGCATTCATCAAGAAGCCAAACTGATACTCAGCCTGCTCTTGGGTAAATCCTAAGCACTTGAACATTCTTGCCTGCAACTCTTTATCATGGATTCTGATTGATCCTCCACCAACCTCAACTCCGTTGATAACCATATCGTAAGCGTTCGCTCTTACTGCTCCTGGATTTGTTTCAAGCATATCTATATCCTCGGGTTTTGGAGCGGTAAATGGGTGGTGCATTGCATAGAAACGCTCTGTCTCGTCGTCCCACTCCAACAATGGGAAGTCAACAATCCACAAAGCCTTGAAGACACTCTTATCGCGCAATCCCAAACGGTTACCCATCTCCAATCGCAACTCACACAACTGTGTTAAAGTCTTCTTTCTCTTTCCACACATTACCAAAATCAAATCACCGGGTTTTGCGCCACACTTCTCGCAAACAGCCATCAACTCCTCTGGAGTATAGAACTTATCAATTGATGATTTAATTGTACCATCGGCATTGTATTTGATATAAACCAAACCTTTCGCTCCAATCTGAGAACGTTTCACGAAGTCTGTCAACTCATCAAGTTGCTTTCTGGTATATCCTGCACAACCCTCAGCGCATATAGCTCCAACATACTCTGCATCGTTGAATACCGCAAAATCCTTACCCTGAACCAAAGAGGTAATCTCGCAGAACTCCATTCCGAAACGCAAGTCCGGTTTATCGCAACCATACTTCTCCATTGCTGTATGCCATGTCATGCGCTCCAATTTTGGGATATCGACATTCAATACCTGCTTGAACATCTCGCGAATCAACCCCTCGAATACCTCAAGAACATCCTCCTGATCTACATAACTCATCTCACAATCGATCTGAGTAAACTCGGGCTGACGGTCTGCACGCAAATCCTCATCGCGGAAACATTTTACAATTTGATAGTAACGATCAAATCCTGCAACCATCAAAAGTTGCTTAAATGTTTGAGGACTTTGAGGCAAAGCGTAGAACTGCCCCTGATTCATTCTTGATGGAACTACAAAGTCACGTGCTCCCTCGGGTGTACTTTTAATCAATACCGGGGTCTCGACCTCCAAGAAATCCAAAGCGTCAAGATAGTTACGAACAACGTGAGCCATTCTTGCGCGCAACTCCAAATTTTTACGCACTGCATTTCTACGCAAATCCAAATATCTATACTTCATTCGAAGTTCATCACCACCATCGGTATTATCCTCGATAGTGAACGGAGGTACCTCGGATGTACTCAAAATATTCAATGATTCAGCAGCAATCTCAATATCTCCTGTAGGAATTTTTGAATTCTTACTTGAACGTTCCAACACTGTACCAACAACTTGAACCACAAATTCTCTTCCCAATGTTGAAACTTTTGCTTTCAACTCATCAGCTGAATTCTCGGCAACAACGATCTGAGTGATTCCATAACGGTCACGCAAATCAACAAACGTCATTGCACCTAAGTCTCTCACTTTCTGCACCCAACCGCTAAGAGTAACACTCTTACCAATATCTGATGCTCTTAACTCTCCACATGTATGTGTCCTGTACATAATCTCAAAACTCTCTATATATTTACTAACTTGCGAAAATAGCAAGAATTTTTTATACCTTTGCACAGAAAACGCAGAAAAAGTATGGATAAAATTGATATTGCCTTTTTTATTGTCTTAGGAGTGGCACTTTTACGCGGATTTTTCAAAGGTTTAGCCTATGAAGTTATCTCGCTGTGCAGTGTAATTGCCGGACTTGCCGGAGGTATATACCTCTCACCGCTTTTAAAAACTCCCTTGACCGGATTAGGACTCTCTGACTCAGTTGCACACTTCTCAGCAGGAGTTATCATCTTTTTACTCATAGTTTTCGTTGTTAACATTGTATGCAAACTCATTTTCAGCACAGACAAAGTTGGAGCATTGGGAATGTTCGACAACCTGATAGGAGCATTTATCAGCTGCATAAAATACTCTATCATGTTGTGTGCGCTGTTGCTAATCATTAACAACTTCAACAATAACTATCACATATTTGCAGATAGCCATGTTGAGGGCAGTACAATGTACAACAGCTATCTTGAGTTTGCGCAAACCGTGTATAAATCACTAAAATAGAATATAATGAACTTCGTAGAAGAGCTTAAATGGCGCGGTATGATTCATAATATCATGCCGGGAACCGAGGAACAACTTGCAAAAGAGCTTACAACAGCATACGTAGGAATTGACCCTACAGCCGATTCACTTCATGTGGGTCATTTGGTATCGGTAATGATGATGAAACATTTCCAATTGGCAGGACACAAACCAATTTTCATCATTGGAGGTGCAACCGGAATGATTGGCGATCCCAGCGGAAAGTCACAAGAGAGAAATTTGTTGGACGAGGCCACAATTCGCCACAATCAAGAGGCGATTAAGGCTCAGCTTTCAAAATTTATCGACTTCAATTCCGATGCTCCGAATGCAGCTATCATGCTTAACAACTACGACTGGATGAAGAACTTCTCATTCTTGGAGTTTATCAGAGATATTGGTAAGCACATCACTGTTAACTACATGATGGCCAAGGACTCAGTAAAAAAACGTCTATCTGCCGAGTCTGCACAGGGAATGTCATTTACCGAGTTCACATACCAATTGGTACAAGGATATGATTTTCTACACCTACGCACCACCCACAACTGTAAGTTGCAAATGGGCGGTTCCGATCAGTGGGGAAACATCACAACCGGAACAGAGTTGATTCGCAGAAAGACCGACCTTGAGGCATTTGCGTTGACATGGCCTCTTATGACAAAGAGCGATGGTAAAAAGTTTGGAAAGACCGAGTCCGGAAACATTTGGTTGGATCCAAAACGCACATCTCCATACAAGTTCTACCAATTCTGGCTCAACACAACCGATGCTGATGCAGAGAAGTATATTAAGATCTTTACAATTCTACCTCCTGCCGAGATAGACACCTTGATTGAGCGTCATCGTGAGAACCCGGGATTGCGCGAGTTGCAAAAGGTTCTTGCAAAAGAGATTACAATCCTTATCCACGGCGAGGAGGCATACAACTCAGCTCTTGAGGCATCGAACATCCTATTCGGCAAGGCAACAGCAGACAGCCTAAGAAAGTTGGACGAGGATACACTTCTTGCAGTATTCGAGGGAGTTCCACAATTCAACATCAGCAAAGATGATTTGAACGCCGGAATTGGAATAGTAGATTTCCTTGCAGAGAAAACCTCTATTCTAAATTCAAAGGGCGAGGCAAGAAGAGCATTGAAAGCTAAAGGTATCAGCATCAACAAGGAGAAAGTTACCGAAGAGTTGATTATCAACCCTGGCAACTTGATTGGAGACAAATATATTTTGGCTCAAAGCGGTAAAAAGAATTACTTTTTGGTAATTGTTTCGTAAACAAAAATAAAAATGTTTTTTAAACAACCTGATATTCCAAAGTTTCGCTACGTTCCGCGCTACTATGATCCCAAAAAGGAGGCAAAGGAGCGCAGAATGAAGCGCTACGAGGAGGGCGGAATGAGCGAAGAGGAGAAACGCGAAGAGTTCCGTCGTCGCATTCGCGCTCGCTATGCAGAACAGAGTGCACGCACTCGCCAAAGCGGAAAAGTGTTTGGAAACCAGACCACCCGCTTCTTTTTAATTGTAATTACAATGTTAATTGCCGGTCTGTTCATATATGCCAAATATGGCGAGGCAATCATGAACTTTTTTCTGAACTACTAAAGTTTTATTGATGGACATAGTACACCTGTTACCGGAGTCGGTAGCAAATCAAATTGCCGCCGGAGAGGTGGTTCAACGCCCTGCGTCTGTAGTAAAAGAACTTGTTGAGAATTCGGTCGATGCCGGAGCAACCAAGATAAGTGTTATACTCAAAGATGCCGGTCGTTCCATCATACAGGTGATTGACAACGGAAAGGGCATGTCTCCCAAAGATTGCGAGATGGCCTTCGCCCGTCATGCCACATCAAAAATATCGCAAGCAACCGATCTGTTCGCAATTGCCACATTTGGTTTCCGTGGAGAAGCATTAGCATCTATCGCCTCAGTTGCACAAGTTGAGATGCGTAGCCGTCAGGAGGGTGCAGAGTATGGAACACAATTCTCAATAGCAGCCTCTGTACCACAAGGAAGCGAAGCTGCAGCCATGCCTGTCGGGACCAATATCTCTGTTAGAGACCTCTTCTATAACATTCCGGCAAGAAGAAAGTTTCTAAAATCAGAAACAACAGAATTAAGAAACATAACCCAAGAGTTTATTCGAGTGGCATTAGCCCACCCGGAGATAGAGTTCCACCTATCCAATAACGGCAAGGATTTATACAATCTACCTGCATCCATCCTACGCAAAAGGATTGTATCTATCTTTGGAAAAAACATTGACTCTAAACTACTTGGAGTAAAATGCGACACCGGATTAATAACCATCGAGGGCTTTATCTGCACTCCTAATCATGCGAAAAAGAGTCACGGCGAGCAATTCTTCTTTACCAATGGCCGCTTCATGAAACATCCGGTATTTCACAAAGCTGTAGTAGAGGCCTACGGAGGTCTGCTTTCGGGAGAAGCAATCCCCTCATATTTCCTATACTTCACAGTCAATCCCGGAACTATTGATGTAAACATACATCCAACCAAAACCGAGATTAAGTTTCAACACGAAGCGGACTGTTTTACACTAATAATGGCGAGCATCAAGGAGGTTTTAGGAAAATTCAACATTGTGGACTCAATTGATTTTGATCACGATGGAGATTTGGGATATACTCAGCCCTCGCCCGAAAAAATTGATAGTTACTCACCGGGAATTCGTGTAAACCAAGGCTACAACCCATTCAGCAAATATAGCGGAACCTCGGGTGGACACAGACCATCATCAATTGAACCCGCATACGGTGACTTTAACGATAAACCATCGTACAAAAGCGACACGAAAGGGTGGGAACAACTATTTGAGGGGCTTAAAGACGAGGGCTCTCTGAATGAGCCTACCCTGAATCTTGAAACCTCGCCTATAGAGAGCAGCAAACCCGTACAATGGGCCAAGTGTCAAGGCAAATACATCATTGCATCAACGAATATGGGATTGGCAATTATTGACAAAAGAGCCGCCCATATCAGAGTGCTATATGACAACTATCTGATTGCTATTAGTCGTAACACATGTAGTAGCCAAAGCATCCTCTTTCCCGAGGTCATTGAGCTAAATAGTGAAGATACTCTGCTATTAACTGAATTGACGCCTGAACTTGAAAAGATAGGATTTAAACTTACAGCCGTAGGAGAGTCAGAATTCAGTATAGAGGGAATTCCGGCAGAGTTGAGTGGAAGCAATAGTGTAGAGGCAGTTAACAAAATTCTGGACAACTACAAAAACGGAAATGAGAACCTCTCTAACGAACGTAATAAGAGTCGCATTGCTCTTGCCATGGCACAAACTGCCGCAACAAAAGAAAACGACCCGCTATCCGATACCGAATGCGAGTCGCTTGTATATAACCTATTGAATTGCGAGCAGAGCATATATACCCCTGATGGCAAGAAGATTATTGCACTGCTAAACGATTCAGACTTGGCTACAATTCTCAATTAACTATTTTGCAGCAAGTTCATCCAAAAGCGATGGCAATTTTGGAGATGATGGAAGAGGCGCAACCGCTGAAATAATCTTTCCGTCAGAATCAACCAAAATTGCTCTTGGGAATAATTGAACACTCATTGCATCGAGGAAGTCACGATTTGAAGCAGCTAAAACCTGAGTTCCTGCAAAACGGTTCTTTTCAAGCACTTTATCCCAATATTGGGCAGAACCATCACCTGCAATCATAACAAACTCGATAGGAGTCTTTGCATACTTCTTGATATACTTCTGAAGAGCCCTAACTTCATCAATTGATGCGTCGGAAGCTGCCAGCCAGCATAAGATGTACACACTCTTACCCTTCATACGCTCCCATTTAATAGGCAAACCTCCCTTCGATGTCAAACCGGCAAAATCGGGAGCCTGCACACCCTTGGCAATCTTTTGCCACTTAGCCAACGCATTTTGATACTCTACTTTATCACTCTGCTCAGTAATCAAAGCGTTACACAATGATTCATAATGACTTAACTCATCTATCCCGCGATCATTTATATATCTGACAGCCATAGCTGAGGCCACATACGAGGCAACCTTTGGCGATGTGATAGAGTGCTTGATTATCTCCAATTGCGAAATTATAAAGGCACTTGTATCGGTTCTATTTGTACCTTTTAGCGCAATTCTGTTCACCGCCACCTGTAGAGCATTTCTAAACTCTCTCAACTCCAACCACTTCTCATCGCCCTGTAATAAAGAGTACAGCTCCTTATAGTACTCATCGGAAAGGGTATCATTGTGACCGGTCTGCATTGAGTGGTATACGGGATAACCAGGCAAAGTTCCTAAATAGTCATAACGGATACGCACACGCTCTAGCTCACTAAACTTCTCATCGAAATTCATCTCAGCCAATCTTTGTTCAGCTGTGGCCAAGTTTTTCTTTAATTGAGTCATATACTCCCTCTCCTCCAAATCATAGTCCGGAGTTGCTCTGCGAGTATTACTCATATAGTAGTTAAGTTTTCCCCCTTTGCCAGAGAATGATGGGCGCATTGATGAACCATTTACCAATAGAGAGATGGTAAAATCATCATTACCAACATATACCGGCAATCTACAGCCATTATAGTCCAACACTCCATAACCCTCTCCACCATTCAACTCAAATGAGCCACTTCCACGCATATTTAACGATGCCACATAGGTTGTATCGGCAAATTCTAATTTAGCAGGGGCATTCACACCACTACCCTCAACTCTAACATCAACGGTCACTCCCGATGAAATATCGCTGCACGCAACCAAAATGGCTGCAAGCAGCGATGCTCCTAAAATATTAAATCTCATTATATCTTACTTATTTCGCTGGCACAGGAATTTTTGAAACTCTTGTTGTATGACGACCACCATCAAACGGCTCAGTCAAGAATGTATCTACAATCGCCTCAGCTGTTTCGTAAGGAATAAAACGTGCAGGAATTCCAACCACGTTTGCATCGTTATGGTGACGGCCCAATGAAGCAATCTCGGTATTCCAGCTCAATGCACAACGAATACCCTGGTGCTTATTTGCTGTAATAGAGATTCCATTTCCACTACCGCAAATGGCAATTCCACGTTCACACTCACCGCTCTCCACTGCAAATGCCATTGGATGTGCAGAATCGGCATAATCCATACTCTCTGCAGAGTAGGCACCAAAATCAGAAACCTCGTGTCCTAACTCTTGCAAATGCTTAACAACTCTCTCCTTGTACTCAAAACCGGCATGGTCACAAGCTATAGCTATCTTCATAATGTTATATATTAGTTTTATGACACAAATTTAAACTAATATTTGGAAACATCAAAAGGTCAGCTTATATCCTTTACCATGAACATTAATAATTTCAACTGTAGGGTCTATTTTCAAGTGTTTTCTCAACTTGGTGATATAAACATCCATGCTACGCGCATTGAAGTAATTATCATCGGCCCATATTGCCTTTAGGGCATAATTACGCTCCAAAACCTGATTAGCATTCTCGCACAATAGAGTCAACAGCTCCGACTCCTTTGTTGTCAACTTAATCTCATTAAACTCATCAGCAAGAGTCTGCTTCTTTGAGTTAAATGTCAATTTGCCTAACTTATATATCTCTTGACCCTCCTCATTCTTTATAATTGCAGAACGACGCAAGATAGCCTCAATACGAAGCAACAACTCCTCCATACTGAAAGGTTTTGTCATATAATCGTCAGCACCCAACTTGAAACCGGCCAAAACATCCTCTTTCATTGTCTTGGCAGTCAAGAAGATAATAGGAATATCACTATTTACCTCACGAATCTCTTTCGCTAAGGTAAAACCATCCTTCTTAGGCATCATTACATCCAACAGGCAGATATCAAATGGCTTATTTAAGAAAGCAGCATAGGCAACCTCTCCATCTTCTGCCCACTCAGTATCATAATTCTTTGCTTGCAAATATTCACGAAGCAACATTCCCAAATTAGGATCATCCTCCGCCAATAAGATTTTAATCTTCTCTTCCATAGTTTTATAATTTTAGTGTCAATTTTTTCAAATTTATACGCAGATAAGCATAAAATGGTTAACTCTCTTTTACACTGACCAACGGTAATGAAACATCGAATCGGGTTCCTTTACCCTCCTGACTCTCAACAGATACTCTACCTCCATGAGCCTCAACAATTGTCTTAACATACGAGAGTCCCAAACCAAAACCCTTTACGTCGTGTCGATTGCCTGTAGATACTCGATAGAAACGCTCAAAAATCATCTTCAAATCTCGGGGTGCAATTCCTATTCCGTTATCTACAACACTTATCACTATATTATTGCCGCTATTACGTGAGTATATACTTATCTCCGGTTTGCGCGTACAATACTTGATTGCATTGTCAAGCAGATTAGAAATTACATTGGTCATGTGGGTCTCATCAACATAAACGCCATCACTCTCTGCCTCCAAATAGGTGTATATCTCTCCACCATTACCCTCAACTCTTAAAGCAAACTTCTGAGCCAATGCCTCAACAAAGCTATTCATATTCAAACTCTTCTTCTTCAACCTCATTCGGGTCTCAGTAAATAGAGCTGATTGCAAAACCTGCTCAACGAGCGCTGTTAATCGTCGGCTCTCATCATGTACAATACCTGCAATTCTATGAATACTTTCAGGAGCGTGATTTACCGCACCATCCTTTAACATTTGAGATGCAAGTGATATTGTGGCAATAGGAGTTTTCAGCTCATGAGTCATATTATTGATGAAGTCATTCTTAATATTGGAAAGTTTCTTCTGTTTAACAATCTCAAGCAGACAATATAAACAACACAATACAATAACAACAGTAATCAATATACTTGGAGTTACCATTCCCATTGTTTGCCACGCATTATGGGTGGAATTAGGAAAAATCAATGACAAAGAGGTTTTATCTCCTAATCCTCGCAAAAACAGCTTTCTGCTATAAGTCTCATCCGGGCTTTTATTGAAAAAGTTGTCAGAAAGATAGATGTAGTGATTATCCATCATCACCGCATACTCAAACTCGTCATCAATTTTATTTTCTAACAGACGTTCACTAATCAAATTGCGAAGGTCCATCTCCTCCAAACGACTCTCCACGGGAATCTCAACAAACTCCTCGCCAAAAAACAACTCATAACTAAATCCGCCACCCATTGACGACGACATTGAGAAACCGCCATGAAAGCGCTCACGTAAAGTTGAGAGTGTTTGTTGACCAAATATGATTTCATTAGGTTTTGCAGTAACCGCCAAACCTCCAATGGTTACGCGCGCACCACCAAAAGTGGAATCCGAGGTGCCTACAGAGCCTTTAAAAGAGTACAGAGAATCTATCTTGAATTTTTGCTCCTTACCGGCATTTGCAAGAATCAACTTGTCTTGCTCCTCTATATCGCTGATTATATCTGAAAGTGCACGGTTAACAGCATAGCCAAATTGCGCCTCCTTTAATTGGTATGCAGTCTTAAAATAACTTGCTTGCGATATAATCAACGCCACCAAGGTTACGCTTAAAATCAGGCTTAATATTATAATATGCTTCTTACTCATGTCTGCAAATTTAACATTTCAGATTTGAGTAAACCCACATTTTACACTATTTAACTAAAAAATTAGAACAAAGTACCCAATTCTGCCGACTTATCGTTGAATTTACCCAAATGTTTATATGCCAACTCGGTAACCTCACGTCCTCGCGGAGTTCTTTTCAAGAAGCCCTCTTTAATAAGGAACGGCTCGTACACCTCTTCAATCGTACCTGAATCCTCGCCTACAGCTGTTGCGATTGTTGTCAAACCAACCGGTCCACCTTTAAATTTGTCAATAATGGCCGACAAAATCTTATTATCCATCTCATCCAAACCGTAAGCATCAATATTTAACGCAGTAAGCGCATACTTTGTTATATCAAGGTCTATTACACCACTACCTTTGACCATTGCAAAATCGCGTACTCTACGGAGAAGAGCATTGGCTATTCTGGGAGTTCCACGACTGCGCGATGCTATCTCATCAGCTGCCTGCTTTGTTATTCCCACATTCAAGATTCTTGCAGAACGCATTACAATTCCCGACAACACATCAGAATCATAATACTCCAAGTGAAGATTTATTCCGAATCTGGCTCTCAATGGAGCAGTCAGCAGACCGCTACGTGTGGTAGCTCCCACCAATGTAAAAGGATTAAGTTGTATTTGTACCGAACGTGCTGCAGGACCTTTATCAATCATGATATCTATACGAAAATCCTCCATTGCCGAATATAGATACTCCTCGACTATAGGGCTCAAACGGTGAATCTCATCAATAAAAAGGACATCATTGGGTTCCAAATTGGTCAATAGGCCTGCCAAATCTCCTGGTTTATCCAAAACAGGGCCTGAAGTTACCTTCATTCCAACACCTAACTCATTGGCCACAATGGCAGACAAAGTTGTCTTTCCCAATCCGGGAGGTCCGTGCAAAATAACATGATCCAAAGACTCTCCGCGCATCTTGGCAGCACTGACGAAAACCTTCAAATTCTCAACTATATTCTGTTGTCCCTGAAAATCTTCAAACACCAAAGGACGTAACGCTCTCTCAAACTCACGCTCGCTATCCTTTACTCCGTTATCTCTTATATTGAAATCCTCCATATACTCAACACTTCTGCTATGTTTTGCTCCCCAAATTTAGTGAAAGAGGAGCTAATAACAAAAAACAGGTACGAATATAGCAAAAAGTGTTAATTTTGTCCCCATAAAAATATGAAAAGATGAGAAATAAAATATTGGCAATATTTGTATGCCTTCTATGGGGAACTGCATTTGCAAGTGTAAAGTTCGGACTATCATATACAACACCGCTTCACCTATGCGGCATCCGTTTCACATTGGCAGGACTCTTCCTGATTCCACTTCTTGTATACAAGAAAACCGATTGGAAAGAGTGTTTAAAAGAGTGGCGATTCCTTCTCAAATTTGCCTTTATTCAAACCGTAATCCAATATAGCCTATTCAACTTCGGTCTGGATAGAGTTGCAGCTGCTGTATCTGCAATTATTATTGGAATAGGTCCGTTAATGGCTGCGGTTATGGCCCACATTTTTTTGCCAAACGACAAGATAAATGTAAAAAAATCTATTGCTATTGCATTAGGAATTATTGGAGTTGTATTTATCAGTCTTAACAAAGGCTTCGAGGGCAAAAGTATCAATATTCAATTCTGGATAGGTTTGTTATGCCTATTTTTAAGTTGCGCAAGCGGCTTCTATGCCGATATTACAGTAAAAAAGTATAAGGGCAAATTGACCCCATACACATTAGCTGCAATGGGAAATCTGATTGGAGGTATAATCATATATATCATATCCTTAATGTGCGAGGACGCACCTCTGAAACCATTGGATACTGCATTCTACCTCAACATGGTCTGGTTAGGTATCATTCCGGCCGCCACATTTGCAATTTGGTATAGTCTTATCTCCCAGCCGGGAGTAAAGGTCTCTGAATTAAATATTTGGCGATTCTCAATTCCTTTATCAGGAGCAATTATCAGTTGGATTACCCTTAATAATGAAACCCCTGATACAAACACAATAATAGGGATGCTCATCATCTGCTCATCCCTATTAGTTTTAAATCTTAATATCAAGAAAAGATAGATCTTAATCTACTCGTTTACCCCAAACCGTATGTCCGGCCTCATCAATTCCTACAAATTGAATAGAGGTTGACATGCGCTCCCAGTCATGTCCCGGGAATACCATCATGCCATTCAACTGCTCTCCATTCCAAAGGGTCAAATTCAAAACCTGATTACCCTCATCAAAGCTCCAATCATCCTCAACAATCTCAATATTCAAATATTTACAAGGAATGGAATCATTACCATTGAAACGAAGAATCTCATATCCACCACAAACCTCATCGGCAGTAAACTTAAACGGTTTCTCCCCCATATATCTCTCAGGCATTGCAATAGGCCATCCCTCCTCTGTAAATATCATTTTACGCAGATGCAAATCCAATATTCTAGGATCATTACTCAATCGGCCATTATGAGCGATATACCAATCTCCTCGTTTATTTTGGAATACTGTTGCATGTCCGGTACCAATCCAACCTACATGCTTATCGAAAGCATACGGAGTTATTACCTCGGGCAAACTATTTCCAGTCACCTCTTTACCCTGAGAATCGGTAAATGGACCTACAGGTGTTTTTGAACGACCAACCCTTACATTATACTCATTACGAGAGTTACCTGACGAACAGAAAAGGTAGAAGAACTCATTATCTTCATTATAGATAACCTCTGCAGCCTCTACACCCTTGGCTATACACACACCTCTATCCTCAGCCTTTTTTAACAATCCTGTCTCAGGATTTAACTCAACACAATAGACTCCCGACGCAGACGTTCCATAATACATGTACATTTTGCCATCATACTCTACAATTGATGGATCTGCAGCCACTGCCTCAGAATCAAAATCACTCTGAATTACACAGCCCTTATCCTCCCATGGGCCATAAACACTCTTAGCTTCAGCTAAACCAATAAACGCAGGGCCAAATCCTGGCGATGCCAAAGTATAATACAAGCGAACCTTACCATCATACTCACATACAAACGGAGCTCTTGTTGTATTAACAGGTCTGCCCTTAATGCCCTTAATCCACTCTTGAGCTGCCGCAGGAATAGAATCAAATACCCATCCTGCAAACTCCCAATTGGCCAAGTCCACCGATTTTCTCAACTGGATAAAACCATCTCCTATCTTCATACCTCCGGCAGAACGACCACCACGTCGACCAAATCCACCGAAACCTCCGAAACCACCGGCATCCATTCCCGGGAAGCCTCCACCTCCCATACCAGGAAAACCTCCACCGGGAGCTGCAGGAGCTGCCGGTGTTGCCGCACCGCCTTGCTGGCCACCTTGAGCTCTTCCCTGAGCTCTACGCTCCTCCATTGCTGCACGTCTTGCAGCCATTCCGGTTGTATCGCCACCACGCATCATTGGACCTCGCTCCATACCCGGGCCTCCCATTGCAAGACCCGGTTGCGGTACAACCTCAGGTTCCACCTCTTTGGTTGTAGTTGTATCCTCGCCCAACATAGCAGCTCGAATCTTCATACGCTCCTCACGCTTAACTACTACACGATCCTTACTCTTCTGCGCACGGCTATTCTCTTGACCAAATCCGCCAAAACCTCCGAAACCAGGAAAGCCTCCGCCACCAGGGCCGAAAGCACCGCCTCGACCTCCTCTATCTGAATTTTGGTTTCCTCTCCACGACCCCATTTGATCTTGTATATCTAGATACATTGCATCGGTAGAGAAGATATAGAAAGTATCATCTATCAAACGACAAGATGGGTCCTGCACATTATATGTACCACAATTAATCCAGTATGTAGAATCATTCTCCAACTGTGAATAATTGTCCTGCCACAAATTATCAGTATCGACCATCTCAAATGGAACTCTTGAACAAGAGCCCAAAACCAAAGTGCCTAAAACACCTGTAATCAATATTTTTCCAAGTAACTTCATATTCAAATCAATTCTGGCATAAGAGCCTTATTTGATATGACAAAGTTAGCAATAAAAAGTTTATTTATTAACCATTAAGAGTAATGAGTACACTAAAAAGGAAAGCAACAAATGTTTTTCTTGAAATGATCGAGAAAAACATCGATGAAAAGAGCCAATCGCTCTATCGAAGTTCTGTAAACAAATTCAAACAATTTCTTCAAGAGAAGGAAAAAACAGACACCCTGGCATCAATTAACAGTGATTTGCTGGATGAATTTATTGAATATCTGATAAGAGCCAAATTACAGTTTAAAACAATTCACAATTATGAAGGGGCAATAATAACTCTTATCAGATATGCCAACAACGATAAACGCATAAAAGCTAAAATAAACATCTCTACCCACAAACGTATTGAGGACCATCGCAGTCGCGACCAAAGAAAAAGCAAACAGGTTCCTCTAACCGAAGAGCAGCTAAACACAATCTACAAACTTACAAACCTAACGCCTAAAGAAGAGGAGGCGCGAGATCTATTTATAAGTCAATGCCTTTTGGGGCAAAGAATTAGCGATATGCCAAAAATATTTAAAGGCGACTATACCATTCAACTAACAAAAGATGGCACCGAAATAATCTCATTCTGCGTCCAAAAAACAGGCGAGGAGGCAACACTATACCTCTTCCCTGCAGCAAAAAAGATAATTGAAAAATATCGAGGGCAAGGCTTCCGATATTTTGACCTATTCAGTAGTGATGAAAAGACGATCCGCTACGCCAGAAATCAATTGAACACAACAATTAAGAGTGTTTGCAAGAAGGCTAATCTTGACACAGAGCAGAACTACACTGCCCAAATCGGCACAAAACTGGTTGTTCAACGACAAAAATTGTATGCAATGATTCATACTCAAACCGCACGCCATACTTTTATAACACTTATGTGCAAATTGGGAGTTCCAAAAGAGAATGTCATAATTGCAACCGCGCACACCGACACAAAGATGATTGACAATGTCTATCTTCATGAAACAGTTTGCGAGCGGGGACAGCGATTAGTCGAATCCTACCGTGAAATTAAGCAGAGCCACTTTTTTGTGGTTGAATCACAAACACAAGAGAGTCTTAAACACTCCATTATCAAGAAATTAACTCATTGGATAGTTAGCCTTGTTAAAAAACGTTAACATATTTTTAACCCTAAAAAATGTTAAGCAGGCTGCTTATGTAGCACCAGAGCAAACTCCTCAAACTCCGGTAGTCCCAGAGCCTGAAACAGAGACAGTTACAGTAACTGTTGAGATTTATCCAGGTGCTGCTGCAGGAGAGGTTTCTGCTGCAGATGTTGCAACAAAGCTTGGAGTAGCTGATTTGGCAGCTGCAATTGCCGATGGTTCAGTAACATACGTTGGTTTGAATGCAGATGGAACAGTTTATACCGCAGAGGATGGTTCAACTCCTTCATCTACAACAAAAGGAACCGGACACTGGTATAACAGTGAGTGCAACCCTATCGTATGGGGAACTCCGGATCCTGCCGGAACCGGTGCAGTTCGTTTGGCATATCTAGAGGGTGATGGTGCGACTTATACTCTTGGTTATGACAATTCAGGTGCATTTGCTGCTGGTGATTCTTATACATTGGCAGGAAAATACATCTATGGCGATGCAGAGGTAGTATTTGAGGTTGTTATCAACGTTGTTGAGGCTCCTGCAAGTGAGTTCGTAGCTCCAGAGGCTGACTACACAATCGATATCCAGGTTGTTCAGGATAATGCATGGGGTGCTACATATGTATCTTTGACCGGAGCTAGTATTTCAGGACGGGGAGCATACTCAGATCCTGCAAAATATGTAACTCCTATTGCAGACTGGAGTCAGGACATTACTCCAACAATTGAGGCTGCTCTTGGAATTGAGGCAGACGGTTTGGAGGATGCATTGGTTTCTGGTGCAGTTGTGATGGGCGCATACAATAATATGAATGAGTTCCAGGATTGTTATGAGGTACACTCTTCTAATTCATTCTTCTGGTTTGCTGCAGAGGGTTCAGCTGAGCCAAGTTACGGCGGAATGGCATGTATTGATCAGTTATCTGTTACAGCAGAAAGTGCTAATTTGACTGCCTCTACATGTTTGATGCCTAATGGTGCTGTTATTGGTGAGACATATCCTACATATATTATCTTTAAGACCGACGATGTTGAGTATGTAGTATTGGTTAACCAAACTGCAGTAGCTGCTCCTGAGAAGGTTGCTATGCCTGAGTATACAATTGTAAAGGAGTACGAGAAGACATATGAGGTTGCTGGTGCATTGAACCACACAACTCCAGATCCAGTATTCACAGTTCAGGATATTATGCCAGATATTGAGACATTGATTGAGGGAACTCCAGATGTATTCTTATTCAACGCTTATGATGAGAATTTGGAGCCAATCTTCCAAGACTGGAGTGATACCGATGGTTGGTTCGGAGCTGATGGCGCAACAACATGGGGAGGTGGAAGTGCTACATTCTGCTTGAAGCCAGTAGCAGATGGTACATTCAGCTATTGTGCACCTCGTAATGATGGCGCTGCAGAGGGAAATATCATCATACGTTATGGTAATTCTACTTCTGTAAAGGCTGTTGACGTAAAGGTTAAAGTTATTATGTCTGAATAATAGAGATTAACTAGCGTTAAAATAATAGAGGGCGGTCAATGATCTGACCCCAAGAAATTGGACGGATTAATAATAAGTTTTATTGGTAAAGAGTTCGGTATTGCACCGGGCTCT
>SUWY01000035.1 GCA_015061245.1 Bacteroidales bacterium
AATTTCAGAGAGATATATCTCCTCATTGTGGCTAATCATCGACAAAATCAGACTAAATAAAGAAGGGGTAGCCTTTTGGGCCACCCCTTACGCATAATATAACTATATAGTCAATATTACTTAACCAAAGCCTTCAACTGATCGCATGCCTTAACAATCATATCCATGGTACCACTACCGTCAGTAACATAGCTTACAACCATCTCTGCATACTCAATTGCCTTGTTCAACTCAGTTGTCTTAGAGTTGCTCAACTCACGAGCCTTATTCAACAATGGAGTCAAATCATTCAAATCCTCCAACTCTGGCAAGTTACCAGGACGCATTGTGTTGATAACGCCATTCAAATCTGCAGCTGCAGCATCAACCTCTGCCTGGTTGTAGTTCTTACCCTGATTCTCCATAATACCCTGAGCCTTAGCAGCCTGCTCAATCATACGACCGTATGCGTATGGAGCCCATGGAGCGTGTACAGGAACCTTAACTGCCATTGCATTCCAAGCCTCCTGCTCTGTTTGTCTCTGCTTAACAATCTGCAAAGCCTCAACCAACTTAGATTTGTTGATATCCCACATGCTTACCAAGCCAGAAACTGCGTTATTAAGAGCTACTCTCTCAATATCAATCTCTGTCTGTTTTGTACTGTTAGCACAAACCTCCTTAGCATGAGCTACTGCTGCCTGAAGAGCCTCGTAACTATCCCATGTGTACATTCTCTCACGAGTACGTGTTGTAGCCTCGATAGCCTTCTCCAAAGCAGTCTTGTTCAACTCTGTAGCGCTCAATCCAGCAATTGCCTTATCTACCGCAGCAACAGCCTTCTTAATCTCCTTCTCAGAAACCTGATCAGCCTGATACAATGCCTCAGCAGCTGCAACAGCTGTGCTCAATGCACCGTATGATGCTTCTGTATAGTTCTCTGCAGGGAATATCTTAGACTCATGAACCTTATCAAGCAATACAGCACGCTTCTCTGTATCAGGATCACTTACGATGTTGATACGGCAGTAACGTGTAGAGTGCTCATGCAAGCTATAATCTGGCTGGAATGTCATATCACCCAATGTCAATGTATAAAGGTTACCCTCAGTTCCAGTCTCTGTAGTTGCACCATTAGCAACAACATTATCCATATAAGAATCAATACTGATAGTTGCATCGTCCCAATTCTCAATACCTGCAGTTGACATTGCCAATGGACCATACATCAATGTACCTACCCACATTGGAGCAAATGCAGCATTTGGATCGTAATTAGTAACAGCTCTCTCCATCTTGTCAGGACCGTAGTTGATATGCTTTGTAAATGGCATTACAACCTCAACAACATCGCCTGATTTCCATGAACGGTTAATTGCAACGTATGTACGTGGAGTGTACTCTGAAGCTACAGACTCTCCATTAACCTTAACACTGAATCCCTCAGTTGCCCAATATGGAACACGAACCTTCATTGTGAAGTTTCCAGAACCCTCAACAGTGATAGTTGACTTCTCTGCCGGCCACAAGCAATTTTGAGAAATCTTAACGCCTTTAGCCTCCCAGTTAGCTGTTGATGGAATGTAAAGAGCAACCCAAATTGTGTTGTCATTTACATAGTATGCAGCCTCCTGATACTTAACGTGGTTCTCTGAACCTGTTCCACCACAACATGTTGAGTGAGGAGTATTGTTACCCCACTGCTTAGAAGCATCCAAACCTACTGCATAGTGGTAAGTTGTTGCATAGTTGTGTGGGTGCAAAGATCCAACCATCTGGTTGTAAAGAGCACGCTCATAGTAGTCCATATACTGTGCATTATCCGGATCGAAACAGTTCAAATCCTTTGTAAGCTTCAACAAGTTATATACACAACATGTCTCATTCAAGTTTGGATTTGGACTTACACTACCGCTTCTATCACGGTGTGAGTTGGTATTCATACTCAAAATCTGAGTATATGGCTGACGGAACATCTCACCATTACCTACACCACCTGTTGAGTAGATATAACGTCCCTGAGCCAAATTCCAGAAGTTCAAAGACAAGTTATAGTAGTATGGATTGTTGTTTGTCAAGTAGCTACGCAAAGCACTTACAATCATTGGAATGTGCTGGTTAGCGTGACGAGTACGGATATCGTCAATATTTACAGACAATGGCTCATAGAATGCAGGGCTATCAAAGCAGTTAGAAGCCTCAAGCAAACGTGCCTTCTCTGTAGGATCTGATGTCATCTCAGCAAGTCTTGCCAAAGACTCTCCTGTTCCACCAACCTCACCGGCAATATACATGTTCCACATCTCGTAACGGTTACCTGGTTTTGCACGCAACTCATCGCGAGAGCCCTCGCTCTTAACGTATGTTCTGTAGTGCATTCTGTTCCAGATCCACAATCCCATATCCTTAGCAATCAAGTATGCCTTCTCAGCAATCTCCTTGTCGTCAACATAGTTTGCAATATCAATAAGACCTGCCAACTGTTTGTGAATAGAATAATATGGAGCCCAAACACCAGCCTCATTGTTATATGGAGCATACTTCTCAATCAATACAGCGTGGTGAGCAGGGATAGCGTTGATATAACCATATCCGTACTTCTCATACTGTGTTTTGTGCTCATTGAAAGCATCCCAAGTACCCTTCATATCGATCAACTCAGCCTCAGGAGCGAAATCGCGAGCCTCCCAATAACGGCCAAGCTCCTCGTTCCATACGAAAGTTCTCTCTTGACACTCACGCAACTCTGTTACCATTCTGCGGATATTATTCAAAAGAGCTGCTTTCTGCTCAGGATTTGTAGCACTTGCATAAGCGAATGCCAATGCTGACATATAGTGACCTGATCCGTGTCCTTTCAACTTTGTTGTTGGAGAGTCCCAACCTGCTGAACGAGTATAACCATCTGTTGGAAGTCCGTATGTATCACGGTAGTTATACAACTGCTGTGTAACATCCCAACTCAAAATTGTCTCGATAGCCAAGTCACGGTTACTTGTCAAACGGTTGTCACCTGTAATACTTACCTGATCCAATGGAAGTGGCTGTGCAACAGGCTTATTTGATGGAGTTGCATACTTACCATCAACAACTTTTACCTTTGCTACGATAGGATAACCCTCTGGAGTAGTATTATCACCCAAAATAACTCCTGCAACCTCATACTCCTTGCCTACAGGATTCTTCTGAGCATCTGCTTGCTCCTGCTCTGTTGCTAACGCAGCATTTGACCACTTGGTTTGGCGATAAGCCTTTGTTCCATCTGAATAGGTTACCAATACCTGGTAAGGCAATCTTGGAACAGTACCAACCGGAGCATCAACAGCAATAGTCTCGACAGAAGCAATTGTTCTTACTCCCTGACGAGCAGCTACCTCTGTTTTGCTCTTCTTCTGACGACCTTTGCCGTCAAGCATTGCCATAGAGTCTATTGGCGCCATCATAAGAAGGCACATAGCTCCACACAAAGCGTAGTTTACATTCTTGTTCATTAGACTTTTGTTTTAATTAATTATGATTTTACAAACTATTTTTGCGCAATTAACCACAATAACTACTAAAGTGCAAAGTAAATAAAAAAAATGAATAAAAACGCAGAAAGGGAAAGAATTATACACATATATTTTGAGATTTAGCCGCGGCCGTACTCGGCAATCTCCAAATCTTTAATATCGCTTCCATCAATAACAAAGCGCATAGCAGTTCTTACAACATGAAATCCATATCTACCGGCAGCCCCTGGATTTATGCACAAACACTCTAAACTCTTATCGTACATAACTTTGGCAATATGAGAATGTCCACACAAAAAGAGTTTTGGGCGTTCCTTACGTAACAAAGCGGCTATCCCGGGAGCATATTTTCCGGGATAACCGCCAATGTGAGTCATTACAACCTTTACATCCTCGCACATAAAAATCTTTGTCTGTGGATATTGTCTGCGAGTGTAATAGTCATCAATATTTCCATAAACAGCCGAAAAGTTAAAGTCAGCCTCTAACTTCTCGAAAACACGATAATCACCAATATCCCCACAATGCCAAACCTCATCGCAATCCTTGAAGAATTCGACAATTTGCGGATCAATCCAACCGTGAGTATCAGATAAAAGCCCTATTTTACGCATAGCGATTTCAACAAAGCAATCTCCTCTGGCCAACGCTCCTCGTTTGGAGTTTCAAGAATCAATGGAATTCCATCAAAACGGCTATCCTCCATGATTAAACGAAAGGCAGCCACTCCTATCTCACCCTGACCAATACTCTCATGACGATCAACTCTCGAGCCAACGCCCTTCTTGGCATCGTTAAGGTGCATTCCACGAAGATATTTGAAACCAATCAATTTTTCAAACTCCTCAAAACAGGCATTAAATCCATCGGGTAATGCTAAATCATATCCGGCTGCAAAAGCGTGACAAGTATCAATACAGACACCCACCCTGCTCTTATCATTAACACCTTCTATTATTCGCGCAATCTGAGCAAACTGAAAGCCCAAATTTGAGCCTTGACCGGCTGTATTTTCAATAACAGCAGTTACTCCTGTTGTCTTCTCTAAAGAGAGGTTTATAGACTCGGCTATCAAATCCAAACACTCCTCAACACCAATTTTGTTCAAGGTACTTCCAGGATGAAAATTCAACCTATCCAAACCCAACTGCTCACATCGCATCATCTCATCGGTAAATGCGGTTCTTGATTTCAGCAACGCATCGGGATCAGGATTACCCAAATTGATCAAGTAACTGTCATGAGGCAATATTTGTGACGGAGTATAACCACACTCTATACAGTTCTTTTTAAAAGCATCAATTGATTTTTGAGTCAAGGGAGATGCCACCCACTGACGCTGATTTTTTGTAAATAGCGCAAAGGCTGTTGCGCCTATCGCTTTCGCATTCAATGGAGCATTCTCCACTCCACCTGCAGCACTAACGTGAGGACCAATGTATTTCATGGTATCTTATCTGTTTTATTATTCTTATAGAATGAAATACATTGGCCCTCCAGGAGTATCTACCAACCCCCAAAGCAAATCTGCGCAAATCGTATCTTTACATTTAGCGTTAATCTGTCAAGCAATGCTTACTCTACTTGCAATCTTGAGAATTTGCTTTAATTTGTGGTCTACCAACCCCCAAACCCCCTTCGCTCAGCGCGCTACGCTTGCTTTCGCTAATAAGGGGGCTTAGCCTACGGCATTTAGCCGTTGTATTTCATGGAATCTTATCTATTTTTTCACCTTTCACCTCTTCCCTTTCCCCTTTCAAGAAAACTCAAAACCTCGGGGTGTAGAAGTGGCAATCGGGTTCTCCTTCGTTGTGTTCGAAATAGTCTTGATGATACTCCTCGGCACGCCAAAAAGTTGAAGCAGGGGTCACCTTTGTTGCAACATTATATCCCTTCTCAACAAGAATTGCAATCAAACGCTCAACAATCTCCTTCTGCTCATCATCAAGATAGAAAACCTCGGAACGATACTGAGGACCATAATCTATTCCTTGATGTCCAACTTGTGTAGGGTCATGAATCTCAAAAAACATTCGGGCAATGGTTTCGTAATCGGTCAACTTCTCATCATACTCAACTTCAACTGTCTCTGCATGACCTGTCAAGTGAGCCTTTACCTGCTCGTATGTTGGATTCTCCTCCTCGCCTCCCATATATCCGGAAACTACAGAAATCACTCCTGGAATCTTTTGGAGATAGTGTTCAACTCCCCAAAAACATCCTCCTGCAAAATATCCTTTCTTCATATGCAAATCTATATCTGTTTCTAATACACTTTCTTTATATGTTTATGAGGTTGAGCCCATTTACCACACTTCTCACACCACTCATCAGCATACCCTTTTCCGGTATAATCAACTTGCCACTCAATCACCTCAATTCCTCGCTCAACACTACTTGAACCTGAACCGCTACCACTGCCTGTACCGGTACCGGAACCAGAACCACCATAACCACTATTCACCTCACGATTGGCTTGCAGATATGCAGCAGCCTCTCCCGGAGCAAAATGTTTAGTAGTCACGGTTCGTCCTTTACCAAAGCAATATTTACATGCTCCCATATTACACATTCCACATGGCATGGCAGTTCCCAAATATGGATGCACAAAAGTTCCCGTTCCAAAGCACATTGTGCATCGTCCGTTATTACAGTGCATACATGGGATATCGGTTACAACTACACCTGAACCATCCGGATTTATGGTCGAGGTCATAGTACCACCCATATAAGGCATTGTTACAGTATTACCTCCGGTTGGTGCTGTAGTAGTTGTTGTATTTGTTTTAGCAATAGTTGTTCCTACACCATTACCGGCACCTGCACCACCGATATAGACAATATCATGTCCATCCTCCCAACGTTTATCAATATAATCAGATGGATTGGATGGATCAACCACATAGTTTTGACCCGGCTCTGAACCATCTGCAAATTTTGACATAACTGCAAAATAGACACCATCCTCACCTTGGTTAAGCAGAGTTAATGAGTAATCCTTATCCCAATACTCTTTTATCACACTTTTTATATCGGCATAAGTAGAACGTCTGGACCAAGACTGATCCGACATTCCGCACCCTTTGGACATTATAATCATCCACTCGCCATCATTACATGTAGCTTTGGTTATATAGAAATCCTCATTCCACTTCTCTTTAATCTTCTCTTTTACTACACTCCATTTACCGGAACGCCATAACTGATCCAGATAACCGGTTCCTTTAGACATTACCACCATCCACTCCTTATTTCCAACAGAGATATCGGTAATGTAATACCCCTCTGCCCAATGTTTCTTTATCCAATCACCCGGCCATGCATAATTATTATAGTAAACCTGCTCACTATATCCACTATTTTTAGCCATGGTAACAAACCAACCATTAGAAGTATAGGCAACCGAGGTTATCCTTCTTCCCTCATCCCAATTTTTCTTGATTTTATCTCTTTGCAAAGAATTTCCATAACCACTATAAAACCAAGTCTGAGATTCATATCCCAAATTGGATTGAGTAATTATAATTGTAGAGTTTTGAGCCCTCGCTCCCAACCATAAAATTGCGCAAAGCAATATTAAAACCATTCTCTTCATAATCCGAAACTCTATTTATGGCTCAAATTTATAAAAAATGGGCGAGGTCTCAAAGAGAAAAACTATACCTTTGTAAAAATTAAGTTATTACCTTTAAAGCTATGAACAACACAATAAACACACGAAATCATGCGATTGACGCTCTGCGCGTATTTGCCTGTCTTTTAGTCATATGGCAGCATGCAAGCGAATTCTACTACATTGGAGCTAATGGAATTCCTGTTCGTGAAACCTCGACCTATATTATTGGTTTTATTACAAGCCTATGCCGCGCAGCAGTTCCCCTATTTGTAATAGCTTCAGGATATTTCGTTCTGCCAATGAAAGGTAGCAATACTGACTTCTTTAAACACAGAGCAACGCGTATTGTTGGTCCATTTCTATGTTGGGGTGCAATTTATGCAGTGTACTATATGTTCAGTCGTGGCGACTCATTGACACAATGCTTAAAAAACGTGGCCTCGCTCCCAATAAACTTTGGCACAGAAATTGGACACATGTGGTATGTTTACATGCTTATTGGGCTCTACCTGATTGTTCCAATTGTATCGCCATGGCTACAATCAGTTAGTAAACGAACATTACAAAGTTATCTTGGAATATGGGGAGTAACAACGGTGTTACCATACATACATCTGATATTTCCGGAGATATGGGGCGAATGTTTTTGGAATCCCACACCTATGCTCTACTACTTTAACGGTTTTATCGGATACTTTATCCTCGGATTCTACATCCGTCGTTTTGGCGCCCCTAGAAAACTCATTTCATTGACACTAATCTTGATTGGCTACGCAATTACCGCCATTGTTTTCAACTCTCGCATTGAAACTGCAGCAGACATTCCATCATTAGAACTTAGCTGGCAACAATGTTCAGGTAATGTGGCACTTATGGCATTCGGAATATTTAGCCTATTCACTTCGCTCAAAATGGATAAGAGTTCTACAATTACAAATTTTATAGGCGATGCCTCACTCAAAGGATATGCTATGTACCTTGCACACATGATTATCTTAGGGGAGCTTGCCAATATTTTTATCGGAAAATATAACTCAGTTCTTATTGAAATTCCTCTACTATCAATACTAACCTTTATTTTGACCTACACATTGGTAAAACTTTTATCAATGCTTCCAAAATCAAAATATTGGCTTGGATAAAGGATCACTTAAACTGCTTTACAAAGATTACAGGATTACTATCTTCGTTAAGGTTAGCTAATAAATTCTGTAATTTCTGTTTGGTTGCTGCATTTGAGAATTTCCCATGCTCTAAAAGGATGGGCAATATCTTTAACAGCTCAGATGCACCGGCAGAAAAGAGAAGTGTATTATTCGCAATACGATATGTATGAACCGGCAACGTGCCATCGCTCTTAAGTACAAAACAGTTTGTGGCAACCGATTTGTTATCTGCAAAATTGTGAAGTAGTGCATAATTTGACTTTCCGATAGTATAGTCGGCAAATAATTTATCATCAACAATGCCATACATCATAAAATCGGTAAAATAATTATCCTTCATTGCGTTCACAATCAGATTATATGCACCATGCTCAGCAATATATTCATTAGGCATTTTATCCTTTCCAAAATCAATTCTGAAAGCCGGTTTAACAACGCCATCATTAACCACGAAAATAGTATCATTGAGCGATGAAGCTCTGAAATACAATCCACTCTGATTTACAAAAAACTGATTATCGGTTTCCCAACAGGCATAACTATCAAAAAACGATGAATCTGCAGGCAAGTAATATGTTCGATTATCACACCTTAAATCCTGAACAATCAGATTATGCATTTCACAATTATTGGTCATTAAATACAACTGATTATCAATAACTTCAAAATAAGTTGTAGAGACAAAAGGGGTTAACTCATATTCTCGATACCCGGTTCCATAGACATCATAGAAACAGAAATTTCCCATTGACATATCCATCATAAGAAGAGAGTCGCCAATAACAGAGAAATGGTCACTAGCCATAAGCTCTCCGGGGCCTCGCCCATACTTTCCAATCTTATTCAAGAAATTTCCCTGCAGGTCAAAACGACAAACCTCGCGAGTTGTGGCGTCCTGGTAATATATATAGTTGTTTACAACCGAGAAAGAGGAACTATTCACCAATAAACACTCATCGGTTACCTGCAATGGAATTATGGTTAAACTATCCTCGAAAAGAGTTGAAATATCGTAATTATCAACCTTTTCAATATTATCATCATTTACGTTAATTGTATATAGATCTCCACCCTTTCCACTCTTAGCACATCCATAAACAAAAAGAGATATTAAAACAAAAATAGTTATCAGCCTCTTCATATAAATCTTCATTTTTGACAAAATTAGAGAATTACTTAAACAATACAAAGAAATTTATTAAAATAAGAAGAATTTAGCTTTTTATTAATTTAATTTTAATATATTTGTGTCACTATAACATAATTATAAACAACACGACCCTAAATATAATTAAAACGATGAATAAACAGAACACTAAAAAAGCAATAACAGAGCAAGAATCAAGCCTTTATACTAAGTTATTTTCAAATATCCATAGTAAAATTATTACTATTCGTAACATTCCAGTCATAACAGATGCTGATATAGCAGAGCTATATGGAATTGAAACAAAAAGAGTAAACGAGGCTGTAAGAAATAATCCTGAGAAATTTCCTAGTGATTATATGTTTATTTTAACTTTGGAAGAATTTATTGATTTGCGGACGAAAATTTCGACCACAAAGGTTTCTACAAAAAGCAGATCTCTGCCTAAAGTATTCACAGAAAAAGGCTTGTATATGCTAGCAACTATTCTTAAGAGTAAGTATGCCCTAGATGCGACATTCGCTATTATTGAAACATTTTCGAACGTAAGAAAATTGAAACGCGAATTAGTTGAACTTCATAAAGAAACTGACCCCAAACATCAGAGTACAAAAATGCAACATTTTGGAAAGGCATTGTCTGAGATAGTTATGCCAGACCTTGAAACTTCAGAAACAGAATCCATTCTTGAACTTAATTTCTTTATTGGGAAAATTAAACATAGCGTAAAAAGAGTAAAAAGGCATTGAATAACAATCACCACTATTACTTAAACTGCTTTATAAAGATTACGGGGTTACCGTCTTCGCTTAGTGATGAGAGAAGATTTTTCAATTTATCCTTTACCTTAAAAGATACGGTCTCAGTTTCAAGAATGTCGGGAATCAATTCCATCAATTCACTCACACCGACCATAAAATAGAGGTTATTATCCTTTATTCTAAAATCATAAATAGGCAATCCATCAGAAATATATGCATAACATGCCGACGTCTCTCCAGAATCCAATGAATGTATTGCAAAAAAGGCACCTACTCCATAACTATACTCAATAAAAAGGTAATTGTCGGTTAAGGCAAATAACGATGGATCCCAAGTAACATTCACATCTTGCACATATTGAAAAAATTCTTGTATCCCCCGTTTCATCACATCCAATGGAGCCCCATTAACCAAATCAAAACAGAATGCAGGCTTTACCTCCTGTCCGTTATATACATATACGGTATCACTACCCCAACTACCAAAATAGAGATTATCATTATAAACAGATGGATAATTCCCCATGTCTGACCATGCATAATTAGAGAGCGTTGTGTCGTGCTTCATAACATTTACAACATCACCACTCTTTATATCGTACGAGATGAGCTTTGACTCACCCTTCCATGTTTGAATGTTTAATTTTCCATCATTATACCACAACTTTTGCTCATACAAGCCCTCGGTTTTAGGAAACTCTCTATACCCTAACCCATCCAAACCATATATCAAATACTTAGAATTCAGATTATTAAAAAACAAAACAGAATCCTCAATTCTCTCCCAATGTATAACCGAGATCAATTCACCCGGACCACGTCCGGTTTTGGAAATTGTATTGAGAAAAGTTCCATCACTTTTAAACCTGTACAACTCTCCATTAGATGTACCTGAACTAATCAGAAATTCTGAGTCATAAACCTTATAGTCACAATCATCTGAAAGTAAAACATTGTCATTAACCTCTAACGGAATTATCTCAATATCATCGGTAAAGATATGCGTAATATCGTACTCCGCACCTTTATAGATATTATCATGATCTATCTTAATGATATAAAGATCTCCACTATTCTCACTCTCGGAGCATCCACACAAAACTCCGAATAGAAAAATCAACACGCCCAACAAATTCTTCATATCAGCAACAAATTGAGTAAAATCAACCCATACAATATCAACAACAAATTTAGCAAAGAAATCTAAGTTTGCAAACTTACAGCAAATGTGATAGCAGAATTCTGATACCGATAAATATCAACATTATACCACCAACAATTTCGGCGGTTGACTTATACCTATTACCAAAGATGGCTCCTATTTTCAGACCGGCAAGCGATAATACAAATGTAACAACACCAATAATAAGTGCTGCCATCCAGATATTCACACGGATAAAAGCGAGCGAAACTCCTACCGCAAGAGCATCAACACTTGTTGCGATAGCCATAATCAGCATTGTCCTTACAGAATAACTTCTATCCACCCTCTCCTCATCCTTAGAAAGAGCCTCCTTTATCATATTAACACCTAAAAGTGCAAGCAGAATAAACGAAATCCAATGGTCAACACACTCAACAAGATGAGCAAATTTCGAGCCTACAAAATAGCCAAAAAGAGTCATACTAGCCTGAAACCCTCCAAACCATAACCCAACACTCATATAGTGTCGTAGCATAGGTCTTTTAGTGGTGGTTCCTTTTGCCATCGAGACTGCACTTGCATCCATAGCCTCGCCTACTCCCAACAAAAACATATCAAATAGAGTCATACTACTTCTAAACAGACTTTGAAAATTACTCCCCAAAATTACCAACTATAACAGATAAAAACAATAGGCGAGGCTTCACTCTTGAAACCTCGCCTATTGCTAATTCGCCATTGCTTCGCAATGCCGCAAATTCGGCGGCGGTTCGGCATAATCCAAACAAGTTTGGCTTCTACTCTCACCTTGCACGAATTTTCCTAATTCCTAATTCCTAATTCCTAATTCCTAATTGCTAATTAAATCAACTCCACGCTTCGTTTTACGAACTTGCTAAGAGCCTCGCCCTTCAACAATCCGTTAGCAAGCAGAGCCAAGTCGATAAGCTGACCAACAAGCTTGTTATCCTTACCGTAGTTGCTCAACAACTCACTCTTCTTCTCCTTCAAGCTATCAATCTGCTTCTGAAGATCAGCCTTTCTATCCTTATCAGATTGTGGAATTTCATCTGCCTTAACATCCTTGTTAAGAGTGTCAATTTCTGCAATCTGACCATTCAAAGTCTGAATCTCGGTTGTAAGCGGCTCAATTGCAATGCCTAATGCGCTCTTCTCCTCGCTCAAAACTCTCTGCGAAAGTGGATGATCGGTATTTACCACCAAATTGTACTGGTCACCCATTGAACCGAAATAGCTCATCTGAGGATTCATAGCTGCCATATCCTTCATACGACGCATAAACTCTGAACGAGTAACAATTACAGGCTCAGCATCGGCACCCATAGCCTCAAATGTTACATGATACATGGCCTCGCCCTTAGGAAGTTGGGTATCAAATACCATACGCATCTCCTCTTGCTCCTCTGCGGTGAAGGTTGTCTGCTTTGCATCGGCTTTCTGGATAAGTTTGTCAATAACATCGGAATCTACACGGACATAGCGAACATTCTCATCTTTCTGCTCAAGTAATGCAATAAAGTGAGTATCAAGCTGTCCATCCATTACAAGAACATCGTAGCCACGGCTCTTCGCATTCTGAATGTAGCTATACTGCTCCTCAACATTGGTTGCATAAAGAGCAATAACCTTGTTATCCTTATCGGTTTGATTATCCTTGATAAGCTCCTTATACTCCTCCAAAGTGTAGAACTTCTTTTCGGTATTCTGAACCATAACAATCTTCATTGCTCTCTCCTGGAACTTCTCATCGGTCAACATTCCATATTGGATGAAGATCTTCAAATCGTTCCACTTCTCCTCATACTCCGAACGATTATTCTTGAAAATATCGCTCAAGCTATCGGCTACCTTTTTGGTAATATGGCTTGAAATCTGCTTTACCTTTCTATCACTCTGCAGATATGAACGCGATACATTCAATGGAATATCCGGAGAGTCAATTACTCCATGCAACAGAGTCAAATAGTCAGGAACAATTCCCTCGACAGTATCGGTTACATATACCTGATTGCAGTACAACTGAATCTTATTCTTCTGAATCTCAAAACGGTTGTTAATCTTAGGGAAGTACAAGATTCCGGTCAAAGTAAATGGATAATCTACATTCAAATGGATATGGAACAAAGGATCCTCAGCCATTGGATATAGCTGATGATAGAAGTTTGAGTAATCCTCCTCTTTCAACTCCGATGGTTTCTTTGTCCATGCCGGTTTTGTGTCATTGATTACATTATCCTCATCGGTATCAACATACTTACCATCTTTCCACTCCTGTTTCTTGCCATAAACAATCTCGATTGGCAAGAATTTGCAATACTTCTCAAGCAAGGCCTTGATTTTTGAATCCTCAAGGAACTCCTTCTCATCCTCTGAGATATGCATCACAATATCGGTTCCGCGCTCGCTACGCTCCGCAGGCTCGATGGTATATTCAGTTTCACCCTTACAACTCCATTTTACAGCCTGTGCACCCTCTTTATATGACTTGGTAATAATATCAACGGAGTCGCTCACCATGAATGAAGAGTAGAATCCCAAACCGAAGTGTCCGATAATTGTTGCAGCATCATCTTTATGTTTCTCCAAGAACTCCTCTGCTCCCGAGAATGCAATTTGGTTGATATACTTCTCAACCTCCTCCTCAGTCATTCCGATACCATTATCGGAAACAGTCAAAGTACCCGCATCTTTGTCAGCCTTTACTGTCACCTTCAAAGAACCGGTCTCTCCCTTAAACTCGCCCGAAGAGGCCAACACCTTCAACTTTTGTGTCGCATCGACAGCATTGGATACAATCTCTCTCAAGAAAATATCGTGATCTGAGTAGAGAAACTTCTTGATAATGGGGAACAAATCCTTGGTTGAAACCCCAATTTTTCCACTATTTGCCATATTATTAAGTTTTTAAAATTCCACAATAAAAAAACGCTTTGCACGTCATTACGAAATGAACCATGCAAAGCGTGTGCCAACTCAATTAATATGACAAAAAGTCAGTCGCTACTATTTAGCATACATTGTAGCCAATTGAGCCTTGATATCCTCGTTTGTAATATAGTCGTCGAAATCCATACGCTTATCCACAATTCCATTCGGAGTAAGCTCGATTACACGATTACATACAGTTTGAATAAACTCATGGTCATGAGAGTTCAACAAAACAATACCCTTAAATGTCTTCAAAGTGTTATTGAAAGCCTGAATACTCTCAAGATCCAAGTGGTTAACAGGAGAATCAAGCACCAATACGTTAGCATTATTAAGCATCATCTTTGCAATCATACAACGCATCTTCTCACCTCCTGAAAGCACCTTGACATTCTTGTAAATGTCCTCGCCCGAGAACAACATCTTTCCTAAGAATCCGCGCAAGAATGTCTCGCTTGTGTCATTCGAGAATTGTGCAAGCCAGTCGATAAGACGCATCTCAACATCGAAATATGCACTGTTATCCAATGGCAAATATGCCGATGTAATTGTTACACCCCAAGTATAATCACCTGTATCGGGTTTCATATTGCCTGTGATAATCTCCATTAGCGCAGTCATTGCACGAGGATCTTTTGATACGAAAGCAATCTTATCATCCTTCTCTACAGCAAACTCAACATCGCGGAACAGACACTCTCCCTCAATGGTTTTACTCAAATTGCGAACCTCAAGAATCTTGTTACCAACCTCACGCTCAGGAGTAAAGATAATACCGGGATACTTTCTTGTTGATGGCATAATCTCCTCAACATTAAGTTTCTCCAACATCTTCTTACGGCTGGTTGTCTGCTTTGATTTAGCCACATTGGCACTGAATCGAGAGATAAACTCCATCAACTCCTTACGCTTCTCCTCGGCCTTCTTATTCTTGGCAGCCTGTTGACGAAGCGCCAACTGACTTGACTCATACCAGAAGCTATAGTTTCCTGCAAAAAGAGTAACCTTACCATAGTCAATATCAACTGTATGGGTACATACTGCATCAAGGAAGTGACGGTCGTGCGATACAACCAATACGGTATTCTCGTAGTTTGACAAATAGTTCTCAAGCCACATTACAGTCTCAAGGTCCAAATCATTGGTAGGCTCATCAAGAAGCAGATTATCAGGCTTTCCAAAAAGAGCTTGCGCCAACAAGACACGCACCTTCTCCTTACCACTCAAATCCTTCATCAATGAGTAGTGCAAATGCTCCTTAATTCCCAAACCACTCAATAGGTTTGCAGCATCGCTCTCGGCATTCCAACCATCCATATTGGCAAACTTCTCCTCCAACTCCGCAGCACGAATACCATCTTCATCGGTAAAATCCTCCTTCATATAGATAGCGTCTTTCTCCTTCATTACTTTCCAGAGCTCCATATGACCCATCATAACGGTATCAAGCACAAGACACTCATCGAATGCAAAGTGATCTTGTTTCAAAACCGACAAACGCTCATTTGGACCAAAGATAATGGTACCGCGAGTCGGCTCCAAGTCACCACTCAACATTCTCAACATTGTAGATTTTCCCGCACCGTTAGCACCAATAACACCATAACAGTTTCCGGGTGTAAATTTCAAATTAACATCCTGAAAAAGCGTACGCTTTCCAAATTGAATCTCTAAATCCGATACTGTAATCATCTCTTATAAATATTTTCTTATCAAATTCTCTAATTAATCTTCCGACTGATGTTTAAGAACATCTCTATATGCCTCGAAAATTCTTGACTTAGAGACAAAACCGATATATTTACCATCTTTAACAACCGGTAAATTCCACGCTTTGCTCTTTTCAAATTTCTCAGTAACAATCTCCATCGAGTCTGTTATATCAATAATGGCAATAGGAGCACACATAAAATCGCTTACCGACAACTTGTCATACAGATCTGACTGGAACATCACTTTACGAACATCATCGAGCAATACTATTCCTACCAAGCCACCACCCTTACCTACAACCGGGAATATATTTCTCTTCGCAGTTGCAATGTACGAAACCAATGTACCAAGCGAGTGACTTGATCTGATAGAGACAAAATCGGTCTCAATGACATTCTCCAATCGCATTAAGGTCAACACTGCTCTATCTTTATTATGAGTAATCAATTCACCCATTTTTGCCAATCGACGAGCATAGATAGAGTGAGGTTCCATTCCGCGACATGTCAAATATGCAACTGCCGATGTCAACATAAATGGCACCAGCAAGAAGTAACAACCAGTCATCTCAGCAATCAGGAACATAGCCGTTAGAGGAGAGCTCATAACTCCACTCATAACACCTGCCATTCCTGCAAGCACGAAAAGTGATACAGGCACATACTCAACTCCCAATGCAGTTGTTATCAAAACAAACAAAAATCCCGTTAAACCTCCGGTAAACAGACTTGGGGCAAAAACTCCTCCAACTCCACCACTTCCATTGGTCAATGCAGTTGCAACAACTTTCAAGAATACCAATCCTACGGTATATAGAAGTATCAACCATAAAGTATGCTCGGCATCTCTAAATATAGAGTGATACATTATATACTCGCTCGCACTATTTTGATCTGATAACAAAAGCTCTTTGAGCGATGAATAGCCCTCGCCATAAAACATAGGGAAAAGAGTAATCACTCCTCCAAGCAGAATACCACCAATAACGATACGCACCCACGAGTTTTTTATGTTTTTAAGCTGCTTCTCAACCCAAATGTTCGTACGGATAAAGTAGACAGAGACCAAACCACACATAACTCCGAGGGCAATATAAAGCATTACATCAACGAACTCAAAAGAGCTTTGAATCTCTACCAGATTATCAATATTGAGCATTAGGAAGGTATCGCCTCCTGTCGCAAAAAAGACTAATACATACGATACCATTGCCGATATCATCAACGGCAACATACTTGCCATTGTCATATCAATCATAAGCACCTCAAGGGTGAAGGCAATTCCGGCAATAGGAGCTTTAAAGATTCCTGCTATTGCTGCCGCTGCTCCACAACCAATCATAAGGGTCATTACCTTATAATTCATCTTGAAGAAACGGGCAAGATTAGAACCCAATGCACCTCCGGTCAAAACAATAGTCGCCTCGGTTCCAACCGAACCTCCAAAACCGATGGTCAGAGTACTACCAATCATGGATGAGTACATATTGTGACCTCGCAAGACACTATTTTTACGAGAAATGGCATATAGCACCTTTGTCACACCATGACTAATATCATCGCGCACCACATACTTAACAAAAAGTGCTGTAAGCAAGATTCCCACCAATGGAACAATAAAATATAAGAAACTCGTTCCACTAGAGACAACCTCAGAGACATAGTCACACAAAGAGTGAACCGAGAAGTGCAACAACATTGTTGCAAGTCCCGATACAATACCGACAAGAACGCTTAATACAATTATAAAATCGCGCTCCTTTATGTGACCGGCACGCCACTCTAACAAGGCATCATATACTCTTAAAAGAATTCTTCTCATTTTATCTCTTAACAACACTCTTCAACGAGCCATACTGAGAGTAGAAATCTATCTTTAGATTATTCAACTCATTAGCTGTAAATTTCTGAATAACACCCCATTGAGGTATTATTGCATTAAACGACATTAATGCTGCATTATCATAACTAACTGTAACATTTGTTACTGCAGGAATACGATATGCCAAATCACTTCCAGATAGTTGCGCAGCAGGACGCATTGGTAACTGTACTCCGCTATATGTGAGAATCACAGGTTTTGCAGAACTATCCTTAGTATCAACAATACCAGAACTCTCAGAAATTCTAAATGCAACCTGTCCGGTCTTCATGTTTACCGGATCAACGTACAAGGTATACTTTTGCTCAACAGTATCAGAACATCCCAAGAACAGTGCAAAATACTCCTTCTCCATCTTGTCATAGTTTTTCAAGATAGTAGATAATGAAGCATTCTCGTCAATCTCACGATCACCTCTCAACAAATCTGTTCTGTCTGTACGCAAATCATAAATCTTATCCAAAACATCTTGCACTACCATCTCCTCGTTCTTCACATCATAATGATATGGCGAATTTGGATCAAATTGTTTGGTAATCACATTTTTAGGCCCTTTAACCTCTACAAACACACTATCTACAATATACTCTAAAAAGTTATAGGTATCGATAGAATATGGTTCAACAACCTGAGCATTTGCTACCTGAATACTCTTGGCAACATCGGGCATAACATAGGTACCATTAACCGATGTTCCAACACCACTCAACAAACCTTCAGGAGTTACATTCAATTGCAAAACCTCATTTTCGGGCGAGGACTCAAGGATATATCTACAAGCAGCATCAGGCAATGAAACCGATGATACCTTGATACTCTTCATACTCCATACAGATTTTTCTGTAGTAATCTCCGGTTCAATACCCAATTTAGAAGAGGCATATTTTGCAAATGGTCCAGGCACACAATGCACTTGCTGTAAAGTAACATCCACCTTAAACAACACCTTAGGCAATGAGTATTCAAGGTAGTTGACAACAACAGGAAGTTCATCGGACTCCTTCTTCTTCTGTGCACTGGTAATTGACACTCCAATAAATAGGAGTGCCAATGTTGCACTTATTAATTTTTTCAACATAATCACCACTTCGGTTTTACAAAGTTTTTCTCCATCTTTCTCCACGCTAAACCGATATTTTCAGCCACCATAAATGGTGAAACTCCGCGTGTTCCATATTGAGCAATAAGAATATCTGCTGTTAAACCGTGAGCATACACACCAAGTACAGCAGCAACATCTAAAGGAACTCTTGAGGCTACTAAGCCAAGAAGCACTCCGGTAAGAACATCTCCGGAACCGCCCTTCGCTAATCCGGGATTTCCTGTATTATTGAAAATACATGTACCATCAGGCAGAGCAATGGCTGTATAGGCATCTTTCAAAACAACACAAAGGCCATACTCCTGAGCAAAAGCAACCAACTTGGTCAATCGCTCATAATCATTGCTCCATCCACCTACAAGACGCTCAAACTCGCGAACATGAGGGGTAAGAATTGCACGACCATTCAACATTCTCAACCAATCACGATTCTCTGACAAAATATTAATTGCATCGGCATCAATTACCAACTTACATGCAGAGTTCTTAATCAACTGCCCCAATCCCTCAATAGAACTTGGACGAGTTCCCATACCGGGACCAACTGCAATTGCATTATACTGATCCGGCTCGGTTATATCAGAGAAACAGTTCTCAGTTCCACCAAATATCTTTGGAATTGCCTCCGGACAACGTGTCAATAAAGCATTCAATCCTGTCTCCGGAAGATAAGTATTCATCAATCCCACTCCTGAACGAACAGCAGCCATTGATGCCAAAATTGCAGCTCCAACCATATTACCACGACCGGAAATCAATGCAGCTCTTCCATTCACACCCTTATGAGCAAAAAGGCGAACATTAGGCATTGCATATCTGATATAACTCTCTGTTACACCAAAGAACGAACCCTCGCTCTCTGCAATAGCCACCTTATCAAGACCTATATTTAATATATGCCAATAACCAACGTAGTTAGAGTTCTCGTTAAACAAGAAAGCCAATTTAGGAGATTGGAAAGTGTAAGTCTCATCGGCCATAATGACGCAACGACGATCGGTATTGGAATTATCCTCAGACATCAATCCACTTGGAATATCAACCGAGATAATTCTATTATTACACTCATTTACATCCATTATAAGCTCGGCATAGTCACCACTAATAGGTCTATTAAGACCCACTCCAAACAAAGCGTCAATAATAACACAGTCGAAAGGAATAACAAAATCTCCCTTTATATAAGAGGTATACTCCTTAAAACGAACTGCTGTCCTTAACAAGCGCTCCTTGTTAGCACTATTATCATAACTAGGAGTTGTACCGTAAGTAAATAATGCACAGTCTACAGAATAGCCTTTTTCAGATAAAATTCTAGCAATAGCCAATCCATCCCCTCCATTATTACCCGGTCCGCACATCACCAAGATTGGATTTTCGCTTCCATATCTGCCGCAAAAATGGTCGCACCATACATTCGCTGCGCGCTCCATCAAATCCAACGAAGAAATACCCTCTTTTTCACATGTAGCTTTATCCACTTGCCCTACCTGGGAGCCAAGAAGAAACTTAATAAAACGTCTTGTATTCATAGTGTCAAAAAAAATTTGCACTAAAGTATAAAAAAAATTCGAATTATTTTGTGTTTTCAAAAAAAAGCTATACTTTTGTGTCGTCAAAGTGAACAACACATTGCAACTGTCGAATGGTGTAATGGCAGCACAAGAGATTCTGGTCCTCTTTGTCTAGGTTCGAGTCCTAGTTCGACAACAAATTGGAGGCTTGGCCGAGTGGTCGATGGCGGCAGTCTTGAAAACTGTTGTACGGCAACGTACCGGGGGTTCGAATCCCTCAGCCTCCGCAAAGAATTAGAAGGGGCTGTCTAACAAGTTTTAGGCAGCCTTATTTTTATGGTAAAAAATAGGCTTTCTCGTTGAAAATCAACAGGA
>SUWY01000036.1 GCA_015061245.1 Bacteroidales bacterium
CAAAAGTGCTGCACGAATTTGTCTATAGACAACAAAAAAGAGCTGCCTAACATTATTCATTGTTAGACAGCCTCTTAAATTTTATAAAAAAATAGGAATTTTTACTTTGTGTTCTTTGCTTTAGAGATGTACTTCTCAAGTTGAACCTGAATGTCGTCAGCGTACTCAGGATACTCTGCAGCAATGGTCTCGAATACCTTTACAGCACCCTCATTGTCGTTAGCCTGCATAAGTGCAAATCCCTTCTTGAACAAGAAGTGTGGTGTTGTAAGGTTGTTTACGTTTGAAGATGCAGCCTCGTCATAGCTTGCAGCTGCCTTCTGGTACTCACCGAGCTCCATATATGCATCGCCAATATTAGCCTTTGCCATATTGCCTAACAATGCATCGTTTGATGAGAATTTCTTCAAATAGTCAATTGCATTCTGATACTCTCCAAGGTTCAAATAACAGATACCGCAATACAAATTCGCCAAGTTTCCGCTAGGAGTTGAGCTGTATTGATCAGCAATGTCAAGGAAACCTAGTGCATTTCCGTCGCCGTTAAGAGCCAAATTGAATGAGTCTGCCTCAAAATATTGCTGTGCAACATATATTTGATTCTCTGCCTCCTTTACGTTAGGCTCTTGAATGAAGTTCTTCCATCCGTAAAATGCTCCAAGGATAACCAAAACAGCGATTACAGATCTGATAATAACCTTCTGATTCTTCTCAATGAACTGCTCGCCGGCAGTTAGGCTTTTTTCAACCTGCAAGAATCCGTCCTCTTTTTCGTCTATTTTCTTTGCCATAAGTTAAACTCTTTTTAATTTCAAGGTGCGAAATTACGTTTTTTTCCGCAACTTTCAAAGAATTTCCAATAACTTTGCCGTATGCAAGTAAAAAGTGTTACAATTTCCCAATTTAAGAACTTGAAGGAGGTAGGAATCTCCTTCTCTTCGCGCTTTAATTGTTTTGTTGGTAATAATGGAGCAGGCAAGACAAATGTTTTGGATGCTCTTTATCTGTTGTCAATGACAAAGAGCTTTTTTACATCGGTCGATGGAATGAATATTCGTCATGGAGATGATTTTTTCTCGGTGCGAGGCTCATATTTACGATGTGGTGAGGAGCTTGAGTTGTTGTGCAGCTATTCTGCAGCGTCGAAAAAGAGCTTCAAAAAGAATGGGAAACAGTATGAGCGTTTGAGCGACCATATCGGTTATGTGCCTTTAGTAATGATATCGCCCGAGGATAATGAACTTATTGACGGTGGAAGTGAGGTGCGCAGGCGGTGGTTGGATATGGCAGTATCGCAAAGTAATACAGACTATTTGGTTACGCTTATGAAGTATAATAAAGTGTTACTCCATAGAAATACTTTGCTGAAGGGGTTGAATGGCGTGCTTCCGCGAGATTGTTCCCTAATAGATGTTCTGGATGAACGATTGGTTGAATTTGGTAATGCGGTAACTGCATGGAGAGAGGAGTTTTTGGTGCAGTTTGGGCCTATCTTCAATAGTTATTATTCCAAGATATCTTCCGATAGGGAGCAGGTAGAGTTACGATATAAGTCAAGTTTTGCAAGTAGTAATTTTGAGACCTCGCTCAAGGATAATTTAAGACGAGATTGCGCCTTAGGGTATACCTCGGTAGGTGTTCATAGAGATGATTTGACAATGTTGTTGAGTGACTATCCGGTAAAAAAGGTTGGGTCGCAAGGACAGAAAAAGAGTTTTATTATTGCTTTGAAGTTTGCTCTTTATGATTGGTTGAAGAGTAAAAAGGGGGTTAAGCCGTTACTATTGCTCGATGATATTTTTGATAAGCTTGATCCGACAAGGGTACAATCAATTCTAAATATTGTAGGCTCGGATGAGTTTGGACAGATATTTATTACCGATACGCGTCGTGAGAGCGTTGAGAGAATGCTTCTTTCGATAGGAGCTGATTACAAGATGTTTGAGGTGAACGATGGAGTTGTGTCATGGGAATAAGAAACGGAAGAGTTAGGCATATTGGCGAGTTGCTTGGAACGATGTTTGAAGAGGTGGGCATAGCCACTCCAATAGCAGCGGTTGATGTTTGTGCAGAGTGGTCAAAGGTGGTTGGCGATTTTATCTCATCAAAGAGTAGCGTAACTTGTAAGAATGGTGTACTTTATGTGAAATGTGATAGTTCGGTTGTTGCCAAACAGTTGGCAATGAATCGTGATGGGTTGCGTAGTGCGCTTAATAACAAAGTTGGACGGGAGATTGTAACTAAAATTGTAATTAGATAGGATTATATGTTTAATTTCTTATCTTTGCGTAGTAAATGAACGAACCGTTATGACAGATATTCAGTATTTAGTAGAGGGAGCTATATTGGGCTTCTTGTGCTCTATTCCCTTGGGCCCAATGGGAGTGTTGATTATTCAAAAGACATTGAGTAAAGGACCCTGGCCGGGTTTCTTCTCAGGATTGGGAGCAGCATTTGCTGACCTGTTCTATGCTTCAATAGTTGCGTTTGGATTGAATCTTTTTGTAAATGATTTGATGACCGAGCATCAGCTATTGGTTCAAATATTGGGAGGTTTGCTGTTGGTTATTTTGGGAGTCTCTATTTTCTTCAAAAGACCAAAGGCTCCTCAGGGACTCTCTGAGCAGGAGAAAAAGATCTCTAAGCGAGGTTTGTTTGGCGATTTCATCTCTCTATTTTTGCTGACTATCAGTAATCCGGCAATGATTATGATTTTTATGGGTGCTTTTGGTGCCTCGAATGTTCTAACAGATCCCGAGACCGGAGAGAGTGTATCGTTTATAATTAAGATATGGGTATTGGTAGGAGTGTTGTGTGGAGCTGCCTTGTGGTGGTATATATTGTCATCGTTGGTGAATTTGTTCCGAAAGCGTTTTACAATGAAAACATTAAGGAATATCAACAAGGTAGCGGGTATAATATTGCTGGTTGTTGGAATTATTGCAGTGCTTAGTGCTTTTGATGCTGTTAAGGAGTTTTTCAGCAATAGTGCCAATCTTCTGCCAAGATAAATAGTAGTAAGAGATGAAGAAAGGGATAATACTCTTAGTTATAGCTCTAGCCATAGTTGGAGCTATAATTTTTGTAATGAGTCGTGTTCACAAGGAGATGGGTGAGTTGACTGAACGCACTGCAGACTCTTTTGTGCCGGAGAGTAGTGATGTTATAGTTAAGGAGAATATAGAGGGTAGCTTTTTGTTGCTTTCGCGCTCTATGGAAAGTGTAGTGTCTCAAGAGCAACTCAATATTGTTGAGCAAGGTTTAGACTCATTAAAACGCAAGGGTATTTTGAAGAGTCGAAAGGCTGAACGGGTGGCAATAGATTTAGAGTCGGGCCAATTTGTTGCTGCATATAAATCGGATAAAGTCTTGACTATTGATATTTTGATGCGTTGCTTTGAGACGATGCAAGGTAAGGTTGTAAAAGTTAATGATGATTATCCGATATGTTCCATAAAGGATTCAACCCTTTTCTTGGCTGAATATGATAAGTGGGTGCTGTTGAGTAACTCTGCAAGTTATATTGCGAATAGTTTACAGCTTCAGCCTCAACGCGATTCTGTAGCTATGGCTATAAATATCAGTGATGTTAGCAGTGATGCCCCTCTGAATATCTTTGTTAAGGGGCGCGAGGGAGATATGGTGTTGGACCTATATACCGAGGATGACGAGAAGAGTCTCTTGATGCAGGGTTATTGCAATGCGAATGGTTCAAATTGGGTTGAGGCTCTTGAAGGACAGGTTTCCAGAATATCAGATTTTGATAACAATTTTCCAATAAATACCGTTGCTGCTGAGTGGTTATCACTTAGTGACTTACAGTCATTTTATTCAGAGGTTGGCGCTTTTGTTAAGCGTGACTCCAATGAGATGAAATTTGGCTCTTTTGTGCAGTTGTGTGATACGCTTTTAAGTGGCGATGTTGCGCAATTGGTTGTTGGAAAGGAGAATTTTTTGGTGTTGGATGTAGCTGATAGTGGAGTTGTTGCCAAGAGTATGGAGGCAATATATGGAGACAAAAGGGAGACAAATATTAGCCTCTCATCGAGAAGTCTGTTTGGCTCTATGTTCAGAGAAGTTGAGTATACCGTTATGGCTTTGCGTGACAATCTGCTGATTCTTGCCCAATCGCAGAGTGCAATTAGGGGGTATGATGTTTCGAAAAAGAGTAATCTGTTGCAGCAGGAATGGTATAAGAGTTATAAGATGCACTCACCAACCAGATTCTCATATACTCGGTTCCTCTTCGCTGATTATTTGAATGAACTTTACAAGGGTGATGAGCGAGGCCTCGCCCATAAAGTGTTCAATGCTGATGAGAACTCTAAGCTGCCTTATGGAGCAATAGGTGTTCAGGGAGAGTATATGACTGATAGAGTGTTTGTCTCATTAATTGCTTCCGAGAATAGCGAGATTAAGATTAAGGTAGAGGCTCCCAAGAAGAGTGTGCAAAAGGTAAAAACAGAGAGTGTACCGACAAATAAGGATGTCGCTGCAGCTTCCGGACCTAAAGGCAATTGGAGAAAGAGTGTAAGCGGCACTGTAGTTGTTGGCCCGGTGAAGGTTAAGAATCACAACACAAAGGGTACAGAGTGGATAGTTCAAGATTCAAAGAGTAAATTATACCTATTTACCAATGATGGGAAAAAGCTATGGGAGGCACCTGTCGATGGAAAGATATTGAGTGATATTGTTCAGATTGATAGATATAAGAATGGCAAATTGCAGTATCTTTTCTCTACAGAGAATAAGATATATCTGGTTGATAGAAATGGAGTTATGGTAACAGGATATCCTATAAAGCTAGCTGCTAAATGTAGTCAGGGAATTACTTTATGTGACTATGATAAGAATAGAAATTATAGGATTTTTGTTCCACGGGCAGACAGAAAAATTGATCTGTACGATGCAGAGGGAAAGAGAGTTGCCGGTTGGAGCGTGCCTACGTTGAATAGCGCACCGGTCTCGCCTGTGTACCATTTCCGAGTTGGTGGCAAGGATTATATTGTTGTTGCCGATAATAGTAAACTATATATATATGATCGACGAGGAAATATACGTGTAAATTGTAATGTTACACTTAATTTGAAATCAGGTACTACCATCCAATTGCAGCAACGTCAAGGTAAAGTTGTTATGGCAATCAAGAGTGGTAAGAATAATTTGTATTATATCGATTTTTCAGGTAAGAAAGTTTTGTAAAATATATTAACAAACATTAACTTTGTAGCATACAAAACCTAATTTATTAGTTTATGGATATGCAATCAAAGGTAAAAATTGGATTGCGTACCTTTTTTGGGTGCGCAGTTCTTTTATTGATGTCAGCGTGTGGTGATATCGATATGTTTGACGGAGATTTCGGAATTCAGGGCGATGCAAAACCGGAAATAGTAGTTCCTGCAGTATATGGCTCTTTGTCAATGTGGGATGTTTTGGATAGTGAGGATAATGACTATATAAAGGTGAGTGGTGACACACTTGTTTTTGTGTATGAGGATCCTACTATTATCAATGACATGAGTGTTGATGAGTTTTTTGAGGTGGAGAGTCTTGATATAGAGATTGAGACAGAGCCAATTACCCTTCCAAATGTTGGTGTTGTTTTGCCTGCTGATGTGGAGGTTGAGGGTGTATGGGCATCAACTAAGATTGAATTTACCGATAGTGTTGAGCTGTGTGAGTTGGACTTCTTTGCGGATTATGAAATAGCAATTGCAGAGACCGATTTCGATTACAATTTGACTATTACTGTTGATGAGTTGTATGTGAATGGAGTTCCATTTAAGAGAGAGATTAATGGTAAAGCCGGTTCTGCATACGTAGAGCATACAAATATGGAGTTTGATGCACGTTTTGTAGGCGAGCCTATTTTCCATATTTCATACCATATCACAGTCCCTGCCGGTCAAGTAATCTCCGGCCCGGTTGCATTGGAGATGTCGTTAACTAATATGGATTATCTCTTTGCGGTAGGTCATTTTGGAGAGTCAATCTCTGCGACAATTGAAGAGGACTCATTCTCTATGGGCTCAATTGATTTTCTTGAGCAAATTCAGGGAAGTTTCAGTTTCCTTGAGCCACAGGTAACATTGAATTTGAGAACTAAAGGTGTTGGTGTGCCATTTGCTGCAGATTTGTATATGACTGCTTCAAATAAGAAGGGTGAGAGTGCTACTCTTGAGTTGAAAGATGGTGCTGAGTTTATTGTTCCGGGTAATGGTGATATAAACCACACCGAGAATATCAATTTTGCCTTTAATAATCAAAATTCAACAATTGTAGAGTTTATCTCACTACCTCCTGTTGGAGATATTACTTATGGCGGTTCCTTGAGAGTTGTTGGAGGTGATGTGCATCGTTTGGATACTATCTGGCATACTGCTTCTGTTGGATTGGGTGTTGATGTAAAGATTCCTTTTGTTGTTAGTGCAGAGGGTATGACCTATAGTGATACAATCCAGGATATATCAATGAGTGATGTAGATATGTTGGAGAGTGGAACCTTGTCTTTAATATTGGAGAATGAGATTCCATTGGCATTACAGGTTAAGGGTTTATGTTTATTAAATAAAGATAACAACTTGTTAGCTGATATTACCCCTGATGGAGAGGGTAAGGTTGCCGGAGCAAATGGTTCTCAACCAGGAAAGAGTACAGTTGTTTTCCCTTTGGATAGTAAGGATATGGAGGCTTTGTGTGAGTCGGAAGCTATAGCTTTGGATCTTGTTTTATCAACCAATGGAGCTGCTGTTGTTAAGGCTTCGCAAAAGTTGAACTTTAAGATTGTAGTTGCTGCAAAGGCAGATTTGTCGGATATAATTGAATAATGTTTGCTATGAATATTAAGAGAATTTTGACGAGTATTGTTGTTGCAGTAGTTGCAACAACCTCGGTAATGGCTCAGGATGGTAATAACACTATGTTCTTGTTGCCTAACTCAGCTATAAGATATACCTTGAATCCAGCATATCAACCGGAATTTAAGTCTGTAGTATCTATACCTGTATTGGGAGGAATGGGTGTAAGTCTGTTTAACAATGCGGTAGGTGCAGATCAGATTTTGGTAAATAAGTCAACTCCATACGGCGATTCGCTTTTGTTGGATATTAATAAGTTACGTTCAAAGATGCCGGACGATTTCAGAATGAATTTCAATACGGATTTAAATCTCTTGTCTGTAGCTTTCAAGACCGGTAAGAAGGGTTATTCATCTATTTCGCTGGGAATGAAGGTTGATGCCGGTTTTGGATTTGGTAAGGATCTAATTAATTTCCTTGCAGAGGGTAATGCTCCATATATTGGAACTACTCAAAGTTTAGGAGATATAATGGCGGATGCTACTATATATACCGAGGCAGCATTAGGTTATTCACGTAAGATTAACGATAAACTTACTGTTGGAGGACGCTTGAAGCTTCTATTTGGTATAATGGAGTTGCATTCTAAGAAAGCTGAGTTGGCCGTAACAACTCCTGAGGGAGCTGAGTATCTTAACTTACAAGCTAATGTAGAGATATATGGTTCATTACCATTTGCTAATTTGCCTGTAGGTAAAGTTGATATTGATTCAGATTTTGATGATGTGGAGTTCGATGGAGACCTAATGATGGATTTTACCAAGAATATTGGATTTGGACTTGATTTGGGAGCTACTTATCATTTGAATGATGATTGGACTTTTGGAGCCAGTGTTAATGATTTAGGATTTATTAATTGGAAGTCAAATATCTACAAAGCTGTTTCAGATTCTGAGTTTAAATGGCAGGGAGCCGATGTTTCAAACTCAATTAACAAGAATGATCCTGATTATGTAGAAATTGGCGATGCTTTTGAGAATTTGTTAGATTCATTGGTTGACTCTTTCGAGCTTACAGCAGTTAATAACGAGTCTTATTCAAAAATGTTGAATGCGAAGGTTAATTTGTATGCTACATATCATTTTCATGATAAAGTGAACTTCTCTGCTTTGGTTCGTGGAATGAAGATGGCTGACAAATTCTATCCTTCAATGACAATTTCGGCTAATACACGCCCATTGAAGAATCTTGGAATCTCTGTTACCTATAGTGCTTATAAAGGCAATGCGGCTAATATTGGTATAGGTATCGTTCCCCGATTTGGAGCGTTCCAACCATATTTGGTAGTGGACAATGTGCTTGCGGGTAATTTTACCCATACTAAGGGAGCATCATTCCGTTTTGGAATCAACTTTGTTGGAAAGGCTCTTTATGGAAAAGCTGCAAAGAAGCGTGGAACAGCTCAAAAGTGGAGAGCAATTTAATGGATATTAGATTGATATAAGAAAAGAGAGTGGCTTAATCGTCACTCTCTTCTTTTGTTGTGGTTTTTCCTGCTATCATAAAGACAATCTCTCCTTTTACTCCCTTTTCTGTGAAGTGAGCAATAAGCTCCTCTAATGTGCCTCTTTGATAATCTTCATGTATTTTGCTTATTTCGCGTGCTACACAAGCTCTTCTATCTTTGCCGAAAATCTCTGCTATCTGTTGAAGGCTCTTTACAAGACGGTAAGGAGATTCATAGAAGATGATTGTGCGGCTCTCCTCTGCGAGTTGTGTTATTCTCTTTACTCTTCCTTTCTTTTGAGGTAAGAAGCCCTCGAAAACAAATTTATCACACGGGAATCCGGAATTTACAAGCGCCGGTACAAATGCTGTGGCTCCCGGTAGACACTCTGTCTCAATACCGTGTTCTACGCATGTTTTTGTAAGAAGAAATCCAGGGTCAGAGATGCCCGGAGTACCTGCATCGCTAACTAATGCAATGTTTTCTCCTAATTCTATGCGTTCGGCAATCTTTTCAACCTGTTTGTGTTCGTTGAATTTATGGTGAGATAGTAGAGGAGTGTGGATATCGTAATGTTTAAATAGGATACCTGTTGTTCGTGTATCCTCGGCCAATACAACGTCTACCTCTTTAAGAATACGCAATGCGCGCAGTGTAATATCTTCCAAATTACCAACCGGAGTCGGTACCAAATATAGTTTACCCATAATATTTTTCATTCTGAGTAACAAAGGTAGCGATTTTGTTTTAAAAAATCATAGTGAATTCTTTGGTAGGTAAAAAAAATGAATTACCTTTGCACCGTTTTAAAAAGTGTTGGTCGGTTCATCTAAAGGTTAGGATCCAAGATTTTCATTCTTGTCATTCGGGTTCGAATCCCGGACCGACTACAAAATAAGTTGAATTTCATAATATTATATTAAATTAACATGGCAAATCACAAATCTTCTGAGAAGAGAATCAGACAGACAGAGACCAGAAATGCGAACAACCGTTACTACGCTAAGACAATGCGTAACGCTGTACGTAAGTTGCGTGGTACAACAGAGAAAGCCGTAGCCGTAGAGATGTTGCCTAAGGTTGTGGCAATGATTGACAAATTGGCTAAGAAGAATGTTATCCACGATAACAAGGCGGCTAACTTGAAGTCTCAGGTAGCGAAACACGTAAACTCGCTTTAAGAGTCCCTTGTAAAGTTATTTGAGGAGGTCTTAATAAGACTTCCTTTTTTTTATCTTTATAAGTGTACATAAAATATAAAAAGTAAAAAATGACAAAAAGGTTGACATTAAAACAGTTCTCTAATGATGAACAGCCACGTGAAAAGATGCTGCTTCATGGAGCCTCGGCGTTGAGTAACGTTGAGTTGCTTGCCATTATTTTAAGGTCGGGTGATGGTGCGGAGAATGCTTTGGATTTGTCAAGACGGATATTGGCTGATTGTGCAAATGATTTGAACAAGCTTGCATTGCTGCAGGTAAATGAAATAATATCGAGATATAGGGGAGTCGGTGTGGCTAAGGCAACTGCAATTGTGTCAGCAATGGAGCTATCCAGAAGAAGAATTGGCAGTAGCCCTTTTCAATCAGAGCAAATAAGGAGCAGTAAAGATGCCTATATGGCACTGTTTAGCTCTTTGCGTGATTTGGAGCATGAAGAGTTTTGGGCTCTGCTTCTCTCTAAATCCAATAGAGTTATTGCAAAGGTTAAACTGGCAAGTGGAGGGTTGGACAGTACATTGGTTGATGTTCGTATTTTATTAAAGAAATGTATTGAATACAAGGCAGTTGGATTAATTGTAGCGCATAATCATCCTAGTGGGAATTTATCTCCAAGTGTTCAAGATAGAGTATTGACCCGTAAAATAAAGGGTGGTTGCGAAATAATGGACATAGTGTTGCAGGATCATTTGATAATAGGTGGTGATGGCTATTTTAGCTTCCTTGATGAGGGAGATTTGTAATTTTCTGTATCTAAATAGTGACATATTGTCGTAAAAAGAGTTGATGGCAAACTTTTTGTTATTAACTTTGTAAATTATAAGATTAATTAGTTATGAGTGAGAAGAGTGTAGATACAGAGAATCAAGTTGATGAGGAGTTGAATGTTACTGCTGAGTCTGAGGTTAATTCTGAAGAGAATGTTCAAGAGGAGCAGGTAGCGGGTACCGAGGATGAGCAGATTGATAAATGTACAGAATTAGAGACTAAGTTGGCAGAGATGACTGATAAGTATTTAAGATTGTCTGCCGATTTCGATAATTATAGAAAAAAGGCTGCTCAGGAGAGAGTTGAGTTGATTTCTACTGCAGGAAAGTCTATTTTTACAGAGTTATTGCCTGTTGTTGATAACTTTGAGAGAGCCTTGAAGAGCATGGAGAGCGCTCAGGATGTGCCTGCTTTGAGAGAGGGAGTAGAGTTGATTTATAACTCTTTCCTAAGTTTCTTGAGCAAGCAAGGGGTTAAGGCAATAGAGTGTGTTGGAGAGCAGTTCTCGACAGATAATCAAACTGCGATAGCTGTAATCCCTGCGCCCTCGCCAGAACAGGCTAATGTAGTGATAGATTGTACTAAGAAGGGTTATACTTTGCACGACAAGGTGTTACGATTTGCCGAGGTGGTTGTAGCAAAGTAGGTTATTGTAAGTGCTAAATGAGATAAAAAATGGCGCAGAAACGTGATTATTACGAGGTGCTCGGAGTAGATAAGAGTGCCGATGCCGATACCCTGAAGAAGGCTTATCGTAAACTTGCCATTAAGTATCATCCGGATAAGAATCCCGGGGATAAGGAGGCTGAGGAGAAGTTTAAGGAGGCTGCAGAGGCTTATGATGTATTGAGTACCCCTGAGAAACGTCAGCGATACGATCAATTCGGTCATGCCGGTGTTGATGGTAATGGTGGTGGTTTTGGCGGATTTGGCGGCTTCGGAGGAGGCGGAATGAGTATGGAGGATATCTTCAGCGCATTCGGTGATATCTTCGGAGGTGGCAGCTTTGGCGGATTTAGCGGTTTTGGAGGTGGTCGTTCAAATGGCCGTAGAGTAAATAAAGGCTCTGATTTGAGAATAAAGGTTAAGGTTTCTTTGCAGGATGTGGCGCATGGTAAAGAGACCAAGGTTAAGTTGAAGAAATTAGTTGCATGTCCACATTGTAAAGGAAGCGGAGCTAAGGATGGTTCAGCGTATACAACCTGTTCAACTTGTAACGGTTCAGGTCATGTTACTCGTCAACAGCAGTCATTCTTTGGATTGATGCAGACCACTGCAGTGTGTCCTGATTGTCACGGAGAGGGTAAGATTATCAAGGATAAGTGTACTCATTGTGGTGGCGATGGAGTAGAGCAGGGAGAAGAGGTTATTTCAATCTCTATACCGGCAGGAGCAGCAGATGGCATGTCATTCATTATGCGTGGTAAGGGTAATGCTCCTCGTCATGGAGGAGTAAATGGCGATTTGATTGTGCTTATTGAGGAGGAGCAGGATAAGGATTTGTTGCGTGATGGCAATGATATTCTGTATAATCTGTTTGTCTCTGTACCTGAGGCAGTATTGGGAGAGAGTTTTGAGGTGCCATATATTGACGGTAAGATGAAGGTTAATGTAGAGGCAGGAACTCAGCCGGGTAAGATTTTGCGTTATAGAGGCAAAGGTTTGCCCGATGTAAACGGCTATGGACGTGGAGATATGCTTGTAAAGGTGAATGTGTGGATTCCTAAAAATCCAAGCAAAGAGGAGCGTTCAATTCTTCAAAAGATGAAAGATAATGGTGATATGAAGCCTGGTCAGAGTGACAAAGGGTTCTTTGCCAGAATGAAAAATATGTTTTAATAGAGTGAGTGTGTATGGGAAACAAAATTAACGACCCTATTGCCCGTTTGATGGGATTGCGCTATAAGTCGCACCCTTGGCATGGTTTGGATGTGGGACCGGATGCGCCCAATATCCTGACTGCATTTATTGAGATGGTTCCAACAGATACTGTTAAGTATGAGTTGGATAAATCGAGTGGTTATATCAAGATTGACCGTCCCCAAAAGTATTCAAACACCGTGCCGGCTCTTTATGGCTTTATCCCTCAAAGTTTTTGTGGCGATTTGGTTGCACAGTTTTGTTCTCAACAGACTGGTCGATGCGAGATTGTAGGTGATGGTGACCCATTGGATGTATGTGTCTTGACCGAGAAGAATATTTCACATGGAGATATTATTGTTCAGGCACGTCCTATCGGAGGTTTCCGAATGATTGATGGAGATGAGGCTGATGATAAGATTATCTGTGTCTTGAAAGGTGATGCCGCTTTTGATATCTACAACGATATTTCTGAGCTTCCGTTGACCTTTGTTGATCGTCTTCGTCACTACTTCTTGACCTATAAGGAGATGCCGGATGTACATCACGATGAGTTACATAAGTTCAAAGTTGAGATTCCTCATATCTATGGTCGTGAAGAGGCAATAGAGGTTATCAATAGAAGTTTGGAGGATTATAAGCGTCACTTCAACTCTTTGGAGGATATCCTGAACAATGTTTAATAGCCCCAATTTTTGCGGTCTAAACATCGATATAGAAGAGCCTCGGCAATATGTGCCGGGGCTATTTTTTCGCATTCTCCCAGGTCGGCAATAGTGCGTGCAACCTTAATGATTCTGTCGTAGGTACGGGCAGAGGCTCCAATTCTCTCTACTGCACGAGTAAGAAGTGTTGAGCACTCCGGTGATAGTTTGCAATATCTTCTAATCATGCCACTATCCATTTGTGCATTACAGAATATAGTTTTGTACTCTTTAAACCGTAAGGTTTGTATCTCTCTTCCTTTTATGACCCTCTCTCTGATGGTTTCACTGTTTTCAATTTCTGATGAATCGAGTGATAGTTTCTCTATCTCCACGGGAGCGACATTGATGTGCATATCAATTCGATCTAAAAGAGGACCTGAAATCTTTGAGAGATACCTCTTAATCAGCCCCTCGTTACAGCTACATGAGTGTGTTGGATGAGTGTAATAGCCACATGGGCATGGGTTCATCGATGCAACAAGCAAGAAATTTGCAGGGTACTTTGTTGTTCCGTTTACACGAGTTATACAAATCTCCCTATCTTCTAATGGTTGGCGCAATAGTTCAAGAGTGTGCCGTTTGAATTCCGGTAACTCATCGAGATATAGACATCCGTTGCAGGCTAATGATATTTCGCCAGGTTTTGGATTTGAGCCGCCTCCAATTAGCGATGTTTCGGATGCAGAGTGGTGTGGAGTTCTGAATGGACGAGTTGTAATTAGACCGTCATATTTTCCCATTTGACCTGCAACCGAGTGTATTTTCGTAACTTGCAAGGCCTCTTCTTCGGTCATTGGTGGCAATATAGAGGGTAATCTTTTTGATAGCATTGTTTTGCCTGAGCCCGGAGGTCCGATAAGTATTATGTTGTGGGAACCGCATGCGGCAATCTCAAGCGCTCTTTTTGCGCTCTCTTGACCACGTACATCTTTAAAATCTAACTCCTCTTTATTATGATTTTCTAAATCAATTCTATGCTCACACGGATTAATGACAAGATTTCCCTCTAGGAATCCAATAACCTCTATTAATTTTTCAAATCCATAAACCTCAATCTCTTTGACGACGCTTGCTTCTGCTTCATTGGCTTTTGGTACAATTATTCTTTTGAATCCTTGCTCCTTTGCTGTAATTGCTATTGGTAATATGCCCTTTATGCGTTGAATTGAGCCGTCGAGCGACAACTCTCCAACAATGAGAGTCTCTTCTATTATATTCGATGATATGCGTTCATTGGCGCTTAAAATGCCAATTGCCAATGGTAGGTCGAACATAGCTCCCTCCTTTTTAATGTCGGCAGGAGCCATGTTAATTATAACTCGCTTCCCGGGTATTCTTTCGCCAATGCAACGTAGGGAGGAGTCAATTCTATGTTGGCTTTCGCGTACAGCAACATCGGGAAGTCCGACAATTGCGAATTTCGCTCCGCTTAGTATGTTAACTTCAACTGTAACGACAATTGCATCAATACCGACGACCGAAGCACTATAAATCTTTGTGAGCATATCAAAATAAATATTATATTAACCGCAAAATTAATAATATTTATCTGTGAAGCAAAAAAATCACTGATTTATTGTAATGGATAATTTTTTAGGGCGAGGTTTCCCGATTGATCCAATTCAGCGTATGTGAACTGTGTCAGCCAATCTCCAAGGTTTATGTATTTCGCTCCGTTGTTTAATGTTGTTTCAAATGCCAAATGACGATGTCCGAATATTACATAGTCAACTTCAGGATGCTCTTTAATATAGCTGTTGGCATATACTACCGAGTACTCTTTGGTGTCTCCAAGGTACTCTTTTACTGTAACACCTCCTTGGCTTTCGCGGGAGTGCGATGACCAACGGTTTGCCAAGCCGATTCCGCAATCAGGATGTAACCAGCGGAATAACCATTGGGCAACCTTATTGTGGAATACTGCCCTTATAATTTTGAATCCGGTATCTTTTGGATTAAGACCATCTCCGTGCCCCAATAGGATGGTTTTTCCATTAAGGGTGAGTTGCTCTACCTTCTCCTTATGTACAACTACTCCACACTCGGAACTTAGATAGTCGAATACCCATATATCGTGGTTGCCTGTAAATAGGTGAACAGGAATGCCTTTATCTGTCAGGTCACTCAATTTTCCCAATAGTCTTGTGTGTCCCTTAGGTACGGCATGCTTATATTCAAACCAAAAGTCGAATATATCTCCCATCAACCATAGTGAGCTGCACTTATCCTGTATTGAGTTGATAAATGCAACCAAGTGGTTTTCACGTTCACGGTCATTGTTAAGGGTTTTGCTGCCCAGGTGAACGTCTGATAGAAAATATATTCGCTTCTCGGTCATGAGTTACTATTTTAGAATGTCTTTCAAGTAATCTGATAGGTTGGCACCAAACTGATTCTTTCCGACAATTTTAAAGTTTTTGTCAATGATATAGTTGGCAGGGATTGTAGAGATATTCCAATCGGTAAGAATCTTTGAGTTCTCGCCCTTTTCATCAAGCAAACAGATCCATTTAATGTTGTTCTCGCGTTTCGATGCCTCCCAAAGAATTTTACTCTTATCGAAACATACCTGTACAATTACCAGACCCTTGCTTGCATATTTCTTGTGTATCTCTGCAAGCTCCAATTGATATGCAGCTGTCTCTTGAGCGGTAATCATTGCAAAATCGAGTAGAATGGTTTTACCGCGTAACTGCTCAATGTCGAACTCCTTGCCTTTTGAGTCTACCAATCTCAATTCAGGAAGATCGCGAGAGTAGTTTGCAATCAAACTATTGATCTGTGCATTTGTGTTTTGCTCAAGAAGTTTGGTTGTGTGGTTTACCACGAACTTACTGTACTTTGCATTTGGGTAGCTCTTGTTCAGATTTGTAGCTACTGCTCGGTAGTAGTTTAGATTGGTTGGCAATGAAAGAACGTAATCATTGTTTAGTTTCTGGTATAGAACGAAGTATGTGACAGGCGATCCTGCATTGTCAATAATATATCTTCTTGAGAATTGCATTTGGCTTATAATAACCTGCGATGCAACTCTTGTTAATGAATCAATAGCTTGAGGATTATTGTCCATCTCATTGTATATGCTATTAAGCGCATTTCGAGAGTTGTATAGTTGCGTTACTACCTTTTTTAATTCATTGCTAAGAATAGAACCGTTTACAGTGTAGTCGGTTGATGCGTTTGAGTTAATTGTAACGTACTGGGTTGAGTCTTTCTCAGCCAAAAGGTATATATTGTCGTTAGAGCCGGTATATCTTAATTGATAAAACTCAGGATTCTCAACTTTTACTTTAAATGTGAATTCACCTTTGCCATTAACCTTAACAGAATCGACCTTTGTTGTTTGTGTAATATCGATGTGGTCTAGATATACTTTACAATCAGGTGTAGCGTTATCTATTTTACCGCTAATCTTAGAGTTTGTATCGCTACATGAGCAACATAGTGCGATGGCTACGCATGCAGATAACAGAAGTTTTTTCATTTCGTCTCTTAATATTTGATTACCATGCAAAAGTATATAAAAAAATGGGGTTGACCAAAAGGACAACCCCATATATGTTAGGCTTTGGTATTTACTATTTTTTAGCAGCCTTTCTCTTCAACAAATCGTATGCAATTGGGGTTGCAACGAATAGAGTAGAGTAGGTTCCTACGCAAACTCCCAATAGAAGTGCGAATACGAATCCGCGAATTGATGCTCCTCCGAAGATGAAGATAGCAACCAATACTACCAATGTTGAAAGTGAGGTACTGAATGTACGACGTAGGGTAGAGTTCAACGCAGCGTTGGTAGTTGACTCAAGATCGCGTTTTGGATATAGTCCGATGTACTCACGAATTCTATCGAATATTACCACAGTATCGTTGATAGAGTATCCTACAACGGTCAAAATGGCTGCAATGAATGATTGGTCAATCTCCATTGAGAATGGCATGATGTTACCAAACAATGAGAAGATTCCCAACAATACGATTGTATTGTGTGCCAATCCAACCAATGCACCTGCTCCATACTGCCACTTGCTGAATCGAACTAGAATATACAAGAAGATAGCAAGTAATGACAACAAAATTGCAGTTACAGCAGAGTCTGCTACGTTGCTGGCAATAGCTGCTCCTACTCTGTTGGTTTCAAGGATATTCTCAGACTTGAACTGATTCAATGTGGTTCCGTCAGCCAAGAATGGCTTAACTCCTACATATAGCAAACTGTCAATCTCTGCGTCAACCTCAGCTCCATTCTCCTCAACTTTATACTTGGTGGTAATCTTTACCTGGTTTGCATCACCGAAGGTCTTAACCTCTGGGTTGCTACCGTAAATGTTGCTCTGTCCAAGGCTTGAAGCTACCTGCTCAACCTCTACAGCCTGTGGGAATTTAACAGTATATGAACGTCCTCCTACGAAGTCGATACCTTTATTCAAACCGATAGTGAACAAGGCAACCAAACATACAACAGTAATGATTCCTGAAACAGTGTAACCAACCTTTCTACGGTTCATGAATGGGAATGCAACGTTTCTCAACCAGTTAGTGGTGTACTTGCTGCAGAATGTAACATTTCCGCCCTTGTTCAAACGGTAATCGATAATCAAACGAGAGATAAAGATTGCGGTGAACAATGAGGTGAAGATACCGATGATCAATGTTGTAGCGAATCCCTTGATTGGACCCTCTCCGTTGAAGTACAAGATAAATCCTGTCAACAATGTTGTTACGTTAGAGTCGATAATTGCAGAGTAAGCTGCCCTATATCCTGCCTTAACAGCATCTTTTGGACTCTTACCTCCCAATAGCTCCTCCTGGATACGCTCATAGATAAGCACGTTTGCATCAACTGCCATACCCATTGTCAATACGATACCGGCAATACCTGGCAATGTTAGAACTGCTCCGAATGATGCAAGTACTCCGAACAAGAAGAACAAGTTGACCAACAATGCAATATCGGCTGCCAATCCTGCTCCCTTGCTATAGAAGAAGAACATATATACAAGGATCAATGTAAATGCGATTACGAATGACCACATTCCAGACTCGATTGACTCCTGTCCAAGTGATGGTCCAACCTCTTGGCTGGCAATTACTCTTGGAGGAGCTGCAACCTTACCTGATGTAAGAATATTAGCCAAGTCCTCTGCCTCTGCTACAGTAAAGTTACCTGTAATCTGTGATGTACCTCCCTTAATCTCACCCTGTACAGTTGGAGATGATATAACTGTTCCATCAAGAACAATAGCAATACAACGGCCAATATTCTCGCGAGTTAGGTTGGCCCAAATACCGGCACCCTCGCTGTTCATTGTCATGCTTACGCTTGGACGACCGCCATTCTGATCCTCGAAGCTTACACGTGCGGTAGTAATAACACCTCCATCAAGTTTTGCGCGGCCCTTCTCGTTTACTTTTATAGCGTGCAAGCCAACGGTGTTGTTCTCACTGCTCTTTGAATCCCATACGAAACGAGCGTCACGTGGGAAGAATGTGTTGCCTGAGTTTGCCTGCAATGTGCTCAACATGTTGTTGATGTTTGCAGTGTCGTTAACGTGAGCAAATCCAATGATAGAACCATTGTATGGAGATGGTTGCAAATATGAGAACAAGCTAACAACCTGTGTTAGTGAATCCTCTGGAGCTAATGAAGCTTTGTTAATCTCTGCAATGCGAGCATTTGCCTGTGACATCAACTCATAGAACTTAACATCGCCAACCTTAACAGTCTGAGGGTTGTTGTCGTAGGTCTCATAGAACTCAAGTATTGCAGTACGCTCCAACAAACCTTTGATACGGCTTGCGTCGGTTACTCCAGGAAGTTCAATGAAGATACGACCGGCTTTCTCCTCTGCCTTACGAATGTTTGGCTGTACAACTCCGAATTGGTCGATACGCTTGCTCATTACCTGATAGATGTTATCAATGGTCTCTTGAGCCTCGTCGCGAATCAATCCCAATACCTCCTGATTAGATGCTCCAGGAAGGATTTTCTGAGAAAGTGCCTCGTTTTGAGTGAATATTCTTGTTGATGATAGCAATGTTCCAGGAGCAACCTCCTCGAATGCCTCGCCAAACAATGTGATGAAATCCTCGTTACCTGTTACCATACGAGATTTTGCCAGCTCCATTGCTTTCTTGAAGTTCTCGTCTTGGCTGTAGTTTGAAAGATTCAAAATAACCTCTGGGATATCAACCTCCATAGTTACGTTCATACCTCCGCGAAGGTCCAAACCGAGGTTCAACTCCAACTCCTTAATTTCATTGTAATTGAATCCGAAATAGCTTACGGAATCTAAGTAAGCCCTCTCCTGGATAGAGTCGCCGTTGGCATAAACCTTTGCGGCTTTCTCAACATTGTGAGCTTTCCAAGTAAAGGACAAGTGATAAAGACTCACTAAACCGATAAGTACGGCAAGTAGAGTAATCGCTCCTTTGTTTTGCATTTTTCTTAATTTTATGTTTGTTTTTTAATTTGTATCCGAGATGTATGTCTACATTTTCCGAATTAAGCCGCAAATTTAGGAAAAATGGCTAAATAATCCCAAGAATTAATGAAAAAAAAGAGGGTGACTAAAAAGTCTTATGACTGATTAGTCACTCTTTTTTGCATTTATATATTTAACCGGGAGGA
>SUWY01000008.1 GCA_015061245.1 Bacteroidales bacterium
TCCTGTTGATTTTCAACGAGAAAGCCTATTTTTTACCATAAAAATAAGGCTGCCTAAAACTTGTTAGACAGCCCCATTTAGATGCTTTGTTCGATGATTTTTATTTCAGCGTCAGTAAGTCCATATATATCATAAACGACAGTATCAATTTGTCGTTCTAACGATGATGTATCGTGATTTGGATTACTCTTTTTAAGAGCAATAATCTCATTAACTATCTTGACAATTGAATTTTGAACATCAGGTGAAGCCTTTTTAATCGGGATTTCTGACAGGGGCTTTTGATATAATTCCAATGTCTCGCCCTTACGTTTCCCTTTGTGATATAACCATACATAGTACAACTTTGAGTTAAGAAGTCCTAATATGTACTTTATATGGTAATTTTTATTCGGGTTTGTAATATAATATACATCAGCACTCGCATACCAATCGCATTCATTATAGCCAAATGTGTTTGTTTTGCTTCTCTGCGGGCATACGATTTTAGCACACATGAAAATGTGAGGGTGTGCTGTTCCCATTCTTAATTGATGCCAATACTCGGTCTTTTCGTTGTTTATCTCTCGAATCTTTGTCAGAATAGGTTGATATATCGAAAGACAAGATTTTATAATTTCTTGTTCACTCAAAGGAGTGTCAGATGACGAAAATATCAACCTTTTGGTGGTTGCTTCATTAGTGCAATAACGGCTTATATCTGAATTTTTATAAAAGTCTTTATAGAATGGAAAATTCTGAACTAATTGAATAGTATCGCTATCTCTAAAATAGCTACAATCCAATACGAACACTCCGTCATCTTTGCGTATATCATTACATTGGATATAGTCAGCATCAGCATATTTCATATTGTGGTTGGTAATACTATCACATCCGCCCATAATGCCTGCATTAACTTCTGCAATATTACCTAATGTGTTATTACCTAACTGAATTTTATCCAATAATGATGATAATGGATTATCACTACTACTTAACTCTTCTGTAGCATACTTGGATTTAGAATCATAAAAACGCCAGGTTGGAATGCCTAATTCATCTAATCTGGACTTGTAAGACATTCCATGGCTCTTACAATAATGCATTATCTCTGCTACTTCTTCTTTAGTCATCATAATTGGTGAATTTTTATGATGACAAAGGGCGAATATTTAAAATCTTATTGAAATACGTGGCTTACCGAGAGCTTACACTAAACCGACATAGATTTTATGATAAAAAATCAAGGGATAACCAATCCTGCAATAAAGTTTATTCTAAACAATATTTATTATATGCGTCCTTATATATATTTCGTACTTCTTCCTTAAACGCAACTCTTCTATTATGCAACTCTGTCAACTGTCCATTAATTTGTTGATAAATAATTCTATGCGCTGGATTAGGAAGTGCCACTTCATCATATGTATCTGTTTCAAAATCCTCATCTTCTATAGCAGCATGAGCTAGATTCAACAAATCTTCTTTGGTCATGTCTGTCACAACTATCCAATTTTCACCCTTTGCAAAATAGGCTTTTTGGTCTTCAATTTTTAAGTGTTTCATATATATCTTTTCTTTCTGAATATGCTTGCTCTCCAGCCTCTAGGCTATTTAATGTAATTTTATAATTTTCAATGGAATTACCATTTACATCCTCTAATGATTTAGCTGTAGGGTATCCACTATAAATATTAAACCGAACTTCATCTGCATCAATTTTTTTCTCAGTATAAAGAATATAATCAGGCTTGATAGAACCACCTATTGTATTATTATGGGTTGAAATAATCACAGGCATATTTTCCGCCATTTCTTTAATAAATTTATTCACCTCATTTTTGAGGAATAGATTATCAAATGAAGATTCTGGCTCATCAATAATGAGAATATCGCACAAAATAGCATCTTTAATTTTCTGCAAAAAATTAAATTCGGATCTTTCTCCACCTGACACAGGCAAACCCGAAGAATTTAGAATATTATAATCTATGGCTGCAAACAATTTGTGAATACGGTCACTCTCTATACCTACCGATTTAAGTTCTTCTAGATATTGAATTGGATTGCTATATTTAGAGAACGCATTAGCAAGTGATACTTGTTTTAATCCTACGGATTTCAAATCTGTAGCATTTACAAATGGGCGTGCAGATACACTTATTGTAAAGTGCCCTGCTTTTTCTGTGCTTATAGTCCTATTTTTCTTTATAGCAATAGCCACTAGAGAAAACACCTCTCGCTTTTTCTTATTAATAAAATACTGATATAGGTCTATATTTGGAATGCGTGGAGCTGCCGATTTCAATTGTAAAGCATCTTTTACCATCTTTATCATATTATTCACATCCCTGTAATATAGATTAATAGTGTTATTATTCCAATATTGTTCTATTAATTCTTTTAAAAGTGCTTTCAGTGAGTCGTTATTCAAATATTGACTTACAAGAGGTTTATATTGCTGTGACTCTAACAATGTTTGTATCGCATTTACAAGCTTTTTTATTTCATCATTATTAATTTCCTTAAAATTACTCTCATTGAATAGTTTTGACTTTGAGAACACATCGTTAATATCACTTTGCTGCGCTGAAGACATTACCGCTTCAATGTACTTTTGCAATTTTATTTCATCTTCATCCGCCGAAATAGTTCTTAGCATATCTGTAACTATAATGCTAAATTCATGCAAAAATTCTTCTGCTGAATTCTCCTGCCTAACCTTTAAGTCATTTTCAAACTGATCAGAATCGCTACTACTTGTATTAAGCAACTCAAATTGTTTGATATACTTTGCCTTATTACTGAAACGGCTAGCAATGGCATTCAATGTATAAGTCTTTCCCGTAGATCGTTTTCCAAACATAATATTAAGCCCAGTAGATAGCATCTGTCCGTTCGGGAAGATTTGAAATAACTTAACACCTTTTTCCGAAGTCAGTGAAACTTTAGTTTTATCCATTAGACATAATTTTAGCGAATTGATATTCACCTGATCAATATCAATAAATGTATGACTAACAGGGTATCTATCTGGGGTAACACCTTTTTCTATTCGGAAGTCACTAAAATATACTGGAGTAAGTTCGGACTCTTTCTTCTCCATATATATAAATTTTTTGACACTTGAAACCTCTCCTGCTATTATATTTCGTCCCAATTTACTTATAACATCTTTATGCAGTTTGGGTTCTTTTTCATAGTGTGGAATAAGCAAATACCTACTTAGGTCACCAAAAATCCTCATAAAGGTGTCATAAGAGATATCATCATCTTTTGTTTTTATTAGATTTCTTACTTCTTCGCATTTGGCATTGAAATCAAACAATGTCCCATCATCATTATTTGCTATAACAAGAATATGTCCATTATCTAAATCAACCTCTATTCCAGGCAAAACAACAATCTGAGGCAATGAGTTTTTGATTTCTTGAAATTGAGAATAGTCAAACAAATTATGATTTGTTATGGCAATCACATCCAATTCTGTCTTTTCAACATAATCGAGTAAAACATCCTTATCGTATGTAAACATACAATCTGATACAGATGGTACGGTATGAATGTGTAGATCACATCTTTTCATATTTTGACACTTATTTTATCTTTAATTTTATCTGATAGCATAATCCTATTTAGGATAATATCAAACTCAAATGAGAAAAAGTCCTAACAAAATTACAAATAATATCGAGTATTTACATCATATTATGAACTTAAATTTCCAGAAAAACACTAACTTTGCAACAAAATTAGGATTATACAAATGGGTAAGTGACTATTCCTAGAAAAGGTTGACACTTTTTAGAGCGATTAACTAATATAGTTTACATCTAACCTGCTTCAGTTTACAATGTCATTTTTGCGCCCCTATTCTAACCATCAATTTCGGGCGAGGCCTCTGTGCTACCGTCCATAATATCCATCATCTTTGACAAAGCTTCTGCCTGTTGTTGTTCGGTAGCAGATACATGCACCTGATATTTCTCAGTTTGATTAGTACTACAAGAGTCCTTACGCGCAGAGGTCACATTTCCTGAAAATTTAACTTTACTAGCAAAGCATTTTGCAGATGAATTTGCAGAAGACTCTGCGGTAGAACTTGATATTCCCGCATAAGACTCGGAAACTTCCGGTTGGAAATCTACATTAATACGGTCAATAAGCAATGAGGGAATTGGAACGAGACCTGTATACGGAGCTTCAATAGGCTGCTCCATAAAATTACCAACAACTTTGTTGTTAGCCTCAAGCTCATCAACACCCTTCACCTCTTCACTCTCTGTGTGCACTTTTTGTTTCATAGAGACAAATTTAATACTTTTTGTCAAATTCAAAACTATCCAATTCCCAACAAAAAACGCACCGGCAACTCTATCAAGTTACACCGGTGCGCTACTCTATTTTATCTTTAATTTCGGGCGAGGGCTCAGAAAATTCAGAGTTAAGCCAACACCTCAGAAAACTCTTTATTCACAACCCTATCACGCATTAATTGCATATCTGTAAAACATCTGGATATGACTTTTTCGGTTCAAGTCAGAATCGTTTTAGATAGTAAATTGGTACATAATGTTGTTTCATTTTCTCAGCAACACTGTTCTTCTAACTGACTACAAAGGAGCAAATATAAATACACTTATCTTAATCGGCAATTTAAAGAACTAAGAGTTGTAGCAAGTTCTTTCTTAATATCAAATAACCATGCTATGTTCAAATTAATCTCATCTAATTTTATTATTGCTTCTTGAACAACACCTATTCGTTTCTTTATTTCTTCTTGAGAAGATTCATCTGTAATATGAGTTAACGAATTGATTCCAAACCAAATATCTTGAGCATGTTTTAACAAGTTTGCCTCTTTATTCAAACCATAGTCAATTTTTTCTTGGACATTACCTTGGTTATCAAATTCTATCTGATTGTATTTATTAGCCTTATATAGTTCCCAGAAATTTCTAACAAGGTTTATATTCTCTACTCCGTTAGTTTCACAATCGGAAATAAAATTTTCAAATTTCGTTGCATCTCCAAAAATCTGTTCCCAAAACGGCTCACATGCGATTGTGTTCAACTCAGGATTAGATGATATACAACCCAAGAATACAAAGTCTTTAATATAAATATCAGGACGAGCAATAATTCGTTCTCTGCAAGCATCAAGGCATTCCCTATCTAATATGATGTGGCGAGACGATGGTTCCATATGATCAATACAATTATACAACCATCCTTTCATAACCTGCAAATCATCAAACTCAGGACATACTTTGAGAAACTGACGCTTAATGCTGGGCCAAATATCAGCGTCTTTAATGAGTTGCTCCTCCTCTTTTATCTTATGAGTGCAAAAGGCAGAATGAATATATCTAACTAATTGAAAATTACTATCTTTTTTTTCATCTACAATTATTCCCAAAAGCCGATCTTTATATTTCTCCATATTAAGATTATATTTTTTGTCGTAACCTTTAAGATTGTAGAGATATATCAATCTAATAAACAACCAATATGCTCTTGATTCAGGCCGCTTAACTGCAAGATAAGCAATGACATCGGCAAATCTTAAATAGTTCTCACCACTATTAAACGAATTCATATCAAAATTAAATAGGTAAGCTATAATGTCATTCAATTGATTCTCGTTTTTCACCCATTCATCAATCTTTCCGTAAGCTTCAGTTATAGTACAATGTAAGATAGATTCCATTTCGCCGATACGCATAGTGCCATAGATCTGGTTTACGAAATAGTTGTCAAAACTTTGTGTATCAAAGATATGCCTATAAGTTTCACCACTATATTCAATACTTCTATTTTGTTTAGGGAATAACTTCACAAGTAAAGATTTAATCTTGCATTCTTCATCAATATCTTTTTTCAAATAATAAAGTTGTCTACTTGAGAAGACGCTACTAGTTTCTATATATTGCTTTCTGAACAGTTTAGTGTACTCGTCATGATATCTATATTTTATCAACTGAACCAAAACATATTCGAATAGTTTAACATCACCTCTTACCAACCTATAGTCCATGTAGAATTGGTTGATAAATCGTTTAGCATCTCTCAAAGTTGGCAAGTATTCCTTCAGAAAGTTCTCTACATCATTTAAGGTTGTCTTGATGGAAGAAGCTTCGTATGCTTTTGCGTTTAACATGCTACACAGATTATCACTTATGTAGTTTGTAATGTAAGAATACGAACGTGATGGGATAACAAATTCCAGATTGAAGAATTTGTCCACAAAGCATGCCTCATCTGTATTATTACTTTCTCCAAGTGCTTTATTAACCTGGCTCTTATCATATGCCGTCAGGAAAATAAGATTAGCAAAAGCCGCATTACTATCTATCAACTTCAGTACTTCGAGTATTTCTTCCTTAGACAATCGGTCAAAATCATCAATAAGAACTAAAACCTTTTTCCCTATATGAGCAAAAGACTTTTTCAGTTTATCCTTTAAGTTCTCCTTATCCCATATCCTATAAAAACTTACTACTTTTTCAATTACTCCTCTATTATCTATCAATTGTAGAGATGACATGTAATCTTTCATTACACTACTGCACCCACTATCGTATTTCGACAGTACACAAGTAATCAAATTGAAGAAGTCTTCTTGTATAGTTTGATATGATTTACTATCACGTGGATTGAAATACACAATCTCAAAATCGTTGTCATAAAAGTTCTCCTTGATTAAGTTCAAGAATGAAGTCTTTCCTGCACCCCACGGAGCCGTAATTGCCAGACTCCATGTTTTAGACTTATCCAAAGATAATATCTCTCCTGCAATCTTTTTTGCCTCTTCTGCCAGATCAAAAATATCCTCATTTTTACCTTCTATCGGCCAATCTCTAATAATTCCATCTACTTGTGAGCAAATACTATCTTGTTTATTAGAGTGTATCCTAATTATATTTATGATTGCCACAATGAGATAGGCAAGTCCAGCAACAATACAAATGTCAACATAAGACACACACCAAAGCCATGGAACAAAATTGTACAATCCAGAGAAACGGTATCTCAATGTTACGAATAGAATACAAAAAAGTACGAAGATCCATCGTCCATCAAATCTATATCGATAACTCCATTTACTCTTTATATCAGATGCTACAACAAACACTAAAATGCAAACCAATACGAGGCTATACATATTTGCTCTAAATTCAGAGAGAATAGGCATGACCATTTCGTCAAACAAGCATTTCAAATTATCTTCGTAGCTTGTCATTATAAAAGCAAAAGACAGAAAAGCTAATATATATTGCAAATAAGACTTATTGCTCTTAAATTCATTTAGAAATTTATTTAACGTTTTCTTCATAATAGAATAACTATTTTAGGACAAGACACCTTCACAATTATGCGTCATCCAGATTTCATCTTGAGTTATAATCCTATATGTAATAATCCCTAATCAGATAAGCGATAGAAGAGCCATTTGATATCAAACCATTCAGTATTTCCACATAAGCGGCTCTTAAAACATTATCTCTACGAATAGTATCCCTTATTATAGAATCATCATATAAATCCTCGACTGCATCTTGCCATTGCTTCATCGAATGCCTATCTCTTGATGATTGACGAAGAATAGCTTTATCTATATGCCTTAAGCAAGCAGGCATAAGCCACCTAAAACCAGTCTTGCAAACAAGCCAAGGCAGGTAAGAAACGCCCTCTTGAGGTAGTATATGCAAAAGTTTATAGATATGTTCATTCGCGCCATTAACGATTTCCCAATTTTCAAGCAAACTGGGTTTCATCACATCAAAACTAAGCATGAGCGAAGGAAGAACTTCCATCGCATTATTCTTCTTATACCACTCAAACATAATCTCCCACAACTGCCAGAAAGAATCTTTATTCGCTGGAGTGACCATATAGCAATAGTGGTTGAATATTGAACCTATCGGACTCTCACGCCTGTCATAATGATACCTAGTCTGTTTCAGACTTGACACCAACCATATTTCTTCTATAAACTTACATCTCTTCTGGGGCTTCGCAACCATATATGCAGCACAGAACTCCTCTATTCGCATATCTGGCATTTTCACGACGTATCGATCAGACATTTTATCCGTCAAAGCATCCATGAATTGTTTACAATAGATAAATGCCATCTCGTCTATAATCGTATCCTCTATATCTGTAGGAATCAGTTTGCAAACATGCGCGAATTTATCAATATCGTTTCGTTTACTTTCAGTATTGTGAATATATTGCAAGATGATCTTCTCTGCTAATTCTTTATGATTAAGCCAGATCAACGACTTGAAAGAGTTCTCAAAACGAGTAAACAAAGAGTCATTATCATCTATAGCATCAATTAATCCCCATATTACTTGCAACAAGTTCTCATCATCAGGCAGACGGTCAAGTAAATATACAAGCCCATCAGAGCTATATTCCGTGTACGGCTGAAACATTCTAGATACCGCAAATTCATAGGTCTCTTGAACAATGATTTCATAGCACCATGCTCGTTCTTCTTTGTTCAGATTTTCCCAATGTTTCTTTACACCTAACGCTGCAACCAGTCCTTTTGCTACAAACACACTATCTTGGTCTTTATGTAAGCAATATGCTTCACGCCATTCATCAATAACCTGTTCAGAATCCTCATCGTAGCGTGTTCTGGAGAGGTTACCGACCGATAGCATCTTATTAAATTGGTTGCTAAACGCCTCATTTTGAACGGCTTCCTCTTTTATATCCTCGAAAGGACTTCCTTGTAAAATGACCCCCTTATCCGTCTTGCCTATAATTTCATACTGAGCTATATCCATACGACCGGCTGATACTTTCTCCAAATAAGTAGTGGCCGTTTCTTTCAGATGCTTGACAAGTTTTCTAAACTTGTCAGCAAAACCCTCGGTCATGGACATTCTTAGGATTATACCTTCTAAATCCTGTTTTCTATGTGCTAATTTATAGCTATCAGCCACCTCTTTTTGAACATTCTTGGATGCATAGGGGCTTATAGTGGGTGACATTAATTCTGCGCTTAATCTAGTTTTATCCCATAATATAAAATCTCGGCAACTGTAGATAGGCATAGCTTTCATACCGACAAATATCGGAAATCTTGTAGCGACACTGGCTAATACTCCCCAAGCACTTACATTGTAACACTTTTTGTAAACAATATCAAATACAGCCAAAAGCCTCTCCCTAGAAAGAGCATACTTAGCACTATCATTATTGTTTTTGATGGAGTCCATCATCCACTTCTCAAATGTCATCAAAAGGCTTTCTCTCACGTGTGATTGGTAATTGTTTCCTCTGTACTCGCGCCACATATAGTCATTGCCTAAAAGGGTTATTTCATTATCATCCACTACAACTTTTATTTTCTCTAATTCCTGTGTATGAATGCATTTGAGCTTCTCTATATCATAGTTAAGAATTTCACAAAGGAATTCTATTGCATCTTCTGGGTGAGAATAGAAGAAGCATTTGAAAGAAGTCGTCAATCCGCTGGATTGATGAATCATAGGATAGTAATCGTGTACGATACCTTCATCATCAAGCCATTCCTGCCTAATTAGAGCTTTATATATATCGGGATATGTATTAATAAAGCCTAGTGTTTCTATACCTTCGCTGAGCAAAAGAAACTCTTTAATAACTTTGTACTTATAAGAATTTGCTTCTAATGCCTTTTCAACCCACATCTTAATCAGTTCTGGATTCTCATTCATCCATTTGAAAAGAAGGCGTATTACATTCTTGTCTGGTTCCTCAAGTATTCTATCATCAGCAAGAGTCTGATTTACGTCATCAGCTAATATGGAAAAGACATATTTTTTTAAATTAGGGGCATCCTTCTCAGAAAGACTGACAAGCTCGCATTGCAGTAACAATGGTATCAAATTGCTTCTATATGCGTTGAAGGCATCTCTGTTATCATAGAGGAATGTAACAAAGGTATACCATCCCTTCCCAGATGGGAGCATATAATCTGAATTTCTTAATCTCGAGCTTTCATTAATCGACTTATGTTTCGTATAAAACTCTTTTACATTCCAGTCCACCTTTCGGAACATATACGATAATGCAACCGATAATCTTCCTAAAAGCAAATTATTGTCATTTAAAAGAAGGTCTTTTATTGACGTAAGAAATAATGCTCCATTGCCAGAAATCAGGATCGCATAGAATAAGGCATCATAAAACACATCGTACAAGTTAAGCGAAAGACTCTCTCTAATGAAAGCATCAAGATTTTGATCTTCCTCAGAGATATGTGTCTCAATATACTGACGGAAGATGTTTCTTGACGCAATGTTCGAATCTATATTCTGGTAGAACTGAGCAAGACTTATTACTCCTGTTTCAACCTCACGATAATTATTATCAATATAACAATATAAGCCCCAGTCAGTAAATATATCATGTCCAGGGCGCAATAAGCCTTGTGCTGGCAGTCCAACAAGAATATCATCATCGACAAGCGACTTTACCGCATCCGTCATCTCACATTTTACCAAATTCATACCTACTTGCGACGTTCTTCTTGCTATATCAATAAGAGCCTTTATGCGCTGACTGACCTCTTCAGGCTTCTTTCCCGATACAATTTGTCGACAAAGTCTATCTTTGAATTCACTTTCTTTTAAAGTGCCTGCATTGGCTATAGTTGCAATGGAACAAGCAGTATTCAAATAGAATGGATTTCTTAGGATATGTCGAGTCTTATCTGTTGAACAGTACGGTTGAATTTGAGGAATATCCCTTTCCACTTCCATCAATTCGTCTTCACTAAGAAGCCCGATATCTATAACGTAGTCATCTGTGATAATAATCCCATTACATGCCAAACACAACCTAAATTGGTCAAGAGAATTTTTCCGAATTGTGAAGACTATTTTTACTTCATGAGTCTCGTTCAGAAGATTCTCTATGAATAATAATGCTGTATCAGTATTGCCATTCAGCATTCGTTCTGCACTTTCCACGAGTAAGACTTTATCACCATCACCCCATATGGGTGATTTGAAAAGCTCAGAAAGCCTACTTGTTATATTCCAATTTGCTAGTATATCTGATTCTTTTGATTCATCGAGGTCATCACCCAACACCGCCACAGAACGGTATTTATTATTTGTTAACACTTCTTTAGCAAGAGCTGATTTACCTATGCCAGCTTCGCCGGTAATGATAACGATATTACCTTTGTCTAAAGAAGAAGTTATCTGATCTTTATATTCTTGACGAGATAGCTGTATCTTTCCAACAATCTTATTTTTGATGCGTTTAAGAACGAATTCAGTGTTATCAATCAGTTTATTGTATTGATCAATAATCTGTTGTCGCAATTCAATCGGGATTAGAGGTATCTCAGCCCAACCTTCACCTTTAATGACCTCATTAATTTTTTGCAACTTCCAACCAATAAATAGATTTCTCTCTTCCTCAACCCTATGAATAATGCCAACGAGGTATTTTTCTCCATTGGAATCAACAAATACGCCAGAGCCGGATAAGCCGCTTTCCATATACTGCATTTCCATTCCGTCTTTTCGCTCCTCGCCTAGTTTAACATAGAGTTCATTACCCACCTCGCTCTCTTGTGAAATATAACAGTTGTTTTCTATCCTAAGTTTATGGTCGATTGCATTTGACGGGAAACCATCTATCTCACACGGGTAGCCAGAACCTTCAAACGTAGCACACTTCACATTGGTAGCTATTGCCATGGCAATATCCTCAGAAAGTTTCATTACACAAATGTCATATTCCTCGGTTGGCGAAATTGCCATGTCTGTAGGGATGACTTTATTCTCATTGCCATCAATATCTGTAATAACAACTGATTCTTTTCCCGAATATTCATCACACACGTGAGCCGCAGTAAGCAAATAATAACACTCGTTATGTTTGACTAACACAGCACTGCCTGTGTCATTAGCTTTAAGCCTAACTGTAAAGTTGTAATTCGTATTCATGTTACTCGAAAGTGAAGTTGGCATTATCAATAACTTTTATATTTCTGCAATCATCGTTTGCAAAAATCTCCCTTAGTTTGAAGTTCATCTGGGTGAAATGCAATTCACACCCCATCGGATTTGCAACATTCAATCTGGCTATGGTTTCTTTGTCAGGTAGACGATATCTATTTACACCATTACCAGAGATAACATATTTTGGACAGATAATATCATTCAAGAAAACGAATGAGCTATTCCTACAACTACCATGATGAGGAATATGCATAAGATCAAACTTATACTTCCCATCCTTAAATATATTTACATTCTTCAAACCGTCAGACAAAAGAGAAGAACATGAATCGGCAGAAAACAGCAAGTTATAACCATGATAGCTTAATACAAAAGCAATACTACTATTGTTTTTTACTTCCCTATCTTCCTCGTACAACTCGATATTGAAATCCTTGAATTTTTGATTATAGTCCCATTCTCCGCCTTTTATAAGTCCATCTGTTGTTTGAACAACATATTGAAATTCTTTGTTATTCCACCATTCTATATAGCGTTTTATTGTATTCTCGTCTGGTGCAACCACTGTTATTGTGACATCAGATAAAGTTGAAGTATGTCCTGCTATTATATTCTGCTTAACGTTTACACGCTTTTCCTTAAGCAAGTCGCGCAATTCTTTTCCGCTATGATAGCCTATTGTTCCTGTGCGTTGTACTTCATAGTCTCCTTTACCACCATAGTTCATCCAGACCTCTTTTAACCTTTCATGATGAGTTTCAAAGAATTCTGAGTCGTTGATAAAATGATAAAGCCCACCTATATGGTCATTGTCAATATGAGTTATTACCCACAAATCAATCGAGTCTCCCATGCCAAATACGAATTCAAGTTCCTTCTTAAGTCTATCGGTATAGCAGAACTTTCGTGAATTAATATCACCACCATCCACAAATATATTATGCAAACTGCCATCATCTCCAGTAAAACGTATGATAATGGCATCATGATATTGCATAGGTATATATTTTACAGATAACATAACAATATGATTTCGTATTTAAATCCTTCTAACTATTAAATTCTATACTATTCGTCTAATTTACCTTCTTCAAAAGGAAAAGAGTTCATTGATTTATTAAATTGTGAATTTACAAAGAAAAATAATAAAAACAAATAATCAAATTTAACTAACCTCACTCCCATTGGCAAAGCAGAACTTCCATATAACGGCAAAATTCCTACACCGCCATAGTTATTCTTTTATAAATTATATTCACAATACTCCCTCTAAAAAATTGCACCGGTAATTTAGTTTTACAACTTCAACTCACACCAGTGCGCCACCCTATTTTAACTCAAATATCGGGCGAGGGCTCAGATACCACCCTATCCCTTAATTATCCCTTCAAATTCTTTATGCAGATTTTCAATGAATCGGTCCAATATGGAACTGCAACTCCAAAAGTTTGCTTTATCTTTGTCTTGTCCAAAACCGAATACGATGGTCTTGTAACAGGACTTGGGAACTCGTCAGAGTGACAAGGCTGAACACTGCACTCTGTCTGTCCGCTATACTCTGCAATCATCTTAGTGAAATCAAACCATGAACAAACTCCCTCGTTCGAGTAGTGATAAACACCTGTATTTCCTACATACTTTCTTTCGGTAACAATATCACAAATAGCCTTAGCCAAATCGTAAGCATAGGTAGGAGTTCCAACCTGATCAAAAACAACCTTCAACTCAGGCTTTGTGGCAGTCAAATTGAGCATTGTCTTACAGAAATTCTTACCAAACTCCGAATACAACCAGGCAGTACGAATTATGATGTAGTTACATCCGCTTGCCATAATCTTCTGCTCACCCAAAAGCTTTGTCTCGCCATAAACTCCTGTCGGAGTTCCGGTCTGATCCTCTTTACAAGGAGTGTTATATGGCTCCTTACCAAAAACATAATCGGTACTGACATGTACCAACAAACCGCCAACCTCCGCCATAACCTTAGCAAGATTCTCGGGCGCAGTTGCATTCAAAAGCTCTGCAACCGGACGATTACTCTCTGCACCATCCACATTGGTATAGGCTGCGCAATTTATAATTGCCTCAACACCGTTATCACTAACCATCTTTTGGATAGCATCAATATCGGTAATATCAAGATAGGTAGTCTCAACTCCCTCAACCTGATTCACATCCGTAAAAATGTAATTATCACCACCCTTCGCAGCCTGCGCAGCCACAATTCTCAACTCATTACCCAACTGTCCGTTGGCCCCGGTAACTAGTATATTCATACAGACATTATATATTTAAGAGAAATTCTTCAACTACAAAAAATACAAATTTATTCTAAAAACTTTTTATCATTATCCTCAAACCAATCTTCCAATGCCTGCTCAAAAGTCCATTTGAATTTATAATCACACTCAGCTAATTTTTTTCCACAAATATTAGTTGAAATCTGAAGTTTTTTCACTCTTGCCGGACAAATTCCCATTGGACTGCCAACTAATTTTGCGCAAAAAGCAGCTGGCATAATTAAAGAATTAGGAATATATGGAACACTCTGAGTCAATCCAGATACTTTCTTTATACTCTTAACAATCTGCTCAATAGTATAAGCGGGTTCAAAAGTACAATTAAAAATATCAAACATACTCTTACGCACTTCCACATTCCACAAAATAAAACGTACAAGCTCTTTAACATAAATACACGCCTTAATTGTATCTTTACGGCCGGGATAAGCAAAGGTATGTTTTCTAATACCCCAATACAAACGGCTAAAATTACCGTTTTCACCTTTACCAAAAACTACTCCAGGGCGAACTATAGTTAATTGACGTGCAGAATCTTTTGCTTGCCAAGTCATATGAATTTTCTCTGCTACAAGTTTAGAGATTCCATACGGAGTATTAGGAGTCGGAAGTGTTGTCTCCTCTTTTAGCTCTTCAGCTGCTCCGTAAGGAGCAATACTAGATGTAAAAACAATCTTCTTTATTCCATATTTTTCTGCAAAAGCGCAAACATTTTCCGCACCTTTGATATTTGTTTCAAAATACTCGTAATCAGGATGGCCAGGAGTTCTGTGCACTGCTGCAAAATTAAAAATCACATCATCTGCAGTAACCTCGAATGGAACTTCTATAGTTTTACGTACATCACAATAAATAAAAGTCGCTTTATGTTTCTCACCACTTTTTAATGCAGGCTTATAATTTTTTACTGTAGGCAGAGGTGTCCCTGGTTCTACTATATCCAAATTATAAATATTCGCATGTGGATATTTTTCTGCAATCAAATTCGCTAAATGGGTACCAATAAAACCAGTACCTCCTGTGATAATGTAATTCATAGGTTTACTTTTTATATCCTAATTCTTTTAACAACTGCTTATTCCAAAGAGACCGTTCTTTATCTATAATCCACCCCCACTTATTAAAATACTTTATCATATTTGTTATATGAATCTTAAGCATCTTTTTACTCTTATATGACTCAGCTCTGTGAGCGTGGACGACTGATACTTCAGGCCAATAAATTGTTTGATAATATTGATGCATTCGCCTAGTTATATCAATATCTTCAGGATACATAAAGAAACGTTCATCAAATAATCCAACCTTTTCAAACGCAGATAATCTGAAGAACATAAACGATCCTTGGTGATACGCTATATTTGCTGAAGATTTATGATCCCAAAATTCAAGAGTATACCTATAATTCATTTTCTCTCCCATTCGCTTGGGCATAAATCTTCTAAAAATCAAATCCATCGGAGTTGGTAATAATCTTACAGTATATTGCAACTCGCCATTAGGATAAGTCATGTATGGCTGTAATTGTGCAACATTCTGATTCGCATCCATATATGTTACAATCTTCTCTAAGATTGAGGGTTCAAAATAAACATCAGAATTCAATACTAAATGATATTTAATATCAATTTTATTAATTACTTTTCTTAATGCTTGATTGTGACCTGCACCATACCCTACATTAGCACTTGCAATATATTCCACATTGGGATAATTATTACAAAAATGCTCAATACATTTTTCGCTTGAGTTATCTACAACATAAATAGCAGACACTAAATCTGAATCTAATGATTCGAAACACTTCTTTAACTCAGATAAATCTGTTTTGTATGTAACAATTGAAATCGTAATCATCTTTTTATCAGCAATTTAGAATATTCCTCCTGATATTTTTCACTCATATGACGAGCCGTATAATATTTCACAAAAATACGCTGAATATATTCTGCAGTTTCTTCCACATCAATAGTAAGCACTCTTTCCATTGCTGTAAGTAATTCTTCTAACTTTTTGTTATTGAATAAGAATCCAAAAGGACGTTCAGCTTTTACGATTACTTCTTGATGAGAAGGAATATCACTTAACACACAAGGTAAGCCAACTGTCATACTTTCAAGAAGGGTATTAGCAAGGCCTTCAACATCCGATGCAGAGATATAGTAATCAGAAGCAACCAAATAATCATAAACATTACTCTTGAAACCTGGAATTAAAATCCTATCATTTGAATGGGTAATAACTTGATTATACAGTTCTCCATCTCCAAGAAGCACAAGTCCTATATTTTTATACTTATTTTGTAAAGCTTCAAAACCCTTTATAATAAAATCCGGATTCTTCTCTTGAGAGAACCTACCGATAAATATAAAGTATTGAAGATCACTACGCATGCCTAATTGCTTACGCATAATTGCTTTCTGCTTATTATCGCGTTTCCATAAAGGCAAAGAACAACCATTAGGAATTGACATCATCTGAAAATGTTGCTCATCCCAATAACTCTGAGCCACACTTTCAGAACACGCAATTGGCAAATCCATTCTTTTCGTAAAAAAATGGCTTAACCATATCACTATTTGCCCCTTTAATTTACCATACATTACCTTTTGTTGAATTCCGGGATATATATGAACAGTCTCTACTTTTTTATACCTTTTCGGCAATAAAGGTACAAGAAACATAGAACGAGGACAATGGGTATGAAGAATATCTGGCTGCAACTGTTTTACTGTTTTCCAAAGAGCTTTGAACATCTTCAAAGCATTGGGTGTAGAATTCGGAAACAGCTGAATAACTTTAATAGGAAGTGCCCTGAACTCTTCTATCCTTGAAACCTTTTGTTCTTCAACTAAGGTAATAATTGATACTTCAAACTTATCAAAGTCCATATATTTTACAATGTTAAATAAAACATTCGGTGGACCTTGATTACTCAACGAAGAAATGACATAACAAATATGAATCTTATGCATGATTGATCAAAGATTAATAACTCCTGCAATTTGAGATAATATATTGTTTGCAGACTCCATATAGAACTCATTTTTTTGTTTGATAAGAGTCTGATTAAACTCTGTATCTATTTTTTCAATGACACGACATATCGGAGATAAGTCAGAAGATTCTGCGAGGTTGAAATGGAATGCATTCAAATTATAGTCTTCCAATATTCTAAAGGTTTTTGAATCACCCTTAGATGCAAATCTATTCTTCTCCCAATCGATTGCTATCACAGGTTTACAATTCCGCAAGGCAAAGACTGAATCATGAAATCTTTCAGTTACCACTAAATCCATCAAAGGAAAGACGCCAGCCCATTCATAGGCATCAACCGTATCCATGCATATGTCTGCATACGGATTATATGCCGTAGAAACCACATTGTAGCCTAATTTCCTTAACATATCTGCCAAATCTTGACGATGAGGGAAATTAGAATTGAAATTATATAGAACGTACTTCTCTCCAGACTTAATCCTAGACCTTAAGCGCTCGCTCAATTGAAATTTCTTTATATCCAAGAAATAAGAAGGGTCTGGTTGTTTTATAAGACGATCTGATGAAACTCCTAATTGATCTTTGAAAAAACTAATAGTCAAACTATCCCTCAATCCTATAAATTTTGCATTTTCTGCAACTAATTTCAAATCTTTATTTGGAACGAAGTTTGCTGGAGAAGCACTAGCTGCAAAGTATATTTTCGGGACATCTAAAGGCATCCAATTCAACCCTATTTTCCCATGTTCATTGTATGCCTTCTCCAATATTGTATCACTACCAACAACAACTAAATCATATTTTTTTATCCATTCAACTGACGCATCAGAATATTCAAACAAATCTGTATTTTGAGTGTAAATGAAGTGTTTCCTACGTAATTTCTGATACTTTATTAATCGATATGCCGCATATCCTTTTTGTAAGAAAGTATACCACAATGCATCTCTTTTACCACGTACCATCAGCCCCCCTCTTTTGAAATCAGGGAATCTCAAATATTCAATAATTGCTTGAGGATATATTTTCTTCAATGCTGTTTGCACACCTAATGCTTGCATAAAAGTTCCTGGATTTACTCCTCCAGTAAATGTAATTATAAGGATTTTCATTTAACAATTTTCTTCAATACTTGTTTTACAGATTTTAATTCTGGACGTGAAACTATTTCACCTGCAACTTTAATTATTTTTGATTTCATTCCAACAATTGTTGTTAATTCAAGTGCTTTACATTCATCATTACTATCTGTAAACACTTCGAAAATAACAGGTTTCTCACCTATAATTGGGCAAACGAAACTAGGATATACACTATTAAATTCCTCTTTATTAGAGGCAGTAAGATAATCAAAGCCTAATGCTTCTGCATAATTTTTCACCAATTGACGTGATTGATTTCCAAAATGTCCTTGTGCTGCAATGTACGAATTGGTATCCTCACCAAACATTGAACTGAAACATGAATAGTTCTTAAATTCTTGTCCTAAACCATTGTTGACAATCAATATACGTACATTTGACATTATTTCACGATTTCCTATACTGTTCATATCATAAAAAAATAGTAAATCACCAAATATGCCAAAGTATAAATTATCTGGATTAAGTAATGAAGCTCCAATTAAAGAAGAAACTCCTCCATCTATACCAAATCCACCAGTGTTGCAATACCCCAACACAGATTCTGGAATTTCAAAATAGTTCCATGAACGAATACTATTGCGAATTCCCAAGTGTATAACAGCATTATCAGGTATTTTCTTAGATATAGTTTTAGCTATCCACAAATTAGAAAATGGTAATTCTGGAATCTTAGACAAGAAACTCTCATATCGTTCTTGCCACATTTTGGCATATTGACTTTGATTACCAGATTTGCCTTTCACATAATAACTGAAGAAGTCCAATTCTGTCATCTGAAATACATTTTGCATTTTCCGGAATGTATCCCTTATCTCACCGTCTGGATTTACACGCCAAATTTGCTTTCCTTTAAAAACACAATTTGAAACGTATCCAATATGAATCAACAAATCAACTTCCGGATCATTAAATTTCGCATCATTTTGTTCTTCTATTAAAGGGAATAAGACACGATATTGACCCTTATAATTACTGGTATGGTCACAAAACACAGCAGCATTATAAATACCACAGAACCTATCCACTGTCTGTAAAAGCTCTTTATCCCATTTTGTATGTGCCCCAACGAAAATTCCAATTTTTCCATCAGGAATTTCAGGAAGTCTGTCCCCTAACTCATATCGGTGAACAACACGAACAGGAGCGATTTCTCTAACTGAAAAATCCTTTTCATAGGTTGTTGCAAGATTTATATGACAAGGGCCACCACCATTATATTTTAATCCCAATATTGCTTTATTTACTTTTATCATTACATCCCACTCGTCTTCTGGGCAATTAATACTTTGTGCATATACACTTATATTTACAATATCATTAGGCAGTGCACTTCTGTCTGTCACTTGGTCAACATAGTGACCGACATTTACATTACTTCTACAACATGTTATAGCTAAAACTGGCAATTTTCGATAATAAGCTTCTGTCAATCCTGGCATATAATTTCTTGAAGATGTAGCACCTGTGCAGGTTATCACGACTGGTTCTCCGCTTTCAGCAGCCATACCACAAGCCATATATGCTGCAGAACGTTCGTCCACGCAAGAATACATCTCAAAATAGGAATCATGTTGCATACTTGCAACCAAGCTAACATCTGTAGCCCCTGGCGAAGCAATAACGCGCTTAATACCATGAGCTTTCATTAAAGATAATACAATTTGAATGTTACGTTCTACGGTATAATATGTATTCATGATTAAATAATTTTATAATTTCTTACAAAACTTATATAGAAAACTATTTCTCAATTTAAGAGCGTAGTTATAAGATACTATATATCGTAATATTATATAGATAATTTTATTCTTTGTTCCAATTATTTCTTTGATTGGAGTATAATCATTAGTTATTTTATCCCAATATGCATGCTTTTTCCAGTCTATATTTTTAAATACAGGATTAAGCAGAAATTCTTCAATTGCATTCTTTATACCCTCCGTTGCGCACACAAAAGTTTTGTTATCTACAAATTCGTTTATTTTAGAATTATCAAATTTTCTATCATAAAGTCTATCATATATATATATGTATTCTGGTTGTATCATGGATTTTTCCAAATACAAAATATTAAATCTATATCCTTTATTTTCTAAAACTTTTTTATAAACATCAATGATATCGTTCCATTTATACGAATTATTTTCCGTAATATGATAAACTTCTCCTTTAGCTCTCTCTTCACCAATAATGGAAACAATAGCTTTAGCAACATCATATCCTGATGTTAAGGTAGTATATTTTGAAGCAACATCTTTAGGAAAACAAATTTTCCGATTATGAAGAATTCTATATAACCATAGTTCTTTTGCAAAATAGCCCAAATCTAACTTGTTTTTCCAATAAGTCATATATGGTCTAATAATAGTCCAATTCTTCTTTGAATTTGATTGTAAAATATTTTCCCCTCTTGCTTTGGCCAAAGAATAATCGTCTGTCCTCAAGAATGCAGCATCTGTTGTTGTGTCAAGAAGTCTATTTGATTCTTCAGTTATTGGATCTAAACACTCAGAATAAACCCTTGCTGAACTTAGATATATGTATTGATCAGTATTATTTAAAAAAATATCACATCTTTCTTTAAATTCTTTTGTTGAATAATGCATAAAATCAATAATAACAAACCATCTTTTTGATTCAATTATTGGCCTTATAAACAATATATCATGAGCATTTCCTGTTATATAATATGTATTACCATTATTGTTATAAGATCCACGAGTTGTTATATAAATATTATAATCAATTGATTTACTCAATTGATTTATTAAATAAGTACCCATTACACCAGTACCACCCAAAATAAGAATATTTTTAACCATTTTAATCTATAAATGTATATATCAATTTTCACGAAAATATCATAACGTATAATTCGTTAAGTTGTTAAAAATCATTTCAATATTAACTCAAAATAATCAATATATTTTTTTGAAATCTTTTCCAAACTGAAATTTTCTATTGAATATTTCTTCAGATTCTCTTTTAAGCATTTATATTCTTGAGGTTTCATATTTACAACTTCTTCTATAACCCTTGTCAAATCCTCTCTATCATTTACTTTAAATAAGAAACCATTTTCTCCATCTATAACTCTTTCAGTAAATCCATCAATATCACTAGCTATTACTGGCAAGTTGTATTGATAAGCAATCATGTGTGGTCCACTTTGTGCCACATCCTGATATGGAAGCATTAAAAAGTCATGTTTAGTAAACAATTCTGCAACCTCATGATCATCTATCCGTTTAAAATATGCAGTTATATTGGGCATATCTTGAATAGATTTCAAATAAGGACTAGGATTGTTACATTTTCCACAAATGTTAAGATGAACCATATCTCTATATTGGTTGGGCAAATGCTTAATGGCACTAATAAGTAGATCCAATCTTTTGTTACCTACAACATTTCCGAAAAATAACAAATTCAACTTTGAATCATCAATATGATAATTGTTAGTTTGTACATTTCCATAGCTTTTCAGAGTCATTGGACAATAAAAATAAGATTTTCCTTTATAATGTTCTTTAAAATATTCCATTGTAAATTTTGAGAAGAACTGAAAATGTTGATTCTTCCTAAAAATCTTATCAACATACCAAATTAGAGCTTTCGGCCAAACTTCATATGTGATGACATTATGCGCAGCATGTATCAAGGGTACCTTGTTCTTATTGTATTGTGACAATACAAAATAGTAATACGGCACGCCTACGAAGTCTGAATAGATTATATCTGCCTTTTCAAGATGTAGAGTTTTAAAAATCTTCATATATTCCAAGATAATCCTCGGATCTTTTCCTCTATACTTCATAGTAAATATCCGATTAGGGGTACTCGGTATCGGAATATTGTTATTTGCAGTTTTGATTACATACCAATCTATTTGGTATTTATCTGCATAATTCTGTTGCAAATATGGAACCAACAGACAATCCACATCTATGAAATAATCTGCAGTTATCCAAGCTATACGTTTTTTCATATTTATTTTCTAATTATATGAGAAGCATCACTAACTACCATGCTATTGTCAGGTATATCTTTTACAACAATAGCATTGGCCCCACCTTCACATTATTCCCTATTCGTACCGGGTCTATAATTACCGCACCAGCTCCAATGGAAACGTTGTCACCGATTGTAGGAATGTCTTTGCCATTAGCCCCGATAGTCACATTTTGATTTATCCAACAGTGTTTTCCTATCCTATCAGCAAATATTATAAAAATCCATGCAGAATAATCAATCCTCCTCCTATTGTTTTAGTCTCTATGTAAAGGAATTTATGTCTTCGCAAGATAAAATTAAGGATATATTTCACTTTGACAATGCGCTGATAATACAAAAAACGGTATTCTGGGTAATACAAGTGCAAATAACAAAGCTGAAAATATTTGTTCGTAAAACCAAGGTGCATTACCAAATTCCACCTTCTTAAATCCTCATCTACCCTCTCGCGTAACTCACTATTAATAAACATATAACAGACCACATGCATTAGCATTAGTGGAAAAAGTAATATTACTAATAGTTTTTTCATAAATGCTGATTTATATTCATATGATTGTATTTCTCATAATTCATCCACCGCTTTTCTCAAAGCCTCAATATACCCTCTTCCATACTGTAAATCAGGCTCCATATAGTTCCCCTCACCCCATTCATTCCATGACTTTAAGAAAAGTATTTGTAGCTCTTGCGGTTTGTCCTTAATCGCATCAAGAGCTTGTTTGGCATGAAGATAAAAATATTCTGGAGTAGAGTTTACCAAAAGACTTCCATTCCACCCTGATCGTGGAGTATGATCCCACTGAGGCAATAATGCAGGTATCACATTATCTTCTTTATCTTCTTCAGTTATCAACATTGGATAAAACGTACGATAGTCTACCATACGTGGCGGTCGGTGCATGATAAATCCTTTTACTGATTGCCATACTTTGAAGAGTCCACGTCCCATACGTCCCATCTTTGCAATAACGGTATTTGTAGAACTTCCTAATCGTTGGTATGTTACAGCATCGAAACCTCGGGCTAATAACACATCCTTCTTCACACTCGGATGTGTTATATTAGCAACTAAATATAGATCAGGAAAACCTGCCTCTTTTGTCCACTTACGAAAATTATTAATATATTCATCAGGAACATTCACGGGATCAAAGATATAAAATAATGGTTTTCCGTCCACCTTAACATACCGTAAATCATTGAAAGCACGAAGAAGAAATTCAAAGTGCATTTTCTCATCTTCTATACCAGGATATGTCTGTTCTATTAATATTTTTTGGGTCGTAGTCCCATCACTGTTCCAGTTCTTGGAATACCAACTATGATTAGCCCAACCCAGGCAGAAGGGAAAATCAGGCTTGCCACTTTCCAACACTTCGTCAAAAATGTCTGCAATTAGACGCTTGCCATTTCCAAACCAGTAATGCCAATAACAAAAAGCCGTCACTCCTGCATCACGAGCCATAATAGCTTGTTGTTCACGTATAATTGGTAAACGTAAATCATAATAACCTAATTCAGTTGGTACTCGAGGTTGATTATGTCCCTTGAATAGAGGTTTAGCTTTACCTACATTTGTCCATTCTGTAAAACCTTTACCCCACCACTCATCATTCTCTTTAAAAGGATGATATTGGGGCAAATAAAATGCAATAATTTGTGGTGTCATTTTATTAGATATCTTGTTTTGAAGCATTCATATAAATATGCATAGCATAAGCTACATAAAAGCACATAACATATATAGAAAAACAACTATATAACCCCGTTATTCCTGTATAAATAATAAAGTAAAATGTTAAAGAATACAATGATAATCTAGAAAACCTTGATACAATAGTTTTCCTAACTAATCTAAGTTGCATTAAAATGAAAGTACCCCAAATAACAAAACCTATAATACCATGATTAGCAATAACATAAAATAAAAGACTTTCAAAAGTAATCGCTTTCGGATGAAGGCCATAATTTTGAAGATAATACAAGGTCCAATTATATCCATTACCGAAAAAGATATTATTCTTCATACATTCCAATGCTCCTTCTAATTGAGTTAATCTCATTCCTGCACTACTGCCCACGGATGTAGATTTTTGACTACCAATAATTGACAACAAATAATCTTGAAGTGATTCGGGTATATAATGAAGACTAATAATTAATATCACAAAAACAAATAATATTACAATATGTTTAATTCGTATTTTATCATAAAACATAAATACAGAAGATAAAATAAAAGCAACTATACCCGAACGAGCGCCAGATGTTAATAAAGCAAAAAAAGTAATCAATATCAATAGTATATAGAATATCTTATTCTTAATGTATTTATATAATGAAATAAATATAATAAGGGATGATCCAATAAACATATTATATGGTACCGGATGATTCCAAGTGCTAAAAATTCTCGGAATAGCTCTACCCAAATCTACTGCATATTCTTCATTGTATTCTGTAAAATTGAAATAAGTTAAAAACATCATATATGGATTAAATCCTCTTGGTAAGAAAAATAATAACGCTCCATAGATAATTGTAATTAATGATGCAATTATAAAAACTTTTATAAAAAAAACACCATTCTTCGGATTTTTAATTCCTTCGCAGCCGATTATCAAAGCCCAACTAAAAGTTTCAAAAAAAGATAAACGAAAATTATCAATTAATAGTTCCGTTTGTAATGGAATAGTAAATAAACACAATACAAAATATACCCACAAAGGTTTTACTAATTTGGCATATTTTCTTACATAATTTAAGTTCTTTATTAAATATATTATTAAGCATATCGAAGAGATAAATGAATGTGAAAATTTAATTATTAAAGAAACATTTGCACCATACAATAGTACGACATAAAACATATACAATGCTATAGCCCATTTTTCTTTAATGAGCATTAACAATATAATCGAGACTGGAATTAGTTTTAGTAATATTTCTAACATTAATTTCTACAACTAACTATTCTTGCTGGATTACCAGCAACAACACAATAATTAGGGATACTCTTTGTTACAACCGAATTAGCACCAATAACAACACCTCTTCCTATTGATACTCCAGGTAATATTGTAACTTTATCATCTATCCACACATTATCCTTTATAACTATAGGTCCTTTGGAATATATTTTACGTTTTAACGGATGTAAATTCATCTCATCAAAACTAGAGATTCCATGACTATTATCTGTGATAGTAACCCATCTTCCAAGCGTAACATTTGTTCCTATTGTTATACTATTAACACAAATAATATGATCATATTCTCCCAAAAAACAATTTTTACCTATTATCAATGAAGGAGAATACTCTATACCTAAAATATAATCCCAAGCATTAACAATACATCCTTTTCCGAGGGAACTATTCTCTCCAATAGAAATATATTTTATACCCTTTAGATTAACATATCTTGCAAAAAATACATTTTTTACACGTCCTTTAAACTCGGAAGTATCCATAAACTGTATAGATAATTTAATACATAATTTATACGTACACAAACGTTACTATCAACAATTGTATGTAGGTACCACTTTAACAATACAGCATAAAATACTTTCTACATTTTTCTTCATAATGATTTATTTTCCATAAAATTCATCGATTATTTTTTCAAATCTTGATATAGATGCATTTTCTGAAAATAATTTTTCAGAGATATTGCGACATGTTAAACGCATATTGTTATAATCATATTTAGACATTCTAAATATTTTCTCTATACCAAATGCAAAATCGCTAAAATCTTTTAATTTAGCACAATAACCTGTATTCTTATCTTTTACACAATCCAATGCAGTTCCCATCTCAAACGCCACAACAGGTGTTCCACATGCTAATGCTTGATTTACCATAGACGGTCCTGCATCATCAACTGAAGGGCTTAAAAATACATCAGCTAAAGAATAAATATTTACTAATTCATCTGTATTTATATAACCTAGATGTAAATACTCAAAACATAGTTTATCTTTAATCGAATCAATATTTCTTCCTGCAATTATTAATAATATACTATTACATTCATCATTATTAAGTCTTAAAGAGAATTCTTTAAGTGCGGCTAAAAGATATTTCATTCCTTTTCGTGGATCATCTAAGTTTTGAGAGCCAAAAAATAGAATAAATTTTTTTTCATTAGGTATATTATATTTTAACCTTACCTTCTCTCTATCTTGCTGTTTATATTTTGTTAAATCTAATGATATAATTGTTTTTATTTTCCTATCATAATCTTTAAGAAGATAAGATTTATCATAAAACATATGCATATAAGTATTCCCAGTAACTATCGGCTTAACCTTTTCATATACTTTTTTTCTATATTTTACATTAAAGCTTGTAAAATCATTTTTTCTCGTTGAAAGAATACCAGGACATTTACCACAACCTGTTTTATAATTATTACAATTTACAGTAAAATGACAACCACCTGACATTGGAGAATAATCTATGCATCTAAAAATAAAGAGACAATTTAATTTATCATAAATTTTTTCAATTGTTTTGAAACTTAACATTCCTTGCCAAAAGACAACAACAACAATATCATATTTTCTCTTTATTGATTTTAATATGTCATTAATTGACATTGGAGGGTTAGTTTCCTTACGATAAAAAAAATAATACCCATCAAGTTGTTTTCTAAAAAATCTCGCTATTCTGTTATTTACTAAAAGTTTTTGATATATATAAGTTGGTGTTAATCTATAATTATGTTTGCTTTTATATACATACAAGTATTCCGGATGATCTTTCACAGCATATGTTGTCATAAAATCAACATCAAATTTATTCTTCTTTAACCTATTATAAAAATCTTCTGCGACAACAGCAGGCCCTACGGATGGATCAACAGAAGAAATTACAAGAACCTTATATTTTTTACTTTCCATCAAAGAAATTGTTTATCAAATTTACGATTTTTATGACTTCCGTATTTTGTAATTCAAAATACATTGGAAGACGTACTAAAGTATCTGCATAATTATCACATTGAGGAAGATATGGTATATCAATATTATTCTTTTTATAATAATCACTTAAATGAAGACTTAGATAATGAAATACAGCAAGGACCCCATTAACTTTTAAATATTTAATTAATTCAGTTCTCTCCTGTAATGACCTACAAATAATATAAAACATATGTGCATTATTAGTAGCATAAATTGGAATTTCTGGTAATCGGACAATTCCTTTTACATCTAATTCTTTAAACCCGTCATTATACATATTCCATATCTCTTTACGACGCTTTTGGATTATATCTAGATTTTCCAATTGGGCCCATAAAAATGCTGCAATAATTTCAGATGGTAAAAAAGATGAGCCAGTATCAACCCATCCATATTTATTTACCTCCCCTCTAAAAAATTCAGAACGATTAGTTCCTTTTTCCCAAAGTATCTCAGATCTACGAATAAAACGTTCATCATTTATTGCTAACAATCCTCCCTCACCTGATATTATATTTTTAGTCTCATGAAAAGAAAATGCAGCAAGGTGTCCTATACTTCCTAAAGGTCTCCCTTTATAATATGAATCAATAGCTTGTGCAGCATCTTCAACTACCAGTATATTGTACTTGTTTGCAATCGCCATAATTCTATCCATATCACAAGCAACACCAGCATAGTGTACAGGAACAATAACTTTCGTCCTTGGAGTTATTAAAGCTTCTAATTTTTCTGCGTCTATATTAGGATTGGAGGCCATACTATCGGCAAAAACTATTTTTGCCCCTTGTCGCACAAACGCTAATGCTGAGGATACGAATGTATAAGAAGGAACAATAACTTCATCTCCTGGCTGTACATTAGACAATATAGCACACATCTCTAAAGCATCTGTACACGATGTAGTTAATAATGCCTTTTTATAACCGTATTTATCTTCAAAAAACTTTTGACACTTTTTGGTAAAGTCTCCGTTTCCAGACAATTTTCCAGTATTAACTGCTTGGTACATATAATGCGCTTCTTTACCTGTAAGATAAGGTTTGTTAAATGGTATCATTGTATTATAGTTTATAAAAATTTTCTTTATTAAGGATATACAACTTATTTTGGATATTTTCTTGATTCTTGACTAACTCAAAACCAAATTTAAGGTTTAACATTTGCGAACGAATATTACCTTCAAGGATATGTATATAGAGATATTCAAGTTTTAACTCCTCAAAAGCAAACTTTATAAGCAAAACATTTGCTATTTTACCTATACCCTTATTCCTATATTTGGGATTCCATATTAAGGAACCTTTTTCTCCATTTTTCTTTTGATAATCTATATTTTTGATATTCATCAATCCTATATCTTCATTATCAACACTTAAAATAAAGTAGTAATTGTTTTCATTATTAATTTTACGAAACCAATCGCGTTGCATTTTTTCTGAAATATACTCTCTATATTCCATAAATTGTTGAATTTCCTTTTGATTTCTCCAATATCTGACTAACTCTATCTTTTCTTCACTTAATCTAGTTAGTCTAATTTCCTGATTAGAAAATATTGTACTAATCTCATTTTTCATATCTAAATAGGTATATTATTTACAAGAAATCATTTTACGTATCTTGCATAATTTGATTTTATATATAGAAGAAATTTTTCTTTTATATCTCTTTCCAAAAATATAAATGATGATAACAGGACACTACTTGCAACAATAACTACTTTAAATATAGTTTCCCATATACCACTTTCTAAAGAATAACATAGTGTTACAGATATCCCTAATGACAATAGTAATACTTTTGCACAACTCCAATAACATTTTAAAAGTTCACTTAATTTGTAATCAATTTGTTTATAAAGAATATAGGGCTTTACAAATAATGCAAAAAGAATTGTAGCAATTAGATGCATATATTGAACCCACATAACACCATTCCCCAATTTTAATAATATATACAAAACAACAAATTGACCAATTCCAATGAAAACCGCTGCAATTGAATTACTTCTCATTTTATTTGCGGCCATCATTGGGATATAAAAGGAAGCACTAAAAGTATTTATTATTTGACAAACAATCATCCAACGTATAAAAATCAAAGTATATTCTGGGACCTCAACTAACCACAAATGTAATAACTCGTTCATAACAAATATCGCAGGCAATCCTAAAAATAAAACTAAATCAAAACAATAAACTGTAGTAGCTAAAGTCATTTTTTTTGAAGCATCATAGTTTCCAGCAGCGTATAATTTAATTATTGCAGGATTAATAGCCGTTCTAAAACTATTAACAAATTGCATCATTGCATTTGTAACTTGATTTGCAATAGCCTGCGCTGCGACAATCGGTGCAAAAAACATATTCATTAATACTATTACACCTTGTTGTTTTAATGTCTCTGAAATATTTGCTAATATATTCCAACCTGAAAATCCCATCATATTACGCAAAATTGAATTTTCAAAATTCAATTTTAAATGACTTTCCCTAAATTTAATTACGGAAAATGAATAGTAACATATAGAAACTATTAATTGCACAATAGTAAGCAATATTGCATAAATAACAAGTTTATCAAAGTAAGTTATTGTTATTAGATAACAAATCAATAATTTAGCAACAGCCTCAAAGACACTTATATATGCATATACTTCCATCTTCTCATGAGCCACAATCAGTGACGTATACGGAACTTGAATAATAGAAATTAATGTTGTTAATATCGACAATTGAAAAACTAATACACAAGCATCTATTCTATCTATTGGTATGACTAGTTTATTATATAAAAACCACATACCCACGGTTTCCATGAACAACAAAACAAAAACAGCTAAAATTAAATGAGTGTAAAAAGCTGTTGAAAAAGTTATTTGAAGACGATTAGTATCTCCTCGTCCTAATTCGTATGTAAGAAAACGTGAAGTACCTATACTCAATGTGCCGTTGAGGAATGATAACATTCCCACAACTCCTCCAACTACGCTATATAATCCATAATCTATTCGACCTAATTTATCCAATACAACACGAGAAGTGTATAGTGACACTCCCATTATTAATATCATTCGAATGTATAGGAATAATGTATTCTTAGCTATTCGTTTATTTTCAGACACAAATTATATCAATTTTTAGTATTTATTATACATATTATCATAATACTTCTGATAATCACCACTGGTCACATTATCCATCCACTCCTGATTATCCAAGTACCACTGAACTGTCTTCTCAATACCCTCCTCAAATTGAAGACTTGGCTCCCAACCCAACTCCTTTTGAAGTTTGGTTGAATCAATAGCATAACGCAAGTCATGACCCGCACGATCGGTAACGTATGTAATCAACTCCAAAGAGTGTCCCTCAGGATTACCTAGCAAACGGTCAACGGTTTTGATTATAACCTTGATTATATCTATATTCTTCCACTCATTGAAGCCTCCAATGTTATATGTATCGGCAATCTTTCCATTATGGAAAATAACATCAATTGCTCGTGCATGATCAACAACATATAACCAATCACGAACATTCTCGCCCTTACCGTACACAGGAAGAGGTTTACGCTTACGAATATTGTTAATAAACAACGGAATCAACTTCTCTGGGAACTGATATGGACCATAGTTATTTGAACAATTGGTTACAATTGTAGGCATTCCGTATGTATCGTGGAAAGCACGTACAAAGTGGTCAGAACTTGCCTTACTTGCAGAGTATGGAGAGTGTGGATTATACTTTGTAGTCTCGTAGAAGAAATCGGTTCCATACGCCAAATGGTGCTCACCTGACGATGCTGTTGTTGTAAAAGGAGGCTCTATTCCCTCAGGGTTTGACAACTCCAATGCGCCATAAACCTCATCGGTAGAGATATGATAGAAACGCTTACCTTCATACTTTTCAGGCAAGGACTCCCAATATAGCTTGGCAGCTTGCAACAATGCCAAAGTTCCCATTACATTTGTCTGCGCAAAGGTAAATGGATCCTTAATTGAGCGATCAACATGACTCTCCGCAGCAAGGTGAATAATTCCATCAATCTGCTCCTCCTGCATCAACTTATAGAAACCCTCAAAGTCGCATACATCCATCTTCACAAACTTATAGTTTGGCTTATCCTCAATATCCTTTAAATTCGCCAAATTACCTGCGTAAGTCAATTTATCAAGATTGATAATATTGTACTCAGGATACTTATTTACAAACAGACGTACAACGTGGCTGCCAATAAACCCGGCACCACCAGTGATTACTATATTTCTTTTAGCCATAATGTCTCTAATCTAAATTAATCAATATTCGGTTTTCCTGTGCGCTCAACCTCTTCAACTACCTTTAAAAGATATTGACCATATTGATTCTTAATCATTGGTTGAGCCAATTCACGCATCTTATCTGCATCTATCCACCCTTTACGGAAAGCTATACCCTCAAGACAAGCAACCTTTAGTCCCTGGCGCTTCTCAATAACCTCAATATATGTACTTGCCTCACTAAGTGAATCGTGAGTACCGGTATCAAGCCATGCAAAACCACGGCCAAGCGTCTGCACCTTTAACTCCCCATCCTCTAAGAAACGTTGGTTAACGGTAGTAATCTCCAACTCTCCACGTGGTGATGGTTTAATATTTTTCGCAACATCTACAACCTTATTTGGATAGAAATATAAACCAACTACGGCATAATTGGATTTTGGATTAGCAGGCTTCTCCTCTATGCTTAAACAATTACCTTCTGAATCAAACTCCGCAACTCCATAACGTTCAGGATCAGCAACCCAATAACCAAATACAGTAGCTTTGTTATGTTGTTCTGCATTGGCAACTGCATCGGCTAACATTTTACTAAAACCTGCTCCATGAAAGATATTATCACCAAGCACAAGACAAGCACTATCATCGCCAATAAACTCCTCGCCTATGATAAATGCCTGAGCCAAACCATCAGGACTTGGTTGCTCTGCATACTCAAAACGTACACCGTAATCACTGCCATCACCCAATAAACGCTTAAATCCCGGCAAATCGTGTGGCGTTGAGATAATCAATATTTCACGAATCCCTGCCAACATCAACACAGATATTGGATAATAGATCATTGGTTTATCAAAAATTGGGAGCATCTGTTTGCTAACTCCCTTTGTAATTGGATACAAACGAGTTCCACTACCTCCAGCAAGAACTATACCTTTCATGATTTTATGTATTTTTATTATTTTATTTCTCTTTCCTAAAAATTCCTTTTACAGTCTCTTTTAGATTATTGTCGTAATAATCTTTTCCTATTACCCAACCTATGGCTACTAATGCTCCTAGAACGCACCAAATAAACATAACTTTTATTTTACCTGGGCTGCTCTTTTCGTAAGGGACGTAAGGGGGTTGGATTACAGAGAAGATTGGGGTATCCTCACTAACCTTTATCTCAGCTGCAATCTGTTGAGTCTTCAGGTTCTGATATGCAGTATGAGCAACAGAGTATTGGTCTTGTAACTGCTGCATCTTGATTTGGGCAGATTTTGTGGTAAATGCACGGTTGGCATCGGAATACTCTGCCCACTCCTTTGCAGCAGCATTGTATTCTGACTTTGCTTTCTCAAATTGAGAGTTGATAAAATCGAGATTCTCCTGAGCCTTCTCTATTTTATAGAAAGTAATATACTTCTGCATCAAATCGGAAATACGTTGAATAACCTGAGTTGCAACAATCTGCTCCGGCATAGTTGCAGACATAGTTATATATCCATTCTTATCATCTATATCTATGAAGAACTGCTCCTCTAACTGCTCAAATAAATCACTCTCATCCTTTGTAAGAACAACCAATTTTGGACCATCGCCACTTGGAACATACTCAACATCAGGCTCCTCGCCCTTAATAGCCCCCAATATTTTAAATGGAAGTCCAATAGTCCACTCCATTAAGAATGAACCCAGATTAAATTTAGCATATTCAGGGTTCATATAGTAATCAAAAAGGGTTATAGGCTCATCAATATCTTCAAAATTGAATTTTGTATAGATTAGCTCCTTTTTGAGCTCTACATTATTAAAGATTTGAGGATAGACAAGTGGACTTAACTCTCCATTTTTGGAAGTAATATCGCCCATACTGATTCCTGCAATACTTGCCAATGCGCCAAGTTTGCTTGACGACATTGATCCGGTATTCGACAACTGCGGAACAATCGTAGTACTAACTGTATATGCCTTAGGATTGGTCAAAGCAAATACCAAACCAAGCACAAAGAAAACTGCAAAAATCTTGATTATCAACTTGCGTTTGCTCCAAAGTAGCTTAGCGTATGCAACGTAATCAATTGAAAACTCCTCCTCGTCGGTTTGTGGAGTTTTTGTTATATTTTTATCATCAACCATAAAAGTAATTATTTAAATAGATACAAAATTGTAGCAGCCAACTGAGCAACGGTTGCTCCAATACTTACACTCTGTGTCAATGTTGCACGCTCACGATCATGAGCCTTGCGCTCAGGAACAACCAATTCACAACCTGGCTCTGCCTTAAACTTGCCATACTTTTTTGTACTGATAGTTCCATTCATATAGACAAAGTATGACTTCTTCTTCATTGCACGCTTAACAAAGCCTCCGCTTGTACCCACATAATCCTTCCAACTCATTTTAGGATCGTAGGTAACAACATGTGGCATCATAACACCTCCGGTTATCTTTACTGTATTGTTATACTTAGGAACAGAGACAACATCGCCTGCACGTAGAACAACATCGAAATCTGAACCCGGATTATCTACAGCCTTCTGTAAATCAATTGCAATATCGAAACTTGTTCCAAGGCGAGCAGGATCAATAATCAATGTATCTCCACTTGCCTGTAACTTCTCCTGTGCAATCTCGGTTGCCAAACGCAAACGCTCCAACTCCTCCTGGTTTAGGTGGCGTGTAAGTTTTGCACCCTTTACGTATGCTTTATCAAGGAATCCACCTGCCTTTGCAATTACATCCGATAGGCGAACCTCGTCGGTCTCAACTACGTGTGTACCGGGGAACACAACCTGACCTGTAACTGTTACTGCCTGTTGATCCTTATAATCAGGAGCGTAACGAACCATAACAATATCGTATGGGTGAAGTGCCATTGTATCCGCCATTGGATTCTCAACAAGGTTTACATTCAATACGGTTGCAAGAGTATCGCTTGGAAGAAGAGAGTTGGTATTCTCATTTCTACGAGCAATCTCGATCCTTGCTTTGGTTGCATTACGGCTGAATCCATTAGATAGCAAAATAACATCTCTCAATGTAATACCGGGGCGATAGGTGTAGTTTCCACCCTTATTTACCGCTCCATGAACCTCAATAATTGCTCCGGGGGTCAGATCGTCAATATTGTATATACGTACAACATCCTCTCTATGCAGGGCAATATCATTTCTGCCGCTAAGTACATCCTGCAGATTTACACTTACAGAGATTGGCTGATACTCATCATCCAAACGTTGAATGTATGCCTGCTCACGATAAGCCTCCTCGCGTAAACCTCCGGCACTCTCTATCAACTCACGTAGAGTTGATACCTTACTATCAATTGCGTAAGTTCCGGGGAAATAAACAGCTCCATTGATTGATACTCTGTTATCGAAACGATTACTGTTTCCAGTAACAGTTACAACATCGCCATCCTCAAGGATAAATGAATTATAATCAGACTCCTCAACAACAAATGAACGGTTACGCTCACCCTTTGTGCGTGAAACGTGTACCTTTTCGGTCATGGCGTTGTTTGTAAAGCCACCTGTGTACTCCAACAAGTCTGCAATGGTCTCGCCATCGGTTAACTCAAAGCGTTGTGCACGTTTAACATTACCATTAATTGAGACAAGTTTATTATACTTTGATACAATGATAAGATCGTTATCCTGCATACGCTCGTTATCCAGATATGCACCATTCAAAATAAAGTCGTAAACATCAAGAGTCTTTACAAGTTTGCCCTTACGGTATAACTTGATTTCACGAACAGTACCGGTTGCATTAACTCCTCCTGCCAAATACAAGGCAGAGAACAGTGTGCTTAAGCTTGGCATTGTGTAGGTTCCGGGAACTGTAACATCGCCCACAATATTTACGCTAACACTTCTTAGTTTGCCAATAGAGAGCTTCATGTTTGTAGAGCCATCCTCGTCGCTTAGAGTTGAGTATATCTTGGATAGCTCACTCTTTAACTTATTCTGTGCAGATTGGATTGTCTCACCCACAATGTATATTGGTCCAAGATCTGGGATATTAATTGTACCCTCGGGCGATACTGTTACTGTGATTGTCTTTACGGTAGCACCCCACATCTCTATTACCAATTCATCCCCCTGCGCAATAATGTAGTTTTGAGGAGTTGGAATATTGTAGCTTGGTATAAAGTTCAAATATTTGCTTGAAAATAGTTGGTGACCAAAGATTGATGAAGTTGTGGTTACAGGAGCCTTTTGAATTATCTGTTCGTCTGTGGCAACTGCTCTACTCTCCTGGCGAGAAACAGTTGTTGATGGAGCCTCTTTTACAACTACGGTTGTACCGCCTCCGCCACCTCCACCACCTGTTTGGTGGTTGATAAAGTTATTAATCTCAGCATCGGTATAACCGTACTGCTTTGCCATCTCTTTGGCAGCATTAATCTCTGCCTGTGTCTGAGCAACCACTGCTCCACACACCATTAAGCTTAAAGCTAAAACTGATACTACTCTTTTTATCATGATAAATTTATCTTGTTTGCAAACTTAGTTTAGAAGTTTTTGTTGTCTATATATACCTCCAAAAGCTTTGTTATTCCGGTGCTGTTATTGGGGGCCACATCGAAATCGGCAACTCCTGCGGGAATCAAACAGCTGTTTCCCTCAGTAAGTGTTATGCTCTCTTTGGAGTCTCTAAGTGTGATTGTTGCATTTCCCACCAAACACATGTAGATAACGAACGAGTCATACTTGTAGAGTTTTCTATGAAAAGCTCTGTTTACCTGTAGAAGCTTTATTGAGAATATCTCGTTTACCTCCAGTGGGATTGGCTTGTTGATTACAGAGTTATATTCAACGTTGTAATTTGGGTAAACACTGTAGTCAAGTGCTTGTTTTGCTAGTTCAGTGTGAAGTTCACGTGGATTACCATCCAGTCCCGGACGGTTGTAGTCGAAAATCCGGTATGTTAAGTCCGAACTCTGCTGAATCTCTGCCAACATTATTCCTCCGCAAATTGCATGCACACGTCCTGCAGGTATGTAAAAGACGTCGCCGGGCTTTACATAGTGCTCTTGAAGCACTTCGCAAATTGAACCATCCTCAATGCGCTTTGCATATTCATATTGCGAGATTGGACTCTTGAACCCTACATATATCTTTGCATTCGGCTCCGCCTTCATTATATACCACAACTCCGATTTGCCAAGTGAGTTGTGATGTACCATTGCCATTTTGTTGTCAGGATGAACCTGTACTGAAAGATCCTTGGCTGCATCAATGTATTTTATAAGCAAAGGAAAATTGTTACCGTAGCGTTCATATACACACTTGCCAACAAACTCCTCCTTGAACTCTTCAACAAGTTCATTAAGTGTTTTACCTGCCAATGCGCCGTTTTTTACAACGGATTTACTGCTTGGAACTGCGCTAATCTCCCAACTCTCGCCTATCGGTTCGTTATCGGCAGGAACGCCCTTCATAGGCTTCAACCTTGTTCCTCCCCACACCAACCTGTGAAAGTTATTCTCAAAGAGCAATGGATATAGCATATAGGTCAATTAGTTACCTTTGGGCACGGCTTCGCCGCTACCTGTTACATTGCAAAGTAAAAGGTATGCGCACTTATCTTCGCAAAGTTAATTGATTGAATTTGTATTTACAACATTTTTTGCCATGTATACACTAGTTTTTAACATTCAATTTGGTTCATAGGGAAAAATAGAGGATTTTTAGATAAAAATAGGCATTTTGTAAAATAAACTAAAAATTTTAGCACAATATCAATAAATAAAGTATATCTTTGCATAGTTCAATCAATAAACATCAATAATATGTTATACGAGAAAATTATACCTGCACAGGGACACTCATTCGAGAAGAGAGTCTTCAATATGAAGCATTTCAATGTGCATTGGCATCATCACGATGAGTTCGAGCTGATTATCATCACATCGGGATTCGGTAAACGCTTTACCGGTAACAAGATTGCACCATTCAAAGAGGGCGATTTGGTCTTGATTGGTCCAAACATTCCCCACTTCCATTTGTGCGATCAAGTATTCTTCGAGCTTAACAGCATGACTGTAAGTTCCGAGGCTATCTACTTCAATAACAACATCTTCCCACAGAACATCGAGACAGGCGCCGAGTTCGCATCAATCAAGCGTCTGCTTCGAGACAGCCAGGGAGGAGTGAAGTTCCACACACAAGGAATGGACGATCCAATCGTAAAGCGCATTTTAGAGGTTTCACACATTGACGGATTCAAGGGATTAATTGAGTTATACTCTATCCTTCACACACTTAGCGAGTACCGTTACGACATTCTAATCACCGAGGACAACACCGTCAACCTCTCAGAAGAGGAGATGCAACTTCCCGGAAACAAGGCATACCAATACATCAACAAACACTTCAAGGAGAAAGTTACTTTGGGCGATGTCGCAAAATATGCAGGTCTGACTCCTGCTGCCCTTTGCCGTAGATTCAAACAAATCTCAGGAAAGAGTTTGTTCGACTATTTGAGCGAGGTTAGAATTGAATTCAGCTACAAGCTATTGGCAGAGTCAACACTACCTATTTCAATGGTTGCTCAAGAGGCAGGCTTCCAGAACGTTTCACACTTCAACCGAGTATTCAAGAAACTTTCAGGAGTAACTCCAAAAGAGTACAAACGCCAACACCAAAGAAGAATCTAAAATATAGAAAGAAGCGGGTTGAATTTCAAAATTCAACCCGCTTCTTTCACCTCTCACCTTATCTTACCTTTCCCCTCTTACCTATCACCTTTCACCTCTCACCTTTTCCCTTTCACCTTATTTCACCTTTCACCTCTTACCTATCACCTCTTCCCTCTTCCCTATCACCTTTCACCTTTCACCTTATCTCACCTTTCCCCCATCACCTAAACTTACCCCTTCGCTCAGCGCACTGCACTTGCCAACCACCTCTCACTCTTCACATTTTCCCTCTCCTCAACACCACTCACATCAACTAAATTAACATTAAGAACTTTAGCAATATCGCACAACGTATCCGTAGTAAAATTATGAGTTCCACTTAACCACTTACTAATCTCGGAAGGCTTTTTATTTAGACGCATGGCAAACTCCTTTTTAGTTAACCCAGCTTTAATTATTGCATCCTCTATCTTTATTGCAAGGCGCATTTTCACTGCAACCTTCTCATAATTAACAATACTGCGACTCTCTAATTGACTCATCACACTATCTTTATTCTTACTCATCATAATCCTCGTTTATTTTAATATTTCCTGTAAATCCGTCATCCGATATCTTTATATCTCCTTCTTTAATCCTCAAAGAGATTATTCTCGATATACGAATCATTAACTCTGCATGTTTTCTGAGAAATTCATCATCTTGCCATACTCTAACCCTCTTTATTCCTCCCCCTCCTAAAATCACAGCCACAGTTCCATATATTATACAATATAATCTCAGCCTTTTATTAGGAATGTCATATAAAGCACAAACTCCATCTCCCGGAGTTCCTTCATGCATTTTAAAAAACTGCGACCTCGCTCCTCCTTCTCGCCCAATAAATTTTAATCTATCATAAATATCTTGAACCTCGTCTGTATAATCTTCATAAAAAGTCGCCAGAAAAGATTCAAATAGAGACATTGACTCTCCTTCAAGAACTGCAGAATATATCTGGCACTTATTACCAGACAACTCCTGAATCTTCTTCAACTCAAAATTCATACTTTCTCTCCACAAAATTAGTAAAAAAAAATAATATTTCACTTATAAGTTAAAAACTTTCCCATCCACCTTCTCACTTTCACCTTTCACCTTTTCCCCTTATCTCACCTCTCCTCTTTCTTTTCCCTCATTCCTTCCTCTTTTTCTCTTCTCAACAAACAATAAGGACACCCCATCAACATCATCTCATTCTTGTATCGCATTCTCTCTTCATATTTCTCCTTTTTCTCCAATTCCAAATTTCGCTTTGCGGTTTTAATACTTCTGGATAACATGGCTATAATCTCACCTATATCAGTATATAAAGAACTATATAACTCTTGATTAATATATTCACTCTCAAATAACAACGTTAACCAATATTGAGTTTCATCTGCCTCCTTTAATGATATTGAGCGTTTATGAATAAAATCTGCCTTACTCTGTGCATTTATACTTTCGTGAAGATTTGCACCAACACTTGTAGCACTTCTAAGAATCTGCTTTGACATCACATACTCTCGTTGTTCATTTACCAGATATTGATATAATCTTATTATTCTTATTGCGAAACGTTTTGCTTTATCGTGAAGAATTACTTTCATGTCAATATTGTTAATCATCCAACAGAACAAATTATCGCCACAAATATAAACATAATTTAAATATTATTACACAAAAGCACACAAAAAAAAGCAAGAGAACTCTCGCCTCTCACTTTTTCCCTTTTCCCTCTCCACTTTAACCTTCAATATTTTCACCTTTCACCTTATCTCACCCTTCCCCTCTTATCTTTTCCCTCTTACCTTTCACCTTATCTCACCTTTCACCATATCTCACCTTTCACCTAAACATCCCCTCTCACCTTATACGTCACGACATTCATAATAGCACTGCCGACACCATTACCAACTGCCATAACCAAAATATATAACGCAGCCTTCATGCTCCACGCTCCTGCAATTGTAAAATAACCCATATTCGCAATGCTATGCTCAAAACCACACATAATGAAAATAACTACCGGTAGAATTACAAATAGCCACGATTTACACTTACGGTAAGAATCAACAGCCAAATACATCATAACACCACAGGCAATCGAGAGGATAAAGATACTTATCAACGAATCATCTAATTTTGCATCAGACAAGGCCTGAGCCTTAATCAACAACCCCTCGCCATAACGAGTTGCGTTAATAGCACTACCTAAGATTATTGAACCAACCAAGTTTCCTACAATAGTCAACAAGATATTGCGCAATCCAACCTGGCGCAAATATCCAATCTTGCCAGTGTAAAGCCACAACCCCCTACAGACAATTGTCAACAATCCAAACGAGAAAAGGGTTGCACCCACAATTTTCTCACTACAAGACATGAAAACAATGCAACCGAAACAGATCATCATTCCAGCCAACACCGCCTTCACAAACACCTCATAACTCTCTCTAACTAACTCTTTACTATCCATATTCCTAATTATTTAAGCAAATCTGCGCAAATCAAATCACTCTACTTACTCTTTGTCTGCAAAGCAATCTCCTGAGTTCTACCAACCCTCTAAATCCCCCTTCGTTTGGCTCACAAGTTCGCCTGCACTAATAAGGGGGCTTTACTCGCTACGCTCGGAAACTCCTAACTGTTCACTCCTAACTATACCAAATCCTCACCCATCATCACCATATCATACTTCAAAGGATCATCTGCGCACCAACTTCTATAACACTCGGTAAGCTCCCTCACACTCTTCCAACTCGCTGTAGAACTGCCACAAATCAATCCATTCTCACGAGCCTGCCGCACGACATGCACATCCAACACCGCAAACAACTCACTACTCTTAATCTTGCGCCACAACCCTAAATCAGGCTTATCTGTACGCACCATCCATCGCAAAAACATACACAAGCGCTTACACGCCGACTTACCACTCACACTACCCAACTTTGCCGGTGCAGTTATCTTCGCCAAACGCTCCACATACTTCCCCTCAACAACCTCATCACCACTCACCTCTCCAGTATCACCTTTCACATTTTCCTTGTCACCTTTCACCTCTTCCCTATCACCTTTCACCTCTCCACTCTCACCTTTCACCTTTTCCCTATCACCTCTATCACCCACAACAAAACTTTCCAATGAGCCAAACTCCCGATACACCTCTACCAAATTCCTACACACCTGCTTAAAAGCGCCACCAAAAAGAGTTCTATGCACACACTGCTCATCAGGATACTTCTCAAACGCTCCACTCATTATATAATCGTAGGGACGCCAACTCATCACCTCCATTAATCTATTGGCATTGGCCTTAATCATCTTTCTATTTCCCCACGCAATCATCGCCACAAACAACGCACCAACCTCAATCTGCCTCACAAACTCCCTCTTAACAACCACATCACCACTCACATCTTCCCTATCACCTTTCACATTTTCCCTATCACCTTTCACATCTTCCTTGTCACCTTTCACCTCACTCATCAAATCATACACCACCCTCAACGGATCCGCCTCAACAAACGCCTCCGCATCAAAACATCGCCATCTCTCCTCTAAAACCTCTCTATACAACTCCATATCCTTTCACCTAAACACCACTTAGCTCACCTATCACCTCTTCCATTTCACCTATCACCTTTTCCCTCTCCCCTTTCACCTAAACATCCCCTCTCCATACTCTCCCATGCTTCGCATAATAAATAAAATACAGTTCTACCAACCCCCAAAGCAAATCTGCGCAAATCTTACCACTTCATTACTCCTTATCTGTAAAGCAAACTAAAGCTTTGAATACAACTAGTGGATTTGCTTTAATTTGTTATCTACCAACCCCCTAAATCCCCCTTCGTTTGGCTCACAAGTTCGCCTGCACTAATAAGGGGGACTTACTCGCTACGCTCGTTATTCACCTTTCACCTTTCACCTTTCACCTAAACAACACCTCTCCCCTTTCACCTCTTCCCTTTCACCTAACCATCACCTCTCTATCAACCTCTCATCAATCTCCTTCTTCGGCATAACGCCCAGCACCTTCAAATCATTCAGCTGCTTCACCACATTACCACGACCTGTTGTCAGCTGCTTCTCCGCTTCGTTATAAGAGTTACTCAAAGAGTCTATCTTGCCTCGCATCTCAACAAAAGTCTTACTGAAAACCGAGAACTTCTCATACAAACCGGTTGCACTTTGAATAATCTTCTCAACATTTCGCTCCTGACGACGACTCTGCCACATTGAGTAGATAATATTGAGCGACAACATCAAATTGGTAGGATTGATAATCAACACCTTCGAGCGATAAGCATCGGTAAATAGCTTAGGATCATTCTGCATGGCAAGGATATATGCTCCCTCGTTCGGGATAAACATAAGAACCATATCCACACTATCCTTAACATGACTTGAATAGCTCTTCGCACCAAGTTCTTTTACATGTTGACGCACCGACTCCAAATGACTCTTCAAATGAAGCTCCCTATGGCTCTCCTCATCGCAACACATATACTCGGCATAGGCCTTAAGCGACACCTTTGAGTCAATCACCACGCTCCCCTTCTCGGCAAACTTCACCACAACATCGGGAATTAAGCGGTTGCCATGTTCGTCATTTACAGAGCTCTGCACAAAGAACTCCTCGCCCTCACGAAGCCCCGAATCCTGCAGAATATCCTTAAGAATGGCCTCGCCCCAATTACCCTGCATCTTCGGTTTCGACTTCAACGCCTCCGCCAAATTATTCGCATCACATCCCAGCTTATTTGTCTGCTCAATGAGTCCCTTTATGATTTGTTCCATTTTGGACGAGGTCTCAATGCCACTCTTTTTGCTCTCTGCAACCTCGTTCTTAAAACTATCCAACTTCTCGCGTAAAGGGGTCAGCAGGTTATCTAAACTCTCCTTGTTTACCTGTTTCATGCCCTCGCTCTTACGCTCAAGTATCTCATTTGCAAGTTTTTCAAACTCAGCCTTCATTGTGGCCAAACGCTTCTCAAACTGGCTCTCCTGCTCAGCACGCATCTTCTCGTAATTCTCCTTCTCAGATTTGCGCAACTCCTCTTGTGCCTTTTCGAACGAGGCATATCTTTCACGCTCAGCACTTAACCGAGCATCTGCCATGCTCCGCACCGACTCAAGTTGAATTTCAGCCTCGCGCTTCTGTCCGGCAAGTTGCAACTCTGCCTGCCTATTAAGCTGCTCTATTCGCAACTCAGCCTCGCTTCGCTGTTGCTCCACGCGCATCTCTCCCTCATTGCGCACCCTCTCCAAAGCCATCTCAGACTCACTGCGTTGCTGTTCCAACTGCAACTCCAACTCAGTAATTCTCATTTGAAACTCAGCCTCGTGCTGAACGCTCTCGGTCTTACTAATCGCCTTTGCCCTTAACGCAACAAACAAAGCAACAATTGCAACCACCGCAACTATCGCCACTATAATTGTCAAAACATCCATATTTCAAACCATTAACTACGCAAAGATAATCTATTTCCCGGTTTTTTCATATATTTCCATTAATAACACCTTACCCTTATTGGTTAATCTATACTTTTGTTTAGGATGATTTAAATTATTAGGGAAAAGAGGTTCTACAAATCCTCCATATAGAGCAGGATTTAAATAATTCTTCAAGAAATTTACCCTATCTTTGAGTTCCATTAAGCTCATCATATCTCGTACAGACCAAACTCTCTCATTCATAATTAAAACCAATGATTCTACTTGTTGGGTAGTTGTTGGGTAGTTGTTGGGTAGCTGTAGGGAGTTACGATAATTATAGAATTCATTTCGCTTGGGTAATGGATAAATAAGATTTGAATGTGTTAATTCACTTTCAAACAAAACATCTTCACCCGTCAATTCTTTCCATCTCATAATTTTATCAATACCATACCCTGCATTTTCTGATAGTTTAGCATAACGAAAAAACTTAATTATGATCGGATTACGAGGCATCGATAATACTTGATTCTTAATTTTATCTAAATCCATAATAAAACATCCAGCATTTTGAAACTCTATACGATTTGAATACACGCGAATAGTAGAATGAATAGGGCTAAAATAGTCGGCATGCGCTAACATATTAACCAAACCTTCTCTTAATGTATATAATTGTGAATTATCATCAGGAGCAAATCCATCTGGGCCTGGAGTAAAGGGATTATCTACATATATGTGTAATCTTTGTATAAGAAGTTGATAATATTCCCATATATTATCCTGTTCTGGCATTCGATAGGTGTATCTAGTCAAGGCCTCTTTATAGGAAATACCAGGAATTTCTATATAATCAATCCAGAAATTACCAATATTTTTGCGTACTGAGTCTCTTTTACCAAACATCAACAAACTTCCATATGTCAAGCAATCATCCTTTAGAATAGAAAGTTTATCACAAAAATCTTTATCAGATAAGCTGTTATACAAAAAATTATCGTTGTATTGTTCAACTCGACGACGATATGTTTGAAGAGAATTAAGATTTATATCATTATAAGAAGTACCATACACTATTGTTTCAGAGCGACTTCCAAACGCCTGATCTCTTTGAATAGAAAGTATTTCCATTTCAGTTGCACGCTGATCGCCACTACCAGTTCGAATATACGTATTTGAAATATTATTGTTAAAATATATTGGTTTAATTGTGGAAGATGGAATATAAAAAGCTAAAACAACATTACCTTCAATATTATATCTCATAACACTCACAGAGATAGGTAAATTAAACTTAGTCTGTGACCTTAATATGCCAACGAAATCTTGTTCTAATTTCTCTGCATTACTAACTCCAACCACGTCATATAAACTTTTGCCATGTCTTTTTATCTCCTTCACTCCAAGAACTATCCAACCACCTGCTGAATTAGAGAATGCACTAACTGTAGTCCAAATATTTTTAGGTAATTCAATCAGTGCTTCCTTAACCTCAAAGTCTTCCCATTCGATATCATTCAATCTTTTTAGTAATTCATCCTTTTGCATTGTACATAATTTTAAAATTTAACAATGCAAAGATACACATGCTTAACTATATATCGTATTTATGCAGAATTATTTTACATAATTTTATTTATTTTTTTCATAGCGGCGCACGAACCACACCATGCAAACCGCTGAAAGGATGGCAAAACCGGCTCCAATCAAGGCTGAATAAGAGTATGGATCAGGAACATTATGATGCTCAGGCAAACCACCCAAATAGGCTCCCAAAGCATTACCAAAATTAAAGGCAATCTGAATACTTGCACCACCCATCAATGCTGCACCATAAGAGTATCTGATAATCAAGAGCTGCTGCGGACATGAAAGAGCGAATTGTCCAGAATAACACATAATCATAGCCATCACCATAATCACCGCATAATAGGAGTAGAAATGTATCAGAATTGTTCCTACAAAAATCAAACCTCCTGAAAAGGCTGCTGCACGGCCCGGAGTAAACTTATCTGAAAAACGCCCGGAAAGCAAATTACCGGCAACCATAGCCATACCGGCAACAACCATCAAAGGTGTAAGCATCTCTTCGCTAAATCCCGAATTGATTGTAAGAATTGGGCGAATATAACTTGAAACACTAAACACTCCTACACTTCCGCAGAATGTCGCCAAAAGAATCAGCCACGCTCCAAGGTGCTTAAACATACGGAATTGGCTTCTAAAACCGGTATCCTCCATTGCAGGCATAAATGGCACCCACTTATGCAGAATATAGACAGTAAACACACTGCAAACCGCTGCAAGTAAAAAGGTATAACGCCATGACACCCAAACACTAAGAGCTGTTCCAATGGGCACACCTATCACATTTGCAATAGTCATTCCGGCAATCATAATACTCACCGCCTGAGTCTCTTTTCCCTTCACTGCCAACTTCCCGGCAACAATACTCGCCACACCGAAATAGGCTCCATGAGGGAGACCTGAAATCAAACGTGCTACAAGCAAGAATATATAGTTGGGCGAGGCCGCAGCCATCAAGTTTCCCACAGCCATTACCACTGCCAAGAGAATCAAAATTCGCTTCAACGGCATTCTTCTGATTGCCAACAACAATGGCGCACCAATACAAACACCCACTGCATAGGCCGAAATCAAATGTCCTGCCTGCGGAATTGTAACACTCAAATCATTTGCAACATCGGTTAAAATACCCATCATTACAAACTCTGCAATTCCCAAAACCAGCGTACCAAACGCCAACGCAATCAAACTCTTCATCATAAAAATCTTAATACTAAAAGCATTAGGTTATTTCCTTACAAATTTCACTATACAATCAATACAAATAGGGGAATCTTAGACTGTATCAATAAAAACATTTGCCGGATGCATATCTCCCTTGACCATTACCATTATCGCCAAAACCCTTTCTAGCAACCATTTCATCTATTTCCGCCTTGGTTGCCAATCGGCTACAACTTATATATGGTTGAGTAAGAATAGAACGAAAAAGACCATCTGAATCCCTAGTAAAACCAATTACATTCATAGGAGTTTCAGGGAATAAAGAATTATGCAATACAATGGACTCCAAAGCTCTACCCAAAGTAGCATATATTGAAGTACGAATTTTGATAACAGATGTATCGCCATCCTTGTAATACACTTTAGCCTCTGCACCTTGAGCTATCATTAAGCCGTATTCAGACTCAATATCCTTTTCTGCATTTGCAAACCATATATGTTTAGCTTCAGCCCATTGTTGAACAAATCTTTCTTGAGCTTCGTCTATTTCCCAGTTTGATGGGATTGTTTTGCTTGCTGTAACATTTGCACTTGCTTCAAGGCAGCTTCTCGCGTAGTTGCATACGATATACGCCCCAATGAGCACCTCACCTGCACAGCAGAGACCTGCATGCTCCGACTGATTGAATTGAGTAAGATTTGTTTTTCCATTTAGTATGTTATTTATATAATTATCAATAAGTTGAAGTGTTTTATCAGAAAAACCGTCATCATGTATTGAAGCAAAAATCAACTTCATTCCTACAAATAAATCTTTTTCTAGACTTTCTTCATTCGTATCCATAACAACTATATATCCTTCGTCACAACAAAGATAGGACAACTTCTCTAAACATCAAAATGATTTCACGCAATCTCAAAATAAAATTTAAACAGTTTCTAAGTAGAGTTAAAAAGCAAACAATCGTTTGCAAATCTCGTAGAAAGAGTCGATTACTAACCAAAAATTTTAAATATGAAACATGAGTATGAGTTAGTTCCATTCTATTCATCAATCTTGGATGACTTCTTTGGAACAAAATTCGAAAATCCTGAGCGTAAAAAACTACCTGCAATGAACATCCATGAGGATGAAAAAACATTGAAAATCGACCTTCGTGTTCCAGGCATGAAAAAGGAGAATATCCATGTATCGTATGAGAATGGTTATCTTACAATTTCAGGCAGTAACGACAAGGAGTGTAAGGAGAAAGAGTGTACCGACAAAGAGTGCAAAGGCGACAAGAAATACCTGCGCAAGGAGTTCTGTTGCTGCTCATTCGAGCGCACAATTTCAATTCCTCAGGAGCACTACATGGTTAACGATGCAAAGGCTGAGTACAAAGATGGCATTCTACATCTATGCATTCCAAAGGTAGAGGAGAAAAAGAGCGAACCAACCAAAATCGAAATCATGTAAAAACAGCCCTAAAAAAGCTGTACTTGATCGGTCAGAACAGACCAAAACAAAATCACCAGAGCCGAGCTTAACCCCTCGGCTCTACTCATGTATTATTCCTAATTAACTCTTCACTTCTAACTCCTTAACAAATCTTATCACTCCACTTGCTCCTTATCTGTAAAGCAATCTAAAGCGTTGAATTAAACTCGTGGATTTGCTTTAATTTGGTGTTTACCAACCCCCAAACCCCCTTCGCTACATTCACTACGTTCATTGCGCTAATAAGGGGGCTTTACTCGCTACGCTCGGAAACTCCTAACTCCTAACTCTTCACTATAAATTCCTAATTTCTCATTCCTAATTCCTAATTATTCACTGTTCACTCCTAACTCTTCACTCCTAACTGAATCATCCTAAATAACATTTACAAATTCAACATATCATATGTAAACCTATTTTAGGACAAGACAACTCTTAACTATAAATTCCTAATTCCTCATTCCTAATTCCTAATTATTCACTATTCACTCCTAACTCCTAACTCCTAACTCTTCACCTTGCACTAGTGTTCGCCATTGCTGCGCAATGACGCAAAATCGGCGGCGGTTCGGCATAATCCAAGTAAACTTGGCTTCTGCTCTCACCTTGCACGATTTTTCCTAATTCCTAATTCCTAATTCCTAATTATTTTGTATCTTCGTGGGTTGAATCAATAGAAGAATTACATTATGGCTATCATAAAAAAACTCAACGGAGTAACTCCGCAATTCGGAGAAAACTGCTTTTTAGCTGATAATGCGGCAATTATAGGTAGCGTTACTATGGGAAATGACAGCAGCATTTGGTTTGGTGCCGTTCTACGTGGCGATGTAAATACAATAACCATAGGCAACAAGGTAAACATACAGGATAATGCAACTATTCATGCAACCTATAAAACCTGCCCTACAGTGATTGGAAACAACGTTTCAATTGCACACAATGCAGTGATTCACGGATGCACCATTCACGACAATGTACTAATTGGAATGGGTGCAGTGGTTCTTGACAAGGCAGAAATTCAGAGCAACACAATCATTGCCGCAGGAAGCGTCGTAACAAAAGGAACCGTTGTTGAATCCGGTTGGGTCTATTCAGGTTGCCCTGCTAAAAAGATGAAGGAGTTGGGACCAGAGCTTTTGAAGGGCGAGGTTGAGCGCATTGTAAATGCCTACAACATGTATGCAGGTTGGTACAAGGATTCAGAAAACATTGAAGAGTAACAGCAAAAGGAAACAATATGAAGACTATGGTATCTCCATCTCTGTTGGCGGCCGACTACACTTGTCTCGGCAAAGAGATTGATATGATAAACAACAGCAATGCCGATTGGTTGCACTGCGACATTATGGATGGCGTTTTTGTACCGAACATCTCTTTCGGATTTTCGGTTCTTGACCCTGTTGGTCAAATTTGCAAAAAGCCGCTCGATGTTCATCTGATGATTGTCAATCCGGACAACTACATTGATTTGTGCAAGAATGCTAGCGCAGAGTGGTTAACAGTTCATTATGAAGCATGTACGCACCTTCACAGAACCATTCAGCAGATTAAGAGCAAGGGCATGAAGGCCGGTGTTGCTCTAAATCCTGCCACCCCAGTAAATGTTCTCGAGGACATTCTTCACGACTGCGACATGGTGCTTATCATGAGCGTTAATCCGGGATTCGGAGGTCAAAAGTTCATTCGTCACTCTCTTGAGAAGATTAAGAAGCTTAAGAGTATGATTAATGAGCGAGGCTGCAATACATTAATCCAGGTGGATGGCGGAGTAAACTTAGAGACAGGAAAAGAGCTTATCGACGCAGGTGCCGATGTTTTGGTTGCCGGAAGTTTTGTATTCAAGGCAGAGAATCCTGCCGAGGCCATAAATGGATTGAAAGAGCTATAAGATTCTGAACATGGAGAGTCCTGAGATTATTATTGAGGTTAAAAACGGCGGTGTTAAGCACGACGAGAATCCAATTCTGACAAAGGTTAACCTTACCGTATACAAAGGCGAAATGGTATATCTTACCGGTAAAGTTGGTAGCGGTAAGAGTTCATTTCTAAGAATGTTGTATGCAGATCTTCCTTTGGAGTATGGCGAGGCAAAAGTTGCCGGTTTTGATTTGAAGCGTATTAAACGTAGCAAAATCCCTATGCTCAGAAGAAAGTGCGGCATTGCCTTTCAAGATTTTAAACTGCTTACCGACAGAAGTGTTGCAGAGAATCTTCGCTTTGTACTTCGCGCAACAGGATGGAAAAAGGGCGATATTGAGGGACGTGTTGACGAGGTTCTTCAAAGCGTAGGTATGGCCCATGCTAAAGATAAAATGCCATACCAACTATCAGGCGGTGAGCAGAAACGTGTGGTAATTGCACGTGCCCTGCTGAATAATCCGGAGTTGATTATTGCCGATGAGCCTACAGCAAATCTTGATGGCGAGACTGCTCGAGATATTATGACTATCTTCAAAGAGATTCAGAAAAACGGAACCACTTTGATTATAGCAACTCATCAGGCCGATATTCTTGAAGAGTTCCCGGGGCGTGTAATTTTGTGTCGCGATAATACATTGATTGACGTTCAAAGCGAGAATGCCAAACTTGAACTAACCCTCGATTTTGACCAACAGCCGGAATAAATGTATCAGGAGTACCAAACACGTCTTCTCCCCAAGCAACTTGCCGAGGAAACTGAGCTATGCTCTGTAGCTGCAAAACTGACTGGTGTTGCAAAGAACAGAATTGCGCGTGTCGATATTGTAAAACGCTCTATCGATGCTCGTCATGCCCCTGTTATGTTCAATTTGACCCTTGGAATTCATATTGACAAGATTGAGCTGCCCGAACCACAATTTAAGGCTGAGTATAAAAATGTCGCCGATGCGAATAGTGCAGTTGTGGTTGGAGCCGGTCCTGCGGGTCTATTCGCTGCCCTCGCCCTCATTGAAAACGGAATTAAACCCATTGTTCTGGAACGAGGCAAAAGTGTTGAAGATCGCAAAAAAGATTTGGCTGCTCTATACAAAACCGGCATTGTAAATCCCGACTCAAACTTCGGTTTTGGCGAGGGTGGAGCCGGAACATTCTCTGATGGAAAACTCTTCACTCGCTCCAAAAAGCGAGGCAATGTACGTCGTGCTTTGGAGATTCTTGTACACCACGGAGCACCCGAAAACATTCTGACCGACGCACATCCGCACATAGGAACCGACAAGCTGCCTCACGTAATCTCGAATATGCGCAAATGCATTGAAAAGTATGGTGGCGAGGTTCACTTCAACTGCAAAATGGATGGTCTGCTGCTCCACAACAACAAGATATGCGGAGTTACAGCCGCAGGCAAAGAGTTCAAAACCAATAGTGTAATTTTGGCAACAGGCCACTCGGCTCGCGATATATACAGAATGTTACATGCTACAGGCATATATATTGAGCCAAAGGACTTTGCTGTAGGAATGCGCTTGGAACATCCACAGCATGAAATTGATATTATGCAGTACCATACTCCCGACGGGCGAGGTCACTATCTGCCCGCTGCCGAGTACTCGTTCGTCACCAACATCTGCGGTCGCGGTGTCTATTCATTCTGCATGTGTCCGGGAGGAGTTGTTGTGCCGGCGGCAACCGATGGCAACCAGCAGGTGGTTAACGGAATGTCCTCGTCCGCAAGAAATACACCATGGGCAAACTCGGCAATAGTGACACAAGTGGGTCAAGAGGAGCTGGAGTTGATGAACCATAAAGGGCTATTTGCCGGTATGGAGTTCCAGGAAGAGCTTGAGAGAGTTGCATACGAAAAGGGTGGAGGAAAACTCTATGCACCGGCTCAAAAGCTGATAGATTTTATAAACAAACGCGATAGCAACAGTTTCCCGAAAACATCATATAAACCAGGAATTACAGCATCGCCTATGCATAAATGGTTTCCAGAACCACTAAATAGTCGACTTCGAGAGGGTTTAACTCAGTTCGGAAGAAAGGCAAAGGGGTTCATGTCGCAAAATGCCGTTCTGCTCGGAGTTGAGACAAGAACATCATCGCCCATAAGGGTTCCACGCAATCCCGACACCCTTCAACACCCCGAAATTATTGGATTATATCCTTGTGGCGAGGGCGCAGGATTTGCAGGCGGAATCATATCTGCGGCAATGGATGGCGAGGCATGTGCCATAAAATTAGCGGAATACGAAAAAAAATATTCTAATTAATTGATTTTTATATTCCAATTGTATAACTTTGCAAACGATAGCATAAAAACGTTAACTAAAAATTCTTAAGAATTATGAACAAAACTGAATTAATCGATGCTGTTGCTGCTAAGGCTGGTTTGTCAAAAGTAGATGCAAAAAAGGCTTTGGACGCTGTATTGGGTTCAATTGCTGAGGCTGTAAAGGGAGGCGACAAGGTAGCTTTGGTTGGTTTTGGTACTTTCTCTGTTTCTGAGAGAGCTGCTAGAACAGGACGTAACCCTCAGACTGGTGCAACTATTGAGATTGCAGCTAAGAAGAGCGTTAAATTTAAAGCAGGAGCAGGTCTTGAGCTGTAAATTATTGTTCAAGCGAAATAAGTGAGGCTGCCCTATGGTCAGCCTCGCTTGTTTTTTAGAGAAGGTGATAATATGAAGACACGTAAAGAGAAGTTAGAGTATTTAAAGAATTTTGTATCAGACGAAAAGAATGAGCTGTTCGCCAGAATGATCAACGAGCGCACCGATTACATTGCAATTGTACTTGAGGATCTATACCAATCTCACAACCAAAGCGCAGTTATGCGTTCGGCAGAGTGTTTTGGTGTGCAACAACTTCACGTTATCGAGAATAGAAACAAATATGATATAACAAGTACCGTTTCCAGGGGCGGAAGAAATTGGTTGACCCTTGTTCGCCACAATAAAGAGAAAAACAACACCCCTGCCGCAATTGAGCAACTGAAAAAGGCAGGCTACAGAATTGTTGCCACCACCCCACACACCAACGATGTGGACCTGCCCGAATTTGATCTGAACAAAGGACCTGCAGCATTCGTATTTGGTACCGAGTGGACCGGAATATCCGACACTGTAATGGAGATGGCCGACGAATACGTAAAGATTCCAATGAACGGTTTTACCGAAAGCTTGAACGTCAGCGTATGCGCAGCAATCCTTATGTACGATTTAACACAACGCCTGCGTACAAGCAACATTCCATGGCAGTTGAGCGAGGAGCGCAAAGAGGAGGTTCTTTTCGATTGGTACAAACATGCAGTAAAGGCTTCCGATGAAATATTAGAGAGATTTGAAAATAGTGATAAGTAATGAAGAATAACTTTAACTACATTGCCGAACAGTTCGGCGATATAAGAATTTTACGTTATACGGTTGATGCATTCAACTCACTTTCATTGAAAGAGAAACTATTCATTTACCACATGAGTAAAGCAGCCCTTGCAGGACGCGACATACTGTGGGATCAGAATAATATACACAACCTGGCTATTCGCAAAGTGCTATGCAAGATATGGGAGAAGTATCCTGAAAACCGTTCAAGCGAACAGTTCAAGGAGTTCGAAATTTATACCAAACGAGTGCTCTTTGCAAACGGAATACACCACCACTACTCTATGGATAAGTTCACTCCGGGCTTCACCGAGGAGTGGTTCAATAGCGCATGGGAAATGGTTCAAGGCAATCCGGAAGAGTTGAACCAAATTAGAAGAGCAATCTTCGACAAAGAGTACATGGCAAAAAGAGTTGTACTTGGCGATACCGATGATCTGGTCAAAGCCTCGGCAAACAACTACTATCAAGGGGTAACTCAAAAAGAGACCGAAGATTTCTACGCAAAAATTGAGGTCGATGAAACCTCGCCCATATCAAAAGGGTTAAACTCTACTCTTGTTAAACGTAATGGCAAGATATTCGAAGAGGTGTGGCATATAGGCGGAAAATATAGCAAGGAGATTCAGGAGATTTGCACCCATTTGAAAAATGCAATTGAGTACGCTCATAACGACGAACAGAAACATCTGCTTGAACTACTTATTGAGTACTACACCACCGGAAACTTGAAAACCTTCGATGAGTTCAGTATTGCATGGTTAAAGGAGCAGAGTGCCCCTATCGACTTCATTAACGGATTTATTGAGGTTTATGGCGACCCGCTTGGACTAAAAGCAAGTTGGGAATCAGTTATCGAGATTGTAGATAAAGAGGCGTGCAAACGTACCGAAACATTGGCAGCCAACGCTGAGTGGTTTGAGCACAACGCCCCCACCGATCCAAAATATAAAAAGGAGCGTGTTTCAGGAGTAACAGCACGAGTAATGCAGGTAGCAATGCTCGGAGGAGATTGCCATCCTGCCACCCCGATAGGAATAAATCTGCCAAATGCAGAGTGGATTCGTGAACGCTACGGAAGTAAATCGGTCACACTTGACAACATTACCTACGCATACGATCAAGCTGCCAAAGCCAGCGGAGGCACCTTAGAGGAGTTCGCTGCAAGTCAGGCTGAGATTGATCTTTGCAAAGAGTATGGTTCACTTGGTTCAACCCTTCACACCGATCTGCATGAGTGCCTTGGCCATGGCTCAGGCAAGTTAATGCCGGGAGTTTCGGGCGAGGCCTTAAAGAGCTACGGCTCTACAATCGAGGAGGCCCGTGCCGACCTATTTGCCCTATACTACATAATGGACCCGAAATTGGTAGAATTGGGCCTTATTCCTAGTCTAAAAGTGGGCGAGGCTGAGTATTGCAGCTATATCCGCAACGGTTTGATGGGACAGTTGACACGCATCAAACCCGGGTGCAATTTAGAGGAGAGCCATATGCGTAACCGTCAACTTATTGCACTATGGGCATACGAACATGGCAAAGAGCAAAAGATTATCGAAAGGATAGAAAAAAACGGCAAAACTGCCTTTGTAATCAATGATTTCCAAGCTCTACGTGGTCTGTTTGCTCAACTCTTGGCAGAAGTTCAACGTATTAAATCCGAGGGCGACTACACCGCAGCAGCCCAATTAGTGGAGCAATATGGAGTAAAGGTTGACCAAGCGCTATTAAGCGAAGTATTGGAGCGTTACGAAAAGTTAGGAATTGCCCCATACGCCGGCTTCATCAACCCCGAATACACTTTACTCTTTTCGGGCGAGGGCTCAGGCGAAGGCTCAGGCGAGGACTCGCCCACAATCATCGATGTTGCAATCTCCTATCCCGAAAACTTCATGGAACAACAACTATCATACAATAAACGAGGCTCTTAAGCCTCGTTTATTGTATCACCTTATCCCTTTTCCCTTTCCCCTTATCCTTTTCACCTTTCACCTTTTCACCTTTCCCCTTATCTAACTACTCAATCTCCAACCCCAAAAGCTCCACCATTTCGGCAATTACGGGGTTAAGTTCAATAAAGTTGTTAAGTTTGTCGGCTTGGGTAATATAGACCGGTTTGCTCGATGTTGCTGCACCATCAACAACAACATTGATTTCAATGGTAAGATTTCTGTTATTTACCGATGCGGCAATAAAACTCTCTAAACGCTGCTTATATGGAAGAATTTGTTGTTCTGTAAAATTACTGTCAACACTGAAAACAACCTTTGTACCCTCAACAACAGGAACAAGCGACTTTAGCACAATCTGCAACTGACTATCATTGATTTTGGTATCGGTAAAATTCTCAATAGCAGTACGTACCGAAGCAGCATTAAACTCACTTGTGCCCAACTGTACCTCTTGTGGAACAGTATTTACACGGCTGTTAATCTTGTTAAGAGTGTCACGCAAACTGATTGTTCCACCCACTTTAACGGTACTTTGCTGTTGAACCTGAGGTTGGATTTGACTCTGCATTTGCGCAGGTCGTTGTGTTGAAGTTTGTTGCACTGCAGAAGCCTGAGCACCAGCACTTTGTTGCACACCAACAGAGCGTGCCGGTTGCTGCACCGCTTTAAATCCGAAATTTGCTATAGGAAGAATGCCGGGGAACTCACTTGCCCTCAACTTTTTTTTTTAAGCTCATTGATTTGGCAGAGCTTGATTATTGTAAGCTCGACACACAAACGCTTCTCAATTGTATATTTATAGTGTGCCTCACCCTGCTCCAAAAGTTTAAGAGCCTCGAAAAGGAAATCGGTAGAACAATCTGCTCCCTGCTTTACATAGCGAGCCTGAAGCTCTTGTCCCATCTCCAATAGCTTAACAGTTTGGGGATCCTTAGAAACCAATACATCGCGAATATGTTTACCTAAACCGCTCATCAACAAACCTCCATCAAATCCCTTTGATAGAATCTCATTAACAAGCAACATACTCTCGGTAACCTTTCCCAAATAGGCAAGCTCTGTTAAACGGAAATAGTAGTCATAATCCAAAACATTCAAGTCCTGAATTACCTTCTCGTATGTTATGTGTCCTTGACAGAAGTTGGCAACCTGATCAAAAATAGACAAGGCATCGCGCATTCCGCCATCGGCCTTTTGTGCAATAATATCCAATGCGTTATCATCAACTGCAATACCCTCTTTGGCTGCAATATACTTCAAATGCTCAATGGTCTGTTTTACACCTATTCTATTGAAGTTATATATCTGACAACGTGAAAGAATTGTTGGAAGAATCTTGTGTTTTTCGGTTGTCGCAAGGATAAATACAGCGTATGCAGGCGGCTCCTCCAATGTCTTAAGAAAGGCGTTGAAAGCTCCTGTACTCAACATGTGTACCTCATCAATGATATATACGCTATACTTTCCAATTTGAGGCGGTATTCTTACCTGTTCAACAAGAGAACGTATATCATCGACACTGTTATTCGATGCCGCATCAAGCTCATGAATATTCAATGAACGCCCCTCGTTAAAGGCTTTGCATGACTCACACTCCTCACAGGCCTCGCCATCAGCCTTTGGATTCATACAGTTTATAGTCTTGGCAAAAATTCTGGCACAAGTTGTCTTACCCACACCTCTTGGTCCTGTAAACAGGTATGCCTGAGCCAATTGCTTGGTTTGAATGGCATTCTTCAAGGTTTGAGTAATGGCCAACTGCCCTACCACCGTATCAAACGATGCGGGTCTATACTTTCTTGCCGATACTACATACTGTTCCATACACCACAAAGGTAAGAAAAATATTATATTCTCTCCAAATCACTGCCGGAAATCCATCCCTCATTTCCATCGGCAAGTTTTATATTGTACCAACTGCCTATAGTCGAGATTACATCTACCTTTAACCCCTCGTGAACCACAAACAGATCAGTTCCAGAGTTATCGGGCGAGGACTTGACTGTTACACTCGGAGTGATTATTATTGCCTGGTTGTGCTCTATTTCGTCGGTATATCGGTCATTTGCCACCGCAATACTCCAGATTGTAGCTATAAATGCAACTATTCCGATATAGAAACCTATCTTCTTAACAATCGAGTAGTTCGAGAAGAGGAACATACACAGCATTATCAGGAATAGAATAAACAAGGCCACAGAGAGATATGCCCAACCATCAACCGAAATAGAGTTGATAAATGAGTTGTACCAACGCACAAAGAATATCTCGGGCAAGGTTTCAATCTTATCAACAGTTGCCTTTTGAGCCAAGGACAAGTTGTACTTGATATCCTTATCTCCTGGAGCCAATCTTTTAGCTCGCTCGTAGTTAATTATTGCCTTGGTATTCTCACCTATCTTATAGTAACAGTTGCCCAAATTGAAGTACAGCTCTGCACTGCTCTCTCCTTGATTCAAGATTGCATTATACTCCTCGATTGCCTTGGCATAATCACCGTTCTGATAGTAGCTCTCAGCCTGCTCTGCACTCTGTGCAAAGAGTGTATTCACACTAAACAGCAGTGTCAATATATATAGAATTGCTCTCTTCATAACCTATCTAATTACCTTATCCAAATCAGTTATAACCGATATTGCCTGATTATAAATCTCACTCATTGCATTAGCAGGGTTACTGCCGGGTGCATATCTTGCATATTCGCAACGATCCAAAACCTCAATAAATCGGTTTATCATTTGCTCATTAACCTGATGTTTTGTCAACAACTCACTTACATTATCGCGAGTAAGTTCCGCAGGATCGATATTCAATTTATAACTTACATAACCCCATAGAGCGTTAAGAGTCTCCTGATAGAACTGCTCTGCAGCACCCTGATTCATTGCCTTTGCAGCAAGTTTCATTCTGCCTTTGGCCATCTTATTGGCACGTCTGTTTTTCACACGCACAATATCGGCAGCAGCCGCAATTCTTCTACGATAGATAATGGCACCTACAATAAAGAGTATTGCCGGAATTATTAGCGACAATAGATATGCAATTGATGCAAAGTAGTATGAACCTGTTTTACGTAGGTGCAAATCTCCGCTCTTGATGTATCGAATATCCTCGCCCACACGACGAACCTCCTCTTTCTTGAAGGATTGGATAACATCGCCGGTACTTTGTGTTGTCGTTGTATTTCCCTTCAACACCTTTACATTAAACGGCTTGATATCGATTGTTGTATAACGATTGTTTGCAGAATTAAAGTATGGGATTTTCAGTGCAGGAATTTGGTACTCGCCTGCATATCGTGGAATTATAACGTACTCAAAAGTAACGGTTCCACGATTTCCGGTTGCAGTTGCAGCAATGTTACGAGTTGTTTTAGGCTCATACACCTCAAAGTCGTGTGGTAATTTCAGTGTAGGTGCACTCATCAACTTTAAGTTTCCACTACCCGATACGGTTATTTTGTATGTAAGGGCCTCGTTCGCAGCAATTGAATCGGCCGATAGAGTTGCACTTGCTGTTATGTTTCCAACTACACCCGAGAATCCTGCAGGTCTGCCTGCTACCGGCAGCTCCTTTACATTAATCTTAACGGGAGCACTTTTTCGCATAACACGACGCTCGTGGTAGTTTCCAAAGAAGTCATCGAAGAAACTATCACCGGTTCCTGCAATTCTTTCACGAATAATACAGCCAATCTCGAATGGATCTATTACCAACTCCCCAGTATGCTGCGGGAAGAGTAACATTTTTCTGATAACTGCCATATTATACACCTTACCGTTGTAGTTGGTACGTGTAAGGGTGATATTTTGGTTCGGATCAATCTCCTCTACAAGGAATCCCTCCATCTTAGGGAAGGTTACATTATCAAGATTGCTCAAATCAACCTGAGGCGAAACGTATAGTTTTATGGTTGCCAATAGCGACTCACCCATATACAATGAGTTTTTACTCACCTCAACTACAGTAAAGAGAGATTCATTGGTTATGGCTGCAGATTGCCCTGCAGTTGCACGTTGCTGTGCAGCAGCTCCGTTAGTCACTCCTTGCTGATTCCCTGAATTACTCTGCGCTGATGCAGCAACAACCTGTACTGAAATCTGGTTGGAATTATACTGTTTACCATCGACTGTAACAGTTGCTACCGGCATTGTAAATGTACCCTCCTTATCGGCACTCACGATATAGGTATAACTATAGTCAACATTCGATGTATGCTTTCCATTCACCCACGAACTCGATGACGAGAACGATGTGCTTGGTCCCATAATCGAGAATCCATCAAGTTTGACACCACTGATAGAACTGGCCTTAGCATTCACCGAATAGACTAAACGGAATGCCTCGCCCACCTCAACTACCGATGGTGCCGTTGCCGTAACTGCAACATCTTGAGCCTTCACAACAAAAGCCCCTAAAAACATTGCCAAAAAACATAATAATTTCCTCATAACTCTTCACATTAAACCTCTAACCTATCACCTTTCCCCTCTTCACCTTTCACCTCTCACCTCTCACCTCTCACCTCTCACTTTTCACCTTTCACCTCTCACCTCTCACCTCATCATCACCAATCCTTATCAATCTTCATCTGCCTTGCCTTCACCGCCTCCATCTTATCCTTCTGAACCTTATCACGCACATCCTGCTCATCAGCACTCAAAGCCTCCAGAAGTCGCTCTGCATCATCTTTCGAGATTTTTGACTCAGACTGTTGTTGCTCCTGCTGGTTTTGGTTTTGATCTTGGTTCTGCTGGTTTTGATTCTGGTTCTGTTGATCTTGGTTTTGGTCCTGTTGATCTTGGTTTTGATTTTGACGGTCCTGATTTTGATCTTGATTTTGTTGATCTTTATTCTGGTCCTTATTCTGATTATCCTTATTTTGGTTCTGCTCCTGGTTATTCTGGTTTTGGTCCTGATTCTGTTGATTCTGGTCCTGATTCTGTTGGTTCTGGTTTTGTTGATTCTGGTCCTGGTTTTGCTGATCCTGCTTCATGCTCTTTGCATACTCCAGGTTATATTTTGCCTCCATACTGTTCGGACGGGCACGCAAAGAGTTCTTGTAGGCCTCAATAGCCTCGTCAAGCTTTTGGGTTGCCATATAACTATTGCCTAAGTTATACCATGCCGCTCCGGCCTGCTCGGGTGTCAAATCCGGACGCTCAGTGAGTGCTTGATACTGCTTCATTGCCTCTTCGTACTTCTCCTTTTTAAAGAAGGCATCGCCCAAATTAAACGATGCTTCAAAAGAGTCATCGTTTAGCTCTTTTGCGGTTTGATACTCAATTTGGGCCTTTTCGTAATCTCCCTCATTGTATATCTTATTTCCACTACGTATATGTTTTCTCTCCTCTTGACCATAAAGGGCAACAGGTAGAAGAGTCAAACATAGCAATATGTATAGAGTGCGTCTCATTATCTTTTATTAAACAGATTGATTTTCATTAAATAGCGGTTCTTTCTCTCCAATACCAACAACTCAAATAGAGCCAGGAAGAGAGCTAGCCACAAAAAGTAAGGAAATTTATCATCGTAATCGGTATAGATGCGCTCCTCAAGAAGGGCTGTCTTCATTTCGCCAACCTCTTCAAGAATTGCATCCAAACCTATATCGGTGTTTGTTGCACGAATATATACGCCCTCGCCCGCAGCCACAATCTGCTTCAACATTGTCTCATCGAGCTTTGACACGACGGTATTACCCTCACCATCTTTTCTATAGCCACCTTTACCGTCAGGAATTGGAACTCCCTGCTCCAAACCCATTCCGATTGCAAAGACATTGATACCTTTCTCACGAGCCGCCTTTGCAGCTTTTACGGCATCGTCCTGATGGTTCTCTCCATCGGTTATGATTATGATTGCCTTCGATGCAGACTCGTCGGTTGTGAACGATTTTGCTGCCAAATCTATAGCCTTTCCAATTGCAGTTCCCTGAATCGGAACTACATCGGTATTGATATTCGATAAGAATAGTTTGGTTGCCGAATAGTCGGTTGTGATTGGAAGCTGAACGTACGCATCGCCGGCAAATACAATCAATCCAACCTTATCGTTTGCCAAGCGGTCAACCATTCTCGAGATTGCCAATTTAGCACGCTCCAAACGGTTTGGTTTTATATCCTCGGCAAGCATACTGTTCGAAACATCGAGCAATATTTCAATCTCAATTCCCTCTTTCTGTACCTGTTTCAACTTTGAACCAAACTGAGGTCCTGCTGCTCCTATTATTGTAAAGAAGATTACAAGAAGCAGTAGTATAAATTTAAATACCTCACGGCCCGATGAGCGCATAGGCATAAGGGGAGTTATCAACTCCATATCACCAAACTGCTCCATAGCCTTGCGTTTGCGGTTACGCATAATGGCAAAAAAGGCTATCAAGATTGGTATCACAACCAACAGATACAGTACCCATGTATGTGCAAATCTAAACATAACTTTCTCTCATTTAAGGTATTCTACGAAGCAGTGAGTATCTAAGCAAGGCCTCGCCCAACAAAAGTAAAAGGGCAGCCAATGCAAATGGGAAGTACAGCTCCAACTTTTTACTGAAGTGCTTCACCTCTATTTTATCCTTCTCCAACTGATCAATCTCCTCGTAGATGCTCTCAAGTTTACTATTGTCATCGGCACGGAAGTAGCGTCCTCCGGTCAAATCTGCTATTGATATGAGCGAGGTCTCGTCTATCTCCACAGGCATCTGCTGCATCTGTATTCCGAAAGGTGTCTGTACCGGATATGGTGCTGTTCCATAACTACCAACTCCAATTGTATATACCTTTATTCCAAAGGTCTTTGCCAACTCAGCTGCAGTTTGTGGTGCAATTGAGCCACGGTTATTTACACCATCGGTCAAAAGGATTATCACCTTTGATTTGGCCTGACTATCTTTCAATCGGTTTACAGCGTTTGCAAGTCCCAAACCAATTGCGGTTCCATCCTCAATCATTCCGCTCTTCAGCTCATTCAAGAGGTTGACAACCACAGCATGGTCGGTGGTCAATGGACATTGAGTGAAACTCTCGCCACTAAAGACAACCAATCCTATTCTATCGTGGTTACGGGCATTGACAAACTTCGATGCCACCTCTTTTGCTGCCTCTAAACGGTCGGGCGCAAAGTCACGGGCAAGCATACTGCTTGAAATATCGACAGCAAGAACAATATCTATACCCTCGCTCGAATACTCCTCCCATGAATTGCTGTGTTGAGGACGCGCCAATGCAACAATCAACAACATGATAGCCAAGATTCTCATTGCAAACAACAAGTGGCGCAACCAAGGGTTTCCCTTACGCTTAATCTGTTTCAAGAGCGATAGTGAAGAGAAGGTCATATCTGCATGTATGGTTCTCTCCTTCAAGATATACCAAACCACTATGGGCACGACAATAAGCAACAGCCATAGCAATTCGGGATTATTGAATGTCATGTCAGCCATTTTGCTCCTCCTTTTCTTCAGTTACACTTTCTGTTTCACTCTCGGCTTTTGCCTGTTCAGCCTTTGCCTGCTCTATTGCAACTACCTGACTATGAATTCGGTCAATGGTATCACCTGTACCCTTCATAAAGTTGTAGTTCTCATCCTGAAGAGGGGTCATCTTCGCAAATTTAACCAAATCGGCACTGCTCAACATCTCCTCAATAAAGATACGGCTACGCTCATCAACAGCCTGACACTGTTTCAAATAGCCCAAAATCTCGACCGAGGTACTCTCCATACACTGTAATCCCAACTCTCCATCGAGATACTCACGCAATACCATTGTCAACTCGGTATAGAACTCCTTCTCATTTCCTGCTTGCCACAACTTCCTCTCATCAATGCTCCTCATTCCTTGAAGCGCAGCCTGATATGGTGGTATTGACGGCTCAACATTCGAACCTAAAATCGGCTTTCCGCTCTTTCTGCGCATAATCACATAGATTATTCCCGCAATCAGAGCCAATCCCAATAGTGAATATAGAATGTAGGGCAAGGCCTCACGGAATGTTACAGGAGCATCCATTGGTCCCTCAATATCAATCAATCCCTTCTCCTTATCAACCTCAAATGTGCTCACTGCTACCATTATTGAATCGGTTGTTAATGAGTTATTAAAGCCATCGAGGGCTATTTGAATTGATTGAGGAGGGATTACGAATAATCCAGTATCAAAGGTAGTCACCTTATACGTTTGGGTATAGGTGTATGCCCCCTTTTCGTGAAGAGAGTCTAATTCGGGGCCCGAAATAATCTCTAAATCGCCTATACTCTTCTCATGATATGGGAAGATTATATTGAGCGGAATTTGACTCTTGACTATATAGGTCAAATTCTGCTGATCTCCTATAAGCATGTGGGTAGAGTCAAACTTAACTCCATACTCAATATCTTGAGCTGTAGCCCCTTTGACTGCCACCACTATAAAGAACAGTAATATTGCAACTCTTCTAAACATATACTCTTTGGTTTACTTACGCTCCTCTTCGTTTAAACAAAGATATCAACGCCTTTACATAATCCTTATCGGTTGCGATTGTTGCAAAATCGACTCCCGACTTTTTAAATATTGCCTGTAAATCAGCATCGCGCTTCATATACAGGTATCTGTACGAATCTCTAAGCTTCTTGTCCGAGGTATCAATCCACATCTTCTCACCACTCTCAGAGTCGGTCAAATAGACCATTCCAACCGGTGGCAACTCAGCCTCACGTGGATCATACACCTTTAAAGCAACCATATCGTGTTTGCGATTAGCAATGGCAAGTGTCTTACTGAAATCTTTATTATCAATAAAATCGGACATGATAAAACAGGTACAACGCTTTTTGATTGAGTTTGTAATATACTCCAATGCAGCCTGAATATCTGTGCCATTACTCTCGGGAGTAAAATCGATTAGTTCACGAATAATGTGCAAAATATGGGTTCTTCCCTTCTTTGGAGGGATAAACTTCTCCACTTTATCTGAGAAGAACAGAACTCCAATCTTATCATTATTCTGTATAGCCGAGAATGCCAATACTGCACCTATCTCGGTCATCAACTCCTTTTTCCACTTAGAGACAGTTCCGAAATTACCCGATGCACTTACATCGACGAGCAACATTACCGTCAATTCACGCTCCTCCTCGAACACCTTTACGTATGGTTGTCCGTGGCGTGCGGTAACATTCCAGTCAATGTTTCGAATATCATCGCCATATTGGTAGGCTCTAACCTCGCTAAAGGTCATTCCTCGCCCCTTAAAAGCGGAGTGATACTCTCCTGCAAATATGTTGCTCGAAAGTCCTCGGGTCTTAATTTCAACCTTTCGTACCTTTGCAAGTAGCTCCGATGTCTCCATTTTTTAATCTTTATGGTACCTCAACAGCATTCAATACCTCATTGATAATCTCCTCGGCAGTTATGTTGTTTGCCTCAGCCTCGTATGTCAAACCAATTCTGTGACGCAATACATCCTGACACACTGCGCGTACATCCTCGGGAATTACATATCCGCGACGTTTGATAAATGCGTATGCCTTTGCAGCCTTAGCCAAACTAATACTTGCACGAGGTGAACCACCGTAAGCAATCATTCCCGCCAACTTATCCAATCCGCACTCTGATGGGTAGCGGGTTGCGTAAACAATATCAACGATATATTTCTCAATCTTCTCGTCCATATATACCTCCTTGACAACCGCTCTTGCACGGATGATATCTTGAGGAGTTACCACTGCCTTTGCCTTAGGGAACTCAGCTCCAAGGTTCTGACGAATAATACTCTTCTCCTCTTCACGTTTTGGATAGTCAACAACCACCTTCAACATGAAACGGTCAACCTGTGCCTCAGGAAGTGGATATGTACCCTCCTGCTCAATAGGGTTCTGGGTTGCCATAACCAAGAATGGCTCATCAAGTTTGTATGTGTTATCGCCAATTGTAATCTGGCGCTCCTGCATAGCCTCGAGAAGTGCAGACTGAACCTTTGCCGGAGCACGGTTAATCTCATCGGCAAGAATAAAGTTTGCGAAGATAGGTCCCTTCTTTACAATAAACTCCTCGTTTTTCTGAGAGTAGATCATTGTACCCAACACATCGGCAGGCAACAAGTCAGGAGTAAACTGAATTCTGTTAAACTTTGCATTTACTGTATTGGCAAGTGTATTGATTGCCAAAGTCTTTGCCAATCCCGGAACTCCCTCAAGAAGCAGGTGTCCGTCTGCCAACAAACCAATCAATAAATCCTCAATAAGGTGTTTTTGACCTACGATTACACGGTTCATCTCCATTGTAATCAAATCGACAAATGCACTCTCTTGGCGAATTCGCTCATTTAACTCTTTAATATCTACTGTATCCATCTGTTTATACTTTTATTTTACCCTCCAAAAGTACTACTATAGAGCCATATTTTAACGTTTACAGCGTTAAAAATATGAAACCCAATATTCAATATTTGTTAAAATAATCCCTATTTACCCTTCTTTATAAAGATTTTTGCAAAAGATATCAAGATAAAGAGGGCTATAATCACCAACAATACTCGCATTGCTGTAATGGGCGATAGCCTTGATTCCTGGATATCGAGCAAAACACTGTTATATACGACAGGCAGGGAGTAAATTGTTGCTCCCAAAAGCAAAACTAATTCTAAAATTAGCAGTGGTCTGCGTTTCTCGTTCGCCAAAAACCCCTTGCTTGCTCTTATATAGAAGAATACCAAGAAGATAGCGAATAGTAAGTAGATTAAAAATTCCATGCTCTATGTATCTATATCTATTATTACTCTTAAGTTCTTATCAACCTTTTCATAGTATGCCTTAAGGCACATTTTTGCCATGACAAACTGGTTATAATCAGCCAATTTCAATAGCATTGTCACTCTATACATCAACCCTATTCTTGACACCTCGGGCTCTGCCGGTCCCTCAACACTTTCGTTACCCAATCTGCCTCTTAAAAATGCAGCAACCCGATTTGCCTCTCTTCTGACAGTTGCCTGCTCCTTATGTCGCAACTCCACCCCTATTGCTTTGGTGAAAGGTGGATAGCAAAACTCCTTCCGCTCTATTGCCAACGCATGGAACATTGCCTCATAATCGGTTTGTTTCAACCAATCAAATATAACCCTTTTTGGCTCCGATGTTTGAATCACTACAACGCCATCATTACCGCGACGTCCACACCTTCCCGATACCTGTAATAGCTGCGCAAAAGCACGCTCCTCCGCACGGAAATCGGGCAAATGTATCAACGAATCCGCATCAATAACACCAACTAACTTAACACCCGCAAAGTCCAACCCTTTGGCAATCATCTGGGTACCTACCAATATCTTCGTCTTACCGCTCTGAAAATTGGCAATCGACTCTCTGAAACGGCTCTTATTACTCATTGAATCGGTATCGATTCTGTCAACCGGATAGCCCGGGAATAGAGTTGCAATCTCCTCCTCTATCTTTTCGGTTCCGGCTCTTCCCAATCTATATACCCCTGTCGAGCAATTTTTACAATGGCTCTCGATTGGAAATATTCTGCCACAATATCTGCACATCATGCGATTATCCCCCTTGTAGTAGGTTAAACTCACATCGCACGCGGGACATTGAGGCACATCTCCACACTCTTCGCACCTCACGAAAGTCGAGAAACCTCGCCTATTCTGAAAAAGGATTACCTGAGCACCATCTTTCAAAACACGCTCCATCTCTCTATAAAGAGTGGGGGTAAAACTACCCTTCATAACCTTTCGGTGACGTGCATCAGCAAGGTCGGCCAACTCTATTTCAGGCATACGGAAATCGCCATGTCTCACCTTCAATTCGCACAGACCGAACTTCTCGGCAAGCGCATTTTTGTAACTCTCCAACGAGGGTGTTGCCGAACCCAACAAGCTCTTTGCGCCATGAATCTTTGCCAACATAAGCGCAGCATCGCGTCCATTATATCTGGGCGAGGGCTCACGTTGCTTATACGAAGTGTCATGCTCCTCATCGACTATCACCAATCCCAAATTCGAAAATGGGAGAAACACCGATGAGCGAACCCCAAGAATCACCTTGTATGGTTCACTGCTGCACTGTTTACGCCACAACTCAGCTCTGCCCCTATCGGACATACCGGAGTGGTAAACTCCGACACTATTTCCAAAAACTCTCTTCAGGCGTTGGATTATCTGAATTGTCAAAGCAATCTCTGGCAACATAAAGAGAGCCTGTTTACCTTGTGCAATGGTCTGCTCTATGAGCTTTATGTATACCTCTGTCTTTCCGGACGAGGTTACTCCGTGCAAAAGTACACTGTTATACTTTACATAAAGCTCATTGATTCTATCAAATGCCTGTTGTTGAGCAGGATTCAGACTATTTGACTCCTCACACTCTTCGCACGAATCTACTGACTCGGCAACTCGTTCCTCAACAATAAGCAAGCCACGTTTTACCAACTCGCGAATAGCCGCTCCATACTGTGCAAGCAGGCTTCTTGGAATTGAATCTCTACCACTCTCCTTAAAGAGTCTCAGCACTCCGCATTGAGCAGTTGCACGCTTTAAAGATAGTAACAACTCATCGGTAACCGGCTCTTTTAGGGTTAACCACTGTTCGCTTTTAGGTTTAAAGAGCGGATCAACCTGCTCCTTCAAGATAACTATTCCGGAATCCAACAGGCTCTTAACATGAATCAAGACGCTCTTAATACCCGTAAGTTTCTGCAGCTCTGAGATTGTGTAGGGCTTTCCATCGGAAAGCGCATTCATGACACGTAGCTCTGCCGCCGATAACTTAAGCTCTCCTATCTCCACATTTGGAGCAACCATCACATAGGTTACACTCTCCAAACGAAACGCAACCGGCAGAGCTGCACGAAGAGTATCGCCCGGAGTTGCCATATAGTAATCGGCAACCCAATTCAGAAACTCAACGTGCTTTGCACTAAAAAAAATTGAGCGATCTGCAACTCCGTCGATACTCTTCACCTGAAACCCCTCGGGTTTCAAGTCATGAATTTTCACAACCAGAGCTGCATACCGCTTATTACCTGCAAAGGGTACCAACACCAAACTCCCAACCTGAATCTCTGAAAGCAACTCCGTGGGAATATCGTAGGTAAATGTGCCATTCACCGACAACGGTATGATAACCTCTGCAAACATGCTTTACAAAGCCAATATATCAATCATCTTCAAACGATACTCATCAAGGCCCTTACGCTTCAAAACAACCTTATTGAATGGAATCTGAACAATCTCGCGGTTGGCCATTCCAATCATAATACTCTTCTGGTCATCAAGTAGCGCATCAACAGCCGCAACACCCAACTGGCTGGCCAATACACGGTCTGCCTGCGTAGGTCTTCCACCACGCTGTTGATATCCAAGCACAGAACAACGCACCTCATACTCCGGATGCAACTCCTTAACTTTCTGCGCAATACCGTATGCACCGCCACACTTGGCACCCTCAGCCACAATCACAATACCACTCGACTTTGTTGGATCGTAATCACGAGCAATCTTCTTCACCAAATCCTCGGTCTCAACATCGAACTCTGGAACAAGCACCGCCTCAGCTCCTGTTGCAATAGCAGTTCTTAGTGCAATAAATCCGGCATCACGTCCCATAACCTCGATAAAGAACAATCTGTTATGAGCACTCGCAGTATCCTTAATCTTATCGATAGCCTCCATAGCGGTATTTACTGCGGTATCATAACCGATAGTGTGATCTGTTCCAAACATATCGTTATCAATAGTTCCCGGTACACCTACTGTTGGAATATCAAACTCCTGCGAGAAGATTCTTGCTCCTGTAAACGAACCATCACCACCTATAACAACCAAAGCATCAATACCGTGCTTCTTCAAATTCTCATACGCCTTCTGACGTCCCTCAGGAGTCTTAAACTCTTCACTTCTTGCAGTTTTCAAAATTGTACCACCACGCTGCATTATGTTACTAACGTGGCTGGTAGTCATTTGCTGAATATCATCGTTTATCAAACCCTGATAACCGCCATAAATACCGTATGCTTCGCATTTATAATAAATTGCAGTTCTAACAACCGCTCTGATAGCGGCATTCATTCCGGGTGCGTCACCTCCCGATGTCAAGACGCCAATCCTAGTTACTTTTGCCATTTTTCAATCTTCATCTTAATCTCGTCCATCAATCTTCTGGGGGTAGAATTAGCTCCTGAAATACCAATCTTTTCAGCCCCTTCAAATTGTGACAACTCTATATCATCGGCCCCCTGTACAAAATATGAGCGAGGATTCACCCCCTTACACACTTCATACAACTGTTTGCCGTTTGAACTCTTCTCACCACTTACAAAAAAAAGAACATCGTGCTCTGCAGCAAACTTGCTTACCTGAGGAATTCTATTTGCCACCTTACGACAAATTGTATCATAAACCTTAACATTATCGCCCCCCAACTCCTTCATCTTTGCGGTCAACTCCTTAAACCCTTCAAGACTTTGAGTAGTTTGTGAAAAGAGACGAATAGGAACATTAAAATCTACGTACTTCAAATCATCAAGTTTATCTACAACCAAAGCATTTCCATCGGTTTGTCCAACAAGTCCAATAACCTCGGCATGTCCCGGTTTTCCATAGATAACCACTATACCGCCAAGATCCTTAATCTCGGCATAGGCCTCCTTTATGGCTCTTTGCAGATTCAAAACTACAGGACACGAGGCATCGATAATCTCCAATCCACGGCTATTCGCCAAGGCATACGAGGTTGGAGGCTCACCATGAGCACGAAACAAAACCCTCTTTCCCGACATATTTGCCATATCGGAAACCGAGATTGTCTTTAACCCCATATCTGCCAAACGGCTCACCTCAGAGTCATTGTGAACAATATCGCCTACACAATAAAGTTCCCCCTTTGCCAACTCCGATTCAGCTTTTGTTATGGCATTTACCACCCCAAAACAGAAGCCTGAATTATCCTCGATATCAATTACCATTACTACGCTCCTTAATGTAGTTTACCATCAACTCTACATTCTCTTCGATACTCATATTGCCATTATCCACAACAATAGCATCGTCAGCTTGAACCAATGGGCTAACCTCACGATGTGTATCGATATAGTCACGAGTCAACACATTCTTCTCAACCTCCTCATAAGTTACACTATCACCCTTGGCAATCAACTCATCATATCTACGCTTTGCCCTTACTTGAGGCGAGGCTGTCATAAAGAACTTAACCTGAGCATCGGGAAAGACAACTGTACCTATATCTCTACCATCCATTATAACGTTGCCAACCCTTCCCATTGCCTGCTGTTGCTCAACCAAAAATTGACGAACAAAACCAATAGCAGCAATAATGCTCACTCTATTAGAGACCTCCATGCCACGAATCTCGTTCTCGACACACTCCCCATTCAGACAGGTAAGATTCTTACCGGTCGAGGGCTCAGCCATAAACGAAACCGTAACATTGGGAAGCAACTCCTTTAAACGAACTTCATCAACCTTTTCACCGTTGAACAAATTGCTCTTTAAAGCAAAATAAGTTACGGCCCTGTACATTGCACCGGTGTCAATGTACATAAGCCCTAACTTTTTCGCAACTAGCTTAGCAACGGTACTCTTTCCGGTTGACGAATAACCATCAACAGCTACAACCATGCTTTTAAACAGCTATTTTACTTTGTATACAAATCAATTGTATTTTGAATCTCTCTTGAACAAACCGGACAATAAACATCAATCTTATGGAACCAGTTCATCATACAGTTTGGCCATGGACGATATACTCCATGCTGCAAATAACCTCCACCCTCATAAACTCCAAGAGCCCAAGGTTTCTTTGGATTAAATGGCTCTGATTTTGGGTTTTGTGGGTTCAACTCCCATGGACTCTCCTTAACCGGGGTTGGAATTGGAGCATCGCCCAAAAGCTCTTTCCAATCCTTTGACTCAAGATTTGTCAAAGTTGTGATATTTGGCTCCCATGGCTCAACATTTGGGAAATAGATATCGCTCATCTCGGCTCCACCTACATACTCGTCAGCAAGACCAACAAACTGGTGTCCAAACTCGTGGCTATAGGTTTTACGTGTTGATGGTCCGGGAATATCAGCAGCACTGATTCCGTAGAAGTTGTAAACTCCACCACCACCATACTTCTGAGAGTTGGTCAAAATATAAACCAAATCGTATGGAGCATTCGCAGCTGCATCAAGAATTGTCTGATAATCCTCGATCATCTGATAACGCTCAGAATCGAAAGTATAATAGTGAGCCTTCAAAGCAGTATTACGCCACAAATTCTCACCAGGGATAGAGACACCGCTCTCCTTACTAGGAGCCCATACAGCTCTGATATTGAACTTATCCTTATTCTGTGTGTATGGAGCATAGCTAAAGAAATCGTCAGCAAAGCCCTTACATGCAGCAATAAACTTATCTTTCTCGTTCTCGGTATAACCCTCAGACAACAAAACAATGTCAACACGCTTTCCGGGATTACCGGTATAGTGAACATCAAAAATCTCCAACTCAGGTTTTGCCTTTCTAACGAAATAGCTATCAACATCAATATCGTAACTGAACTTCTTAATCAACTTACCTGTCTTGTACTCGCGAGTATAAATCTCAATAGTAACATCGTTCTTTGGATATGGGAATGTTACACCCTCAGGCATAGCCTTTGGAACAATCTTAGCCTCGGGAGTTGCAATCCACTCACTGAAAAGAGTGCTATATCCACGAGAGTAGATAACCTTACCAGAAGCCTTATCGATAATCTTAAAGAACTGATTACCCATATCGCGCTCCTCAACCAAATAGTTCTTATTACCTGCCCAATATGGCTCCTCAATCACCTCATCAAAGAAGTACATCTCGGTATTGGCATCACCTGCGTGATAAAAATCGAAACGCATTGTCTTCTCAAGGAAATAATCCTCGAATTTCACCTGTGCACTAAGCGCTGAAATACCTACAAACGCACACGCACCCAAAGTCAAAAGAAACTTTTTCATGTCTGGTTATTTTAATATTTATCAATCTCTAATCATGAAAACCACTAAAAAAGAAAATGTTATGAACCCATAACAGCCACACAACATTCATCTATATTTTTTCGTAGTAACCATTGCAAAGATAATAAAACTTGTATAACTTTACATGCATAAAAGAGATAAAATGAAGTTTAATTTAAATCAATGAAAGTATGAAAAAATATCGTTGCACAGTATGTGATTGGGTTTATGACCCAGAGATTGGAGATCCAGATGGCGGAATTGCAGCCGGAACAGCATTCGAGGATATTCCTGAGGATTGGGTATGCCCTCTTTGCGGAGTTGGAAAAGATGACTTCGAACCAGTAGAGGAGTAATTCAATTAGAAATTAGGAATTAGGAATTAGGAATTAGGAATTAGAAAGGTTGAATTTGCACCGCAAATTCAACCTTTCTTCACCTTTCACCTTATCCCTTTCACCTCTTCACCTTTCACCTTTCACCTTTCACCTTCCACCTTATACACCCCACTCACAGGATTACCTTTATCATCAACACCATTCACTACAACTACATAAGAATCTATATCAGCCGAGGCAGGGAACAAGAACTCAAATGACTCACCACCCTTAACAACCGCATTAGGATTCCAATAACGAGTTGCTCCTCCACTATAAGCAAACTCAACATCCTGTCTCTGCACACCATTCACAACTCGCTGAATATTGTGTTTTTTCTTTGATTTAATATTCTTTTTGATAACATCGTCATCAGCCTCTCCATAAGTATTAAGCGACCCCGACTTACCCATACTGCCATTAGCTTGCATAACAGCAGCAGTCACATCTCCCTCATTGGGAAGAAGAGCAACAAAAGGACCATGTTGAACTCCCATTCTACCCTCTTCTACATAACGAATCTTATTATCTGTCCATCCTGTTTTATTATCAGCTGCAGAAGTAAACAAAGAATATGGAGTATCTGCGCACACTACATCCAAAAATTTGGTATTGTCGGCTTTCAGCAGCACATCCAACTCATCTGCATAGACATATTTACGCTCCAAATTATAGGCACGAACATAGAAACGAGAGCCATATCCCCACTCTATTGGACAAACAACATGTCCATTTGCATCAGTTTCGGCAAAGTAGAATGTACCATTATCTCCATATATTTTAAGTTTCGTATTTGGCAAACGCTCCCCCTTAAGTGTCTCCACATACCCACTCAAAACCGTACTAAGTTCTATAGAATATTCAGGCTCCTTAATCGAAGAGACCCTAGCCACCAAACCATTGATATCAAATGGTTTATATCCATTTTCATTGGGCGAGGTTTCACCTACAACACTTGGCACAGCCACAACACTTACGGACACATTTGAACTTTTAATTTCTGAATCTGCAGGAACCGACAACTCAACCTTAACAGAAGTAGAACCACTTGACGATTCTAATTTAAAATCACTATTCTCAGTTAATACGAGCTCACCCAAAACAGGAGTATTACCTATGCCTATCTTTTTCTCAAACAGATAATCCTTACCTAAATTCTGCATAAAGTAGGTGTAGGCTCTTAAAGTATAAACACCACTCTCCAACTCTCCATTTAGTGGAAAATAGCCATTAAAACTGCCATTAATTGTATCAAGTGCAACCTTTTCACGATGAAGAACCGCATCGCTATCATCAACCAAATCAACATATATGAAACGGCTATTCAACATCTGCCTGTTCAATACCGCACTAAACAGATCTCCACGTAGGAAAAGCGTGTCGCCAGGCTGATAATTGTTTCTATCGGTATGAACATACAAATTCTCATAATATGGCAGAGCAGAACTCTTCAACAACTCTTCTATATCATACATCTGCTGACCATATACCCCCACGCTACCACAAGCAACGCCTGCAAGCAATAACATTCGTTTAACAATCTGTTTCATAGGCATATATTTTTAATTTAATATACATAAACGATACCCTCTCATTAGATACCACGACACAAATATATAATAAAATTTTCAAAAAATGCAAAAATATTTGTCCTCTTTTTTGGGGACAATTCTCTACAATTATCCCAAATCCATGATTTTAACAATTACTAACAATATCTGACTATAATTTCCTATTAATTCACCATAATCATTACAAAAAAAAGGCTGAACTTGCACGCAAATCCAACCGTTCTTAACCATTCTACCTCTCACCTTATCCCTTTCCTCTCTCACCTTCCACTTTTCACCTTTCACCTTTCACATTTCACCTTACACCTTATTTCCCCTCAATTCTCTCTCGCGCTCTCTGCTTTATCTCCGGAGTCACCGCTGCCTTAATAGCCTTATACGCCATAATCAAAACAGCTAAATCATCGGTAAAACCTAACCCAACCAGGAAATCTGGAATTATATCCGCAGGAAGAATGAAATAGCCCAACGCACCACAAATAATACCCTTGTACTTGATTGGAACCTGTCGACTCGTAATCATATAGAATAGCAAATAGGCATAATACAAAACGCTCTTTCCTGCTTTTTTCGCCGCTCCCGACACCTTTGCAAGAAAACCCTCCTTACTATAATGCTTCTGATACCTCTCCAAATCCATAAAACCTCCTTTCACCTTATCACTTTTCCCCTAAATAATCTACCAACCCCCTAAATCCCCCTTCGCTCAGCGCGCTAACGCTTGCTTTCGCTAATAAGGGGGACTTACTCGCTACGC
>SUWY01000009.1 GCA_015061245.1 Bacteroidales bacterium
AAAGCAAATCCACGAGTTGAATTCAAGGCTTTATATTGCTTTGCAGATAAGGAGTAAGAGCTGTGATTAGATTTGCGCAGATTTGCTTAGGAGTTAACAGAAAAGCCATATACTTTAAAGAGACTCTAGCGGAAGGTGATTAGAACTCAAGGAAAATTTGCCGTGACAAAATTGCTGTCTGAGTTGCGCAGCAACGAGTTCTATTTTGTAGGCAAATTGACGTAGAAGTTCTTGAACCGTGAGCGTCTGTCTCGTAAAGTATATGGCTTTTCTGTATATTGAAACCTTATCTGCGAGGAATGTTTACTGATTTTTCGCTTTGACCTTTAAGGTGCTCAGAGAAGAAATCAACCATTCTCCAGTAGAAATACTCGTTCATATTACCAAAGCCGTGACGCTGCTGAGGCAATATTAACATGTCAAAACGCTTGCCGGCTCTGATAAGAGCATCAACAACACGCATTGTATTTCCCGGGTGAACATTGTTATCAATATCGCCATGAACCAACAAAAGGTGTCCCTTCAAATTAGCTGCAATCTGTGGGTTGGTGCTAATCTTATAAACGAAAGTTGTATCTCCCTTAACCACCTTCTCCTTAACTCCATGGTGTGTTTCACTCCACCAACGGTTGTAAATATTGTTATCGTGGTTTCCTGCGCATGAAACGGCAGCCTTGAAGAAGTCAGGATATTGGCACATTGCAGCAGTACTCATAAATCCTCCACCTGAGTGTCCGTGAATACCTACGCGGTCAATGTCGATAAATGAGTGGCGATTTGCCAACTGTTCAATTGCATACTTGTGGTCTGCCAATGGATAGTCACGCATATTGCCATATCCAAAGTTGTGATACCACTTAGATCTGCTTGGGTGTCCTCCGCGTTGTCCGACAGTAATCACAATAAATCCTGCCTGAGCCAATCTGTCAGTTCTTGGACTCATGCGAGTAAACGGATATGTTGTTGCCTCGACTTGTGGACCTGGGTAAACGTAATCGATAATTGGATATAGGGCAGTAGAGTCAAAATTGAATGGCTTATACATTACACCATACAAATCTGTAACTCCGTCGGCAGCCTTTACAACAAATGGCTCAGGGAATTTGTATCCTGCTGCGAATAGTTGTGAAAAGTCAGCCTCTTGCAAAAGCATAACCTCTTTACCGTTCTTGTCAAGAAGCGATGTGCGAGGAATTGTATTTACACGTGAGTAGTTGTCAACAATAAAGCGTGCATCATCGTCAACCTCTGTGTCGTGGAAGTAGTCACCTTGAGTGATCTGCTTCAATCCCTTACCATCAAGATTGATTCTGTATAAGTGCTCGTAGTATGGATTCTCGTTCTCGTTCATACCGTTAGCCTTGAAATAGACAACTCTTGCCTTTTCATCAACACTTACAATATCCTCAACGTGCCATGCACCCTTTGTAATTCTGTTCTTCAAATTACCTTGGTTGTCATACAAATACAAGTGTGCCCATCCGTCACGCTCGCTCCACTGAATCAACTCTGTACCATTATTGATAACCTTCAAACCGCGAGTCTCCTGGTAGGTGTTCATGCGCTCCTTGATAATTGGAACAAGGGTATCCTGGCCAATTGTATAGGCGCAAATATCAATTCTATACAAATCACGGCTGCTACGATTGATATAGAAAGTGTTATTGTCTCCAACCCAAATAGATGGACGGAACTCCATATCACGCTCCTTTTTCAAAGGTGTTCTGCGCTGGAACTCCAAAGTTTGGTCTTTAAATGCGTATGTGTCAATCTCCTTTTTGGTATTGTTCTCCATGTCGAAAAGAATCAAATGTTCAACCGGAGACTCCTTCTCGCCCGGCATTTGGTATTTGTAGCTCTCAAGTGTTGGGCGAGGTTTTGACATTACATTAATAACCCACAAATCTTTAACAGCACGATTATCTGTAAGGATTGTTACAAAGTGTTTAGAGTCGGGTGACCATAAACCATAAGCGCTACGTTTTTTCCCATCTAGTAGCGAGTCTGTATTGAGGCGGTTATGAGGCATTCCATATCCGAAATGCTCAACTCCGTCGGTTGTAAGCTGAATCTCCACAATAGTGGTGTCTTTTTCATCTTTACGAGCCTTTTGGTAATCCTCGTAGCTCATTTTGTAGAGATTCAAATCCTTCGCATAAACGACATACTTCTTATCGGGTGATACGGATCCCCAACTCAATCTCTTTAACTCCTTCTCTTTATCCTTAACGTGGATAAGCTCTTTAGTTGTGTAATCGTAGCTGAAGTGGAAGGTTGAGTCTGTAGAAGCTTTTACCTCGAATGTGAATGTTTTGCCATCCTCTTTTGCTTTTAGTTCTCTGATTGGCAAGTTTTCTGCAATAAACGGATCTTGAACAATTTGAGATAGTTGTGATGCCATCTCTTCGCGATCAAATAGTAACTCTTGCTTGCCTGCTGATGGAGTTACTACATACCAGAATACACCCTCATTAGTCTTGTAGGTGTACCAAAAGTTGTTGCCCTTTTGGAACCAATGTGGATCAATGCCGGTAGAGAAGAGCATTGTATTCAATTTTGCCTGAGTAAATTTCTCTGCCTGAAGATATTCAGGTAGTCTCTCTTGGGCATTTGTTTGGGTGTTTGAACCCAAAAGCAGTGCAACTAATGCCACTGCAGAAATAAATAATTTTTTCATATTGTAACTCTGTTTAAAATTCAAATTAATGTTGATGAATTTTGCGCAAAGTTAACAACATTTATCAATTAACTTCTATTATTCAAGAAAAAGGTCAATAAACATCAATGTCATAAATCCGAGCAATAGAGCATAGGTTGCCCACTTTTGATAACCGTGGGCGTGAGTCTCCGGAATCATCTCATCGCTAACTACATAGAGCATTGCTCCTCCCGCAAAAGCAAGCATTATAGGGAGCAGAATTTCTGAAATTGCACCCATTCCATATCCGATCCAAACTCCAACAATCTCCAAAAGACCAATGGCAAGCGAAATTATTAATGTTCTGATTCTGCTAACTCCAGCCAATAATAGTGGTGAAATAATAACCATACCTTCTGGGATATTTTGTAGTGCAATACCAATGGTAACCGACCACGCAGCTCCGGTCTCTGTGTCATTGAATCCAACTCCGGCAGCAATTCCCTCAGGAAGTTTGTGTAAGGCAATTGCAAGAACAAATAGAAGAACCTTGTTCAGGTGTGAATTGTGGGCATGCTTTTCCGGTTCAATGCCGGTTAACATGTGTAGATGGGGTGTGATTAAATCAAGCACATTAAGAAACATGGCTCCTGCAATCACTCCAATTGCAACCATCCACCAACCACTTGTACCAGCCCCTTCGGCAGCTGGTAATATCAAACCCAAAACCGATGCCGCTAACATGATACCGGCACAATATCCCATAACTATGTCATTCCACTTGTGTGATAAGTTCTTAAAACTCATGCCAATTACAGAACCAATAAGCGAGGCTCCGCATAGTCCAAGTGCACTAATCCATACTTGCTCCATAGAATTAACATTATTTATACCCAAAGGTACGATATTTATCGTACATAGCATTATGGTTTTCAATTTTTATTGCGAAATTTGTAGTTGGCTTAAATTCAGGTTGTATGGAGTTAGAGATTCTTCAAAATTGGGGGTTGTTGGGGCTCTTTGTCGGTTGTTTTCTTGCAGCAACCGTAATACCTTTTAGTGCCGAAATATTGGTTGTTGGAGCTTTGGTTGCCGGATGTAATCCATTGGCGACCTTTCTGGTTGCAACGACAGGTAACAGTATGGGAAGTTTAACTTCGTACTATATAGGTTATTTGGGTAAGTGGGAGTGGATTGAGCGATGGTTCCATGTAACACGCGAAAAACTTGAACGCCAAAAAGCCAAAATTGATAAGTTTGGACCTCTTTTGGCCTTTTTATGTTGGTTACCATTTATAGGCGATGTCTTTGCCATAGGTCTTGGCTTTTATAAATTAAACTTTGTGAAGTGCTTGATATTTATAATATTGGGCAAGGCCACACGTTTTGGAGTATGTACAATTCTGTTCTTAATTTACGGTGAACGTATTCTTGAATACTTTTCGTAATATTTTCCACTTTTTACTATCTTTGTGCTGATAATAGATTTGAAAACTAAAAATGGATCAATATGTCAGTTTGGAGAGTAATTCTATCAATCTTATTGCCACCATTGGCTGTGTTAGATAAAGGGTGTGGATCAATCTTGATTGTAACCTTGTTGACATGTGCAGGTTGGGTTCCCGGAGTGATTGGTGCTTTGGTAATCCTCAATAAGAAGTGATTTAAGTTAGATGGATCGAGTAGCAAAGCGTAACTATGTTGGTTTTGCTTTGCTTTAAACTCAATCCATAAGGGGGCTTTAATGTTTCGTTAGTTTGAGTTTTAAGCCTCCCATAAATGTAGCTTTGGGCATAGGATAGCCCGCCATTACTTGATACTCTTGAGCTAAAATATTCTCTCCTTTTACGTATAGAGAGAGTGTTTTTGTTGCACTATATTCTCCTTGTATATCCCATAGCCAGTACTCCTCTTTGTCCCCTTTGTCAAGATCAATGTATAACCCTTTAATGTATTGTAATCCTGTTGATGCACTCCATTTTCCTTTGTTGAAATTTAACCCTGCAAATAGTTTATGTTCAGGCGATGACAACACCGGATTCTCCATGTGTAACCAACTATAGTTTGATATAAAGTTCCAGTTACTGTTTATAGTGTAGTTAAAGGTTAATTCTGCTCCGTAGTTCTCAATCTTTCCTGAATTCTGGTTTAACATTCCGCTACCATTTGGATTGGGCATCCTCATGATAAGGTTTTTACCGTCGATGTAGAACAGGTTAACTCCATAGTATATCTTATTTTCTGCTATCCGTTGGTTAAATGATAGTTCATAACTCCACATCTCTTCCGGTTTAAGGTTGGGGTTTTGTGGAGGGAACATAAACATTTCTCGGATTGTAGGATTACGAAAACCCTTGCTGACCATTGCTTTAACTTCGCTTTGTTGTGGCAAGTGTAATGCAACTCCGGCTTGAGGTATATATTCGGTTCCCGTATGAGAGTGGTGATCAATTCTGATGCCGGCATTTAATGATACAATTGCACCTATATTTTGGCGAAAATCTATATATCCTGCATATTGATTCAGTTTTTTGTCAGCCGTAACTTTTTTGTCCCCGGATTTAAATTTGTTATATGCCTTTCCGCCAAAGTGAAAATAGTCAAATCCTGCAGTTACTCTGTTGCCTTTGAAAAGAGTTGCGCTCTGATATATAGAGACTCCTGCCATCCTGTCATCTGAATTAAAACGGTAGTCCAATGGGGCTTTGCCGGGTTGATAACCGTCGTTTATCCAATGTTTTCCCCAATTATAAAATGCGCTTATAGTACCTGAGGTGTATCTATATCGGTTCTGGATTGCGAAATTTGCAACTCCACGTGTTATACGTTGATTGTTGTCTATATATGGAGCTGTTATTGATCCCGGGTTTGTTGCATTGAAGTGCGTTACGTTAAGATCTCCCCATACGTTCCACTCTTCATTGATATCATATCCCAACTTAGCGTAGCCGCCATATTGCTCAAATGGCATGTTTGGTCTGTGGCCATCTGTGCGACTATATTGAGCTGTAATGGTAGAGCTGAAAGCTCCTCTCTTTACAACATTTGAGGCCTCGCCTATAAAAGTTCCGTATGAACCGCCGCTAAGATTAAAGTGGGTAAATACTCCATCCTCTTTACTCTTGCGAGTGACAATATTCACTACTCCTCCCATGGCATTTGATCCGTATAGGACCGATGCAGGACCGCGAAGTACCTCTATACGCTCTGCATTTAGACTCTGATATGCATCTGCTATGGGGTGTCCCATCAATCCCATATATTGTGGGTGCCCATCGATTAGGACCAATACTCCTGTTGTTGGGAGCGAGGCCTGAGCCGGTCCGCCAACGCCTCGTAAAGATATTTGTCCTGATGCACCTGTTGATACTCCATAGCCAAGAACTCCGCGTGATGTGCTGAATAGTCCGGGGATGTAGTTGTTCAGTATTGGTAATATTGATGTTTCGTTGCTTGATTCAATTGCTTTTCTATCAACAACAGAGATGGTCATAGGAAGGTGACGGATGTCTGTTTCGTTTCGAGCTCCGGTAACAACAACCTCATTGACAACCTGATTCTGCAATGAATCGATTTCGCCCTTTGCACTGAATGTGAGAAACATTGCAAGTGTCAATAATGCTCCTTTGTATATGAATTTTATATCTGTCATTTGTGAGAATTTGCAATTTTTGTCTCTTTAGACAACTTTTGTTACAATTAGTTTAATTTGTTTGTTAGTAACATACATTTTAATTACCTTTACAACTGTAAATTTTAAAACTTGTATTATGAATTTTACTGAGTTATGTAACACAATTTTTGTGCGTGTTATTGATGATTATCATAAAACTGATAATGTAGATACTCCGATTAATAACCCATTCGAGTTTAAGACAATCGAGTACTATTTGTACCTAAAGAACTGGATCGATACAGTTCAGTGGCACTTCGAGGATATTATCCGCGATCCAAATATCGATCCTGCAGCGGCTTTGGTGTTGAAGCGTCGTATTGATAAATCAAATCAGGATAGAACCGATTTGGTTGAGTTGATTGATAGCTACTTCTTGGATAAGTACAAAGATGTGAAGGTGCTTCCAGAAGCGGTAATCAATACAGAGAGTCCTGCTTGGGCAGTTGATCGTCTATCAATTCTTGCTCTTAAGATATACCACATGCAGGAGCAGGTTGATCGTACCGATGCAACAGAGGAGCATATTGCTCAATGCACAAAGAAGTTGAATGTGTTGTTGGAGCAGCGTCAGGATTTGTCTTCTGCTATAGAGCAGTTGATCAGTGATATTGAGAGTGGTCGTAGATACATGAAGGTCTATAAGCAGATGAAGATGTATAACGATCCTGATACAAATCCTGTACTTTACGGAAAGAAGTAGTTTTACAGAAAATATTTCTATGGTAGAGCGTTTACTGGTTGTTCGATTATCCGCTATGGGTGATGTAGCTATGACTGTACCGGTTGTAGCAGAGTTAGCGAGCAGTAACCCGAAAATGAAAATCACGGTGCTAAGCCGTGATTTTTTGCGTCCTATGTTTGAGAAACTTCCTGATAATGTGGAGTTTATTTCATTTGATGCAAAGGGTAGGCATAAGGGGTTCTCAGGATTAAATTTACTTTACAAAGAGTTGAAGTCTTGTGGTTTTACCGCTGTAGCTGATCTTCATGATGTGTTGAGAACCAAGTATCTAAGAATGCGTTTTGCACTTTCAGGAGTTAAGGTGGCCCATATTGATAAGGGACGAGCAGAGAAGAAAGCTCTTGTAAAACATGAAATTTTTAAACAGTTAAAACCAACTGTTGAGCGATATAGAGAGGTGTTTGAAAAGTTGGGATTGAACTTGTCAAATAACTTCATATCAATATTCAACGGAACTAAGGTATCAATTAACCATTTATGTGAACCTCTTGGTTTGGAGCAACCAAAACAAGAGGGCGAACATTGGATTGGTATAGCTCCTTTTGCTGCTCATAAGGGTAAAGCTTATCCCGTTAACCGTATGCAAAAGTGTGTAGAGCAACTGGCCATGAAGCAAGGGTATAGAGTTTTCTGTTTTGGTGCCGGTCAGGCCGAGACCTCTGTATTAAGTGAGTGGAGTGCGCCTAATGTACATTGTGTTGCAGGTAAGTTGCGTTTGAAGCAGGAGTTGGAGTTGATGAGCAATCTGGATGTGATGGTGAGTATGGATTCTGCGAATATGCATCTGGCCTCGCTCGTAAATGTCCCTGTTGTATCTGTGTGGGGGGCAACTCACCCTTATGCAGGATTTATGGGATGGGGGCAGAGTACCGATAATGCTGTTCAGTTAGATATGCCGTGCAGACCTTGTTCAATTTACGGTAATAAACCATGCACTCAAAGCAGTGAGTTTGAGTGTTTAAATATAGACCCAAGCGTAGTGGTGCAGAGGGTTGAGTCAATTATTAACAGATAGTAGAGCAAATGAAGATTATTGTTGCGCCTGACTATGTTGAGTTCTCCGGATGGTTCCATGATATCATCCAGAACTTTTATGAAAAAGAGGGCGAGGTATTGTGGAACGGACGTAATGTTATTAAACGTTTTGAGATTGATGGCAAATCGTTTGTAGTAAAAAAGTATAAGCGTGCCAATCTGGTTCAACGAGTAGTATATACTCTGTTTAAAAAGAGTAAGGCAAGACGTGCTTTTGAATTTGCCGAGGAGTATCGTAGATTAGGTATTGACACACCTCGACAGGTTGCCTATGTAGAGCAGAAAGAGGCCGGATTTTTTACAATTGGCTATTTTATAGCTGAGAATTGTGCTAAGCCGGGAATTCTGGAGCTTTTACCTCGTGATAGCGATGGCGAGGATGAGTTTGATAACGATGCAGCAAGAGCTATTGCTGCTGAGATATGCAAACTTCATAGAATGGGAGTTGTTCATGGCGATTTGAATTTGAGTAATTTCCTATATGAGCGTGATGAGAAGGGAGAGTTTCATTTTACCCTTATAGATATCAACAGAACAAAGTTTTATACTCCAAATAGAAAGCAGTGTGCTGTAAATTTGGCAAGAGTTACTCATAATCGTGAGCAGTTGGAGTTTATAGTTCGTGAGTATTGCGCAATAAGAAAATGGGAGTTTGAGCCATTCTATGCTGAGGTTTACGCTACATTGCGACATCGTGAGCGTCAAAAATCGTTTAAGCGTTTTATACGAAATGGTTTTAAACATTAAATAAAATCGAAATTCAAGTGAATAAGTTTATAAAGGTAATAAAGTATCTGTTATCGGTTCATCTGACTGGTTTGTTGATTTTCTCGCTAATCAGATTGGTACTTTTTCTATCGGCACACCAAATGTTGGGTGGCGAATCGGCTCTTGATACCGGTTGGACGATGGTCAGCTCTGCATTTCTTCGTGGAGTGTGGTTTGATAACGTAATTGCATGTTACATCTTAACGCTTCCCTTGTTGTTGCTCTCAATAGCGGTAATATGCAATTTGTCAATTCGCCCCTTTATGCGAATATCTTCAGTATGGTTCTCATTGTTATATTCGCTGGCGTTTTTAATCTCAGTAGTGAATATCCCATACTTCAAATACTTTTTTACTCCAATAAACAGCTCTATTTTTGAGTGGTTTGAATACGCTTCAACTACAACATCCATGATAGTGGGCGAGGCCTCGTATGTATGGTATATTCTTTCATGGTTGCTCATTGCAATAGTATTTACCATGTTCGTATTCGGGATGCAGAAGAGTTGTTGCTCATCATTGAAGCGTTCTGATAACAACCGTTCACTTCCTGAGTTTGTGATAGTAGTTGCACTATCGTGTGTAGCATTTTATGGATGTTACATAGGTATGCGTGGTCGATTTGGATATAATCCTATAAAGGTTAGTCAGGCATACTTCTGTCGCAATCCGTTTTTGAATCAGTTGGGTTTGTCTCCTGTTCACTATCTGCTTTATAGTTCGATAGATATGTCTCGTTCAGAGAATAACTATATCAGTCTAATTGATAGTAATGAGGCTCAAGAGTTTTATGAGTCATATATGGCTGATAAGAACTTTATTCCTGATAGCGTTGATTCTGTTGCTCCTAAAAATGTTGTGTTTATCATAATGGAGTCAATGTCGGCAAAATTCATGGAGCGTTTTGGCAGTGATAAGGGGGTAACTCCATTCTTGGATAGTATCTATGATGAATCAATCTCTTTCCCTAATTTCTACTCTGCCGGAGTTCATACGAACCATGGATTGTTTTCATCACTATATTCGTACCCGGCGTTAATGCGTAGGAATTTGATGAAGGGCTCTGTAATTCCTACTTACGAATATGGTTTACCACAACGTTTGTTGGCAGATGGATATAAAACAGCCTTCTTTATGACTCATGAGTCGCAATATGACAATATGAATGGTTTCTTTAGAACCAATGGTTATGAGGAGATATATGCGGAAGAGAACTATCCTGCATCAAAGGTGGTGAATAGTTTTGGTGTTGCCGATGACTATCTGTTTGAGTATGCTTTACCGGTTTTGAATGGATATGCAGAGAGTGGTTCGCCATTTTTTGCAACCATCTTGACAATCAGTAACCATCCTCCATACATATTGCCTGATTGGTTTAAGGCAAAGAGTAGTGATATGGAGTATGCTATTGTAGAGTATGCCGATTTCTGTATTGCCGATTTCTTTAATAAGGCAAAAAAGGAGCCTTGGTTTAAGAATACCATATTCATATTTATGGGTGACCATGGAAAGGTGGTAGGAAACTCTATGAGTGAAATGCCGGAGTCATATAATCATGTGCCATTTATGGTATACTATCATGGAGTTGAACCTTATGAAAACTATAGCTTTGCCGGTCAGATGGATGTTACACCGACAATTCTTGATATTTTGGGCGTAGAGAGTAAGAATAGCGACTTTGGTATAGATTTGATGCAGGTGGAGCGAGAGAAGATATTCTATACTTCAGATAACGCTATAGGAGCAAGAGATTCAAGTCATCTTTACATCTATATGCCACAAAGCGAAAAAGAGCTATATTACCATATAACAGAGCAGGGTATGATTCCTGTAACTCAGTCTGATTCCTCTTTTACCGAATTGAAAAAATTCGGATTAAGCATGATTCAGGCCACAGAAGATTATATGAAGGCTAAAAGAGAACAGGTGTATGAACAGTAAGTTGAAAGAGGCTTTCAGGTTTTGTCTGGTTGGCGGTTTTGCAACACTTTTGCATTATGGATTGTATTGGGTTTTAATGCAGTACATAAATGTAAATATTGCTTATGCCGCAGGATATATTTTGAGTTTCATTGCAAACTTCTATCTGACAGCCTACTTTACCTTTAGAGTTGCGCCCTCGTTTAAAAAAGCAGTTGGAATGGGGGGAGCTCATTTGGTTAATTTCTTACTGCATATGGGGTTGTTGAACCTGTTTCTGGTTATGGGAATTCCTGAGAAATGGGCTCCAATTCCGGTATTTGCTATTGCAATACCGGTGAATTTTCTACTTGTTCGATTTGTGTTCAAAAAGAGAGATAGATAAACACTATAAAACAGATATCTATGGAGAAGATTAATTCAAAACTGATGATAGTGGTTCCATGCTACAATGAAGAGGAGGTTTTGCCGGAGTGTGTAAAACAGCTTGCTGCAATCCTTGAAGAGTTGGAGCAGAGTGGTAAAATTGCTTCCGGAGCAATGCTTCTTGTGGACGATGGCTCAAAGGATAAAACCTGGAATTTGATTAGTGATTATGGATTGAAAATGCCGGGTAGAGTTCGAGGTTTGAAATTGGCACACAATGTAGGTCACCAAAATGCCTTGTGGGCAGGAATGGAGTGGGCTGCAAATAAGTGTGATATGATTGTCAGTATAGATGCAGATCTTCAAGATGATATTCATGCCATAATTGAAATGGTGGATTGTTACAATAGTGGTGCCGATGTGGTGTATGGAGTGAGAAAAGAGCGCGAAACCGATACCTTCTTCAAACGTTTCACTGCCCAATCATTCTATAAATTTATCAAGGGCATGGGTGCAGATGTTGTATATAACCATGCAGATTTTCGTTTGATCAGTAAAAGAGCATTACAATCATTTGTCTCAATGCCGGAGCGCAATCTTTTCTTGCGTGGAATGGTTCGTACATTGGGGTATAACCAGGATTGTGTCTATTATGACCGTAAAGAGCGCTTTGCCGGAGAGTCGAAATATCCGTTAAAGAAGATGTTGCGTTTTGCATGGGATGGTATAACCTCATTCTCAAACGGTCCCTTGCATATTATTGTTATAGGCGGTATGCTCTTCTTGTTGGTTGCTTTTGCGGTAGTGTTATATTGTCTATATCAATTTATTATAGGACATACTGTTCCCGGTTGGACCTCGTTGATTATCTCAATTTGGTTTGTAGGTGGAGCAATTTTACTTGCTGTTGGAGTAATTGGCGAGTACATTGGTAAAATATATAAAGAGGTAAAACGCCGTCCCCGCTACCTGATCCAAGAGGAGGTGTAAACCAATTAGGAATTAGGACCAGTCATCTTATTCAACTTCAAGTTCCGAGTCAAAATTTATGATTTGTGCTTGATCTATTGGGGTGCCGGAGAATTTAATACAACTATTACTTAAGTATTTACCTTCGGTAGAGTAGTCTCCTGCAATACTTACGTAGAATTGATTTAATATATCACTTTCGTATTTTGTACGGAAAGAGTCTGTATAAAATCCATCGCAAGGGTGGTATTCTATGATGTTGCCAAGTCGCATTTGCATATCGGGCGATATGTCTAAGTATATTCTATCAAACCAAAATGCACCTTTAATATTAAATTCGAAATTAAAATCAGATTCATAAACATATTCTCCTTTGCTTTCATTTAGAATTACAATATTGCCAATATAGGCATTACTAAATCTAAATGAAGGCTCTTCATGATAAACCAATTCATATGTCTCTTTTTCTCCGTGTATATAATTTAGGTATTCATATAAGTTTAAAGGGTTTTTAATCTTTTTGTAGATTCCAATCGTAATGTTTTTGCTTGCAAAATATGTGTCAGGGTCCATATTGTCTAACATCTCCTTAGAGATAAAGAAATCAATGTTTATATAGTCTTCTAATTTTGCACATTTAAACTCTGATGGATAGTGGTCATATGTACCATCATTATTAATATTATATACATAAATTCCCCATTCATCAATCTCTTCAAGTGATTCTATAGATGCATGGACTGTTGTGTAGAAGTGTATCTCCTTATTTTTGTTATTGGTTATACATTCAGCTGCCAGTTGTTTGAACTCTTTAATTTCTCCTGTAAAGCATTGATATGGAACGGTATTTCCATATCTAATGTAACCTTCATTAACATCTCCGGATGAATCATGAATTCTAGTTGATTTTAAATAGGGCCTGAAATATATAATATCATGATTTTTACCTAAGTCTATTTCCGGAATTATAAATGCCAAATGTACTTTGTCACTCCACTTGTTATCTTCATTAATGAGAATTATTTGAGATTGGTAGTCATTCATGTGTGTTGTGACATACCCATTCTGTGTTCTTGCAACAATTCCACAATAGACATTGTTTTTTGTGTTCTCATTTAGTGTTTGTTCATAGAAGTTAACTAGATAGTCTAATATTGTGTTTGCATTATATACTGTGGCATAAATAGTACATTCTCCATTTTCGTTTCTGATGTCATTAATCTCAATTTCACATTGTTGATATAGAGCTTCTCTCTGACTCTCGTGAAATTCTTTTGTGTAATGACCTACAACTACGTCGTATGCCAACATACCTACACTAATAGTAGAGCCTACTACCGGATTTATAATCGTTATTCCTGCAATGATAGATGTGGTTGAAGCATCTTTTAGGGCAGAATAGAAATCCCAATTATTTAAGGATGTAAAAATAGAGTTGCTAGTATGAATGGCATCAAAAGTCTCAAATGTTATTTTTGCAAGATCAATACCAACTCCTATACCTGAACGGCTTATTTTATGGTTGTTGAAAATAAATGAATCTGATAGATATGCAGTACTTTCTTTTGTGTAATCTTCTGCTTCAAATCTATATGTAATTATTTCGTCATCAGAATATTTTACATTATACATACAATTATTGATACCCACAGCAATAGGGATATGATTTTCATCTATGTGGACAATAAATGCATCTTCAAGTTTTCCATGGATTTTATTTACCATGGTAGTAATTGAGTTATCTTCATTAAAATGACCAACAAAATATTCGTCATTATAAGTATATCCAAAATCCCACCCTTTCAGTAATGTAGAGTCTAATTCATATATAGTAGGAATATTTTGTTCATCTTCATCTATATTATTAAATAGTGATTCACATCCAACTCCACATATAGTCAAACATATAGTAAAAAGCCACAATAATATAGATTTCATATTTTTGTATATTAATAAGATTCCTAACTCCTAACTCCTAACTTCTAACTCCTAATTGATGGAATATTTTAAAAGCAGGACAATTTGTTTTACGTCGCAACTGCGTTTGTTTGAGCGATATACCTCTTCGAAGGTGTAACGGTCTCCGTATAACTCTTGTAGTTTAGTGTAGTCTTTTTCGCCTACAAGCATATAGCCTTTGGTATCTTTATTTGGATATTTGTCAGGATCGAATACTCCAACATTGTCATCCAAATACCAGTTTATACCGAAGAAGTGCAACATGTATGTTGCCACGTACGATGTTATCGGCTCTCCGTTGGCAATTTTTGAGACCTCGTCCGCAATTACTTTATCACTCTTACTGGTCAATATAGCCGGTTGGTATATTGCATCGAGTGATAGGAATATAGATATTGCTACTGCGCAAATAGAGTAGAGTACCTTATTACTAAGTTTCTCCTCTGAGTTGTAGCGAACGAACTGCCATATTGCATAGGCTGGTAATGTTATAAACAGTATGGTTATTATTGAGATTGGAATTGACTCCAATGCGCGCAACATACGAAGATTATCAATTGCATGTTTTCCGGTTCCGCAAACAGAATCTGGAATCCATCCATATTTTGTTGCTGTAAATGCAAGGAGAAGCAGGAATCCAAGTGAACTTACTATCCAGCCGAATATCTTTATCGCTTTTGGGAAATTTTTAAGTAACCACTGTGCGTATATGGCAATGTAATATGCCAAGAATGGGTAGATAGGAAGGATGTATACACTACGTTTGCTCTTAGGTATGCAATAGAATGCCACAATTATCACAATAACAAGTAGGGCAAACAGGTTGTATGGGTTCATTCCCTTAATTTTTGTCCAATACTCTTTGAGTGTCTTTGTAGGCTTTTTGTACTTCAGGAAGAATAGAGATACAAGTAGCATTAGAGTCCATGGTAGACATCCTGCAATAAGTGAAACAAGGTAATAGTGAGGTGGATTTTCGTGCGATTCATAGCTCATTTTTCCCATGAATCGTCCAAAATTCTCCTCCATTACCAAGTCTAAGAATGACTCTCCACCTCTTTGGTATGCTGCTACATACCAAAGTGCCGGTAGAATTGCTGATATGATGGCAGCTAATCCATATTTCCATACGCATTTCCAAAAGTTCTCGCCACGCATTAAAGAGAAAACTCCCATTGTCAAGCATGGTAGAATGATTCCAACCGGACCTTTGGTCAATGTTGCGCATCCCATTAGCAATGTTGCAATGATAGGAACACCACGCATACCCTTTTCGTTCCACTTGTATAGTTGAAGTAGGGCAAGGACTATCAGGCCGGTAAGTACCATATCTACGCGGCAGGCAAATATTGCTCTATGAACCTCGAAAAAGGTAAAGCAAATAAGTGATGCGAGTAGGGAGGTTGTCTCATCTTTGCGTTTTGCAAAGAAAATATAACATGCTATGAGCATTGCTATTGCAGCAATTGCCGATGGGAATCTAGATGTAAATAGAGTAACCTCGCCCGAAATAAGAGAGGTGGCTGCAATACACCAGTGAAAGAAGGGAGGTTTATATGCAAACTCTCCACCGTTGTTGGTCGGTAGAATCCAATCGCCGTTTTGTAACATTGATACTGCTACAATTGATTCACGTGGTTCTCCTTTTGTATTGAACTCTGTCAATCCCAAAAAGGGGATTGTTGTAAATATTGCAAATGCAACTACAATCCAGAACGATTTCGATTTTAGCATACTCCTCCTTGAATTTGTTATTTTATTATTGGTGAGTCAACAACTTATTGGCGAATCAACAACCAAGCATCTGAATATTGTGCGCGAACCTCTGCCAATTTTTGGCGAGCCTCACTCTCGGTTGCGAATGATGCACAGCTGACGCGATTCATATTGTTTGCATTTTTCATGATTGAAGAGCCTGCATAACCATCGTTTTTCAGGTTCTCCATAAGGCGAGTTGCGTTGTCAATATTTCCAAAGCTTCCAACTACAATGCAATATTTCTCTGCAGTACCATGAGTTACAGTAACACTCTCGCTTCTTGCAGGTGCAGTTGATTGCTGTGTTGTTGCAACCATCTGTACGTTCTGTTGTGTTGTTACAGGTGCAACTGTTACAGGAGCAGATGTTGTTGATGCTGTGGGAGAATCATAGACATTTTCCCATGATGTGTAGTTCTTCTGTGACTTACAACCGGTCAAAATTAGGGCACCGGCAACCATGATGTAAAGAATCTTCTTCATTTTGTTATAATTTGTTAAATGATTTATTGTGATTTTAGCGCAAAGGTAATCTTTTTTTTATTACCTTTGTGCAGATTGGATTTAAAAGAAATTTAACAAATTAATATTTTAAAGATTATGAACATTATTGACAGAGCTTCGGATAATATCCGAATTCTTGCAGCCTCTATGGTTGAGAAATCAAAGTCTGGACACCCAGGTGGTGCTATGGGTGGAGCTGACTTTGTTAACGTATTGTACTCTCAGTTCTTGAACTTTGATCCAGATGATTTGCAGTGGCCATTCCGTGACCGTTTCATTTTGGATCCAGGACACATGGCTCCTATGTTGTACTCTGTTTTGAGTATGATTGGTGCTTATACTATGGAGGAGTTGCAGACTCTTCGTCAGTGGGGTAGTGTATGTCCAGGACACCCTGAGATTGATCAGGCTCGCGGAGTTGAGAATACTTCAGGTCCTCTTGGACAAGGCTGTGCTATGGCAGTTGGAGCTGCTATTGCTGAGCGTTTCTTGGTTGCTCGTTTCGGAGAGTGGATGGCTCACAAGACATATTCATACATCTCTGATGGTGCTGTAGAGGAGGAGATCAGCCAGGCTGCAGGTCGTATTGCAGGAACTCTTGGTTTGTCTAACTTGATTATGTTCTATGACTCTAATAACATTCAGTTGTCAACAAAGGTTGACCATGTTATGAAAGAGGATACAGCTAAGAAGTACGAGGCTTGGGGTTGGGATGTTATCACAGTTAACGGAAACAACGCTGAGGAGTTGATTGCTGCTATTAAGAAGGCTCAGGCTGCTACAGAGAAACCAACCTTGATTATTGGTAATACTTTGATGGCTAAGGGCGCTTTGACAGCTGCTTGCGAGGATTTCTCTAATACTGTTTCTACCCATGGACAGCCATTGTCTGCTGCAGGTGCATGTATCAACGAGACAATTAAGGGCTTGGGTGGTGATCCTGAGAACCCATTCGTAATCTTCGATGAGGTTAAGGAGTACTATGCTAATTGCTTGGATGCAAAACGTAAATATGTTGCAGCTAAGAAGGCTGAGTATGCTGCATGGCAGGAGGCTAACCCAGAGTTGGCTGCTCAGTTGAAGGCTTATTTGGCTGGTGATATGGCTGCTGTTGATTTCAAGGCTATTGCTCACAAACCAGGTGTTGCTACACGTCAGGCTTCTGCAGATGTATTGGTTGAGTTGGCTAAGGCTTACGATAACTTCATCGTATCTTCAGCTGACTTGTCAAACTCTGATAAGACAGATGGATATATTAAGGGTGGTGCTCGCGACCTTGTTAAGGGAGATTTCAGTGGTAAGTTCTTCCAGGCTGGTGTTGCTGAGTTGACAATGGCTTGTATCTGTAATGGTATCGCTCTTCACGGAGGTGCTCGTACAGCTTGTGCTACATTCATGTTCTGTTCAGACTATATGAAGCCAGCTTTGCGTTTGTCTGCTTTGATGGAGTTGCCTGTTATCTATATCTGGTCTCACGATTCATTCCGTGTAGGAGAGGATGGACCTACTCACGAGCCTGTTGAGCATGAGGCACAGTTGCGTTTGATGGAGCAGTTGAAGAATCACCACGGAGAGAATAGCGTATTGGTATTGCGTCCTGCTGATGCTGCTGAGACAAGCGTATGTTGGAAGATGGCTATCGAGAATACCAAGACTCCTACAGCTTTGATTCTTTCTCGTCAGAACATTAAGGATCTTCCAGCTGCTGCTGATCGTTATGATGAGGCTTTGCAGGCTGAGAAGGGTGGTTACATTGTAACCAAGACAGGTGCTGAGCCAAAGGTTGTATTGTTGGCTTCAGGTTCTGAGGTTGCTACTTTGGTTGAGGCTGCTGAGCTTCTTAAGGAGCGTGACGGAATTGCTGCTCAGATTGTTTCTGTTCCATCTGAGGGATTGTTCCGCAATCAGGCTAAGGAGTACCAGGAGGAGGTTATCCCTGCTGCATTGCCTAAGTTCGGTTTGACTGCAGGTCTTCCTGTAACATTGGCCGGATTGGTTGGCGCTAATGGTACTGTATATGGATTGGATCACTTCGGTTATTCAGCTCCTGCAAAGGTTTTGGATGAGAAGTTCGGATTCACCGGCGAGAATATCTACAACGAGATTAAGAAGTTGTTCTAATATTTATATTAGGTCCAAATTGTAATGGGGTCGAGGCATAAGTCTCGGCCCTATTTATTTGGGGGGAAGAAGTAAAAACTTAAAAAACATTAAATGTTAATTTTTTTTTTAATGGCTCTTTTACGTTTATATCCTCTTTTCTATTTTTGTAAAAATTTATATTTAGATTATGAAGACTCTATTTTCACTTTTAGGGATGGTAATGATGCTGGCAATGGTTTCAGTGTCATGTGCTGATGATGAATTGAATGGGAGCCGATATAGCTCTCAAGTGATTGAAAACGGTAATATGAAATTCTCCTCTTTCATTATTCCATATATCTGGGAGGATATTTTAGAACCTTCAGATAATACAACAATTACTTTAATAGGTGTGCAAAATAAATTGGGAGTCCATGAATTCGTGGCTACAATTACAAATATTGCAGCTGATAGTTGTGAAGTAAGGATAGATATGCCAATCGAGGTGAATATCCCTGATGGCAAATATGTTATGCAGCTAAAACAAGGAGAGTGGTCTGCTCGCGAGAGTTTTGTTGTTCACTTTAAAGATAATCATCTGTGTATGATATCTGCATCGAGTGATCCATACTCTTCTTTGTATGACTCTAACACAGGAGCATATATGATCAAAAGTGCTTCTGACTTTAAGAAGTTTTTGCAGGCGTTGAGTCAAGATGGAAACGATGCTAAGGGTAAAACTTTCAAGCAGACTGCAGATATAGACTGGAACGATATGAAGAATTCATTGAGTTATGGATTGGAGCATAGAGAGCATTTTGCGGGAGTCTATGATGGTGGTAACCATAAAATCCTTAATTTGAGCTTTTCGGGATCGGGTTCATCTGATAATGTGGATGTCGGACTGTTCCGTACTCTTAAGAATGGAGCGGAGATTAAGAATTTGATATTGGAATCGACTAACGCTTATGCGGGAGTTAAGGAGCGTGGAGGAATACTTGCCGGTAGCGCTTATGGAACTGTAAAGATTAACAATGTCGGGATAATGGGTACATTAGGCACCAATGGTTATGATAAAACAGGAACCAATTTAGGCGGTTTGATTGGCTATGTTAAGGATGCAAATTTATCAATTGAGGGAGTAAACCTGAATATTACAATCATTAATGCTTATAAACATGTTGGAGGTTTGATAGGTTGGTTGGAGAATAGTCAACTCTCAATCCAGAAGGTATATACCCCCAATTATGAGATTAATATCTATGCAGATGGTTATATTGGTGGTTTTGTCGGAGTAGTAAAGAATTCATCTTTTAATATTTCCAAATCAGCATTAAATCATGCAGGAACTGCGCAGATGCCGGATTTGCACCTTATTCAAATTGGTGGTCAGGGAAAAGCAGGTGGTGTGATTGGCAGTATTGAGGCTTTGTCTGCCGCTTCAACAATTGAAGGAGTAGATATCAGAGTTCCTGTCGGAGGTCCACAGGATAGATCGGGCGTTCATGAAGTTGGAGGCTTGGTTGGATATACATATCTAAGTAATACATTGACAATTCGGAATTGTTTTGTTGGAGGAAAGGTTGAAGGTAATACCAATGTCGGAGGATTTATAGGTGAAGTTAGGTTAAATGGTAATGATAAACTGAAATTTGAAGGCCTTAATGTCATTTCTCCACAAAAGTATTCAAATGTTGAGATTAAAGGAAAGGTTCATGTTGGTGGTCTTATAGGCTATCTTCAACCAAATGAACACAGATTTGAAATTGGAGATCAAACAAAATTAATAACCAATGTAGTTGGAAACGGAGAGTGTATCGGAGGAATGATAGGCAGATGCACTGAGGGTACCATTAAGCTTACCAATAAAGCTATTATGATACAGGATTCAATGATGGTTGTATCTAATACAGGAGCAAATACCGGAGGATTTATTGGTCATGCGGTTAAGGTAACTATTGATGGTCAAAACAATTTTGATTTCCATGGTTCGATTCCAAAATTTGAATCATTTACCCCGAATGTATTCTGTACTGTCAAAGGAAATAGTTATACCGGAGGTGCTATCGGTTACCTTTCAGAGTGTGCAATTGATGGATTGTGTGTTAAAGCAACAGTAACAGGTACTGATCAATATACCGGAGGCCTGTTTGGTTACACTCATTTCCATTGGGATGTTAAGATATTGGATTGCACCTTTGATGGAATTGTTACAGGTAAGGCAAATAATACAGGAGGAATATCGGGATATTGCAGAAATAACGGTCGCTTCCAGGATTGTATCAATTATGGTGAGGTAAGCGGAACAGACAATGTTGGTGGAATTGCTGGTAAGGTTGACTATTTTGAACACCCACCATACATATATTATTGTGTAAACGTTGGTAAGATAACCGGAACCGGCGATGTAGGCGGTATAGCCGGTTTTATGGATGGACAGCAGGATTGTAGCTCATGGACCAAGATTCATAAGTGTGGTAACTATGGTGAGGTTTATTCATCGGGAGGCTATCATAACGGAGCCGGAGGAATTCTTGGTAGATGTAAGCAACGCCATGTTGAGGTTATCAACTGTGCAAATCATGGCTATATTCATGGTTCTGCCGAGCAGGTGGCCGGTATTGCAGGTTGGATTGGTCGTGATCCCTCGTCTTCTGTTGTTTGGTATCAAAGTAATAATGTTCATGTCAGATATTGTGCAAACTTTGGTAATATAGCCTCTACATACGGCAATGCTTATATAGGAGGAATTTGTGGCTGGCAGGAGGAGGGAAATTCGGGAAGTTATACTCATTCACACCTTCAGGCTTGTTATAATTGCGGAGAGATATTAACAGATCATGATAGTGATACCGGAGGCCTATTGGGGTGTGCAGATACCTATGTAGCAACCGAGGATTGTATTAACTTTGGTAAAGTGCACTATGGTAATGTGGCTGTGGGAACTAAAAATGGAGATTCAATGATCGATGTTGATGATATATACTATTTGGATGGTACCGGTATGACCTGGAAAGTAGATGGAGATAAGAAATTTACCAAGGCTGATATATCAAATAGGACAAAATTTGATGAATTGAATTGGGAAGAGCACTGGACTATGGGTTATTCTGTTTATTCAAGTGTGTTGGGTGGTCAGCATCCGGTTTTGCAGGTTTGCCCGTTCCAGAACGTTAAGTGGGAATAGCAATTAGGAATTAGCAATTAGGAATTAGGAATTAGGAATTAGCATGAGACGGTATTTTAGATATTTAATGTTACTGATTGCAGGAGTGCTATTTCTTGCATGTAACGATGAGGTGAATAATAAGGAGCCTCTGCCAACAGTGGATGATGAATATGTAGGTAGCGTTAAACATTTTTTGTTGGGCGACGAGACTGCAAATTTCTCACAGAGCGATGTTCGCTGTTTTCTTATGACAGAGGATGGACAAACTATTATGCGTTATTGTACCCATAAACGTGTGGGTAATATATCGGAGGTCGAGTTGACGACAGGATTGAAGGATGGTGTTTATCGCTTGCTCTATTTTGAATATGATCTTCCCAGACAAAACAACGGCCCTCTTCAGACAAGAGAGTTTGGACTTGGAGGTAGAATAAAGGTGGCTAATGGTCAGGTTGTTATGTTGGATAACTATAACGCATCAATGGGCTTCTCAGGCGAGGGTACAAAAGAGTCTCCGTTTGTGATTACTTCGGCTAAGCATCTTGAGCGTTTGGCAAGTTTGGTAAATGGTACATTAACCAATAAGAGTGTAAATAATAGTACCTATTTTGCTCAATATGCAGATATTGATGTTTGGGAGGTCTGTTGGGATTTCCCTGATGGTTATGGATGGTATCCGATTGGTTTTACAAATGTATTGCCATTCCGTGGTCACTATAATGGTAAAGGACACTCTATTGAAGGGCTCTATTCATACAGAAATGTCTCAAGTGGAGTGGGATTGTTCGGATTTATCCATACTGCCGAGATTGATAGTGTTGTTCTTGAAGGGGCAGAGATTTATGGATTGTATGCCACAGGAGGCATTGCAGGAGCTGTTGTAACATCGGCAGGAAAGCGCGAGCCCTCGACCATAAACCATTGCAAGGTGATGAACTCTGTTATCTCCGGTGCAAGAGAGGTAAACGGAGATGTTGATACATGGAGTGCATCGATTGGTGGTATAGTTGGTGCGGTTGATGCATATGCAATATTCTTGGCCAATGGGTGTAGTGTTGATAGTGAAACGGTTGTTAATGGAGCCAATTGTGTAGGTGGTATTGCTGGTGGAGGTAATCTTCGTTCAACAATTCAAATTTCCAATTGTAAGAATGCTGCTGCTGTAAGTGCAGCCTATGCAGCAGTAGGAGGAATTGTTGGAAGTGCCGATACCGTTTTTATCTCTGCTTGTATTAATAGCAACTCTATTACAGGTGCAATTAAATATACCGGTCCTGATGGTGTTAATCCGGGAATTTCTGCTGGGGGAATTATTGGAGGTGCCGGTTTGTCACTGATAACTGCATGTGTAAATTCGGGAAATGTAAAGGGATATGATGGAGTAGGTGGAATTATTGGTAGTACCCGTTTGGGAGATGGTAATGAGACCTATTACAATACTACAAATTTGCGCTATTGCTTAAATAGTGGAAAAATTAGCGGAAATAGTAGTGTTGCAGGTCTTTGTGGAGAGGCTCAGATAACCGGTTATGCCTTGTGTAACAGAGGTGACGTTGATGGTCAGGAGAGTGTAGCCGGTGTTGTTGGATATGCTCCGATATCTGCTCTTTGTAACTGCGTAAATAGTGCTTCGGTTTTGGGTAATGAATATGTTGCCGGTGTTGTGGGGCAGAGTACTTATGGTTCGTTGGCTCTTAATCAGAATTACGGATCTATTGAAGCTGAGAATTATGCAGCAGGAATTGCTGCATTGGTGGGTGATAATATCATTATTAATTACTGTGAAAATGGTGGAGACATAATGGTTAGAGGTTCAGAACCTAATGCAGGTGGTGTTGTAGCAAAGTTAGGTGTTCCAAGTGAGTGGGATGCATCTCGAATTGCAGGAGTAATTATTGGTAGTCTTGAAGTTGTAACTGCACTTGCATCATTACCATGTGGCTTTGTAGTGGATAAGTTTGTAAACAGTAAGATATTGACTTTTGTATTGAAAGCTACTCCGGGATTGATCTACCTGCCTGCAGATTTATATTTCAATGTAGTAGGAGCAATAGACCTGGTCGATTCACAGAAGGCAGAAGATATGATTAGTGATAGTAATGAGCAGATAGGTATGCTGTGTGCAGATATAACCAGCCAACTTCAGGAGCTTAGAACAAGTAATGTGAAATGGCAACAATACAATGCCAATGTTGAGCGTTTGAGAAGTATGTGTGAGGCGCCTTCTCAGAGCAAGAATATCGATACATTGTTTGCAAATCTGAATACCATAAGAAATGAAAGAGTAGATGATCTTGAGAAGAAACAAGAGAAAAAAGATCTTATTCATCAGGCTGTAAGTGGTTGTTGTATAGTGATTGGAACAGTAGCTACGATTGTGGCAGCCATTCCAAGTGGAGGAGCAAGTGTAATGGCATACGTTGGAACTTTTGCAACAGGAGCTGCTTTCGCCTCAGGTGTTATAGGTGGTGTGAATGGAATTGTGCAGTCGGTTACTGAATATTCCTATAACTCATCAACAGTATCGCAAAATTTAAACCATGGCTCAATCTCTGCTCCTAATGCAACCGGAGGTTATATAGGAGGCTTAGTCGGAATAACTGCAGATTATTCAATTGTGCGTGAGTGTTTGAATATCGGTGATTGTAATGCGCCTGGAGCAACCACAGGTCAATTGACAGGAAAAGCTAGTCCGGAGGCTGAGATTCATAACTCTCTTGTGCTTGGAAAAGCTTCAGGATGGAGTGGCTTTGCAGGTACAGATAAGTCATCTGTAACGTATGGAGGTTTATACTACTACCTGTCAGGTCAGACTAATGTCAGTGGAAATTATGGAGATCAGGGAACAGAGTTGAATTCATCTCAATTGGGCAGTTCCGGTAGTTTCAGCGGATGGAGTATTGGCTCCGACAACTCATTGTGGAGCATTCAGAGTGAAACATCGCCCGCCTATCCAATACCATTGAATTCCGAGGCAATGTAAGTGTAGTATTAATAAATAGTTCGCCCCTGCTTAAAAATGTTTCAAAGCAGGGGCGAAATTTTTATTGTTGAATATTATCCGTTTTGGCGCGAAACCTTTATAATTCCTTTCAGTGAGCGGACACGTGCAATGAATTGATCAAGGTGTTGAGAGTCGCTAACCATAATAGTCAAGCTGCCGTCGAAACCTCCATCTGTAGAATTTACCGAAATAGAACGCATACTTACGTGGCTATCTTTTGATACAAGTTCGGTAAGTTGTGTCAATATGATTCCGCTTGAACCGGAACCGACAATCTTAAGTGTTGCCTGATATGAACTTCCTCCCTTGTTTGTCCATTGTGTTTTGACAAAACGGTATGGATAGCGACGCATCATCTCCTGAGCGTTCTTACAGTTGGTACGGTGAACCTTTATGCCCTCGCCTATTGATACAAAACCTACAATGTCATCACCAAAGACGGGGTTACAGCACTTTGCAAATTTATACTCAACGCTATCAACCTTTTTATCGATTAACAGTACGTTTGAGTATGAAGTTCGGTTTTCGGGGGTGAATTTAACCTCGTTTTGAGGCTGTGGAGCAACCGGTTGCGGAGCCTCCTCTTTTGCTGTAAGAATCTCTTTAATCTCGGCAACATCGTAACGCTCTTCACCAATGGCCTGGTACAACTCCTTTGCATATTTGTATTTGTAGTGGAGCATTAGCTTGCGAAGAACATCGTCGTTAAACTCCATCTTCCAGTTCTTGATTCTGCGCATTAACGCCTCCTTACCAATCTCGGCAAGTTTGTTCGCCTGCTCATTTAAGAATTGACGAATTTTGTTACGTGCCTTTGTAGTAACGGTAAAGTTCAACCAGTCAGCTTTGGGCTGTTGATTGGGCGATGTTGTAATAGAGATTTGGTCACCATTTTTAAGGACATACTTTAAGGTCTCGTTTCTCTGGTTTACAACTCCTCCAACGCACTTAGCTCCAAGATTAGAGTGGATTGAGTATGCAAAGTCGAGCAGGGTAGCGCCTGCATGGAGAGTTACCAAATCCCCCTTTGGTGTAAATACATGCACCTCTTTATCGTGTAGGTCAATCTGCATATCATCGAGCAGATCAATTGCATTACTATCTTTACTTTCAAGAATCTCGCGCAACTCATTCAGCCAATTCTCGACAACCATATCCGAGGTTCCACCCTTGTATTTCCAGTGAGCTGCGAAGCCTCGCTCGGCAATCTCATCCATACGCTCAGTACGGATTTGTACCTCAACCCAGCGGTTCTGAGGACCAAGTACAGTCGCATGTAGTGATTCATAACCGTTCGATTTTGGTACAGATAGCCAATCACGAAGACGCTCCGGATTTGGATGATAAATATCGGTTACGACAGAATATACTTTCCAACAATCGGGCTTCTCGTTCTCGCCGGTACTATCAATGATGAAGCGGATGGCAAAAATATCGCATATATCCTCGAACTCAACGTGTTTGGTTCTAATCTTGTTAAGAATAGAGGCAATGGTTTTTGTGCGAGCCTTCATATGATATTTTACTCCACGTTTGTCAAGTTCTGCGCGAATAGGTGCTGCAAACTCTTGAATATAGGCTTCGCGGGCACTTTTGCTATCCTTTAACTTACGCTCAATCTCTGCGTATGTCTCGGGCATGGTGATACGTAGCGCACGCTCCTCCATCTCAGATTTAAGATTGTATAATCCTAATCTGTGTGCAATTGGAATATAGATAAAGTTGGTCTCGTCTGCCAGCTTTAATCTCTCATCTTCTGTAAGGGTTTCGCAATTACGAAGCATATAAAGCTTCTCTGCCAAAAAGATCAACTGCACACGAATATCTTCGGCAAATCCCAGCAGTAATTTGCGAAAGTTCTCGGAGTTGATGATTCCCTGTTTTTCTTTGAGTTTGGTTATTTGTTTCAGTCCTCGACTAATATTGGCAACCCTTGCTCCGAATAGTTTGTTAATATCTTCAAGGGTAATCCTGTCTGAGTTGAATGTATCGTACAATAGGGAACAAATAATGGAAGTTCTTCCCAAACCAATTTCTCGGCTGATCATTATGGCAATATCCAAATCTTCGTTGATTTTCTCTGCTGCTTTGTCTGCCGGAAGATGCATAACATTGCGAATGGCTATACGAAGGGCATCTTTAATCTGCTTGATATCCTTTGGAGATCCAAGGTTTCTGCATGATGTAAGGAGGGTTTGGAACTTCTCGCCAACAATATCCCTATATTTTATCAGAAGGTTATTCATAGTACTGTCCAATTTAGTTTTTCAAAGTTAAAATTTAAACATTTTAAAAGCAAATTATTTAAGTCAATTTAACTTAAATTATATCTCTTTGGAATTTTAGCAATTTAATAATTTACTACCTTTGTCAATAAACAAAAATGTAGTAAATATGAAAATTAATTTTATTAAAAGTTTGCTGTTTGTATCAGCATTAGTGTCTATGATTGCATGTTCTGACAATGATAGTGACAAAAAAGTAAATGTGGAGGGAAGTTGGATTTCATACTATTATAATCCAGAGTTCTGGAATCTGTTTTCTTTTGGAAATGACGCATCAGTCTCTTATCTAAGTGGTGATGGAGTTAAGTTTCAGGGAACCTACATTTACAATAATAAAGAGGAGCTGATGGATATTAATGTAACAAATTCCAATGATGATAGTATGATTGGAGAGTTTACATGTGGTGTAACTGAATTAAATGGAAAGTTGCTATTTGATTATGGAGAGGGAGATACAGAGTTGTATTCTAAAATTACTCCAAGTACAAAGATAGCAGGAGAGTGGCGTTGGCGTAGTGGTAACGAGTGGAAGAAGTATATCTTGAAAACGAATGGTGAGTTTGATTTGATAGATGAGTTGGGTAATCAAAGTAGAGGTACCTATACATACCATAAGAATGATAAGTTATTGGTATTGAAGACTGAGTATGCTGAGAGTGGTTCCCTTGGCGATGAGATCTATTTTGCATCCCTATTCAAGGAGCTTATTGTATTAGAGGAGCCTAATGGCGACCTTTACGTTTACGAGAATATAAAGTAAATATTGTATGAAAAGAGAGGAGCGGTATAAAGGGGTTTTGGCGTGGTTTGAGAGAAATATGCCAAATGCAAAGAGTGAGTTGAACTACACAAATCCTTTTGAACTGCTTGTTGCAGTGGTGTTAAGTGCTCAATGTACAGATAAAAGGGTAAACTTAACAACCCCAGCTCTTTTTAAACGTTTCCCCTATGCACATGCTATGGCAGGGGCAGAGGTTAATGAGATATATGATTTGATTGCCTCAATATCCTTTCCCAACAATAAGGCGTTGCACCTTTCTCAAATGGCTAAAAAATTGGTCGCTGATTTTGGGGGCGAGGTTCCCAGTGAAATGGATGAGTTACAATCCTTGCCAGGGGTGGGGCGTAAAACTGCTAATGTGGTAAGAGCTGTTGCCTTTGGTATTCCTGCAATGCCTGTAGATACTCATGTCTTCAGAGTTGCGGCAAGAATAGGTTTGTCAGAAAAAGCAAAGACGCCCGATGAAACCGAGCGTCAATTGATATCTTATATTCCTAACCATCTTTTGTCGGATGCACACCATTGGATTCTGCTTCACGGACGCTATGTCTGCACTGCAAGAAAACCTAAGTGCGATGAGTGTGGAATATCGGAGTATTGTTACTTCTTTAAAAATTTAAGCAAGTAGAAGCCTCCAATAAATTGGATGTGCATTCCTAAAATTCCCATACGGAAATCCTGCATTGCAACTGCAAAATCTTTAACCATAGCCCATTCAATCAAGGAGCCGACAATCTGGTAGAAGAAAACAACAGTAGCTAAAAGTGCAATACTAACTCTTTGAGTCTTGTGTGCAATATACGATGCTGCAGCTACCAAAAGTGTTGATTTGATCAAAATGATTGGCAACACAGCTGCGCTTGGCATTCCAAACAACAAGTGGTTTATGATAGGCGATGCAACTCCGCATAGAATTCCTACTCTCCAACCGTACTTGTAAGCAGCGATTAGTGTAAAGAAGTATATGGGTAGAATTATCAAACCGCCATTAGGAACTAAGTGGCATAACTGCGGTAGCAAGATGTTTCCAATTACAAATGCACCTGCATAAATGTAACTCTTATAGTCTCTTAGACTTAATGAGTAGAGGTTGATAGCTTTATCCATCTTTGTTTTATCTGTTATTATTTATAAAATTCTCAATCAAAGGCAGGCACTCTTCAGGGGTAGTTGCATTCAAACATAGAGTCTCGACAGGACACATGCCGCTTTTACTCCTATTTATAATGTGTGGTACCTTTTGTGCAAAACTATACATAATTTTGCAATCTTGCAACAATTTTATTGCATTTTCACTAATTACATCGCAATAAATTTCAGAAATTTGCCCTAAAGCCATAAGTGCAGCAGCTCCTTTACCAACAACCTTGTCTGCAATAAAGGCCCCTTTTAATATTTCTGGCGATGTTTTATAGAGGTTATATAGATCTTTTACTCCGCGTTCGGTAAAGGTAAATATCTCTCCCCGATTCTCTATAACGCATGAATATCCACCCTCATGCAAGATTCTAATAACGTTATCGTGTGCCATGATTTCTGAAATTTTCAATCTCCATTTTCAGGCTCTTCTCAAATGTGTCGCGTTTTACACAAAATTTTTGCCACTCCTCATTGTCAGGGTGTAATGGACGGTGCTCAAGCATCCTTTTGCACTGTTCTGCCCTCTTTTTCAGTTCAATGCTGGGTTGGTCCATAAAGTGAGAACAAAATTGCTCTCTAATATATTGAATGGCTGTTGATGAGGGGTGATTCATATCCTCTGCGTAGAAACGATAATCCCTTAATTCGTCCATAACAATCTCGTATGCAGGGAAGTAGTCGCAATTTGGTAAACTTTGTACTATTCTATTAATGGCTAAAAGCAGGGTAGATTTACTGATTTGATTACCGTGTGCTCCATCTTTCCAATGACGAATAGGGCTTACGGTAAAGATAACTTTCAGGGTGGGGTTCTCAATCTGAATCTGTTTTAACTCTTCAATCCATAGGTTGGCAATCTGCTCAACTGTGAGTAACTCTCTCACAAATAGTTCTGTTGGTAATTTATGGCAATTTGCAATTACATTACCGTTCTCTCTATTTCTGAATACCCATGCTGTACCGAATGTTATAAGTAGCAGAGTACACTTCTTCCACTGATTGTGGGCTTTAAGCGAGGCCTCGTCTATCAAACTCAACGTTTCTTGCTCTGTCGGTCGGGAAAAACTTCCGTGGTGAGCCATTGAGTGAAACATACCGTTGTGGCAGATAAGAGACTCTCCTTTGAACTCCTTCTTTGTGCGTATTGCTTGGAGTGTTTCCAATACGGATATTGGATTGTACATCACGCCAAATGGATTGGGAATTATATCAAATAGGGTGTCATTCAGGTAGTTGCCTATGTTGTCGGCAAAGCACGAGCCAATAGAGATAATGGAATCGCGATAACCTATATTGAATTTCGGTTTACCATACTCGACAACTGTTCGAAATTGCATGACCTCTATGAATTATAGTTCAGGAATAATTCCGTTAGCTGCATTTATTGAGTCAGTCAAGCGCTGTAATTCAAGCTCTGCCTCTAACTTTCTGCGCTCTTCCAATGGAAGACGCTCTAACTCATTAAATGTTATTTCGCACTTTACGACATAACAATCCGGATAGAGTTTTCTAATCTTTTGAAGGTGAGGTATGGCCTCAAGCTTACTTCTGTAGTTACCAACTCTGATTTTGAAATCGGGAACAGTGTATTGCAAATAGGCAGGAATGTATGGAAAATCCTCTTCAAATTTATCGCGCATAGCCTCTAGTTCCTCAACCGGTTTTTGGGCAGAATTCACTGATGCAATCTGAATTCTGAAACCTGTAAAGCGTTTTGAAAGTTGATTTTGCATAATATGACTCTTCATCATTACTCCAACCTCTGCAGGAACAACCAGCTCCGCAATACCTCCATTCTCTGATGTGTCTGCCAGCATCTCAATAATGTCATAGACCATGGTGTCGGTCGTAACGGTGTCTGTTACTGTGGTATCGCTCATTTGTTGAGCTCTGATTGCATCCCAAATTTCCTGAGCGTTTTGGCCCTTAGCCGATAAGGTGAAAAGGGCAAATGTGGCAAAAAGTATAATGTATTTCATATGCTTCTAATTTTTTGCGAAGATAGGAAATTAATGTGAGAAATTATATATCTTTGCCAATATTTACAAATTAGTCTTTATGGTTACAGAAGAGCAATTTATTGCAATATTGCAAAGAGAGATGATTCCGGCGCTTGGTTGTACCGAGCCTGTTGCATGTGCTTTGGCATGTGCTAAGTGTGGAGAGTTGTTGGGTGGTGCACCTGATAGAGTTACCGTATATGTAAGCGGTAATATTTATAAAAACGGTATGGGAGTGGGAATACCCGGAACCGGTATGATTGGACTGCCAATCGCTGCAGCATTGGGTGCAATATGTGGAAAGGTAGAGTATGGACTTGAGGTGTTGAAGGATGTGGCTGTAGGCGACAACTTGCAACGTGCGAAGGATATGGTTAGCTCAGAGAAGGTGTCGGTGGTATTGAAGCCAGGTTGCACTGATAAACTTTATGCTGAGGCTGTCTGCACAAAAGATTCAGAGAGTGCGGTGGCAGTAATTGCGCATGGACATACCAACTTTATTAAATACTCACTCAATGATGAGGTGCTTTTTGAAAAGGTTCAGCAGCAGGGCGGTGAGAGTAGTAAGGGTGTAGAGATGTCTCTTCGTGAAATATGGGACTTCTGTAACAATGTAGATATTGAGAAAATTTCATTCCTTAAAGCAGGAGTTGAGATGAACAAGGCAATATCAGAGGCAGGTTTGAAGAGCGAATATGGCTTGCAAATTGGAAAGACATTAAAGGAGAATGTTGGACAGGGAATTTTGGCTAATGACTTCTTGACAAAAGCTTTGATTACAGCCACAGCAGCCAGCGATGCCCGTATGGATGGATGTCCTAAGCCGGTAATGACCAACTCAGGTAGTGGAAATCAGGGTATTACAGTATATCTTCCTGTTGTTGTTGCTGCAAAACAGTTTAATGCAAGTGATGAGCAGTTGATTCGTGCCTTGGCAATGAGTAATCTTGTATCTGCCCATATTCACTACTATATGGGACACCTATCTGCGCTATGCGGTATTATGTTGGCAGCAACAGGTGCAGCTACCGGAATTGTGTTCTTGATGGGTGGTGATTTTAATAGGGTTGCAAATGCAGTTAAGACTATGAGTTCTGATTTGACCGGAATGATATGCGATGGAGCTAAATCTGGATGTGCATTGAAGGTGTATTCCGGAGTCTCTGCAGCAGTACAGGCAGCTCTGTTGGCAATGCAGGGAATTCAGACCTTTAATTCCGGAATTGTTGATGCTGAGGTAGAGAATACAATTAAGAATGTTGGAATCATTGGCTCTGTCGGAATGGAGCAGACCGATGAGACAATATTGCAGATAATGTGCCAAAAGGGAAATTCATAAAAAGTGAGCGAGAACTTTATTTGGTTAGATAGAGCAAAGTTATTGGTGGGCGAGGAATCGCTCACCAAACTTGTTAATTCCCATATCCTGGTGGCTGGATTGGGTGGTGTTGGTGCATACGCTGCAGAACAACTTGCCCGTGCCGGAGTTGGAGAGATGACAATTGTAGATGGCGATGTAATTGAGCCCTCGAACAAAAATCGTCAACTTCTGGCCCTCGATTGTAATATGGGAAAAAAGAAGGCTCATCTTATGGCTGAGCGTCTATACCAGATAAATCCCAATATCAAACTCCATGTGATTGATGAGTATATTAAGGATGAGCGCATGGAGGAGATACTTGCAATGTTCAAGTATGATTACATTGTAGATGCAATAGATACCCTCGCTCCTAAAATATTTCTTATATACCATAGTCTGCGAATGGGGTATAGAGTTGCCAGTAGTATGGGGTCGGGCGGTAAGGCTGATCCATGTAGAGTGGAAATTGCCGATATATCAAAGAGTTATAACTGCACTTTAGCAAGAATGTTAAGAAAACGCCTTCATAAACTTGGAGTTTATAAAGGCGTTAAGGTAGTGTTTTCACCCGAAGAGACACCTGAATCGGCAGTTGTACTTGATGAGGGGCGAAATAAAAAATCTACAGTAGGTACAATATCTTATATGCCCCCTATATTCGGGTGCTTTTTAGCATCAATTGTTATACGCGATATAACTGAATATTAGATCGAGTCGAAGTCAACCTGATCAAAGTCACTTTTGAACTCAGACTGTGGTATGTGTCCGGTAGTTTTAATTGTTTTGATGCAATCTATAACATCTTTCAATCCTGCATCAAACTTTTCGAAATCCTCTTTGTAAAGGAATATCTTATGCTTTTCGAAAGCATTTGCTGAGTCCGGATTATCTGAAACTCTCTTGCTTTCAGTAATAGTCAAGTAGTAGTCGTTATTGCGTGTTTTCTTTACATCGAAGTAGTAGGTACGCTTACCGGCGCGTACAACTTTGGTGTATACCTCAAAACGCTCGTCTTTTGTTTGTTTATCCATATGATTTAGTTGTAGTTTAGTTTTATTCTTGTTTGTTTGTACAAAATTATCCCGATGCAAATATAGTGCATTTTTATTAATCCAAATATAATTCATGTGTATAAATTTGTAAAAAATTAACGAAAAGAGTTAAAAATTATTTATTGTGAAGTTATGCTCTTTATTTGGGGATAAATTTGAAACTAACTGCTCTTTTTTGTATCTTCGTGGCTTGTAATTTAATTTAGATATATGGAGACAGTTGTTAGCGGTATCAGACCTACCGGAAATCTACACTTAGGAAACTACTTTGGAGCAGTGAAGAACTTCTTGCGCATGCAGGATGAGTATAAATGTTATTTCTTTATTGCGGATTGGCACTCATTGACTACCCACCCAAAACCAGGTGATGTTGAGGCAAATGTGCGTAAAATTTTAGCTGAGTATCTGGCTTGTGGAGTTGATCCTGAAAAGTGTTCAATATATGTTCAAAGTGATGTGAAAGAGGTATTGGAACTTTACCTTTTCTTGAATATGAATGCCTATTTAGGAGAGTTGGAGCGAGTAACCTCGTTTAAAGAGAAGGCTCGTCAACAACCTAATAATGTCAATGCCGGATTGTTGACCTATCCAACACTTATGGCTGCGGACATTCTTATTCACCGCGCACATAAGGTTCCTGTTGGAAAGGATCAGGAGCAGAATATGGAGATGGCTCGCCACTTTGCTCGTCGTTTTAACCAGATTTATGGAGCAGAGTTGTTCCCTGAGCCACAATCTTTCCACTATTCAGCTGAGGCAGTTAAGGTTCCGGGACTTGATGGTAGCGGTAAGATGGGAAAATCAGAGGGAAATGCAATATATTTGATTGATGAGCCTGCAGCAATTCGTAAAAAGGTTATGAAAGCGGTTACCGATCAGGGACCAACCGAGCCTAATAGTGTTAAGCCAGAACCTGTTGAGAATCTATTCACAATGATGAAGATTGTTTCAACTCAGGATACTTACGACTACTTTAACGATAAGTACAATGCTTGTGAGATTCGTTATGGTGATATGAAGAAGCAACTTGCCGAGGATATTATCTCATTTACTTCACCTATTCGTGAAAGAATTCTTGAGGTTGCTGCTGATCAAGAGTACTTGAACAAGGTTATTGCTCAGGGAGCAGAGCAGGCTCGCGAGAGTGCTGTAAAGACATTGATAGAGGCTCGTAAATTGATAGGTTTCAGTCGTTAATATTGATTATGTACGATTATCTCAAAGGTATATTGGCAGAGGTTCAGCCTACCTACGCTGTTGTAGAGTGCAATGGCGTGGGGTACTATGCCAACATTTCGTTGAATACCTATACTAAAATATCATCACAGAACCAGGTTTTACTCTATGTTCATCTTGTGGTTCGTGAAGATGCGCACATCTTGTATGGTTTTGCGACCAAAGAGGAGAGAACTATATTCCGTCAATTGATATCTGTATCCGGAATTGGTCCAAATACTGCATCAATTATGTTGAGTGCAATGAGTGTGAATGAGATAGTCGGAGCAATACAGACAGGAAATGTCGATGCAATCAAGCGTGTAAAGGGAATTGGTTTAAAGACTGCCCAACGAGTTATTATAGAGTTGAAGGATAAGATGGGCTCCGGTGCCGATGTTCCTGTATTGGTTGGCATTGGCGCTGATAACCCGGCAAAAGAGGAGGCTTTGGCAGCTCTGCTGGCTTTGGGATTTGTTAAGGGTAATGCCCAAAAGGTTCTTGATAAACTTTGTGCTTCAAATCCGGGTGCCGGAGTTGAGGAGTTGATAAAACAGGCATTGAAATTATTATGATGAAGGTTGAAAAATTTGTCTTCAATGAGTGGCAGGAGAACTGCTTTCTTGCATACGATGAGACTAAAGAGGCTGTAATTATAGATTGTGGTGCTCATAGCCAGCGTGAGTTTGAGCGCTTGACATATTATGTAGAGCGTATGGGACTAAAACCTGTAGCACAGTTGTGTACTCACCTTCATTTAGACCATATATTTGGAACCCAAATGGTGCTTGATAAATGGGGGTTGGCTCCGATAGCCGGAGCGGCCGATGCATTTCTTGTAGAGCAGTGGTCAATGATCAGTGCAATGTTTGGAATGCCTGGCGAACCTCAGCCTCCAATGCCTGGAAAATATATGTCACAAGGCGATGCTATCCGCTTTGGAAACTCGGTTTTAAAAGTTCTTGAGACTCCCGGCCACTCTCCGGGTTCTTTATGCTTCTACTCAAAGAGTGATAATATACTCTTTTCGGGCGATGTTTTGTTCAATTATGGGGTAGGCCGTTCCGATTTGCCTGGAGGTAACGGACAGCAATTGTACAACTCTATTGCGTCGCAGCTATTTACCCTTCCTGATGAGACAAAAGTCTATTGTGGCCATGGCCCTGAGACAACCATTGGTGATGAGAAATTTGGAAATCCATTTATGTAAGATATATGAAACGTTTGGGAATTGTTGCAGCTCTTGATAGTGAATTTGCTCAGGTAGCTGCCCTATTGCATAATGTCAAGCAGAGCGAGATAAATGGTCTGCCCTTTGTTGAGGGTGATTTTGGCACAAATCTAAAGATTGGTTTGGCGAAGAGCGGTATTGGTAAAGTGTGTGCTGCAGTGGGTACTGTAGAGTTGATAAAACGCTTTCAACCGGACTATTTGATAAATACAGGCGTTGCCGGTGGCATTGACTCATCGCTCAATGTAATGGATGTTGTGGTGTCAACACAGGTTGCATACCATGATGTATGGTGTGGCGAGGGCTCAATGGGACAGGTACAGGGATTCCCATTGTATTTTGACTCATGTAGAGAGTTGATTGATATTGCTCTGAAGGTAAAAGCTACAGTTCCGGTCAAGAGTGGTTTGATTGTAACCGGAGATCAGTTTATCTCTGATAAGGAGCAGTTGGCCAAGATTAAATCAACTTTCCCCGAGGCTATGGCTGTGGATATGGAGAGTTGTTCAATAGCTCATGTATGCTACATATATAATGTGCCTTTTATGAGTTTCCGAATTATGAGCGACACCCCCGGAGCTCACGAGGATAACTTCAATCAATATATGAACTTTTGGCAGAGCATTGCCGAGAACTCGTTTGCAGTTTGTAAGGCATTTTTGGCAGAACTTGACGCATCATTATGAACGTTGCCATAGTGGGAGGCGGAGCAGCAGGTTTCTTTGCTGCAATTTGGGTTAAAGAGAATAACCCTGAGGCTCGTGTTACCATCTTTGAGAGGGGAACACGAGTTTTGAGTAAAGTGCGAATATCTGGAGGAGGACGTTGTAACTTTACAAACTCAGGTGAGCATTTGAAGAACTTTACCAAGGCCTATCCACGAGGTGCCAATTTCCTTAAGAAAGCATTTCACTACTTCTCGAATAGTCATGCAATGGAGTGGTTTCAGGAGCATGGAGTGCCATACGTAATTCAGAGTGATGGTTGCGTATTTCCTGAATCCCAGCGCTCGCAGAGCGTGATTGAGGCATTGACGGGTGCTGCCCGTAAGTTAGGGGTTAAAGTTGTGACCTCGCTCGGGGTAAATGATATTATCTATACTGATTCCAAGCAGTTTACACTATTGCTGGGCGAGGGCTTACGCGATACCTTTGATAAGGTTATTGTTACCACCGGAGGAGCCTCAAAGGAGTGGCTTTCAATTTTTGAACGTATGGGTCATAAGATTGAAGAGCCTGTACCATCGCTATTTACACTTGAAATTGAGGATGATGAGTTGCGAGAGTTGACCGGTCTGGTTGTGCCAAATGCAATGGTATCAATTGTAGGTAGTAAGATTCGTGAAGAGGGAGCTCTGTTGATAACCCATTGGGGAGTAAGCGGACCTGCAGCCCTAAAAGCATCGGCCTATGGTGCCAGGCTTTTACATGATGTTGGTTACAATTGCAATATTGCAATAAATTGGGTAGGAGTTGTAAATAGCTCTATTGTTATTGAGCAATTGACAAAGGTCGCTATTGAACATGCTTCCAAACATGTAACAAATTTTGCTCCATTTGGTCTGCAGACAAGGTTATGGCGATATTTGGTTGCGAAGAGTGGTATTCCTGCAGAGCGTCGATGGAGTGAGTTGGGTAATAAAGGTATAAATAGATTGGCTGAACGTCTTACAAATGACCAATATGTGGTAACGGGCAAGGGTTCATTTAAGGATGAGTTTGTCACTTGTGGTGGCGTATCGCTTGAGTCTGTTGATGTGAATACAATGCAAAGCAAGGTGTGCCCCGGTCTCTATTTTGCCGGAGAGGTGCTTGATATTGACGGAATAACCGGTGGATTTAATTTTCAAGCGGCTTGGACAACTGCATTTATTGCAGGAAAGTTGGGGTAGGGTATATCTCCTATTCGGGATATACCATATTAGCCTCGCCCATTCTCTCTAAAACCTCGCTTACATACTTAGCGGACTCCCATTTAGCCATTGGCAGATCGTGTAACAAGTAGTTTCCGCAATCTTTTGGAGCAGCACCTGGAATTTCCCCCTCAAAATCGCGAACAAATTTAAATGTCTCTGTCATTAGTGGAAGAATATCCTGTGGAGTAAGATTGCCTTTTGCCAGAAAGTAGCATCCGGTGCAACATCCCATAGGGCCCCAATAGATAATCTTATCTGCCCACTCTGAATTTCTTAAATAGGTGGCAGCCAAATGCTCAATGGTGTGTAGTGCTCCCTGTCCCATTGCAGGCTCGCGATTTGGCTCTTTCATTCTAATATCAAAAGTTGTAATAGTCTCTCCTCCTACTATATCTTTACGAGACACATAAATTCCTCGAAGTAATTCGATATGATTAATTGTGAAACTAGGTATTGTTTTCATGCTATATTCTATTTTTCAAACATTGATAAATCATTTGCCAAAAAGGCTTGTAGTATCTCCTGTGATACGGCTCTAACATATTGATTTTGATGGAATATTGAGATATTCCCGGTCTCTTCACTTACCACTATTACCTGAGCATCGCTCGATGCTGATAATCCTAAAGCGGCTCTGTGTCGCAATCCCATACTTCCGGGTATATCAAGACGGTCTGAAACAGGAAGGATGCAACGGGCTGCAATAACTCTATCCTGAGCAATAATCATAGCTCCATCATGTAGAGGGGTATTTTTGAAGAAGATGTTCTCGATTATCTCTTGGGTGATATCGCCATTAATCTTAACTCCTGTGTTGATAAAGTCATCAAGAAAACTCTTTTTGGCAATTACAATCAATGCTCCTGTCTTTGTCTTAGACAAATTGTTGCAGGCTGCAATTATTGCTTTAATAGTATTCTGTTTAGCCTCCTCCTCTTTGAAAATCATTTTTGGATTCAATAGATTTCTCCATTTGTAATGGCTACCTATCATAAGCAAGAATTTGCGAACCTCCTGTTGGAAAAGAATCAATAGTGCCAACACTCCAACGCTGATGAATTGACCGAGTATAGAGGAGATGAGTTCCATGTTTAAGGCCTCGACTAAAACCCAAAATAGATATACTGTAAAGACACCGGCAAAGATTGTTGCGGCAATGGTACCTTTTACCACTCTATATCCAATAAAGAATATAGTTGCGACTAACAGTATGTCAAGAATGTCGAAAAATCCGAATGATAAAAAATCTAGCATGTTGTGTTGTGTTACAAGTAACGATAATGACAAAGATAGTGCAAACTTTACATAGATACAAATTTTATTAGCTGTTTAAAAATTAAACAATTTATTCTTAAATTTGTCTCAATAAAACAGCCCTTCAGGTTTAAGGTTGAATTTGTGATTTTAATATTAATAAAAACAAATTGATAGGCAGTATGAGAGTAATGAAACTGATGTTGGTGAGCTTGTGTTTGGCAGGAGCATTTGCATGTGCACCAACAGAGAAAAAAGGTGATATGAATGATAAGAATCAGGTTGTCGAGACCATTATGGCTCGTCGCAGTATCCGTAAATATAAACCACAACCGGTTAGTCGTGATACCATGAAGATGATATTGGAGTGTGGAATAAATGCTCCAAACGGTCAGAATAAGCAATCTTGGGAGGTACGAGTTGTTGACTCTCCTGAACTTATGACCGAGGCTGTAAAGGCTATGGTTGCAGCAAATCCGGGAGTTGATGCCTCTTTTATTGAGGGGTGTTTTCGTGGTGCCCCAACAATGGTATTTATTGCAAATGATCCATCGTATGATTTCTCGCCGGTAGATTGTGGCTTATTGGCCGAGAATATGATGCTCTCTGCATGGTCATTCGGAGTGGGTTCGATAGCTTTGGGTAGTCCTGTAAGATTCCTCGAGAATAAACCTGAAACTGCCGAGTTTATGAGTAAGTTAGGGTTTTCTGAGGGTTATAAGCTTATACTTTGTGTAGGCTTCGGATATGCTGATGAGGCTCCAGCTGCCAAACCACGTGATTGGGGTAAAGTGAAATTTATTGATTGATAAAGTGAGAAGAGATGAAGAGAATAGTTATATCGATAGTAGCTCTTTTGATGTGCGTAGGCGCTTTTGCGCAATCTGATCCTGCTGCCAAAGCACTGCTTGATAAGTCGGCAGCAAAGTTTAAAACATACGACTCAGCTGAGGTAAAATTTTCAATGACCATGCAAAACATTGCAGAGGGTATTGAGGATGGTTATGATGGCGTTGCCTATATGAAAGGCAATATGTATAGAGTTGAGTTGATGGGAGTTGTAAACTTTTTTGATGGACAGAATATATACTCATACAATCCTGACATTGCAGAGGTAACAATTAAAAGTCCTAACGATAGTGAAGAGGAGTTGTTGCAGCCCAACGAGATTTTTGAGATACACAACAAAGGGTTTGTGCAAAAGAGTGCCGGAAGTGAAGGTGGATTAACAAAGGTTGATTTGATTCCTACAGATGATACCAAGAGTTTCTCAAAATTAACAGTTTGGGTAAGTCCTTCTACCAATATGATTCAAAAGGTTGTATCGTACGGTAAAGATGGAAATGATGTGATAGTTGAGATTAAATCATTTGTCAAGCCACAAACAGCGCTAAATGACAATCTCTTTAAATATAGCAGAGAGGCTTATCCTGATGCTGAGTTAGTTGATCTTAGATAATGGAAATGTCATACAGAACCAATCCTCGGTAATAAAAATTATCGGGGATTTTTTGATTAGATTTTTGTTGCAGAGGTTAATTAGAAACGTTACTTTTGCGAGGTAAGTGGAATATTATGAGAAGAGGTTTCGATAACGAAAAGTATTTGAAGATACAATCTGAGCATATCAAACAGAGAATTGCGCAGTTTGGTGATAAGTTGTATTTGGAGTTTGGTGGTAAACTATTTGATGATCACCATGCTAGCCGAGTGTTACCGGGATTCTTGCCCGATAGTAAGTTACGAATGCTTATGCAGCTACGTGACGAGGCTGAAATAGTAATGGTTATAAGCGCCAAGGATATCGAGAAGAACAAAATGCGCGGCGATTTGGGCATAACTTACGATGAGGATGTATTGCGTTTGCGTGGAGAGTTCGAAAATGTAGGTCTCTATGTCAGTAGTGTTGTTATTACTCACTACAACGGCCAATCTAGTGCCATTGCATATAGAAACCGTTTAGAGCGTTTAGGTATAAAGGTCTATTATCACTATACAATTGAGGGCTATCCTACTAATGTAGCTTTGATTGATTCTGATGAGGGCTTCGGTAAAAATGATTACGTAGAAACTACTCGTCCACTTGTAATCGTAACAGCTCCGGGACCCGGTAGCGGTAAAATGGCTGTCTGCTTAAGCCAATTGTATCACGAGAATAAACGTAACGTAAAGGCAGGATACTCAAAATTTGAGACTTTCCCTGTATGGAATTTACCATTGAAGCACCCTGTAAATATGGCATATGAGGCTGCTACAGCTGATTTGGATGATGTAAATATGATTGATCCATTCCATTTGGAGGCTTATGGCAAGATAGCTGTAAACTATAACCGTGATATAGAGATCTTCCCTGTATTGAATACCCTTTTTGAGGGAATCTACGGAGAGAGTCCATATAAATCTCCAACCGATATGGGAGTCAATATGATTGGTTTCTGTATGGAGGATGAGGAGATTTGTTGTAAAGCAGCCAATGAGGAGATTATTCGTCGATATTACTATGCTCTATGTAATATGGCAGAGAAGGGTAGTGATGATCATGAGGTCAATAAGATTGCCTTGATTATGAAACAGGCAAAACTTACAACCGATGATCGTAAAACAACTGTGGCTGCACAACAGAAAAAGCAGATTTCAGGAGTACAGGCAGCTGCAATTGAGCTTCATGATGGAACAATTATTACTGCACGTACCAGTCCGTTGTTAGGACCTAGTGCTGCCCTTATATTGAATGCAACAAAGCATTTGGCAGGTATTCCTCACGACGTAAATTTGATTCCCGAGGAGATGATAGCTCCAATACAGAAGACTAAGGTAGAGTATCTGCATGGACACAATCCTCGACTTCATACCGATGAGGTTCTAGTTGCTATATCTATTTTAAGTAATCACGATGAGAGCTGCAGAAAGGCGTTGCAGCAACTTCCTAATTTGCGTGGGTGTCAAGTTCACTCTACGGCAATGTTAAGCGAAGTTGATCGTAAAATTTTCCAAAAATTAGGAGTAGGACTTACTTGTGATCCGGTGAAGAAGGGGTAATGCTTAAGATTTGCAACTTTATATCCAGATGGATGGCCTTTTTTGTCTTGGGAGCGGCACTGCTGTCGCTTCTGTTTCCTGTCGTATTGTCGGGAATCAATATGAAGGTTATCAATCCATTGTTGGGTATAATTATGTTCGGAATGGGATTAACCCTATCCTTTTCCGATTTTAAAGTTGTTTTCCAAAATCCTAAAAATGTATTGATCGGTTGTTTGGCCCAATTCATAATAATGCCGTTGGTTGCATGGGTATTGGTTAAACTTTTTAATCTACCCGCAGATTTGGCATTGGGAGTTATATTGGTGGGGTGTTGTCCGGGAGGAACTGCCTCGAATGTGATAGCATTTTTAGCGAAGGGCGATGTTGCTTTGTCTGTGGGTATGACAGCATGTTCAACCCTGCTTGCTCCGATATTGACCCCATTGCTTGTATGGGTGTTGGCAGGAACTATGGTAGATGTTGATACAGTGGGAATGTTATTATCAATTGTCTATGTTGTGATATTGCCGATAGTAGTCGGCTTGATCATTCAAAAAACTCTACCCGGATTGACTAAAAGGGTGGTGCAATATTTACCCGCCTTCTCATCGCTAATGATTTCATTTGTTGTTGCATTGATAATATCACATACCGCTGCTAATCTATTGGCTGGAGGATTGATTATTGTGCTTGTAGTCATTTTGCACAATCTATTGGGGTTGTCAATAGGCTATGGAGTTGCTACACTACTTGGAGTTAAATTCTCCCAAAAGGTGGCAATATCAATTGAGGTTGGTATGCAAAATAGCGGTTTGGCATCGTCGTTGGCATCAATGCACTTTGCTGCTTTCCCTATGGCAACTATTGCTGGAGCAATTTTCAGTGTATGGCACAATATAAGTGGAGCTTTGGCTGCTAAGTTGTATAGAGGTTTGGCAAAGTGATTTTAGGACACTTTACTCTTTCTTGGTGTATCCGCTGGTATCGACTCTTTTATAGTCACGACGAGCCAAAAAATCTTCAGTATTTACACAGTGAATGTTTCGTTTGGCCATCTCTTTATTGTGTCCGATATGTATATCCGGAAACCTTCCGTTCTTTTTTAATATCACCTTGATTGCAAGGCCAATAAAGCAGAACGCAACAACAATAAGTGCCAATCCCAATATAGTCCAAAATGTAGCCATAATCTTCTCATTTGTATTCACTGCAAAAATACTAAATATTCGCATTTTTAGTTACCTTTGTGGTGCGAATTTAAAGTGTTGACTATGGCAAAAAAAGAGGCAGTACGGGAGATGTTTAATGACCTCGCCCCTAAATATGATAGAATGAACCATTGGTTTTCATTCAATATCGATAAGATGTGGCGAAGAAAGGCATTGCGTGAAATTTCTAAAGGTTCATTTGTTTTGGATGAAGCTTGCGGCACTGCCGATTTCTCTATTGCTGCAATCAAACAAGGTGCATCGAAGGTAATAGGTGTTGATATTACCGAAAATATGATTGACATTGGTAGAGCGAAGGTTGCTAAAGCCAGAATGAGCGATAAGATAGAGTTAATTATTGCTGATGGCGAGGATTTACCATTTGAAGATGATACTTTTGATGCAGTCACCATTGCCTTTGGAATTCGCAATTATGAACATAAAGAGTTGGGATTGAAGGAGATGTACAGAGTGTTGAAACCCGGTGGTAAGGTTGTGATACTTGAACTTTCGGTACCTAAACATGCTCCAATGCGACAGCTCTATATGTTCTATTTTAAGAGAATAATGCCTTTTATAGGTGGATTGGTAAGTAGAAAGAGTTCTTGGAAATATCTGAACGCTTCGGTTATTGCTTTCCCTAAGGCATCGCAGTTTATGGCAATGATGCAAGTTAGTGGTTTTTCTCAAGTTAAAGTGCGCAAATTTACCTTTGGTATTTGCTCATTGTTCACAGGGGTGAAGCCTGCTGTTAAAGATTAAGTGAAATAATAAGAAAAGATACAATAGATGAGTTTACAATGTGGAATCGTAGGTCTTCCAAATGTTGGAAAATCTACCCTTTTTAACTGTTTGAGTAACGCGAAAGCACAGGCTGCTAACTTTCCGTTCTGTACAATTGAGCCGAATGTAGGTGTGATTTCGGTACCCGATGAGCGATTGAATAAGTTGGTTGAGATGGTAAATCCCGCCTCGGTTGTTCCTGCTACAGTAGAGATTGTCGATATTGCCGGATTGGTAAAGGGTGCAAGTAAGGGCGAGGGATTAGGAAATAAATTCCTTGATAATATCAGAAACACAAATGCCATAATCCATGTTTTGCGTTGTTTTGATAATGGAAATGTTGTACACGTAGAGGGTGCTGTTGATCCTGTTCGTGACAAAGAGATTATCGATACAGAGCTTCAGATGAAGGATTTGGAGACTGTTGAGAACCGATTGAGCCGTGAGGAGAAGAAGGCTGCGTGTGGTGGTGATGCTATGGCAAAGCGAATGGTGGAGGTTCTTCACATGTATCGCGATGCTCTGCTTCGTGGAGAGTCTGCCCGTACAGTTGAGTTGGATGAGCTTCAGTTGGAGTCGGTAAAAGATGTTCATCTATTGACAACCAAACCTGTTTTGTATGTGTGTAATGTAGACGAGGGTTCAGTTGTGAATGGAAACAAATATGTCGATGCAGTTCGCGAGGCTGTTAAGAATGAGAAAGCAGAGGTGCTTGTAATTGGTGCTGCTATCGAGGCCGATATCTCTGAGCTTGAAACATACGAGGAGAAGCAGATGTTCCTTGAGGATTTGGGATTGACAGAGCCAGGAGTAAGCAAATTGATTCGTGCTGCATACCATTTGTTGGATTTGCAAACCTACTTCACTGCCGGTCCAAAAGAGGTTCGTGCATGGACCTTTAAGCGTGGAATGAAGGCTCCCCAATGTGCAGGAGTAATCCACACTGACTTTGAGAAGGGTTTCATCAGAGCTGAGATTATCAAGTATGATGACTTTGTTGCTCTTGGTTCCGAAGCTAAATGTAAAGAGGCAGGAAAGATGAGTGTTGAGGGTAAGGAGTATGTCTTCCAGGATGGAGATATGGCCCTATTCCGTTTCAATGTATAAATGTGATATTTCCGAAGTCGTTAAGCTCATCATGGCTTAACGATTTTGGAAATCTAACTCTATGGATGGAATGTCGCTTATTAAAAGAGTATTGTTTGCACTGTTATTGATCGTTACTTTTTATGCAGTAGCGATTATTTTTTGTGTAGGAAGAAACAAAGATAAGATTTGGCTTCACAGGTGCAACTCCATAGAGAAGTTTGTGGAGCAACGGGAAGATTATCCCAATGTTGAGATAGATTTGGTCTTTCGTGATAGTGGATATTTCGATGTGACTCACGACGTTCCAGTTTCATTTGGTTTACCATTAGACTCATTCTTTGCTCATACAGAGAATAATGGTAAAATGTGGTTGGATATTAAGAATTTGTCTAATGATAATGCCAATGCAATTTTATCTGAGTTAGAGCGTCTCACAGTTAAGTATCGTGTTAGCAAGGAGCGTTTAATTATAGAGAGTAGTAGTTGGAAAGAGTTGTCAGCCTTTACAAATGCAGGGTTCTATACTAGTTATTACTTTCCCCACGGTAATCCATCAAAACTTAGCGATACAGAGTGTACAGAGGCACTTGAAGAGTTAAAGCTTGTTGCGAAAAACGGTAATTTTAAGGCTGTAAGTTTCCCATTCTGGTGGTATGAGGAGATATCTGATACAATGGCCGATACCAATCACGACCTTTTGACATGGCAACACCGATCAACAGAGTATGAATTTTTGTTGACTGGTGGTTTTCAAATGCTTAATGATGAACGATTGAAGGTGATTTTAATCAAATCAAAAGGGGAGTATCATAGATAAATTAATATCATACCAAAATATTTTATACTTTTTTCAGGTTGTTTATATATTATCTATTGTGCTTTATGTTAATATGCACTATCTTAGTGGCATAAAACCACACACAAACGACCGTAAATGAAGAAAGTTCTTTTATTCTCCCTTTTTCTTGTTGTAGGATTATGGGCCTCTCAAATTATGCCTAATTTATTGGGTGAGAATTATGAGTTCTTTAAAGAGAGCTCTACAATGTTGCTCTATGTATGTCTGTCATTTATAATGATAAATGTAGGACGAGAGTTTGAGGTAGATAAATCGCGTTGGAAAAGCTATGCCGTTGACTACTTTATAGCAATGGCAACAGCAGCTATGCCATGGATTTTAATAGCGCTGTACTATGTATTTGTATTGCTACCATCGGATTTATGGAGCAGTGGAGCAGCGTGGAAAGAGAACTTGTTGCTAAGCCGTTTTGCTGCACCGACATCGGCTGGAATTCTATTTACTATGCTTGCGGCAATTAATTTGCAGAAGAGTTGGATATACAAAAAAATACAGGTTCTGGCTATCTTTGATGATCTTGATACCATACTTCTTATGATTCCTTTGTTGATAATGATGATTGGATTTAAGTGGCAAATGTTCATCGTTATTGCAATAGTAACTCTGTTGCTATATTTGGGCTGGCGTTACCTGAATGCCTTCAATATGCCACAAAAGTGGTATCATATACTTATATACTCGATTCTTGTATGTGCCTTTACCCATATAATTTATGTGTTTAGTAATCATGAGGTACATATAGAAGTATTACTTCCTGCATTTGTCTTGGGAATGATTATTAAACCGCAACATTACTGCTCATGTGGAGAGGAGCGTGCATCTACAACAATATCATTTGTTTTTATGTTTTTAGTGGGTTTAAGTATGCCTCAATTTGTAGGTGTAGAATCATCAAATTTAACCTCAATAACAGGTGCTCAACCAATGATGAGTTGGGATAAGATTGCGTTTCATGTGATTGTTGTGTCAGCGTTATCAAATCTTGGAAAAATGTTCCCAATGCTATTCTATCGTGACCGTTCATGGCGTGAGCGTATGGCCCTTTCAGTGGGTATGTTTACCCGTGGTGAGGTTGGCGCAGGAGTGGTGTTCATTGCATTGAGTTACAACCTTGGAGGTCCTGCCTTGATAATCTCGGTATTGACACTTGCATTAAACTTAATCCTCACCGGCTTCTTTGTAATGATCGTGAAAAAATTGGCCCTGAGCGTTGAGAGAGGAGTTAATTAATTAGGAATGAGGAATTAGGAATTAGGAATTAGGACGAGTCAAATGAGGAATTGTTCTTATTCAATTTTAATTGGGTGTAAATATAAATAAAATATAAAAAGGATAAACATAAAATATTTTATTGAGTTGTGATAAGCCAAAGAGAATAAGGATTTTGCAGTTTTACTTCACCCTGTTGGGGTTGTTTTTGATGAATTCGGACCAGGATTTGCTGGTGGTAGCGGAACAGGGTGAGGCGAGTAGCCTCGCCCCCTGATTTTTGTTAATATGTTAGTGAGAATTTTAGTCCTATTGCCTCTGAAATCATGATAAAGGTTGATAATTGCATGTCAGTTTCACCCTTTTCAAGCATAGCTATATATTCTCGTTTTTTGCCAATTTTGTCGGCAAGTTGTTGTTGAGTTATGCCTGCAGATTTACGTGCACTCTTTAGAACTTCGGCATAATACCAAGCACGAGACTTTGCATCGAATTCATCGCGAGAAATTGTCCCCTTTTCTCCGTATTCTTGCGCAAGCATCTCCTCGGTTGTAGGAAGACCCTTGATTTTGTTAATGTCAATCTTTTGTCTCATAACTTAAATTTATTTAGAATTTGCTCTGCTTTTTGAATTGCTTTTTTATAATCATTTGTGGATTTCTTAATAAAACCATTCAAAAGTAGAATTTGTTCAGCTTCATTAAAATTATCATGGTCGATTGTAAAGAGAATTACTCTGTATTCGTTTTTAACTGTAATTCTTAATTCGTAAAATTCTGTATTAATAAGTTTTTTTACCAACTTTGAATTTACAATCTTAATCTCTGCAATGATATTTATTGCATATTTACTTTGTTCTGAACATTTAGAGGCTGCGATTTGAAGAACTCATCAAACTCGTTGCTTCTTAGCGTTCTTCTCATGATGCAAATGTAATAAATATGTTACACAATACGAAATGTTTTGTAAAAAGTTTGACGTCAATCTAATCCTATATTTCAGATAATTATTCTATTATGATTTAAACTAATGTTTAGGGTTGATATGACGTAGCATAACTATGGTACAAATATAAATAAAATATAAAAAGATAAAATAATAAAACATAAAATATTTATTGAGTTGTGATAAGCCAAAGAGAATAAGGATTTTGCGGTTTTACTTCACCCTGTTGGGGTTGTTTTTGATGAATTCGGACCAGGATTTGCTGGTGGAGCCGTGACCAAGGTCGCCGGCAAGTGGGGTGCTGGTTTGGAGATAGTGACAGTAGGCAATGGCAATGGCATCGGTTTCGTCGAGCATTTCAGTGGTTGTGTGGATTGTCATGTAGCTTTTAAGCAGGGTGGCAATCTGCTCCTTCGATGCAGAGCCGACTCCGGTTATACTCATCTTTACCTTTCGTGGTGCGTATTCGCATACTGGAACCCCTCTGTGCAGTGCAGCTGCCATGGCAACTCCCTGAGCGCGTCCAAGTTTAAGCATGGATTGAGCGTTCTTGTCGTAGAATGGAGCCTCGATGGCAAGTTCATCGGGTATATACTCCTCAATGACTTGAAGTACTCGGTTAAAGATTTTTTGAAGCTTTAGGTAGGGGTCGGTAATCTTTTTCAAATCTACTACTCCCGATACAACCAGATGTGGCTTTTTGCCTCCTGAAGGTATGGCAATCACTGCATAGCCCAAGAAGTTTGTTCCCGGGTCGATTCCCAATATTCTTCTCTCAAAACCACTCTCTGTCATTTGTATGGATTGTTGCAGGTTCGAGGCCTCGCCTATAATGTTAAACCTCCCTCAAAATGGAGTTGAAACAGAGGTACTTACCGCTGAATTTTTTGATGAGAGTTGCGTCAATGCCATCCATATATATGGCAGCATAACGGTCAAGTGCGGTTTGATTTGGAAAGACCAACTGAAGGGAGTATGTTTTCCCCTCAGGTTGGTCTATTGAAACTCTTGTAAATATAATGTCCTCACACAAATCAAGTTGGTCAATCAATGGAATATACTCCTCTTTAATGAATCGGAACCACTCCTTTTCGAACGAGGGCCCAATGATAAAACTTGTGTTTTGTATGACTCTCATAGCTCTATTTACTTAATAATGTCGGTTCCCATAAATGCGCGGATGCACTCTGGAATTACAATTCCCTCAGGGGTTTGGTTGTTCTCAAGAAGGGCAGCTACGACACGTGGAAGAGCCAATGAACTTCCGTTCAATGTGTGACAAGCAACGCTCTTCTTGTCTGCTTTGCTCTTGTAGCGAAGTTTCAAGCGGTTTGCCTGGAAGTCCTCGAAGTTAGATACCGAGCTAACCTCCAACCAACGCTCCTGAGCCTTTGAATATACCTCGAAATCGTAGGTTAGGGCAGAGGTGAATGACATATCGCCACCGCACAAACGTACAATTCTGTATGGTAATCCCAATTTGTCAAGAAGTCCTGCAACGTGTGCAACCATCTCGTCAAGAAGCTTGTATGACTCCTCTGGTTTTCCAATCTGTACAATTTCAACTTTGTCGAACTGGTGCAAACGGTTCAATCCGCGAACATCCTTTCCGTATGAACCTGCCTCGCGGCGGAAACATGCAGAGTATGCGGTGTTCTTGATTGGAAGTGAGTCCTCGTCTACAATTACATCGCGATAGATATTTGTAACAGGAACCTCGGCAGTTGGAATCATGTAGAATCCGTCGCGCTCTACAACGTACATCTGCTCATCCTTATCAGGAAGCTGACCTGTACCATAACCAGAATCTGCATTTACTACCAATGGTGGCTCAATCTCCTCGTATCCGGCATTAACATTCTCGTTTACGAAGAAGTTGATAAGTGCGCGCTGAAGTCTTGCTCCCAATCCACGATATACAGGGAATCCTGCTCCAGTAATCTTAACTCCCAAATCGAAGTCGATAAGGTTGTACTTTTTAGCCAAATCCCAGTGTGGCAAATCGCCCTCTTGGCGCTGAGGTACATTGTCAACAATCTTTACTATTACGTTATCCTCGGCTGTTTTTCCCTCCGGAACAAGTGCACATGGCATATTAGGAATGCGAAGAAGTACCTTTGTCAACTCATCGCCCACCTCGTTACGTTTTGTATTCAACTCGGCAATCTTCTCCTTAAGTTCGCTTGTCTCCTTGCGGATTGCATCGACCTCCTCCTTTTTGCCGGCCTTCATTAATGAACCAATCTGCTTAGAGATCTCGTTCATCTTTGCTTGGTGAGCCTCGGCCTCTTGCTGAAGGGCTTTGCGCTGATTGTCAAGTTCAATTACCTTCTCGATAGGCTCGGTAGCATCGAAATGCTTTATAGCCAAACGAGCGATAACTTCATCTTTATGCTCTTGAATGTATTTAAGATTCAGCATATTACGATTTGTTTAAAAAGAAAAGAGGTACCCATACGGGAACCTCTTCACGTTTACTTTACTTATGTAAATCCCGCGTTACTTACTCAGCTACAGCCTCGACAGAAACATAGGATTTGTTCTCTCTCTTCTTGCAGAAATTAACAGTACCGTCAACCAAAGCGTAAAGAGTGTGATCCTTACCCATACCAACGTTCTTACCTGGGTTGTGAACTGTACCTCTCTGACGTACGATAATCATACCTGCCTTTACCAACTGGCCGCCTGCTACCTTCAATCCAAGACGCTTGCTCTCAGACTCACGACCGTTCTTAGAACTACCAACACCTTTCTTATGTGCCATCTCGTATTCTGTTTTTAATTGGTTACTACTAAAATTAATTAAGCCTCAATAGCCTCGATAAGGATCTGTGTCAAGCTCTGACGGTGTCCATTCTTGCGCTCGTAAGTTTTTCTTCTCTTCTTCTTGAAGATGATAACTTTGTCGGCTTTCAAGTGCTCAATTACACTTGCCTTAACTTTTGCTCCCTCAACTACAGGAGTACCAACCTTAACGTCGCCCTCGTTCTCTACCAAAAGAACCTTGTCGAACTCTACATTTGCGCCCTCTTCGGCTGCCAATCTGTGAACATAGACTTTCTTGCCCTGCTCAACCTTAAACTGCTGTCCAGCAATCTCTACAATAGCGTACATTTCTCTATTATATTACAATTTTGTCCACGAGGCGGGAGATTCTCTCCTCTTTTCCGAGCCCCTAAGGAAATTCAACGCGCAAAATTACACCTTATTTTTTTAATTTCCAAACTTTTCTTTTAATAATTAGGAATTAGGAATTAGGAATTAGGAATTAGGAATAGTTAGGAGTTAGGAGTGAACAGTGAATCATCCTAAATAATGTTTACAAATTTAACTTATTATGTGTAAACCTATTTTAGGACAAGACAAAGACACACACGATTTTCCTAATTCCTAATTCCTAATTCCTAATTGAGAATATGTTCTCCCTCAACTGCTCCACAGAGCTCGCCCCTACCAATACCGAGGTAACTCCCTTTTGCTCTAAAATCCACCTTAGGGCCATTTGTGGCAGAGTCATGTTTTGCTCTTTTGCAATGCTATTTAATCGGCCAATCTTTTCAAGCAGTTCCGGGGTCAATATGTCGCTTTTCAGATGTTTGCTGTGGGTCATTCTCGAACCATTAGGAATACCTTGTAAGTATTTGTCTGTCAATAATCCTTGGGCTAATGGAGAAAATGATATAAAGCCAATTCCGTTCTCTTGACAGTAGTCCAGAATTCCCTCTTCAATTGGGGCTGTGTCCAGCATGTTCAGTCGTCCCTGATATATCAAGAGTGGAACATTGCGTTCGCGGAGATATTGGTTTGCAAAGTGTAGAGCGTGCAGTGGCCAGCGAGAGATTCCTACATATAGAGCTTTTCCTGCGCGAACAATATCGACAAGGGCTTGTAGAGTCTCTTCGAGCGGAGTATTGGGGTCATAACGGTGGCTGTAGAATAGATCTACATATTCCAAATTCATGCGTTTCAAACTTTGGTCCAGACTTGCAATCATATATTTGCGTGAACCCCAGTTACCGTATGGGCCGGGCCACATATCGTAGCCTGCTTTTGTGCTGATGAACATCTCGTCGCGATATGGGCGAAAATCCTCGTTTATCATACGGCCGAAATTCTCCTCTGCGCTACCGTATGGCGGGCCATAATTGTTGGCTAAATCGAAGTGGGTTATTCCATTGTCAAAGGCATAACGGATAATATTGCGACCTCGCTCGTATGAGTCATTTCCTCCAAAGTTGTGCCATAGACCCAAACTGATTTTGGGAAGCAGAATGCCGCTTTTGCCGCAGCGTTGATATAGCTCAGAGTTTGCATATCGCTCTTCGTGGGCCGTATATTTACTGTTTTCCATTTCTCAAGTGTGTTTTATTCATCCCGTACGCAAAAATAGTGTTTTTAGATTATACTTCTTCGAATTTAATTGTTTAAATTTGAGGAGAATTTGAAAATGGTTACTCTATGAGAACGAATTATATTGAGATTACAACCAAAGAGGATTTGCAACAGGTTCTTACCGGCTATAAGGGACGTTTTGTTAAGCGCTTTGCCTTTCAGAATGTTAACTTTGAAAAGGTTATAGTTGATGAAACTTTACTCCCTAAAGGATTTATTGATTGTATCTTTCTTGGTTGTACATTGACGCGTTCGGTAATTGAGCGTTGTGATGCGGATTGTGCTGTCTTTTCGAAGCTCGATGTGCCGTTTAATGTCTTCAGAAGTGAACTCTATTCGGCAATGAGCCTCTACTCCGGTTATCTTCCCCAAGACCCCGATACCTTTGAAAATTGTTTCGATAGTCGTGTTTATAGACACTATCTCGAGAAGGGTAAAGTTACTGATAATATCAAGGAGCAGCTTGCTCGTTCAATTCATGACCATTCGATAAAGTGGGCAATGCAGGATTTTCTTGAAAGATACCCCGAGAAGAGGGTTGTTGGAATTATGGGAGGTCATGGTTTGTTAAGAACCGATGAGGTGTATCGAGAAGTTGTGCTTATGAGTAAAAAGCTTACCGAGCGAGGCTTCCTGATGGTTAGCGGAGGTGGTCCCGGTGCAATGGAGGCTACTCATTTGGGAGCTTGGATGGCAGGAAAGTGTGATGAGTGTGTCGATGATGCAATTTCAATTTTGGGCGAGGCCCCGTCGTTTAAAGATACAGAGTGGCTTAGAACTGCATCGGCGGTTATTAAGAAATATCCTGATCCACAATATTGCAGTTTGGGAGTTCCCACATGGTTATATGGTCACGAGCCGGCTACGCCATTGGCAACTCACATTGCTAAATTCTTTGATAACAGTATGCGCGAGGATGGTATATTGACTGTTGCGAAGGGTGGTGTAATCTTTACTCCGGGTAGTGCCGGTACCATGCAAGAGATTTTTCAAGATGCAGTGCAAAATCACTATCTGAGTTTTGGTTATGCAAGTCCAATGATATTTTGGGGAAGTAACTTCTGGTTAGAGGAGCTTCCGGTTTATAGATTGTTGGAGCACTTGGTAGATAAGGGCAGATACAAAAATTTACCTCTAACCTTAACCGATTCCGTTGATGAAGTTGTAGAGATTTTGGAAAAATTCTCAACTGAATAGTTTTGAATAAAAAATAGAGATATGGAGAAATTGTATAAGTTGGTGCTACTATTGTTGCTTGTTGGCTCAATTTTAGTGGGCGAGGTCTCTGCGCAGACAGGTGATTTGCCACGTTCAACTCCCGAAGAGCAAGGTGTCTCGTCTAAAGCGGTGCATACCTATTTTGATTCGCTTATGGCATTGCCGAATACGGAGATTCACGGAGTGATGGTTATGCGTCACGGGAAGGTTATTGGAGAGTTCTATCCGGAGCCATTTAAGGCGGAGTATCAACATACAATGTACTCCTGTTCAAAGACATTTGTTAGTGCAGCAATAGGATTGGCAATTGCAGAGAACAGATTGAGTCTGAATGATAGAGTGGCCCCATTCTTTGCAGAGTATCTGCCCGATACCATTTCTGATAATTTGGCAGCTATGACGATTCATGACTTGTTGATAATGGGTTCGGGAATAACACCCAGTGGAAGATTAAGAGTTGAGAATGGAGAATGGATTAAGAATTATTTGGGGAAGCATGTTAAGGAGCCGTCGGCTGCGTTTGAGTATGACTCGATGTGCACATATCTCTTGGCGGCAATTTTGCAAAAAGTAATGGGAGTAAATGTTTTGGAGTATCTGCAGGTTAAACTCTTCAATGAGATGAATATAACTCAGGCAGATTGGGAGATTAGTGCTGAGGGATACATAACCGGAGGATGGGGTATGCATATCCAATGTGAAACAATGGCTAAGTTTGGTCAATTACTACTAAATAAAGGAGAGTGGAATGGCAAACAGTTGCTTCCGGAGAGTTGGGTAGAACAGATGCTTACAGGCCATGTTAAATTCCGAGGAGGTGGTTATGGTTATCAGTTGTGGCTATGTGAATACCCTAATACATACAGGTGTGATGGAGCGTTTGGTCAATATATTCTCTTAATGCCGGATCAGGATATGGTTGTTGCTATAACAGAGTGTACAATGGGTAGTGGTGTTCCACAGAGAAGATTGGTGTGGGATTTGATATTTCCTACATTAACAGACTCTCCAAAGAAGGCAACATCGGAATACTCAAAGCTGGTTAAGGCTCAAAAAGGGTATAAGTTCCCCGTTATCAAGGGGAGTGCGACCTCGCCTATAAGTAGTAGTGTTATTGGAAAACGTATGGTTTTAGCTGATAACCGATTGGGATGGAGCACAATTGAGTTTACAACTGTTGGTGGCGAATTGAAGCTAAGGGTGTATACAACAGATAACGATTGCTATGATGTTGTTTGTGGCAATGGAGAGTGGATAACAACCTGGATTGATGCAAATCCTCCATACTCTGTACGTTACTATAATCGATATAATGGTCTGGATGGCAAATTTGCAGTAGCGGCAAGTTATGGATGGGTAGATAAAAGTAAGCTTGATGTAAAACTTCACTATGTTAATTGGATCAGCTCTTTGTTGCTGAAGATAGATTTTGACTCAAATGAGATAGAGATAAAAGAGAACTACTCGGCACAACCTTTTAAGGTTAAAATTTTATAATTACCTTTGCGGTGTGTGGCGTTAGCCTTGTAATTGATAAATGAAATAAAAGATAGAATAATGAAAGGATTAGCTAAATTCTTGTTGAAATTGGGAGGATGGAAATATGTAGGTAACACCCCTTACCATAATAAAGGTATTATTGTGGCCGCTCCTCATACCTCGGCTTGGGATTGGTATTGGGGAATGTTGGCGCTAAAATCGGTAGATATTCCAACATATATCCTTATAAAGAAGGAGTTCTTTGTATTCCCATTTGGCCCTATTCTTAAAGCTTTGGGGGCAATTCCTGTAGATCGTGGTAATTCAAAGAACAATATGGTGGGCTCTTTAAAGGCGGAGTTTGACAAACATGAAAGAGCGTTTATCTGCATAACTCCCGAGGGATCAAGAAAACTACGCAAAAAGTGGAAAAAGGGATTTTTGGTATTGGCTCAAGAGACCGGTCTGCCTGTCTATCTCGGTGGTTTGAATTACGAGAAAAAAGAGATTTGGACTGGAGAAACATTTGAATTGAGTGGAGATATTGATGCAGATTTGAAGGCAGTACAGGCTCAATACAAAGGGGCGAAGGCTAAATATCCTAAAATGTTCAGTGCTGGAGTATGAGAATTGATATATTAAGTGTAGTGCCTGAGTTGCTTGACAGTCCGTTAAATCAGTCTATTTTGAAAAGAGCTCAGGCTAAAGGTGTTGTGGAAATACATGTGCACAACATTCGTGATTGGAGTAAAGATAAATTTCGCAAAACCGATGACTATCCATTTGGAGGCGAGGCCGGAATGGTTATGATGGTGCAGCCGATATTCGACTGTATAAACGATTTGTGCTCTCAGCGCAAATATGATGAGATTATCTATACAGCTCCCGATGCTCCTCAATTTACCCAAAAAGTTGCCAATGAGTTGTCGCTGAAAGAGAATATTATGATTCTCTGCGGCCACTATAAAGGAGTTGATCAACGTGTTCGTGACCATTTGATTACGAGAGAGTTGTCGATAGGAGATTTTGTTTTGACAGGAGGTGAGTTGCCTGCATGTATGATGACCGATGCAATTGTAAGAGTATTGCCCGGAGCAATGGGCGATGAAGCATCGGCCCTAAGTGACTCTTTCCAGGATAATTTGTTGGCGCCACCGGTCTATACGCGTCCTGCAGAGTTTAATGGATGGAAAGTTCCCGAGGTGCTTCTTTCGGGCAATCATGCTAAGATTCAGGAGTGGCAAGAGGAGCAATCTTTTGCCCGCACCGAAGCAATCCGCCCGGACCTATTAGAGTTGTAAATTAGGAATTAGGAATTAGGAATTTTTGTATTGTTTCTTGTTTATATAATTTACAAAAAGAAAATAATGTAAAATATAATAAAGATAAAGAGTAGGGATTTTGCAATACGTATAATAAAATTGTACAAATATTTGAGTCAAAATAAAAATGAATATGTATTGTCAAAGCAACTGCTTAGATCTGGTACAAGTGTTGGTGCCAATATAAATGAAGCATTATGTGGAATATCAAAACGTGATTTTCTTTCTAAGATTTATATATCATTCAAAGAGTGTGCGGAATGTCAATATTGGTTAGAGTTATTGTATGCTACGCAATATATTGATGATAAAGAATTTGACTCGATTAATCAAGATTGCAACGAATTGATAAAAATCCTAAGCAGTATAACTAAAACAACACGAGAACGGATAATAAATTCCTAATTCCTCATTCCTAATTCCTAATTAATTTTGTTGTTTAAGATTTTTTTTGTAATTTTGCGCCCGAATTTTGACAAAATAATGTCTAACTTATTAATTTGTAACAGTTTATTAAATTATGGCAGACGAGAAGATTTATGCTGCGACTAGCGCAGAGCCAGATGCAAACTTCGATTGGGATGCATATGCAAACGACGAGGTTGTATCATCAGAGGAGAAAGAGACCTTGACTCAGAAGTATGCTGAGACATTGTCTAAAGTATCTGAGAAAGAGGTTGTTGAGGGAACAGTTATCTCTATCAACAAACGTGAGGTTGTTGTTAACATCGGTTACAAATCAGACGGTATCATCTCAATGAATGAGTTCCGTTACAATCCTGATTTGAAGGTTGGCGACAAGGTTGAGGTTTATGTTGAGACTCAAGAGGACAAGAAGGGTCAGTTGAATTTGTCTCACAAGCAGGCACGCGCATTGCGTAGCTGGGATCGTGTAAACGAGGCTTTGGACAATGACGAGATTGTTAAGGGATACGTTAAGTGTCGCACAAAGGGTGGTATGATTGTTGATGTATTCGGAATCGAGGCATTCTTGCCAGGTTCTCAGATCGACGTTAAGCCTATCCGTGACTACGATGTATTCGTTGGTAAGACAATGGAGTTCAAGGTTGTTAAGATCAACCAGGAGTTCCGTAACGTTGTTGTATCTCACAAGGCTCTTATTGAGGCTGAGTTGGAGCAGCAGAAGAAAGATATTATCTCTAAGCTTGAGAAGGGTCAAGTTCTTGAGGGAATTGTTAAGAACATCACATCATACGGAGTATTCATTGACTTGGGTGGTGTAGATGGATTGATTCACATTACAGACCTTTCATGGGGTCGCGTAAATCATCCAAACGAGATTGTAACATTGGACGAGAAGTTGAATGTTGTAATCCTTGATTTTGATGATGAGAAGAAGAGAATCGCTTTGGGATTGAAGCAGCTTACTCCACATCCATGGGATTCTTTGAACGCTGATCTTAAGGTTGGAGATACAGTTAAGGGTAAAGTAGTTGTTATGGCTGACTACGGTGCATTCGTAGAGATTGCTACAGGTGTTGAGGGATTGATTCACGTTTCTGAGATGAGTTGGTCACAGCACTTGCGTTCAGCTCAGGACTTCTTGAAAGTTGGTGACGAGGTTGAGGCTATCATCTTGACTCTTGATCGTGACGAGCGTAAGATGTCTTTGGGTATGAAGCAGTTGAAGTCAGATCCATGGCAGAATATCGAGGAGAAGTATGCAGTAGGTACAAAGCATGTTGCTACTGTTCGCAACTTCACAAACTTCGGAGTATTTGTTGAGATCGAGGAGGGAGTTGATGGATTGATCCACATCTCTGACTTGTCATGGACAAAGAAGATCAAACACCCATCAGAGTTCACTCAGGTAGGTGCTACTATCGATGTAATGGTTCTTGAGATCGACAAGGAGAATCGCAGATTGTCTTTGGGTCACAAGCAGCTTGAGGAGAATCCATGGGATGTATTCGAGAACATCTTCACTGTTGATTCAATCCACGAGGGAACAATTACAGAGATCTTCGATAAGGGTGCAGTTGTAGCTCTTCCATACGGAGTAGAGGGATTTGCAACTCCTAAGCACTTGGTTAAGGAGGATGGTACTCAGGCTAAGGCTGATGAGAAGTTGGCATTCAAGGTAATCGAGTTCAATAAGGGAGCTAAGCGTATTATCCTTTCTCACTCACGTACATTCGAGGATGTACAGAAGGCTCAGAAAGAGGCTGAGGAGAAGCAGACCAAGAAGGCTGTAAAGCAGGTTAAGGAGAAATTGGAGAAGACCACTCTTGGTGATATCTCTGATTTGGCTGCTCTTCGTGATCAGTTGAGTGCAAACGACGAAAAGTAATTCACTTGTGAAGTTTGAACTTACAATATTGGGGTGCGGTTCTGCCGTACCCCTTAAACATAGAAATTGCACCGCTCAAGTATTGAATGTACTTGAGCGGTACTTTCTTATAGACTGTGGTGAGGGTACGCAACATCAGTTGCGAAAATATGGAATTCCATATAATAAAATAAATCATATATTTATCTCCCATCTGCATGGAGATCACTTCTTTGGGTTGATTGGATTTTTATCAAGCCTCTCAATGCAGAATAGAAAAGGAGAGATGCATATATATGCAGATGCCCGTTTAGAGCGTTTAATCAATTTTCAGTTTGAATTATTAAGATCCAAGCTGAGTTATCCTCTTGTTTTTCATTCGCTTACTCGTGAGCCCTCGCTCATCTTTGAGGATGGTGTGGTTACTGTAGAGAGTTTTCCGTTAAAGCATAGACCGGAGGCTCCAAGTTGCGGATTTTTATTTAAAGAGAAGTCCAGAAAACGGACAATATTAAAGCAGGCTGCAGCAGATGCAAAGGTGCCTGTTGCCTTTATGCAATATCTGCAGATGGGCGAGGATTACATTACCCCCGAAGGAGTTGTTGTGCCAAATAGTGAGCTGACAATTGATCCACCGGCATCGCGTTCATATGCATTTGTTTCAGATACACTTTATTCACCCAAGGTTGCAGAGTATGTGCAGGGGGTAGATATGTTGTATCACGAGGCCACCTACTGCCATGAATTACTAAAGATGGCCAAATTGAATTACCACACAACAGCTGCACAAGCAGCTGATATAGCGTTGAAAGCTAATGCAAAACAGTTGATAGTGGGGCACTACTCATCGCGTTATCCCGATCCGGAGCCTGTAATTCAAGAGGCTAGGACAATATTTTCTAATACTTATGGAGCTGAGGATGGGTTGGTGTTTGAAATTCCGCTTGAAAAGCGTAAATTTGTGGTAAATAACTAATAGTACACACATCATGAAGAACAATAATCACTTGGTTATTATGGCCGGCGGTGTAGGTAGTCGCTTTTGGCCTATGAGTACTCCTGAGCGTCCGAAACAATTTATTGACGTATTGGGTACGGGTAGAACTCTTTTGCAGTTGACAGTTGATCGTTTTAGTGGTATATGTCCAATCTCACAGGTGTGGGTTGTTACCTCTAAAAACTATAAAGATATAGTTCTTGAGCAGTTGCCGGGAATTCCGGAAGAGAATGTTTTGCTTGAACCATGTATGCGTAATACAGCTCCATGTATCGCATACGTTGCGTGGAAGATTGCAAAACGTTTTCCCGATGCTAATCTTGTAATCTCGCCAAGCGATCACATTGTAATGAATGTTGAGGAGTTTAAGAGAGTAATTACCAAAGGATTGGAGTTTACTGCCATGAATCCTAATATATTGACATTGGGAATGATGCCATCACGTCCGGAGACAGGATATGGATATATCAAGGCAGTATGCGAGGATGATGGTAGCAATCCATATGTTGATCCTTTGTTTACTTTGGGAGGTACGGCTACCGATGCTTTGATTCCTGAACCTGTGGAGTCGCCTGTCGAGATTGTAAAGGTTGAGGCGTTTAAAGAGAAGCCAAATCTACAGACTGCTGAACAATATTTGCAGGAGGGTGGATACTATTGGAATGCCGGAATCTTTATTTGGAGTGTAGCTACTATCCAGAGTGCCTTCAGAAAGTATCAGCCGGAGTTAGCCGCTCAATTCGATGCAATTCAGCCAGCCCTTTATGAGGCGAATGAGCAGAGTGTAATTGATGAAAAATTCCCTGAGTGTAAGGCAATCTCAATCGATTATGCTATTATGGAGAATGCTGATAATATCTATGTTTTCCCTGCCGATTTTGGTTGGTCTGATTTGGGAACATGGGGCTCATTATATGGCCATTTAGAGCATGATGAAAATGATAATGCTGTTATCGGTCAGGGTGTTAGAATGGTTGAGAGTAGTGATTGCGTGGTGCATGTCGCTAATGACCGTAAAATGGTCTTGCAGGGGTTGAAAGGTTATATTGTAGCTGAACATAACGGAGTTTTGATGGTGTGCAGATTAGAGGATGAACAACGTATTAAATCTTTCTCTGAATCTTTGAATAAGTAGATAGTTTTCACTACCTTTGAGGGATAGGAAATAACTAAAATCGAATATGGGATTTAATGATTTTTTGATGAAAATTTTCGGAAATAAGTCCGAAAAAGATATGAAAGAGTTGATGCCATTCGTAAGCAAGGTAAATGCCGAGTGGGAGAAACTTAAAACTTTAGATGTTAATGGATTGCGCGATGTTTCAGCTCAGATGAAGGCTGAGATCAGAGAGTATATCAAAGCTGAAACCGATGAGATTGCAGAGTACAAGCGTCGTGTTGACGAGGAGAATCCTACAATCGAGGAGCGCGAGGAGATATATAACGAGATTGATAAAATCGAGAAGAATATCGACGATAAAGTAGAGGAGGTTTTGACAAAACTTCTTCCAAAGGCCTTTGCTCTTGTAAAAGAGACTGCAAGTCGCTTTAAAGAGAATCAGGATATTGTGGTTACAGCAACCCAAATGGATCGTGACTTGTCGGTAGATCACGATTTCGTTGATATTGATGGTGATAATGCAATATGGCATAATAGTTGGACAGCAGGTGGTAATAAGACTATCTGGGATATGGTTCACTATGATGTGCAGCTTATCGGAGGTACAGTATTGCATCAGGGTAAGATTGCCGAGATGGCAACCGGAGAGGGAAAAACTCTTGTTGCAACACTACCGGTATTCTTGAATGCGTTGAGTGGTCGAGGTGTTCATGTTGTTACAGTGAATGACTACCTTGCAAAGCGTGACTCTGAGTGGATGGGACCATTGTATATGTTCCATGGTTTAAGCGTTGACTGTATTGATAAGCATCAGCCAAACTCAGAGGCTCGTAAGCGTGCGTATATGTGCGATATTACTTTCGGAACCAACAATGAGTTCGGTTTCGACTACTTGCGCGATAATATGGCAATCCGTCCAGAGGATTTGGTACAGCGCAAGTTGAACTATGCTATTGTCGATGAGGTTGACTCTGTGTTGATTGATGATGCGCGTACACCATTGATTATTTCAGGACCGGTAGCCAAAAAGAGTACCGATGAGTTGTTTGTTGAGTATCGTCCAAGAGTTGAGAGACTTGTTAAGTTGCAACGTGAATTTGTTCAGAGAATATTCAACGAGGCTAAAGTACTTCTAGCGAGCGATGATCCTAAGAAGCGCCAAGAGGGTGGAGTTTTGTTGTTGCGTGCCCATAAGGGATTACCAAAGTATACTCCATTGATTAAGTTCTTGAGCGAGCAGGGTAATAAAGCAATCCTTATCAAGACCGAGAACGAGTATATGGCAGAGAATAACCGCCGTATGCCTGAAATTACAGATCCTCTATATTTTGTTATCGAGGAGAAGCAAAACTCTGTTGAGTTGACTGATAAGGGACACGATACAATTACAGCTTCAGGTGAGGATCCAGAGTTCTTTATCCTTCCTGATATTGGAGATAAGTTGGCAGACCTTGAGCACTCGGATTTGAGTGAGGAGGAGCGTATTGCCAAGAAGGATGAGCTTGTACAGCAATATGCAGTTAAGAGTGAGCGAGTTCATACAATTAACCAGTTGCTTAAAGCATACGCAATGTTTGAAAAGGATGTTGAGTATGTTGTTATGGATAATCAGGTTAAGATTGTCGATGAGCAGACCGGTCGTATCATGGAGGGACGCCGTTACTCTGATGGATTGCACCAGGCTATCGAGGCTAAGGAGGGTGTAAAGGTTGAGGCTGCAACTCAGACTTTTGCAACAATTACTCTACAGAACTACTTCAGAATGTACCACAAGTTGGCCGGAATGACAGGAACCGCTGAGACAGAAGCAGGAGAGTTCTGGGATATCTATAAGTTGGATGTTGTGGTAATTCCTACTAACAGACCAATTCTAAGAAATGATAATAACGATTTGGTATATAAGACCAAACGTGAGAAATATAATGCAGTTATTGCCGAGATTGAGCGTCTTTTGGCTGAGGGCCGTCCGGTACTTGTTGGTACAACTTCGGTTGAGGTGTCTGAGTTGTTGTCGAGAATGTTGACAATTCGTCATATCCCTCATCAGGTATTGAATGCTAAGTTACACCACCGTGAGGCTGATATTGTTGCTGAGGCCGGTAAGAAAGGAACTGTAACAATTGCAACCAATATGGCTGGTCGTGGAACCGATATTAAGCTTTCGCCCGAGGTTAAGGAGGCCGGAGGATTGGCAATTATTGGTACTGAGCGTCACGATTCTCGTCGTGTTGACCGTCAGTTGCGTGGACGTGCAGGTCGTCAGGGAGATCCGGGTTCTTCACAATTCTTTGTGTCGCTCGAGGATAATTTGATGCGTCTATTCAGTTCTGAAAGAATCATCAAGGTTATGGACTCTTTGGGACATGAAGAGGGCGATGTTATCCAGCACTCAATGATTACCAAGTCAATTGAGCGAGCTCAGAAGAAGGTAGAGGAGAACCACTATGGAGTACGTAAGCGTTTGTTGGAGTACGATGATGTGATGAACTCTCAGAGAACTGTAATCTACAAGCAGCGTAGAAGTGCCCTTTTGGGAGAGCGTATCGGAGTTGCGATTGCTAATAACACCTATGATTTGTGTGCTGGCTTCGTTGAGCAGATGAAGAAGGGTGGAGTAGATGCTTTCAAAGAGGATGTTTTGCGCTATATGTCTGTTGATTTTGATGTTGAGAAGGATAACTTCAAAAATCTTAAATCATCAGAGCAGACTGACATTCTATACAAAGAGGTTCGCGAAGCTTATGAGCGTAAAATGGCAACCGTGGCCAAGTTGGTATATCCTGTAATCAAGGATGTATACGAGAATAAGAGCGATATATACAAGAATATTGTTATCCCATTTACCGATGGTACCAAGGGATACAACATCAATGTAAATCTTGAGAAGGCATATAAGAGTAATGGCGAGGCCTTGATTCGTGCCCTTGAGAAGAGTGTTATGTTGGTATATATCGATGACTCATGGCGAGAGCATTTGCGTGAGATGGATGATTTGAAACAGTCTGTACAGAATGCCCACTATGAGCAGAAGGATCCGCTTGTAATCTATAAGTATGAGTCATTTGATCTTTTCCGCAACATGATTGATGAGATTAACAAGAAGGTTGTCTCTACATTGATGAAGGTTCAAATTCCTGTTCCGGATCCGGATCGTGTGCGTGAAGCTGAGCAGAGACGTACAGATATGAGCAGAATGAGTGCAAGCCGTCCGGGCGAGGAGGCTGCAGATGCTGGTCAACAAGCTGCAATTGCTGCCGGACAGAATGTTAGCAGACAACCACGCAGAGTTGAGCCTGTACATGTTGCTCCAAAGGTTGGTAGAAACGAGCCTTGTCCATGCGGATCAGGTAAGAAGTATAAGAATTGTCACGGTAAAAACGCATAAATCGCAAAGTGATGGAGTGGAGTGTAGATCCCATATTGTTTAGAGTAGGAGGTTTTGAGTTACGTTACTATTCGCTACTCTTCATAACCGGATTTATTTTGGGTTATCGTGTAATTGTAGGGATGATGAAAAATGAGAAGTTGCCTGTTGAGTGGGCAGACAAGATGTTTGTTTACACTGCAGTAGCAACTATCATTGGAGCCAGATTAGGACACTGTATCTTCTACGATTGGGCTTACTATGGAAAACATATAGGCGAGATTTTTCTCCCTTTCCATAATGGTAAGTTTACAGGATTTGCAGGATTGGCAAGTCATGGAGCTGCAATCGGAATTATCATTGCAATGTGGTTATACGCAAAGCGTATTACCCATAAGGGTTTCTTTTGGGGAATTGACCGTTTGGTTGTAGCTGTTGCAATTGCCGGAGTGTGTATCAGATTGGGTAATTTGATGAACTCGGAGATTGTTGGTGCTATTACAACAGTTCCTTGGGGATTCCATTTTATCAGAGTTGATGGAGATAATCCTGTATTGCGTCATCCTGCACAGCTTTATGAGGCATTTTGCTATTTGTTGTCATTTGGAGCTTTAATGTATATGTACTATAAGCGTAATGCCGGAGCAAAACCTGGATTACTCTTTGGTTCATTCCTTGTAATGATCTTTACAGCCCGTTTCATCATCGAGTTTGTAAAAGAGGTGCAGGAGCCATGGGAGCGTGGAATGGCGCTGAATATGGGACAACTCTTGAGTATTCCTTTTATTCTTGCCGGAATCTATTTTATCTATAGAGCGTTGAGAATTAGATAACAATAAAGGCGTTGCGAGAGCAACGCCTTTACTTTTATTTTGAATTTTGTGAATCTTCCAGTAGTTTCCACAAACTATCTCCCTTAGGTACAGGGGCAGTAATAGTAAGCATCTCTTTAGTTACAGGGTGTACAAATGAGATAGATCTTGCGTGAAGATTGATACCTCCATCAGGGTTTGAGCGTGGAGCTCCATATTTCAAGTCACCACGTATTGAACAGCCTATTTTCGCCAATTGACAACGAATCTGGTGATGACGACCAGTGTACAACTGAACCTCCAAGAAGTAGTATCTATCTGAACTACCAATGAGTTTGTAGTGCAACTGAGCCTCCTTTGCATGAGATTGTGGACGTGTGTATGCTTTGGTAATGTTCTTCTCTGAATCTCTAACCAAATAGTGAATCAAATCGCCCTCCTCCTCTTGCGGTTGCTCACAGGTGATTGCCCAATATATCTTTTTAATCTCGCGCTCCTTCTCCTGGAACATTTTGTTCAAACGAGTCAATGCCTTGCTTGTTCTGGCAAAGACAACTACACCGCTGACAGGACGGTCAACGCGGTGAGGAACACCCAAATAGACATCGCCCGGCTTATTATACTTTGCTTTAATGTAGGCTTTAACCTTTTCGCTAAGTGGTTCATCGCCGGTTTTGTCTCCTTGAACAATATCAGAAACTCTTTTGTTTACTGCTATAATGTGATTATCTTCGTATAGAACCTCTAACATGATTTTATCTTTTAGTATTGCTCTTGAGCATTAGGAAAATCGCCATTCTTGACATCGTCGATATATCTGCCAACCGCACCAGTCATCTCGGCAAATAGATTTAAATAACGACGTAGGAATCTTGGAGAGAATCCGTTGTTGATTCCCAACATATCATGAAGTACCAATACCTGGCCATCAACTCCACCTCCGGCGCCAATTCCTATAACTGGAATAGATATCTCTTTGGCAACTTTTGTGGCTAACTCTGCCGGAATCTTCTCTAATACCAACGCAAAGCAACCAGCCTCTTCAAGTAATTTTGCATCGTGAAGAAGTTTCTGTGCCTCAGCCTCCTCTTTGGCGCGAACACTATATGTTCCAAATTTATGAATACTCTGCGGAGTTAAACCAAGGTGTCCCATAACAGGTATTCCTGCGGTCAATATTCTTTGGATTGACTCCAATACCTCTTCTCCTCCCTCAAGTTTGATTGCATCTGCCTCAGTCTCTTTCATGATTCTGATTGCCGATGCCAAAGCCTCGCGACTATTTCCCTGGTATGTTCCAAATGGTAAATCTACAACAACCAAAGCTCTCTTCACTGCACGTACAACCGATGCCGCATGGTAAATCATTTGGTCCAATGTAATAGGTAGGGTAGTCTCGTATCCAGCCATAACATTGGCAGCTGAGTCTCCAACCAAAATTACATCTATACCTGCAGTGTCTACAATTGTACCCATAGAGTAATCGTAGGCAGTAATCATACTAATCTTCTCCCCTCGCTGTTTCATATCTGAAACTACATGGGTAGTAACCTTTTTAATCTCTTTATGTACCGACATGATAGGTGATTTTATTGTGCGAAGTAACCGATTACAGTTTGTGAACCTCTGGTTCTATCGCCCAACTTAACTTTGATTTTTGTGTCCAACGGTAAGAATAAATCTACGCGTGAACCAAATTTAATAAATCCAGCCTCTAAATCCTGACGAGCTTCGCATCCGGGAGTTGCATATGTTACGATACGTCTTGCAACAGCTCCGGCAATCTGGCGCATTACAACCTTTTTGCCATCAGGACGTTCAATAAGTATGGTAGTGTTTTCGTTTAGTTCTGATGATTTGGGCAGATATGCCTTTTTGAAATGTCCGTCATGGTGTTGCACATATTGTACTTTACCATTTACAGGGTACCAATTTATGTGCACATTATTTACATTCATAAAGACAGATACCTGAATACAACGCTCCTTAAGGCACTCTTTTTCAAATGTCTCTTCAATAACAACAACCTTTCCATCAACTGATGAGAGGATTGCATTATCTTGAATTGTAACGTACCTTTTAGGTTTTCTGAAAAACGATACTAATGCCACGTATGTAATGGCAATAAGTGCATAGGTTATGTATCTTGTTGTTGCATCTTCTATTACGAAATTGGCGATAATAAGTAGTACCAACGCAACAATAAGCAGTTTTAGTGTTATTAGGTATCCGGCTCTGTGTAATTTCATACGGCAAATGTAATAATAATTACTTGTTTATACAAAAACTAAGTACACAACTATCAAATAGACAAAAACAGCAGGAATAGCGAATAGAAGCGAATCCATTCTATCCAAGATTCCTCCATGGCCCGGCATGAAGTGTCCTGAGTCTTTAATCTCTATTGTTCGTTTAATCATTGATTCGAAAAGATCTCCAAGATTTCCAAATACAACAACTAATAGAGATATTATTGCTGCATTTATAATATTGTCGGGAGCAAAGAACCATGCAACTGTTGTTCCTCCCGCAATAGCAATCAATCCGCCTCCAATAGCTCCCTCCCAGCTCTTCTTAGGCGAAAGTCTTTCGAATAGTTTGTGTCTACCCATTGTAACACCGCAAAGATACGCAAATGTATCATTTAACCATACTACAATGAATGGCATAAATACAGTCAGTGGACGCCACTCAGGACCCCAGTTGGTTCTTATGCTTGGAAAGTAGAGTAGCATGGTGAATGGGGCGGCAATGTAGTATAGAGCAAATATAGCAAGACCTACATTATGAATTGCATGTACCCTTTTGCGGTATAACTCGATAATCATAATTGCAAAGATAGATAGTGCTGTCAATACATATCCCCACAATATGTTGTACTCTGTGTGTAAAAAGCCACTGATAAAGAATAGACCTGCACTAATCAATAGAGGAATTGTACATAGCCTGATGTTCAAATGAACCAGCATCTTTTTGAATTCATAACAGGCATATAGCGTTACGAATAGAAATAGGGCTCCAAAGTACCATCTTCCTAAGAAGATTGATGCTGTCACCAATCCTACGAATATCAATCCGCTTATACTGCGTTTTAGTAGATCATTAAATTTGCTCATCACACACCGTTTTATCTATTTTACTGCTCCCTTTCCTCACTTTGCTCGTTTGAGTCACTCTCTTGTGGCTCTTCTGTTGCAACCTCTTTCTCCTCTTCGTCGTCCCATGGACGTTTACCAAGAATCTTTTCAAGGTCATCGCTAAATATAACCTCACGCTCCAATAGAAGTTGTGCCAGCTCCTCATGTTGTTCTTTATGGTTAGCTAGTAACTCCTTTGCTCTGTTGTATGCGCTATCGATAAGCTCTTTAGCCTCTTTATCAATAAGCTCAGCTGTCTTTTCTGAGTAGGGTTTTGTAAAACCATAGCCTGCTTGACCGGTAGAGTCGTAGTAACTTACATTTCCTACCTTTTCACTCATGCCGAAAATAGAGACCATCGCGTATGCCTGCTTTGTGGCGCGCTCCAGGTCGTTCTGTGCTCCGGTAGATATTTGGCCAAATGTCAACTCCTCTGCGGCTCTTCCTCCAAGTAGAGAGCACATCTGATCCATAAGCTGTTCACGAGTTGTGATTTGTCGCTCCTTTGGCAGATACCATGCAGCTCCCAAGGCCTTTCCACGAGGTACTATAGTCACTTTCAATAGTGGGTGAGCGTGCTCTAACAACCACGAACAGGTAGCATGTCCTGCTTCATGAATGGCAATTGCACGCTTCTCGCTCTGTTGAATAATTTTGCTTCTATTCTCAAGACCTCCGATAATTCTGTCAATCGCATCAAGGAAGTCTTGTTTATCTACAGAGTCATGATCTTTACGGGCGGCAATCAGTGCGGCCTCGTTCGCAACGTTTGCGATATCTGCACCTGAGAATCCTGGGGTCTGTTTAGCCAGGAAGTCTATATCAACATCATCACTCTTGCGTAGGTTTTTCAAATGTACAGCAAAGATCTCTTTTCTATCGTTCAACTCGGGTAGATCTACGTTGATTTGACGGTCGAAACGACCTGCGCGTAACAATGCACTATCCAGGATATCCACACGGTTGGTTGCTGCTACAATGATAACTCCCGAGTTTGTCTCGAATCCATCCATCTCTGTAAGAAGTTGGTTCAAGGTATTCTCGCGCTCATCGTTTCCTCCCATGTTCAGATTTTTACCACGTGCACGTCCAATGGCATCAATCTCATCGATAAAGACAATACAGGGAGCCTTTGCTTTTGCCTGTTTGAACAAATCTCTTACTCTTGATGCTCCAACTCCTACGAACATCTCAACGAAGTCTGATCCGGATAGTGAAAAGAATGGAACGTTTGCCTCTCCGGCCATAGCTCTGGCCATAAGAGTCTTTCCGGTTCCCGGAGGACCAACCAATAGAACACCTTTTGGAATCTTTCCACCCAAACGGGTATACTTTGCAGGTTGTTTCAAGAATGAAACTACCTCTTCCACCTCCTGCTTAGCCTCGGCTAATCCTGCAACATCTTTGAATGTTATCTTCTGTGTAGAGCCGGCATCGAATAGTTTGGCTTGCGATTTTCCAACATTAAATACGCCGCCACCTCCTGAGCCGCCACCCGACATTTTTCTCATCATAAATATCCAGAACAGAACAATCAGTACTAATGGTCCGATTGTCCAAAGGAAGTTGCTCAATCCTGAACCATCGGTCGAGCTCTCTTTGATCTGCTCGGCACCGGGAATAGTCTCTTGCGCTTTGTGGAATCGCTCAGCAAACTCACCTATATCGGTAACGGTAAAGGTGTAGTGTGGTCCGTGTGAACCATTTTTAAATCCTCTGCTTCTAAGTAATGAGTAGTTCTCTACACTATCTGGTTTGATAGTTACATTAACGATATTTTTGTCTCTGATAATATCAATTCTTGCAACATCGCCTCCAGGAAGCATTTTATTCATAAACTCCTGCTGATAGGTTTCGGCAGGTTTCTTCCCGCCCATAAATTGAAATGCAATAAAGACGGTAGCTATCATTATGAATATCCAGTAGCCACCAAATAGTCTTTGAAGTCCTTTTTGATTATTTGCCATAATTACTCTGTTACAAAATCTCCTTAAACTCGGTCATGTGAGCATCTGCCCACAACTCCTCCAATCGATATCTGTCACGTTCATCCTCGAGGAAGATGTGTACAACAACATCGCCGTAATCAATAACAACCCAACTTGAGTTGTTATATCCCTCCATGTGCAACGGGTGTTCGCCAAGCTCTTTTCTAACGTGGTCATCAACATTGTTTGCCAATGCTGAAACGTGAGTAGTGGATGTTCCGTGACATATTACAAACACTTTACAGAAACTATTGTATATTTTTGAGAAATCCATCTTTACGATGTGTTTGCCCTTTGTATCTTCAAGTGCTTCGATTATCTTTGTTGTCAGGAGCTCTGTCTGCATTATTTTTATTGTTGTTAATATCAATTACTCTTTACGCAAAATTTATGCCACTCTTAAATATGTGTCAATTTGGCACCTTTTAGTGTCATATTTTTTTTACGCAGTTTTATAATGCAAAGGTACGAAATCCAAAATAGATTTTCATATATTTGTAGCATGAACTTTCTCTATTTTTTAACGTAATAGGGGCAATCAAATAATTAATTGATTATGAATTACAAATTTGTATTAACATTACCCAAAAGAGAGGACTTTCGATGCGAAGTAGCCATCGATTCAGACCAGACTTTTGCAGAATTAAGTGATTTTATCGCATGTACATTGCATTTTGATCCGTCAAATATGCCTGTTTTCTTCACTCTTGATGATGATGGAAACAGAAAACGTGAGATTTCAATGTTTGGTTTTGGCGAGGGTGCAGAGGGTGACGATTCGGCTCCATTGGTAATGGCAGAGACAAGAATACGCGATGTGATAAACCCATCATGTATGGAGTTTGTTTATGTGTATGATGTGCCAACCGATGAGTATATAAAGATAGAGTATGATGGAGGTTACTTTGCCGACGATGATGAGGTTATTCCAAAGTGTCTGTTGCTTACCGGAAGAATTCCTGTTATAAAGAGTTTGGTAAAGGCCTTTATCCATAAACGTACCGATGATAATCTGGATAATCTGTTCCCACCTGAGCCACACGTAGATAATAGTCGTGGTGATGATGACGATATTTTTGCCGATATGGAGAGTGACATATATGGCGATGAGTTTGATGAGGGGTATGATGATGAGTTTGGAGATTATGGCTCATCAGGTGGTTCCCGTACAACATTTGAAAGTCTGGACAACTACTTGGATACAATGTAATGCGGTTGGTTGTGCTTCTTGGCCCCACAGGAGTGGGAAAGACCGACTTGTGCATCGAGGTTGCCCGGAGATTGGAAACCTCGGTGGTGAGTTGTGATTCGCGTCAACTATACAAAGAGATGAGAATAGGGACAGTTGTGCCCTCGTCAGAACAACTAAAACAGGTTCACCACTACTTTATACAGAGCAGAAGTGTTCAAGATCCTTATGATGCTTGGCACTTTGAGCAGGATGCACTTAGGAAGATTCGGGAGCTCTTCGCACAAGGCAGTAACGATGTTGTGATGTGTGGAGGTTCAATGATGTATATCGATGCGGTATGTAATGGTATTGATGAGGTTCCATCAATACCGGAAGAGGTGCGTAATGAGTTGATGCAGACATTTAATGAGCAAGGGTTGGAGCCAATCAGAGAGGAGTTGTTGCATCGAGATCCTGTTTTCTATAATCAGGTGGATTTGAATAATACCCAACGAGTTATTCATGCAGTTGAGGTGTGCAGAGTGGCGGGTGTGCCATTTTCTGAATTGAGAACCAAAACAGTCAAGGAACGTGAGTTCGAGATTGTAAAGATTGGATTGTTACGAGAGCGTGAAGAGCTGTACGAAAGGATAGATAAGCGTGTAGATTTAATGGTTGATGAGGGGTTGGTCGAGGAGGCTCGTTCGCTCTATCCGAATAGGGAGTTGAATGCACTTAATACTGTGGGATATAAGGAGTTATTTGACCATTTCGATGGTAAATACGATTTAGCCGAGGCTATTCGTTTAATCAAAAGAAATTCCCGCCATTACGCTCGCAAACAGATGACCTGGTTTAAGCGTGATAAATCGATAAATTGGTTTCATCCCGATGATAAAGAGTCAATATTTAATCTTCTTGGCGTATGAATAGGGCAATATTGCGCTTAGCAGCTCCTTCAATAGTTTCCAATATTACAGTTCCTTTATTAGGGTTGGTCGATGTTGCCATAACAGGACATTTCGATTCAACGGCATATATTGGTGCAATTGCTGTTGGAGGACTGATTTTCAATATGTTGTATTGGAATTTTGGCTTCCTTAGAATGGGAACAAGCGGTTTGACTGCTCAAGCGTATGGTCGCAACGATATTGCAGGGGAGATGCGCATATTGGTTCAAGCTCTTGGCGTTGCAATTGTGGCCTCGCTTATGCTTATTCTGTTGATGGTTCCAATAGAGAAACTGATATTTCTCTTTATCGATGCCTCGCCACAAGTAGCAGAGTTGGCAGCAAAATATTACAAAATAGTCTTGATGGGTGCACCGGCAATGCTTGGCTTGTACGTTTTTAATGGCTGGTTCATTGGTATGCAGAATACCAAATATCCAATGTTTATTGCAATTGTGATGAATGTTGTGAATATCTGTGCCAGTCTGATACTTGTATATCTCTTTGATATGAAGATTGAGGGGGTTGCCCTTGGAACACTCATTGCTCAGTATGCAGGAGTAGGAATTGCTGTTGCCTTGTGGTTAAGACGTTATCGAGGCTCAATAAAATTTTGTAGGTTGGGCGAGGCCTTGAATCTGCAAGAGTTGCGTAACTTTTTTACCCTAAACAGCGCTATCTTCTTCCGTACGTTGTGCTTAATTTCGGTAACAACAATCTTTACATGGGTTGGAGGAAAACAGGGTGATACAATATTGGCAGTCAATACGTTGCTAATGCAACTATTCACGATATTCTCGTATATTCTTGATGGTTTCGCCTATGCTGCTGAGTCGTTGGTGGGAAGATATACAGGTGCTATGGAGTTTGCATTGAGAAGAAAATCAATTATCTACCTTTTTCGATGGAGCACTTTGGTTATGCTAATATTTACTTTTGCATATTTGATTGCCGGGCAGGAGTTCCTTTCGCTACTGACCGATAATGCAGAAGTTCTGCATCGTTCAACACGTTACTTCTATTGGGTTCTGGCAGTCCCTCTTTGTGGATTTGCAGCCTTCTTATGGGATGGAATATTGATTGGTGCAACAGCTACAAAAGAGATGTTTTGGGCAATGTTTGTTGCGGCAATTGCCTTCTTTGCGATTCTCTTTTTGCCTCCCATACTATCTCCGGATTCGGGAGTAAAAATGTGGTCGGAGCAGTACAACAACGACCGTCTGTGGCTGGCCTTTTTAACCTATTTGGTGTTGCGTGGAGTTGTGCAACACATATTGTGGCTGCCAGAGTATAGACGTGCTGATTGACAATTACTTAATATTCCAATGTCGGAATGGGGTAAGAGCCTCGATCTTATTCTCGATGGAGTCGGGTAGTGCCGGATAAAGGTTTATACCGGTAAGTTGTTCAATGTAATCAACCGATACTACATAGTCACGCATCTTTTTTCTCTCTGCTACATTGGGGCATAAGATTGCAAGAGCAGTAAAGGTATTTTGGTAACGCTTTAAAAATGTTTTGTAGAAGTAGGTTGGAACCGCCACTTTGTTAGCTCCAATTCTTTTGGGATTTTTATCCACAATCGGACCACACACAATCCAGATTGTATCAATTGTAGCCCACTTTCTTGCACGCTCTTCGTAAGTCAACCATATTCCGGAATTCATAGAGTGAAGTTGAGGGCATACATTACTCATATAAAAGCTCTCCTCCATGGCCTTTGGACTCCACTTCATATCTGCAGCAGGAGCCATGTGACCTCGATCATAACCACTTCTGGCATAATCCTTTGTGGTAGGGCAGACACCGGTAACCATTGGGTCGGGAACGAATGAATCACTACGCTCTTCATTACCTTGTACCTCGCTCGGGGTCAATTCATAGGCAACCCAATTTGGTAGTCGCCACTCCTCGTTGTAGCTTACTGAATAGCCTTCATGGTGTATTATCTGTTCCGATCTGTTGTGAAGTTTTCCGGGGATTTCCAAACCGTTGGGAATCTCTGCTTTTCTTACTGAACTACAGCTTTTGGGAGTGACAGTTCCACTTAAAAAAATGGTAACTGCAATCATCACTAAAATTGCTGTCAATCTATTCATTAAGGTTGCTTTATTGGCTCTTTTTGCTCTCTTCTTGCCTCTCTTTGGTGTTCTATTTTTCTTCTTGGTTGTCATCATTCGCTTTTTTTTGCAAAATTAAAGATTATTAATAATCACGTCTTCCCTTTTTATTTATTTTTGCAAA
>SUWY01000037.1 GCA_015061245.1 Bacteroidales bacterium
ATTATATCTTTAGTGATGCAGGTGAAAGAATCACAACTTTAGGTGTGGTGAGAGTTTATGGTAACGGTATTGCCAAGATGCAGAGTGATATTATAAAAAATGCCGAATATGAAAGTAGACGTAATTTCCTTTTGGGGCTGACAAGCATTTGGAATTATGGTGGAGTACCAGGCTATTGGCGTAAAAATGCTCAAATGAAGATGCATGAATATTATAGAGATATATATAGAATAGCTCTAGTGAAGCGCACGGATAAATTAGAGAAGAAAATGAAAGATGGAAATTTTAATTACTATTCTAATTTTTATTCCAATACATATATGAGTGATGAAATGCACGATATGGCTTTTTATCATGATAATATATATCATAGTGCTGTTAATGAACCAATGAGAAATGGTATAATGAATGGAGAGAAAGCAAGCACGATAATTAATCACCATAATTCCGATTCATACCAAGGAATTTTGGGCATTAAGCTATACCATCCGGCGTCAAAGGTAAATGTATATTCAGACCGCAATCGAGCAATAGATGCTCAAGGAATAATAGCTGTCCCTGTATATGATATTGCGGTATCTTATGTGGAGTATCAATGGAATTTACAGACCATAGTTCCTTTTGCTCCTCAACAACAAAATGTGGAGTTTTACAAGCCGAGCTATAATGTTGCAACGGAACTGTTGAAAGAGGTTGTTGATGAAAAAATTACACGTTATTGGAATCCTAATGTTAAATTAAGTTCAGAGTATCCATATACAGTGGCATTCCCAACAGCAGCTGGCGATGGTAATCAGACATACACAATTACAATTGAAGGAATCACCGAAAACGGAACTCCAATCCACCACTCATTCCAGTATAGTTTGTAATTAGAGTGATAAAAAGTAGAAATGTCCCCAAAAGAGGACAATTTATTTTCTTTTTTTAGAATTTTAATATCTATCTTTGTGCCCGTTAGTAGAAACTCAAGAATTAAAAAGTAAATCAAACAAGATTTAATAGAGATGAGGAAGATATTTGATTTTGCGTTGATATGCGTAATTTAACCAAATAATTCAACTATAGAATATTCTATGCGCTACTTTCGTAACATATCGGTATTGTTGTTGATAGTTGTTGTTGGGATTTGTGGCCAAGTTCAGGCACAAACACCTATCAATCACGATTCGATTGTTTCGAAGTTATCGCAAAACATGACCTATTATGCGGTAAATAGTAGAAGTGAAAAACTTTATCTGCATATCGATAAGGAGTGTTGCCAGCCAGGTGATACTCTCTTTTTTAAAGGATATTTAGTTTCGGCAGTAACCAATGTTCCCGTAGATTATAGTCGTTATATGTATGTGGAACTAGTGGATAGGCGAGAGTTGGTTTACATTCGCGAAAAGATTTCCAAGGACACAGTTTTAAATGCCTTTTGCGGTTATCTTCCCATGTCTGAAAATCTTCATCAGGGAGAGTACTTTTTACGTGCATTCACCTATAACATGCAGAACGAAAAAGAGGAGTATATTTTCCGTAAACGCATACGTGTAATTAATCCTCACGATAATCGTATTACTTGTAAAATGGATGTCGAGGACCTTAAGAGTGGTAAGCGAATTTTAAAGGTGTCATTTCTAAATGCGCAAAACGAACGTTACGATAATGTAGCATTTCAGTATAAAATTCCCGGTGAGACACCTGACACCACATTTCTAGTTGGAGAAACAGGTTATAATGGTCAATGTCGTATAGAGATAAACAATCCCAAGTCAGACCACATTTGGATAAGTTTTGATAATAACGGTTCGTGGGCATTTGAAAAGTACCTTCCAATACCGGGTTCAGTGCGTGATTATGAGGTGCAATTTTTCCCTGAAGGAGGTGCATTGGTAGCCAATGCCACCCAAAGAGTAGCCTTTAAGTGTGTCGGTCGTGATGGTTTGGGAATTGCCGTAAAAGGCAAAGTGAAAAATACTAATGGAGAGCATATTTGTGATTTTCAGAGTAACCACTTAGGGATGGGTAGTTTTTACATCAAAGCAGACCCCAAGGAGCGTTATATTGTAGTTTGCAATGACGAAAATGACCACACGAAAGAGTTCGAACTTCCATCTTCAGAGAGCAATGCATTGTCCCTGGCTCTAACCCAAAATAAAGAGAGTGTAAGTTATAACATTATTGCTTCGGGCAGTATGCAAGATTATAGCGACAAATATATTCTTATTCACTCACGAGGAATTCCACTGGCTATTGCACCAATAACCGATATGCAGAACAAAAGTATGGATTTAAGTAATGCTCCCGAAGGAATAATTCATTTTGCAGTAATAGATATTCACGGTAATGTGTATAGTGACCGGTTGTGGTTTCATAGAAAAGCACAAACATCATCCATAACTCTTGAAGAGCCTTTAAGAAGCGTAAAACCACGAGAAGATGCGCACATGCGTTTACATTTAACATCGGGAACACCTTCGGAGACGGGTAACTTTTCAATAAGTGTCACCAATAATGGTCAAATGCCACACAGCAGTGATAATATGAACATTGTTTCTAATTTACTGCTGACCTCGGATTTGCAAGGGTATGTAGAGAGTCCCGGTTACTATTTTAATGGAGATTTAGTGGCGAAGGATTTAGATTTGGAACATCTGCTTTTGACTCAAGGGTGGAGTAAATTCTCATTACAGGAAATTCTTCAAAACAGCTATTCTCGCGATAGGAAGTATTATTTGGAGCGAGGTCAATTTTTAAGTGGCCGAGTGAAGAACTATTGGGGTAAGCGTCCTTTGTTCGATAACAGCATTATTCTTATCGGCACCAATGGAATTGCCCGAGAGTTGCAAACCGATAGCACCGGCTACTTTGTAGAGGATGACCTTTGGTATGACGAAGGTACCCGCTTTGTTGTTCAGGCTCTAACACCCAAAGGACGAAGTAATTTGGAGTTGCAATTGGATAATCAGGAGTTTCGCATGTCGAGGAGTGTAGAACCGCTTATGGTTTGCAACGGTGATATTGAATTTTATAAAATGTTTGGTAAGGATTATATCTTTGCCGATAATGGAGAGCGCATTCAAACCATGGGAGAGGTAAAGGTGCATGGAGGTCCGATGGCAATGCGAAGAGCCATTATGCAGGAGTACATACAACGAGATATTAGACGAAATTTTCAATTGGGAGTAACCAACGTAAGTTCCTACGGAAGCGCTCCATGGACGGTTCGTAATGGAATGCGTGCGTCGGGGTATCGATACTATGCCAATATGTTACATGCTGCAAGTGGTAATATGGAGCCTATCATGACTCCCGGTGGTAACGCCTTTAATGAACCAACTATAGATTTCAAGAGTTTGAATAATGTTGATGAAGATTTAGTCAAAGCCTGGGAAGCATTAGGAGACGTGGAAAGAGTTAATAATGGAGAGTCTGCACAAACATTGGTTGCGAGCAATGATTATAAATCAAGAGGTATAATAGGTGTTAAATTTTCGATATTTGGTCCAGTCGTTACATCAGACATTATAGGCAAACCTGTTTTTGATTTATACGTGCCACATTACGAAGTTAAATTCAATATGCAAACAATAGTTCCTTTTGCTCCTCAGAAGCGTGGGGTTCAATTCTATAAACCGAGTTATAATATTACCCCGGAGCTACTTAAAGATGCTATCGATGAAGAGATTACACGCTATTGGGAATCAAACGTGCAATTCTCAGAAGCAGGTGTATTTGAATTTGATTTTCCTACAGCCGATGGTCCGGGGAATCGTTCATACACAATTACAATTGAAGGAATCACCGAAAACGGAACTCCAATCCACCACTCTTTTCAGTATAGTTTGTAGAGTTTAATATCAGTAGGTCAGAATTTCAGGTCCCTCTTCAGTTATAAGCACAGTATACTCCCACTGGGCAGAGGGTTTCTTATCAATAGTTGTAACTGTCCAACCATCCTTTTCATCAATTTCAATCTGGTAACGTCCCATATTTACCATCGGCTCAATGGTAAAGACCATTCCCGGAACAAGTACCATTCCGGTATTCTTCTTACCAACATGACTTACAAAGGGGTCCTCATGAAACTTTATACCAACACCATGTCCTCCGAAATCTCGCACTACGGAGAAGCCATTACCCTCTACATGTTGCTGAACTGCTGCGCCTATATCTCCTAAAAAATGCCATGCACGTGCAGCCTTTAATCCCTCCTCAAGTGCCTCTTTGGCTACTTTCACCAAACGCTCTCGGCCTGCATCGGTTTTTCCAATTATAAACATTCTTGAGGCATCGGAATAGTAGCCATTATAGATTGTAGAGACATCGACATTGACAATATCGCCCTCCTTAAGAATTGTATCCTCGCTCGGAATTCCATGACATACAACATGATTGATTGAGACACAAACACTCTTGGGGAATCCCTCGTAATTTAATGGAGCGGGAATTGCACCATGCTCCGTTGTGTAATCATACACCCATTTGTCAATCTCCGCAGTCGATACTCCTGCCTTTATACGATCTGCAACATAGTCCAACACTCCGGTATTTATAACTCCGCTTGCACGGATTCCCTGAATATCCGATTCGCTCTTTATCAATCTTTTGCTTGGTACTCTGTACCCCTTTTTCTTAAATGATTGATATTTTGCCTCCTGCTCCGGAGTTAAATTACTCTCTTTAACTATACGTTTGAATCTATCTGCAAAACTTCCCATACCATAAAAATTATTGATATGCAAAATTACAAAAAAGAGAACCATATCATTAACTTTGCACTCATAAATCACAAAAATGGAGAAGAGTTTTGCTACACCGATGGCAGATTTGTTGCATTTGCAACGACTGCTTCAACTTGAATATGATTTTGAGGTGAACGCTTTTGCAGGAACTCCGGACATGAACGGAGTGGCAGCAATGGTGCGTCGTGGCGACTGTAAATTTCCTATAACCCTTGGAGGAAACCGATACAACTCTTTAAACCGTCTGGAGGTTGAGGTTAACGAAGTTGAGGTTAATGATTTTGACAACAACTTCGAGTACGGAAAACCTGTTTCTTTCTTCTCCATATACTCAGATGGGACAATTAAGGTCTATCCATTTCAAGCAACCGTATGGAGGGTTGAAGAGGATGGGCTCACCATTGTCATTATGCCCGATAGCTCTACTCTATCGGAATTGCGCTGTGCAAGCGGAGAGTTGGGAATGAGGATTCACTTTGATAACTACTCCTACAAAGCTATGTTTGCAGCTCTAAAGAGCGTAATAGGCGCAAACGGAAGATTGGCTGAGCTTCGTAACATTTTAAAAGGGGCGAGGGCTCCGGAATTTCACTCAATGCCATCAATACGTTATCCATGGCTCAATAAATCGCAAGAGTTGGCAGTAAATAAAGTAGTAGCGGCCAAAGATGTTGCCATTGTACATGGTCCTCCGGGTACAGGCAAGACCACTACATTAGTCGAGGCCATTAACGAAACTCTTCAACGAGAGACTCAGGTGTTGGTGTGTGCACAGAGCAATATGGCTGTCGATTGGATTTCCGAGAAACTATGCGATAGAGGTATCTCTGTACTCCGCATTGGTAATCCTACCCGTGTAAATGACAAAATGCTGAACTTCACTTATGAACGACGCTTTGAATCACATCCAGACTATCATGAGTTGTGGAACATTCGCAAAACGCTGCGTGAACGGGTCAAGAATGCAGAGTATCGTGACAAACTGAAGGAGCGAGCAGTTGAGTTAGAGTATCGCATAAACAACGACCTCTTTGCAGAGGCTCGCGTTATTGCATGCACCCTTGTTGGTAGCGCAAATATGGTATTAGAGAATCGACGCTTCTCCACTCTCTTTATAGACGAGGCTGCGCAAGCATTAGAGCCTGCCTGTTGGATAGCTATTGCAAAATGCAACCGTGTAATCTTTGCCGGCGACCATTGGCAGCTGCCACCGACAGTAAAGTGCTACGAGGCCGAGAAGGGAGGCCTCACCCAAACCCTTATGATGAAAATTGCAAGAAACAAGCCATCGGCAGTTACGCTGCTAAATACGCAATATCGTATGAACGAAGAGATTATGCAATTCTCATCGGATTGGTTCTATAATGGAGCATTAAAGGCTGCACCCGAAGTACAATACAGGGGAATATTGGATTATGACTCAACACTGGTGTGGATAGACACTTCTGATAGCGAATGGGAAGAGAGTTGCGTTGGCAATGTTGGAAAATTAAATAAGGGCGAGGCAGATATTGTACTTACTTACCTAAAACAGTACATAGATAAGATAGGCGAGGCCAGAATTTTGGAAGAGCGTATAGATTTTGGAGTGATATCGCCATACAGAGCACAAGTACGCTATTTAAGAAGAGCTATACGCACAAACAGAGCCTTTGCACGTGTCCGACGTCTTATAACCGTACATACGGTTGATGGATTTCAGGGGCAGGAGCGTGATGTGGTTTTCATCTCCCTTGTTCGCTCGAATAGCGATGGAAACATAGGATTCCTGCGCGACCTGCGACGCATGAACGTAGCAATGACACGCGCACGAATGAAACTTGTAATTTCGGGCGATGTTTCAACTTTAACAAAACACCCTTTTTACAAAAAGCTGGTAGAATACATTGACTCTAAAGGTGTACTTATACCCTCGTCTATTCTTCAATAAAACCTGCCTCTTGCCACTCCTTTACCATTTCGTGTGCATTAACCTGGGCTGTAAGAATGTCATAATCGCACTCTTCAGTCAAAAACTTTGCAACCGACGAAACGCGGAAATCGCGATCCACAATATGCTCCCACACTCTGGCAGCGACATCTGAAATCGGATAAATGTTATCGGAAACATCCATACCCTCTTCAACCACAAAGTAGTCATTCCCCACAAGACTAAGTGCGTATCCCTCTATTATTCTCATTGTTACGAAATTTAGATGATGATTAATATATTATTCGTAACACAGAACATTGTGTTTCGTGTGTATAAAGTTAAATGATGTTTACGATATATGCAAATTATAGTAAAATTAAAAAATTGAGAAAAATATCGAGAAAAGTTTTGCAGGATAAAAAAAAGGTATTACCTTTGCACCGCAAAACACGAAAAATTGTTCTTTAAATTTTGCAGGGGCAGATACCAGAGTGGACAAATGGGGCTGACTGTAACTCAGCTGGCTACGCCTTCGGTGGTTCGAATCCATCTCTGCCCACAAGCTTCGAAGAAGCAGATGCGGAGTTCTCGTGCAAGTGAGAGCATAAGCAAGTTTACTTGATTATGCCGAGCGTAGCCGAGAATGCCAAGTTTGCGAAGCAAACGCGGAAATAGCTCAGCTGATAGAGCACTAGCCTTCCAAGCTGGGGGTCGCGGGTTTGAATCCCGTTTTCCGCTCTCAAAGAGGTTCAGAAATGAGCCTCTTTTTTTTGTTGTATAAAACCTTTGGTTATCTTTCTATTTCATCTTGTATAACTCTTTGAGAGCGGAAAACATTTCATTCACTACCAACCCCCAAAGCAAATCTGCGCAAATCTTATCTATACCTTTATATGCTATCTGTCAAGCAATGTTTTCTATACTTGCAATCCTGTGGATTTGCTTTAATTTGTGGTCTACCAACCCCCAAACCCCCTTCGCTCAGCGCGCTGCGCTTGCTTTCGCTAATAAGGGGGCTTAGCAAATTGCAAACAATTTATTAATTCCTAATTCGCAAACACTGCGTGTTTCCGCAAAATCGGCGGCGCCTCAGCATAATGCAAACAAGTTTGCCTTCTGCATTCGGCTTGCACGATTTTTCCTAATTCCTCATTCCTAATTCCTCATTCCTAATTATTCACTCCTAACTCCTCACTCCTAACTATTCACACCCCACAAAGTGAGCCAATCCCGAAATTTACCAACCCCCAAAGCAAATCTGCGCAAATCTTATCTATACCTTTATATGCTATCTGTCAAGTAATGTTTTCTATACTTGCAATCCTGTGGATTTGCTTTAATTTGTGGTCTACCAACCCCCTAAATCCCCCTTCGCTCAGCGCGCTAACGCTTGCTTTCGCTAATAAGGGGGCTTAGCAAATTGCAAACAATTTATTAATTCCTTATCCCTAATTCCTCATTCCTAATTATCTAAGTATCAACAGGTTGTTCCTGAGAAAGCGACGCCGCGCAGCGAAGGGATGGGCGAACAATGTGAGCCAATCCCGAAATATACCAACCCCCAAAGCAAATCTGCGCAAATCTTATCTATACCTTTATATGCTATCTGTCAAGCAATGTTTTCTATACTTGCAATCCTGTGGATTTGCTTTAATTTGTGGTCTACCAACCCCCTAAATCCCCCTTCGCTCAGCGCGCTGCGCTTGCTTTCGCTAATAAGGGGGACTTACTCGCTACGCTCAAACCTGAGATTTACCAACCCCCTAAATCCCCCTTCGCTCAGCGCGCTGCGCTTGCTTTCGCTAATAAGGGGGACTTACTCGCTACGCTCGTTATTCCCCTTTCCCCTTAAACCTTTCACCTTTCCCCTTATACCTTTCCCCTTAAACCTTTCACCTTAAACCTTTCCCCTTTCCCCTTAAACCTTCCCCAAAATCTCACCCGGCAGAGCAACAAGAGACACGGCTCCGTTTTGCAACAACTCATCAGCTGTACGGAATCCCCACAACACACCAACAGAATCAACCCTGGCAGCAACTGCAGTCTGCATATCTACACCGGAATCTCCAACATATAAGGTCTGCTCTTTTGTCACCCCAGCCAACTGAATAATATCAAAAACAATTTGTGGATTCGGCTTAACAGGAACTCCCTCGCGCTGTCCCAATACTGCAACAAAATTTATATCAGGGAAGTAACGTTTAATTAAACTCTCTGTACCAATCTGAAACTTATTCGATGCAACTGCCAACAGCACCCCTTTACTCTGCAACTCTTTCAGCAACTCAACAATTCCAGTATAAGGCGCGGTCAAATCCTCACAATGGCGCATATAGTATTGACGGAAATACCCCAATACCTCATCTATATGCCCCGGCGTGCGTGCCTCCTCCGGCAAAGCTCGCTCTACCAACTTGCGAATTCCATCGCCAACAAAATAGCGATATTCACAAACCTCATGCTCTGGATGACCATACACCCTAAGGGCAAAATTAACTGCCGTTGCCAAATCTGCAATTGTATCAAGCAGAGTTCCATCGAGGTCAAAAATCACCAACCGCTTCTCCATCATCCTAAAAACTAATCCTCACAAAAAATCGGGATTGACTCCATTGGAAGCCAACCCCGGTTCTTTAAAAATTTTTGTTATTAATAATTCTCTGCCTTGATCTGGAAATATGCCTGCTCATGCTTACATACAGGGCACTCCATTGGAGCACTCTTACCAATTACGATATGACCGCAATTTGAACACTGCCATACGCAATCACCGCTCTTTGTAAATACCGTATTACTCTGAACGTTAGCCAACAACTTACGAAAACGATCCTCATGCTCCTTCTCAATCTCTGCAACCTGCTCAAAAAGTTTTGCAATATCGTGGAATCCCTCACTATGAGCAATCTTTGCAAACTCAGGATACATATTTGTCCACTCAAAGTTCTCGCCATTAGCTGCATCGGCCAAATTCTGAGCAGTATTTCCAATACCGCCATTCAACAACTTAAACCAGATTTTTGCATGCTCCTTCTCATTATCAGCTGTCTCCTGGAAAAGAGCTGCAATCTGAACATAACCATCTTTCTTCGCTCTTGAAGCGTAGTATGTATACTTATTTCTTGCCTGTGACTCACCTGCATATGCCTCCATCAAGCACTGCTCGGTTCTTGATCCTTTTAGTTCCATAGTAGTATATTATTTTAGTTAATTTCTCTGCTCAAAGATAGTAATTATTTCAGATACTCTCCAACCAAGCCCAAATATTTTGGCAAAGATGTACACTTTCGCATCTTTTTTAGGCATCGCTCATCGGCATCGGGAATTCTAAGATACTCCCATATCGTCTGCATCTTTGTAAGCAACTGACGCTCACCTTGCAACACAGCGCTATATTCATCGAGCAACAATGCATGAAACTTTTGAACTCTGCTCCGAAATTCCTGAATATCAAGAGCCATACCCGACATATACCCTTCGGCAAGCATAGGATTCTCTAAAAGACCTCGCCCAATCATAACACCCTTTAAATTCGGAAACAGCTCCACTATCCGCTTAATATCAGTAACACTTTTTAAATCGCCGTTATAAATCAAAGCGAGAGTGCAACAATCATATATTTTTGCAAATTCATCAATATAAACCTCCCCTTTATATTGTTGTTTTGCTGTGCGAGGATGCACAGTTAAATGTCTCAAAGGTAATGTATTCAGATATGGCATTAGGGCGAATAGTTGTTCCACCGAGTCATATCCTACACGAACTTTTAAAGAAAACTCTATTTCCGGGAACTCCGCAACACAATCCAACACCTCCTTAACCTTATCTGGCTTTGCAAGGATTCCTGCACCTCTGCCTGAACCTGTTATCAGCGGGAACGGACACCCCATATTTACATCTATATGCCTATATCCATACCGGGAAACTGCATTTACCAAAAATCTGAACTCCTCTGCACTACCTGCAATAATTTGCGGAATCAAATCCAAACCCTCGCCTATTCCACTCTCTAACTCGCGCAAATCTTTATTACGAATCACTCCTCGCTCCACCCTGACAAAGGGGGTATAAAAAGAGTCAAGCCCCCCGAAAAATTTTCGGAAGGCCGCTCTGTAAATTGCATCTGTATGTCCCTGAATAGGGGCAAAATGTATCTCCATTATTTTGAATAATAGATTGAGGGCAAATCACGCAGATTGTACTCCGATGCCATAACCTCGCCATAGGCTCCTGCCGAGTGAAGAATCACCATATCGCCACGCTTTGTCTTCTTCAACTCCACATCTTTACCGAAGCAGTCCGACGACTCACAAATAGGTCCAACCACATCGTAAAGTTCTGTTTCATTGCTCTCTGAAGTGATATTCTCAATATTGTGATATGCCTGATATAGTGCAGGACGTATCAAATCGCTCATTCCCGCATCAAGAATCGCAAATTTCTTTTTACCCTCTTTTACATATAACACTCTGGCTATCAAATCTCCGCAATGCGCAACTACCGAGCGTCCGGGCTCAAAGTGAACCTGTTGTCCCGGGCGAGGACGCAAATATCTCGCAATAGTGTCAAAATAACCCTCGAAGTTCGCAACAGGCTCAGAGTATGGTGAGTTGTAATCAATTCCCAAACCTCCACCAAGATTTACATTTGGAAGCACAATTCCGCGAGCCTCCAAACCATCCTGAATCTCATTTACACGCTCTGCCAATGCCTTAAAGACATTCAAATCGGTAATCTGAGAACCAATATGGAAATGCAAACCTATCACCTCAACATTGGGGAAGGTCATTGCCTGATCGATAACCTTATCCAAATCGGTCAAATATATTCCGAACTTATTCTCCTCAAGTCCTGTTGTAATATAGGCATGTGTATGCGCATCAACATTGGGATTTACACGAATGGCAATCTTTGCCTTTTTACCCATATTTCCGGCAATCTCATTAATAACCTCTATCTCGGGCAAGGACTCACAATTGAAGCAGAATATATCATTACGAAGCGCAGCCTCAATCTCTCTATCCGATTTACCTACTCCCGCATAGACAATCCCATTTGCAGGAAAGCCACACTGCAATGCACGCAAAACCTCGTTTCCACTAACACAATCTGCACCTAAACCATAACTGCTAATCAAACCCAATATTCTGGGATTAGCATTAGCCTTTACCGCATAGTGTACATGAAAATTCGGATATTTGCCGGCACTCTTAACTATGGTATCGAGAGTCTTCTCCAACAACTCAATATCATAGTAGTAACAAGGGGTTCTAAATGCCTTAAATCTATCAATATATTTCATTACTGAACATTTAACAGATTGTCATTCAACAAGGTCAACGCTTGAATCTTCTCACTGCTCTTCACCAGGAATGAGATGTTGTGATCAATTCCTCCGTACGAAATCATTCTGATTGGTATTCCAGCCATTGCATTCATAACCTTTGCAATGTTTGCCGACTGATTTGAAGTAAAATCGCCTACCAAACAGACAATTGTCATATCCTGGTCAACCTCCATTGTTCCATATTTACGAAGCTCCTCAGTAATCTGTTCCAAGTGGGTGGTATCGTCGATTGTCAATGAAACCGACACCTCACTGGTAGCAATCATATCGATTGGAGTTTTCCACTTCTCGAATATCTCGAACACCTTACGCAAGAATCCGTATGCCAACAACATATTGGTCGATACAATTCTGATTGCTGTAATTCCATCCTTCGCAGCAACAGCCTTAACGCTCTGAACAGGAGAATCATGAGTAATAAGTGTTCCCTCGTCGTTAGGATTCATTGTATTCTTCAAACGAACAGGAATGTTGGCCATCTTTGCAGGTGAAACTGTTGACGGGTGCAAAATCTTTGCTCCGAAATATGCCAACTCGGCAGCCTCATCGAACGACAATTTACGAATAGCCTTGGTGTGCTCAACTATTCTTGGATCGTTATTATGGAATCCATCAATATCTGTCCAGATTTGAATCTCATCAGCTTTGATTGCCTGACCAACAAGAGCCGCTGAGTAATCACTACCTCCACGTTTCAAGTTATCAACATCACCATTGTTGTTACGACAAATAAAGCCCTGAGTGATAATCAAATCTTCTGCCTTACGAAGCTCTATTTCACGAGCCAGATTGTGACGGATATAGAAGTAATCAGGCTCTCCATCCTTATCAACTCTCATAAAGTCAAGAGCAGGAATCAATGTATTGGGAACTCCAATCTCCAAAAGGTGGTAGTGCATAAAGTGGGTTGACATCAACTCTCCCTGTGCCAACACAATCTTCTCCTGCAAGGTGTAGAATGGCTCATTTACCATTGAACGCAATAGCGCCATTACTCCTGCTACATATTCAGAGGCCTTTGTTCTATATTCATCGGTTGCAAAAAGCTCTGCAATCACTCCTGCATATTTAGCATCTAACTCATCAATAACAGCCAAAGCCTCATCACGCTTACCCTTATAAAGAGAATCGGAAATCTTTACCAAAGTATTTGTAGTTCCCGACATTGCCGACAACACAACAACCTTTGGTTCACTATCTTTAATTAGCTCCCCCACATTGCAAATGCGACTTGCACTTCCAACCGAGGTGCCTCCAAATTTCATTACCTTCATTTCAATAAATTTTAAAAGTGCGGCGCAAAGGTCGCACTTTATGTAATATAAAACAAGTAGTTGTTAAATTTTAAACAAATATCGCTGCACACCAATCATTCTCAACCATGTGCGAAACATACTTCATTCCCAAACGCTCCGCCTCGGCTGTCAACATTGGCAGCTCATGCTCATAGAAACCACTGATTATCATCGTTCCCGCAGTTGCAATATGAGCCACATAATACTGCATATCGCGAAGAAGAATATTTCTATTGATATTTGCCAGTATCACATCAAACTCTCCCTCTTTTTCAAGAAGAGCGGCATCGCCTATCTTAACAGAAATATTATCAACTCCGTTCTTACGCATATTCTCGCCGGCATTCTCGAATGCCCACTCATCGATATCTATGCCAACAATATGGTCTGCACCACGCTTACTTGCCAAAAGCGACAATATTCCGGTACCACATCCCATATCAAGTACCTGCTTACCTGTCAAATCTCCAAGTGAAAGAATTGAACGAAGCATTAACACCGTTGTAGCATGGTGACCTGTACCAAAACTCATCTTCGGCTCTATGACAATATCATACTTCACATTCGGATCAGCCTCGTGAAATCCTGCACGGATTAGTATATCATTATCAACCTTTATAGGAGTAAAGTGAGCCTCCCACTCAGCATTCCAATCCTTATCGGGCACATCGCCAACTCGCTCGGTTATCTTAAAATTTCGGCGGAAAAAGGCTACAATTTGGTCCTCATCTACCAATCCATCTCTATAATCTTTTGCAGGGATATAGGCAAACAACTCTTTGTCACTCTGAGTAAAACCATCAAAGCCCACATCACCCAACGATGCCGCAATTGCGTCGGCAACATCCTCTGAAAAAGGTTCTATAGTCAGAACCACCTCTTTGTACTCCATATCAATCTATATCCATTCTTATCATCCAACCTTTGGGGTAGTTGTTATTCAGGCGATTACCTATCTTCTTACCCCATCCTAAACCTACTCCGTTATACGACACCAACACCCAGGCACCATTGGGAGCTGCTACATCGATATCTTCACGTTTCAAAAACTTTAATGCACTCTTTCTATCTGCTTCGTAGATAGTTACCGCATCTTTATCCAAGCCTGCAAAAAGAGCCAATGGGTGTAATAACTTTACCTTCTGCCCCATCATCTGAGCCACCTCACACCCCTTGTAAATCACTCTTACCCGCTGCTCTACCGCTGCAATAAAGCGCTCTTGCTCCTTTGGGACAATTCCGAACCCCTCTTCACTCTCATAAACTGCGTATGCATCAACATTTCTTATAAGCGAGGCCACCTGTTTGGGAAGTTTAACGCTCTTTGGAGCTACCCTCCTATCTTTTCTCTCGCGCATCCAGCGCTCCGAACTCTCCTCATGCTCATCCTTTTGAACTACACCTACAAACAGCCCCTCTCCCTTCACCTTGTGAGGCATAAAGTGATAACCATACTTAACATTAGAAGAAATAATCTGAGGGAAACGGTGACGAACCTCTACAGGATGAGCGCCAAACTCGTGCTGCATAAAGTTCAACATCTCACCATTCTCTCCAGGATTATATGTGCATGTACTGTAAATCAAATAACCTCCGGGTTTCAAGGCCGGCCATATATCTCGCAAAATGCGCTGTTGACGCTCCTCGCAAATTCGCAAATTTGTCTCGCTCCACTCCTCAATTGCGCGGTCATCTTTTCTGAACATACCCTCGCCCGAACATGGTGCATCGACCAATATCACATCAAAAGCTCCCTCCATCTCGGTAAAACATGAGGGATCGGAATTAGTAACAACAACATTACCGGTTCCCCACTTTATAATATTCTCTTTAAGGATTGAAGCTCTAGATTTTATCACCTCGTTTGCCACCAAAACACTTCCATATGGTAACTCCGACGCAACCAATGTACTCTTGCCTCCGGGAGCGGCACATAAATCCAAGACGCGAATAGGCTCGTGCGGCGATATTAATTTGCCTAATATGTAATAAAGAAACATACTCGATGCCTCCTGAACATAGTATGCTCCACCATGCAACAATGGGTCAAGTGTGAATATCGGACGCTCATCGAAATAATAGCCATCATCGCACCACAATACATGGCGCAAATTATCCTGAACAGCCCACCCCTGCGGAATTTTATAGGGATTTACCCTTACGCTTACGCACGGTTCACTATTTAACGCCTCTTCAAAGCAAGAATACTCATCCTTGCCCAAAAAATTGCTCATTCTATCGACAAAAGCCTTTGGAAGTTCTTTCATATTAAGCATATAGAAATCAAAATACAAAGTTACTACATCTTATTTGCATTTACCCTTTAATATTTATAATTTTACGTAAATTTTTAGAATCAGTTATTGAAATATGGATATAACCTACGAAAAATCATTAAAAGAGCTACATACATTTGCCACAGAAGAGAGTTGCAAATGTCACATTGCTTGTCACAACACCCAAGATATACAGCAGGTTATATCTGATTTTTTACAAAAAGGGGCTCCATATTTGGTCATTGGCGGAGGTAGTGATATTGTATTCACAGAGCACTTCAACGGCATCGTCATTTCACCTCTGATTATGGGTATTGATATTGTAAGCGAGGGCACAAACTCAACACTTGTCCGCGCAGGAGCCGGCGTTGTGTGGGATGATTTTGTAAATTGGTGCATCGCCCATGAGTTATGGGGAGCAGAGAATATGTCAGGAATTCCCGGTCATATAGGGGCAAGTCCGGTACAAAATGTCGGTGCATACGGTGCCGAGGCCGGCGATATCATTAAGCAGGTTGAAGCCATTGAGATTGCCACCGGCAAAAGCGTAACTATCCCTGCTGAAGAGTGTTATTTTGCATACCGTAACAGCCGATTCAAAGAGGAGTGGAAAAACCGCTATATCATTACCCACGTTCTATTTGAATTAAAGAGCGAGGCCTCGCCCAATCTATCATACAGCGCATTACAACAAGCCATTGAGACCTCTACCCCAACACTTCAAGAGATTCGGAATGCAGTTCTCTCAATTCGCAACTCAAAGTTACCCGACCCTGCACTTATTCCAAATGCAGGCAGTTTCTTTAAGAATCCAATTGTGGACAAAACTACCGCAGATGAGCTAAAGGCTCAATATCCGAATATACCTATCTATGTAGTCACCGAGGAGAAGACAAAGATTGCTGCAGGATGGTTAATTGAGCAGTGTGGCTGGAAAGGCAAAAATCTTGGTCCTGCAGGAGTCTACGAGAAGCAAGCACTTGTACTTGTAAACCGTGGCGGAGCAAAGGGTAGCGATATTCAAAATCTGGCTAACGCCATCATTGACTCAGTTCAAGCAAAATTCAACATCACTCTTGAACCCGAAGTGTATATCTATTAATTGATACAGACAAGCCCCTCGCTATTTCAATGTTTTATATTGATTCGGTTTGACGGAGCTGAATAGGATTGAGGTATTACTCCATCTAAAAAATTCTCAATGTAGCTGACAAGAATCTCAACATCTTGTCCCAAGTTGTCATTTAGCAACTCGGTATAGCGAAACATCCCCGCAGCTCCCAAATCTTTAAGCAGATAGTTATAGCTTGCAAGAAGATAGGTTTTGTCAGGCTCCACATCTTTATATGTTGCGCTTTGGAAATCAAAAATCTGCAGATTGGCTACTCTTCTTGGACCCTCTCCTAAAGCAACAAATAGTCCATCAAGACCAAACATTACAGGGCTTGGAATTGAAAGATTCACATCGAATCTCATGCCACTCACCTGCAGAAAACTTCCATCGCCCTCTGGAAGCCACGACACTGCCACCTCCATTGCTCTCAACAGTTCATGACCGGAAATCTTTGAAAGGCAAGCTATATTGTTAAAAGGGAATACTGCATATAAATCATTAAATGTCAAATTACCTCTCTCAATTGAAGCTCTAATACCTCCTCCATTAACCACTGCAATATCTGCCCCTAATACAGTTCGGTAGGCATCTGCACAAAAATCGCCTATAGCAGTTTCACAAGCGTATGAAATTCTATTATCATCACCATCCTCAAAGGGGAGTGTCACTAAACTTTTTCCTACAATGCGCTCTCCTTGCCCTATAGCATAATCAACCTCTTGATTTACGTACTCCTGAATTATAGTATCAATGGGAGTCTCCGGACTTTGCGTTGCAATTAATTCCGAGACAAACTTACCATTTTGCGAAAGGGTCAACTTGCCAATATACTTAAAACCATTACCTGTCGATGTCAACAACACACTATCGCCCACGGCATTAGGAATTTTAGCTCCACGAATCACTCCATGTGCATGTCCATCAAGCACAACATCAACTCCCCTTGTACTCCGAATCAAATCGATTGAGGTTGGATGATCGCCATATCTGGCATCACCAAGATGGGAAAGGAGCACCACATAATCCGCTCCATCAGAGCGAGCACTATCTATATACGATTGAATGGTTTTATGAAAATTGGAGATATTGAAATCATACAACAACTCCCCCTTATCATCTCTAAACGTTTGAGGAATTGTATTGATTGGAGTTGTTGTGGTTGTCACTCCAACATAGGCAATCTCAATATCGCCATACTCAACTATTGTGTAGGGTTTAAAACAGAGTGTGCTTGTTGGCAGATATTTAAAGTTAGCACATACCACCGTTGCATTCAAGGAATCCACAAGCTCAGCCATACGCTCCACACCGAAATCAAATTCATGATTTCCAAGGGTTACCACATCGTATCCCACTTTGTTCATTATATCAATTATGGCAGAACCTCGCGTGGCAGACCCGATCACATCACCTTGTATAAAATCGCCACACGACACTTTCGTTACATAAGGGGTTGCACTCCGGGCTTCACTTGCAACAGCAGAGAATTTTGCATAGCCCTCCACAGCACAATGAACATCATTGTCATAAAGAATCACTATTGCAGAATCGGGCATACCGGAACCACATGCCCAAATCAACAATAACACAAAGAATCCTATTACCCTTTTAAATCTCTTAAACAAATTCTAAATCGTTAATAATTTGACTCCCTTCATTCACCTGCGCTAATAAGGGGGCTTTACTCGCTGACGCTCGTTAACTCCTAACTCCTCATTCCTAATTCCTCATTCCTAATTCGTCATTCACTCCTAACTGTTCACTCCTAACTTGCAAATCTACGCAAATCTAATCACTTCACTCGCTCCTTATCTGCAAAGCAATATAAAGCCTTGAATTCAACTTGTGGATTTGCTTTAATTTGTTGTCTACCAACCCCCA
>SUWY01000038.1 GCA_015061245.1 Bacteroidales bacterium
TGGTTGAGAATAGGAAAAAACTCCTTCCTTTTAATCCTGCAAACGGATGGGGTTCTTATGATGGATTTGTTCCTTGGCTGATAAAATACAAGGAGGCCTGCGAGGACAATCCTGGTTGCAAGATAAGGGCAAGTATATAAGATTCGCTCCAAGTCAGCAGAAAATTTGTTGCTTGGAGCGATGTTTTTTTGTCCTGTTATTCCGAATTCTAAATACTCTTCACGCGCATAATCCGCCAAATCGCTTTTATTCATTATATCATCAACATAATCCGTCCTTCTGCCTTGACAAACATATAAATGGAAAAAACTCTATTCTATGATTTTTTCAGGAGTCATAGATTAAAGTATACAGTCATAATAACTTATCGTTTGCGTTAATTTAACGAGCAATATCGTCGTTTACTTATCGCGCACGATGATTTATAGCACTTTGCCAAAAGGAAAAACAACTTTATTTTAATGTCGTACTCATATACGGATAATAAATTCTAAATCCGCCTATACATTGTGCTTTCTTTTCGCCTCTATACAAAAGAACACGAAAGATGTGTATATACATTATGTTACAACAACTTGTGTAACTACGTGTTTTGTACTATTTTTGTGTTAGAATAATTAATTTAGTATGGGAACTCCCTTCACATATGGCAAAATAGCAATCGATGAGAATTTCATAAGCCGAGAGGTTGAAACAACCAACTTGGTTTGGAATTTCGCATCACGGAGCAATACCATCATTATTGCTCCTCGTGGCTGGGGTAAGAGTTCGCTGGTAAACAAGGCGGCAAAGTTAGCGATGGAGCAAGATAACAAGTTGCGTATCTGTCATATTGACCTTTTCAATGTGCGTAATGAGGAGCACTTCTATTCGTTGCTTGCACAGAAGGTTATTGCCGCAACATCATCAAAGTGGGAAGAGGCTGTAGAGAGTGCAAAGAGTTTCTTTTCGCATCTTGTGCCAAAGATTTCAATTGGCAGTGATCCTACCAATGAGGTATCAATCGATTTTGATTGGGAAACTGTGAAACAGAATCCTGATGAGGTGCTTGATCTTGCGGAGAAGATTGCAAAGAAAAAGGATCTTAAAATTGTCATTTGCGTTGATGAGTTCCAGAATATAGCAGAGTTTACCGATCCTGACTATTTCCAAAAGAAGTTGCGTTCGCATTGGCAGCAACATCAGAATGTTGCTTACTGCTTGTATGGTAGCAAACGACATATGATGATGGAGGTATTTACCAACTCGTCTAAACCATTTTACAAGTTCGGCAATCTGATATTCCTCAATAAGATTGACACGCCTTATCTTGTAGAGTTCTTTAATAGTCGCTTCGCAGATACCGGCAAGAGCATAAATGAGGATGCAGCCAATCTGATTGTGAAACTCGTAGACAATCACCCTTACTACGCACAGCAGCTCGCACAACAGTCGTGGTTGCGAACAAAGGATATCTGTACGGTTGAGATAGTGCACGAGGCACACGCCGCATTGGTAGAGCAATTAAGTTTGTTGTTTGTCACGATTACCGAGACATTGACCACACAGCAACTTAACTACCTTAAAGCCCTTATTGCGGGCGAAAAGGCGATCAGTTCTACCGATGTGATGCACCGCTACCAAATATCTTCTACAACCTCAATTGCTCGATCAAAAGCGGCTCTTATAAAGAATGATATTTTGGATAACAAGGCTGGTGAGATTTCATTCCAAGATCCGATATATGCCTACTGGTTGAAGACTGAATATTTTGCAAAGTAATAACAAAAACGATTATATTATGGAGAAACAAATGTTACTAAGCAGAGTAGATTCATCTTTGTCATTTCTCACATCTTTTTTTCGCGAATATAGAGAGGAAATTACATATAAAAACGAAGGTGAATTAATAAATCTTATTAATGATATTTTACAAGCTCTGACTACAGAGTTAATCCCAGAATCTCTATACGATCGTGTGTCTAAATTATTAGACACATTAAATATTGAAGATCTAATAAAACAAGCAACAGCACACAGCAATCTGCATAATTTTGAACTATTTAAAAAACTATGTGATAAAATTATGCTCAATAGTTTATTTGTAGGGAAGACATACTACTTACTCAAAGCAATCGGTTTTACTAATTCTAATGTTGTCATTATAGGCGCAAATGGAAGTGGGAAAACCACATTTGCTAATTCTATAAGAGATAAAATAGAGAGTACAGATAATGGTATTGTAATACCAGCTCAAAAAATACTCATTTTCCCAACATATGAATTCATTCCAACATTTAAGTCTGCTCAATCTGCATACCAGAGTCGTCAGAAAGAAATATTGGACGATAAACAGACATTCAATGCAAGTAAGAGTGATGATATTCCATACGATCTAACGAAAAAATATGGCTCAGAAATGAGGATTTTAGTATCTGCACTATTAGGAGAAAGAATCGCACGAAGAGATGAATATTGTTCGTCAATACAAAATGGAGATATAGTAGAGGTGGAAAGATTTAGAAGTAATTTAGATGATGTTATAGATATATGGAATAACTTAATCGAGCACAGAGAATTGTTTTGTGATAACTCAGGGAATTTAAAAATTAAATATCTACATGAATCAAAAGTAAAAGAATATCCAGCTTACATGATGAGTGATGGAGAACGTGAAATCTTTTATGTTGTAGGAAGAGTTTTACTCTCAAAACCGTCATCTCTCATAATTGTAGATGAACCAGAGCTTCACCTACATAAAGCAATCTTAAATAAGCTATGGGACACATTAGAGTTCAAACGAAACGACTGTATGTTTATATATTTAACACATGACATAGAGTTTGCTTCAACTAGAAATGCACAAAAGCGCTGGTTAAAATCATATACCTCTGATATTTTAGACGATTGGGAATTAGAACCGATTTCAGATAATGATATCCCAGAAACTTTGTTAATGAAGATACTTGGCAGTAGAAAGAAAATCTTATTTTGCGAAGGCATACATAACAGCAAGGATTCTCAAATTTTTGAAAGATTATTCCCTAACTACACTATTACACCTGTTGCGTCATGTAAAGATGTAATTAACTATACACGAGCTTTCAATAAAATTCATAACAAATACTCAGAAGCAATCGGAATTATTGATAGAGATTTCAGAACAGCGGAACAGTTGGATAAACTAAAGACAGAGAATATATTTTCATATGACGTTGCAGAAATTGAAAATCTATTCTTAATAGAAGAATTTATTAAAGCGTTTGCTGATTATAAAAATGAACCATATGATATTGATGATATAAAGAATAAAATTTTGAATGTGTTTGAAAATAATATTGAACAGCAAGTAGCATTTTATGTAACGCATAAAATCAATCATATATTTAATGAATCACACATCAAAAAAGGAAAAACTGAAAATGAAGTATCAACCCAATTTAATAACTTTATATCCCAAATTAGAATTGCAGAGTGGCACATTGAGCGCACTCATGAATTGAAAGAAATTATAGATATAAAAGATTATGCACGGGCCATTAAGCTATACAATAACAAAGGACTTCACTCTGTTATTGAGAAAGCATTTGGAATCTCTTCATATAGTCAAAAAGCATTAGACTTTTTGAGACATTCAGACAATGCAAGAAGCATATTGCGAAATGCTTTTCCATTAGAAATTTAGACAAATTATATGTAAATATAAACGGCTCTGACCCCAACCTCGGTTTCAGAGCCGTTTTTGCACCTTTTTGGGGCGAAAAATGCTATTTTTGCAAGTTTTTGTACCTCGTGTTTTGATATTCAAGAAATTACACTTACTTTTACATTCCAAAATGGAGGTACAAGGCGAAAAGTGCGTTGAAAATCACTAACTTACACATTCTCAACGACTTGTCAAATAAGTGGTTGTACCTTTTAGAGTGCTAAATAACTGATTGATAACCATCTACACTTTCTGCATCGTTAATGTAAAATGTGGCCGATGCTTGCTCCCGTTGTTTTATTTATTTTCCCCTTGACTTTTTTTTGTTCCAGTCACTTTGTTTTAAGATTATGTGTAACTTTGAGGTAAAACAGAACTGTTATGACTCCACAACAATTTATCGAAAAGTTTCGTGAGGCGTTTGGCGAGGTTACGCCAATGCCAATTGCCTTTTGGTACGGCAATACTGCGGTTAATTCCGAGAGTTGTGTGCCACGATGTATGATTGGTGCTATTCGCAAAGTATGCGATGGCAACTCTCTAACCCTCACTACCGAGAATGTTCAGTGTGGAGGTGGTGGAGTATATACAGCCTTTCGCCCGATGCCCGAGCGTGTGCCACTCTTTGTGTCAGAAACCGAGCATTACAAAAAGAGCCCCGAGCAGGTGCGAGGCTATGTCGAGAGCCTCGAAATCGAGTTGACAGACAAGCCCTATCTCAACTTTGTGCGTGTCGATCAGCTCCCGAGTTGGGAGGGCGTTGAGGTGGTTGTGTTTTTCGCTACGCCAGATGTGCTGTCGGGACTTTGCACATGGGCGTTCTACGACAATGATGCCGATGATGCAGTTGTAACGAAGTTCGCATCAGGTTGCGCAGCAATAGTCTCGTTTGCTACAACGGAGAACCGCAGGGGTGGTAGAAGCTGTTTTCTGGGAATGTTCGACCCTTCTGCACGCCCACTTGTTCCAAAAAACGAATTGACATTTACCGTGCCGATGAGCCGCTTTAAGGAGATGATGACGACAATGTCTGACTCGGCACTATATCAGAAGGCTTTTTCGGTTGTTAAACGAAGAATAAATGGTGAGATAAACTGAAGAGGACGGCTGTTAGGCACTGCATTAGCAAAGTTCCCAGATAAGACCAGTGTATTTGTTCGTTTGGTATTATGTCAAGACAAGTCCGAGATAAATCTTTTAGAAATTCATTCGGTAAATATAGGTTATGTAATCGTCCATAGGTAGAGGTTCTCGTAGCCCTCGCTCTTTGCCAATGCCACGACCTCTGCAAGTAATTGCTTTCCGCATCCCTGCACTGCTTCACGAATATCCTCTTCGGTAAATGTTTCTATCTTCATTATCATAATAATTTGATAGCAAAGATAGTGGAAAATTTCTCATTTTATAGAGTATCTGGAGCTTGTTTTAATTTTCCTCAAGTAGTAGCCTTTTCATAAAAGGGAATTATTCTTTACCTAAAAATGGAGCATTTTTGTACTCCATAAAGATAAATGTTGTAATGTATTCTGCCATTACACGATGTATCGCATGTGATTGTTGCTGTTTATATTTTGGGGCATATCTACAAACACACTCATAATTATTGTTGTTTGGATATTACATACTTGACAAAGGCCATAAACAATGGATTAGGATTAAGAACGGTTCCTGTAAATTCCGGATGGAATTGAACTCCCACGTACCAACTGCAGGAGGGTATTTCAACAATTTCGACCAAGCCGCTATCGGGATTTATACCAGTACACAACATTCCTGCTTGTTCGAATTGTTGGCGATAAGGACTACAAAATTCATATCGGTGACGATGTCGCTCTTCTATATTCAATTTTCCATATGCCTCATATGCTTTTGATCCAATTAACAACTCACATGAATAGGCTCCCAATCTCATAGTTCCACCCATTTGAGTGACACTCTTTTGCTCCTCCATTAAATCTATTACATTATAGGGAGTCGAGGGATCCATTTCATGGGAATTGGCATTTTCTAAACCTAGCACATTACGAGCAAATTCAATGACCATTATTTGCATACCAAGACAGATGCCAAGTGTTGGTATGTCGTGTGTTCGGCAATATTCGGCTGTAATAATCTTTCCCTCTGTTCCACGTTGTCCGAATCCCGGGCATATTACCACACCATCCATTGTGGAAAGATTATCTGCGATATTGCTATGTGTAAGATTTTCACTTTGAATAAAGTGTGTTTTCACCTTGCGGTCATTGTAAGTTGCGGCCTGCGACAAACATTCCAGAATAGATTTGTAAGCATCTTGTAGATCATATTTTCCGACAAGAGCAATGTTGATCTCTTTGTTTGCTTGTTCCCTGCGACTGATAAAATCCTGCCAATCGCCTAAATCAGGCATTGTATTACTCGTTATGCCAAATTTGCGAAGTATTACTGCATCCAGATTCTGTTCTGCCATTTTGATGGGTACTTCATAAATAGTCGGCAGGTCAACGCTTTGTACTACACAATCCTTTTCAACATTGCAGAAATGGCTAACTTTGTCAAGTACTCCTCGTCCAAGTTCACGGTCTGTTCTCAATACAAGGACATCTGGTTGAAGCCCAAGACCCTGTAATTCTTTTACAGAATGTTGTGATGGTTTGGTTTTCAATTCACCTGCTGCAGCTATATAAGGTACATAAGTCAGATGAACACAAACGGCATTACGTCCAAGTTCCCATTTTAGCTGTCGCATAGCTTCCAGGAACGGAAGCCCTTCAATGTCGCCAACTGTACCTCCAATTTCAGTTATGATGAAATCATTATCTCCAACTGTTCCAAGTTTAAGCATCCTTCTTTTTATCTCATCCGTGATGTGGGGAACAACCTGTACGGTTCGACCCAGATATTCGCCTTTGCGTTCACGTTCAATTACCGTTTGATAAATTTTTCCTGTTGTAACATTATTTGCAGAGGTTGTGTGAATGTCGGTAAAACGCTCATAGTGTCCCAAATCCAAGTCTGTTTCACATCCGTCGGTTGTGACATAACACTCTCCGTGTTCATACGGGTTGAGTGTACCCGGGTCAATATTAATGTATGGGTCGAATTTTTGAATTGTGATTTTATAACCACGAGCCAGCAGTAATCTGCCGATTGAGGCTGCAATAATCCCTTTGCCAAGGGAACTTGCTACTCCGCCTGTTACGAAAATATATTTGGGTTGATTCATTTTGATTCTTTGATTTATATTTGTGTTATTGTTTTTGTTTTTGTTTTTGTTTTTGTTACTCCCACTCTATAGTTGCAGGTGGTTTTGACGAAATATCGTAACATACTCGGTTTATACCTTTTACACTATTTATTATTTCGTTGCTTACCTGAGCAAGAAATTCATACGGTAACTGTGCCCAATCTGCTGACATTGCATCTGTACTAGTTACAGCACGCAATACCACAGCCTGTTCGTAAGTCCTTTCGTCTCCCATCACCCCTACGCTTTGCACGGGCAGTAGGATGGCACCTGCTTGCCATACTTCGTCATAAAGAGAATGACCGTCAGAACGGTGCCATTGATGTAATGCGCTAATGAAGATCTCGTCGGCCTCTTGAATAATATGGATTTTTTCGTGAGTAATTTCTCCTAATATTCGTACACCCAACCCTGGACCAGGGAAGGGATGTCTTGTTATCAAATGTTCGGGCATATCTAGTTGACGGCCCACCCGACGAACTTCATCTTTGAATAGCCAACGTAATGGTTCACATAGTTTTAATTGCATCCTCTCTGGTAACCCGCCAACATTGTGGTGACTTTTTATAAGCTTCCCAGTGATATTCATACTTTCGATACAATCGGGATAAATTGTACCTTGTGCCAACCATAGAACTCCATCTATCTTTTTGGACTCCTCTTCAAACACCTCAATGAATTTCGCACCTATGATTTTTCGTTTTTCTTCAGGAGAGCTGATTCCTTTCAAAGCCGAAATAAATCTCTCGCTGGCATCAACTCCAATCACATTTAGTCCCAAACATTCATAGTCACGCATAACGCTCTCGTATTCACCTTTACGTAGTAGGCCGTGATTTACGAATACACATGTCAGATTATTGCCGATGGCCTTATTTAACAGAACTGCAGCAACAGAGGAGTCCACACCTCCTGATAGGCCGAGTATTACTCGGTCATTGCGGAGTTGAGTTTTCAATGCTTTTACGGATGATTCAACAAACGAAGTTGCACTCCAGTTTTGACAGCTACCACATATATCAACTACAAAATTCTTCAACAATAACGAGCCTTGCTCTGAATGAAAGACTTCAGGATGAAACTGTACACCCCACAACGATTCGTCGTCAGCTTGATAAGCTGCATATTTTACCTTATCGGTAGAGGCTATGCTATGAAAACAGTCGGGTAATGCCGTAATGGTATCTCCGTGGCTCATCCAAACTTGTGAATCGTCTTTAAATCCTTTAAATAGCGGATTGTTCGAATCAAACTTTTGCAATTTTGCACGACCATATTCGCGTGCAACAGCAGGTGCTACTCTTCCCCCATAGAGTTGTGCCATATATTGTGCTCCATAGCAGATTCCAAGTATAGGGTAGCGTCCGCGAATATGTGACAAATCTACTTTAAACGCATTGGGGTCATAGACGCTGTAAGGTGAACCGGAAAGTATTACTCCTATAATACCTTCATCTTCAAAAGGGAATTTATTATAGGGTAGGATTTCACAAAATGTGTCAAGTTCACGTAGGCGACGACCAATCAGTTGTGTGGTCTGAGATCCGAAATCAAGAATAATAATTTTTTGTTGCGCCATATTTAATATCTATTTTCATATTCTGCCCAACTTTTAATTACAAGTTTATCAGTTGATAAGGTACAGAATGCACCGATGAATGCACTTGCAAGGCGAGCATTTGTAATCAATGGTATATTTAGGTCCACTGCTGCACGTCGTATTTGATAACCATTGTCCAATTCGCCAGCAGTTAAATTTTTAGGAATATTTACCACCATATCGATCTTTTTATGATGAAGTAGATTCAAGGCTTGTGGCTCTTTCTCCTCGTCAGGCCAATAGACTAACGTGTTAGCGATGCCGTTCTCCGACAAATATCGTGATGTTCCTCCTGTAGCATAAAGCGAGTATCCCTTTTCTTGGAGTAGTCGTGCGGCAGAGAGCATTTCTGCTTTTTGTTTGGCATTGCCTGTTGATAGAAGAATGTTCTTTTTGGGTATGCGATAACCTACAGACAACATTGCTTTCAAGATGGCGCACTGTGTATCCTCGCCCAGACAACCCACTTCTCCTGTAGATGCCATATCCACGCCTAATACAGGATCTGCATTCTGCAGGCGATTGAACGAGAATTGACTGGCCTTGATTCCTACATAATCCAAATCGAAAAGACTCTTGGCAGGTTTCTCTACGTTTTTCCCAAGCATAATGCGTGTTGCCATATCAATGAAATTCAGTTTGAGCACTTTGCTGACAAAGGGAAAAGAACGGGATGCTCGCAGATTGCACTCTATAACTTTGATGTCATTATCTCGTGCAAGATACTGGATATTAAAGGGACCAGATATATTCAGTTCCTTTGCAATTTTGCGAGATATACGTTTGATACGCCTGACTGTCTCTATATAAAGTTTTTGAGGTGGAAATTGTATTGTTGCATCGCCAGAGTGTACACCCGCATATTCTATATGTTCGCTGATAGCATAGGCTACGATCTCTCCTTCCTGAGCCACTGCATCCATCTCAATCTCCTTAGCGTTTTCGATAAAACGACTTACGACAACCGGATGTTTCTGCGAGACATTGGCGGCCAATTTTAGGAAGCGATTCAGTTCCTCATTATTGGAACAGACATTCATTGCAGCACCCGACAGCACATACGAAGGACGCACCAAAACGGGGAAGCCCACCTTGTCAATAAATGCTGCAATATCTTCCATTGAGGATAATGCTCTCCACTCTGGTTGGTCAACACCAATTCTGTCAAGCATTGCCGAGAATTTATCCCTATCTTCTGCATTATCTATAGATGCCGCACTTGTTCCAAGAATATTAACCCCTTGATTATCTAATCGCAATGCAAGATTATTGGGAATCTGTCCTCCGGTAGAGACAATCACTCCGTGTGGATTCTCTTTCTCTATAATATCTAATACACGTTCAAAAGTAAGCTCGTCAAAATAGAGTCTGTCGCAGATGTCGTAATCTGTTGATACCGTTTCTGGATTATAGTTAATCATAACACTACGATAATCCTCTTTGCGGATGGTGTTAAGAGCCTGAACACAGCACCAATCAAATTCTACCGATGACCCTATACGATATGCTCCTGATCCGAGAACAATAACCGAACGGTTGTCGTCTGTATACTCTATGTCATCTTCCTTTCCTGAATAAGTGAGGTATAGATAGTTTGTTTGTGCCGGATACTCTGCAGCCAATGTATCTATCTGCGAAATAACAGGAATAATCCCAAGAGTCTTACGGTAGACACGAATTTTAAGCGATGCCTGCTCAACATCTTTATCGAAGCCAATTGCACGTGCCATCTGAAAATCAGAGAAACCTTGTCGTTTAGCTTTGTATAATAAATCATATGGTATTGCTTCAAGAGTGCTATATGTGTGAAGTTGTTTAGATGTCTCCATTATGTTCTGTAATTTATACAAGAACCATTTATCTATTTTAGTTAATGAGTGTATCTGCTCGACGGTATAACCGGCGCGCATAGCCTTGCTGATAACGAAAATTCGTTTGTCGGTAGGCTCACGAAGTGCTTTGTCAATATCCGCAATCTTCAGCTCCTTATTCTCTACAAAGCCGTGCATTCCTTGCCCAATCATACGCAATCCTTTTTGGATTGCCTCCTCAAATGTTCGACCTATGGACATTACCTCACCTACGGATTTCATAGAAGAGCCTAATTCACGTTCCACACCGTGGAATTTACTCAAATCCCATCGAGGAATCTTGCATACGACATAATCCAGTGCTGGCTCAAAAAATGCAGAAGTAGATTTTGTAACTGTATTCTTTAGCTCAAACAATCCATATCCCAAGCCGAGTTTTGCAGCTACAAAAGCCAACGGATAACCCGTAGCCTTTGAAGCCAAAGCTGATGAGCGGCTCAGGCGTGCATTCACCTCTATAACCCGATAATCTTCTGATTCAGGGTCAAGGGCATATTGAACATTACACTCGCCAACAATGCCGATATGACGGATGATACGGATAGCTAACTCACGCAATTTATGATATTCGCTATTGGATAGCGTCTGCGATGGAGCTACGACGATTGACTCACCCGTGTGGATCCCCAACGGATCAAAATTCTCCATATTACAGACCGTTATACAGTTGTCATAACGGTCGCGGACAACTTCATATTCAATCTCTTTCCAACCCTTCAGACTCTTCTCCACCAAGACCTGAGATGAAAACGAAAATGCTTTTTCGCAGAGGACATCCAGCTCCTGTTCGTCGTTACAGAAACCAGACCCGAGGCCTCCTAATGCGTATGCTGCACGAATGATTACGGGATAACCCAACTGAATGGCGGCACGGCGTGCCTGCTCGATGTTGCTGACCGCTTCGCTGCGGATTGTCTTTACTCCAATTTCATCGAGTCGTTGAACAAATTTTTCTCTATCCTCCGTGTCGATGATAGCCTGCACGGGTGTACCCAATACTTTTATGCCATAGCGCTCAAGAACACCGCTTTTGTATAATTCAACACCACAATTAAGCGCCGTCTGACCACCAAAGGAGAGAAGGATGCCGTCAGGTCGCTCCTTTGCGATGACCCGCTCAACAAAATAGGGGGTTACGGGCAAAAAATAGACATTGTCCGCGATACCTTCTGAGGTTTGTACGGTAGCGATATTGGGGTTGATAAGTACCGTTTCAATGCCCTCCTCCTTCAATGCTTTCAGTGCTTGTGAGCCCGAATAATCAAATTCGCCGGCCTCACCGATTTTTAGAGCGCCAGAGCCTAAAAGCAGGACCTTCTTTACATTGTATCGTGCCATCGTTATAACAATTTTATAAATTCATCAAAAAGGAATTCCGTGTCGGTCGGTCCCGCTGCAGCTTCAGGATGGAATTGTACCGAGAACCAAGGTTTGCTGCGGTGGCGTATTCCTTCATTGGAGCCATCGTTCATATTTTCAAATAGAGGTTGCCATTCATTGCTCAGTGTAGTGCTGTCAACTGCATAACCATGATTTTGGCTTGTGACGAAACATCGTTTACTACCGACCATTCTTACAGGTTGATTGTGACTTCGATGTCCATATTTCAGTTTATAAATGGTTGCTCCGCTCGCTTTGGCTAGAAGTTGGTTTCCCATACATATTCCAAAAATAGGTTTGTTGTTCAGCATCGCACGCCTAATATTATCTACCGTTATTTGGCAATTTTCAGGATTGCCTGGGCCATTAGAAATCAACAAGCCATCATATTCTAATTCGTTGAAATCATAATTCCACGGAACTCTGATGATTTCAACACCACGCCGTACCAGACAACGAATTATATTGAATTTGGCTCCACAATCTACAAGCACAATGCGTTTTCCCGCTCCTTCATTATAGCGGATAATATCCTGACAACTGACGCTTTCCACATAGTTGATGCCGCCATAATCCAAGCACATTGGAGTATCCTTAATTCCTTCAATTTCAATTCGACCCATCATCACTCCACGTTCGCGCAGTAATTTGGTGAGAGCACGAGTGTCTATACCTGTTATGGCAGGGCGTTGTTCACGCTTTAGCCAATCACCAAGACTCTCTTTTGCATTCCAATGGCTGAACTCCTCGCTATAGTCGCTGACAATAAGAGCTTCGGCGTGGATTTGCTCACTTTCCCATGAGTCACTCGCCGGAACACCGTAGTTGCCTACCAACGGATAGGTTAATACCATTATCTGACCGGCATACGAAGGGTCGGTCAGACTTTCGGTGTAGCCAGTCATTGCCGTATTGAAGACCACTTCGCCTCCAATGTTTTTATTAGCTCCAAAAGAGTAACCGCAGAATCGCGTACCATCATCAAGAATCAATGTCGCTTTTCTCATTTTCTATATAATTTATAAATGCTTCATTTAGAAGTTTCAATCCACCACAAGTGGGGTAGTTGCCACTAAAGTACCAATCTCCCGCATGCTCGGGGCAAGCCTCGTGCAATCCTTCCAATGTTTGATATATAATCTTGACATCGGCTTCTGTTGATTCGGGAGTCAATAATTGAGCTATCTTGATCGAAATCTGCTCGTCTGTGAACGGTTCATAAATAGCTTTGACATAATTATGCATATGTTTTTGGGGCAAATGCGCTTGTTCCTTACAATATTGATAGGTATTTGTGATTATATCATTTCGCCCTTGCTCTTTGAGTAAGTCTATTGCAGCGCGAAAGGCTATGAATTGTTTTAGGCTTGACATATCTATGCCATAATAGTCTGGATAACGCACCTGCGGCGAAGAAGATACAATGACTATTTTTCGGGGATGCAGACGGTCAAGTATTCCTATGATACTCTGTTTTAATGTCGTACCTCGGACAATGCTGTCGTCGATAATGACCAAATTATCAATATAAGGTGTCAAACTTCCGTATGTTATATCGTAGACATGTGCGGCAAGATCATTGCGAGTGTTACCTTCGGCAATAAAGGTCCTCAACTTTATATCTTTGATAGCGACCTTCTCGCAGCGTATGCGCATTGATAAAATTCTCTCCAATTCATTATGGTCAGGATTATGTCCAAGAGCCTCTATCTTCTGAATTTTTAATTGATTCAAGAAATTGTCCAACCCCTCTAACATCCCGTAAAATGCAACCTCGGCTGTATTGGGTATAAAGGAAAAGACAGTATGCTCAATGTCATAGTCAATGGTCTGCAAGATGGAAGGGACTAAATTTTGGCCTAATCGCTTACGCTCTTTGTAAATATTCCTGTCACTACCGCGGGAAAAGTATATCCGTTCAAATGAACAAGGTCGTAAATCTTGCCGTGGATTAATCTGTGATAGACGCATTTCCCCCGACCTATTAAGTATTATAGCCTCGCCTGGTTGCAATTCGTGTATGGTTTCAATAGGAATGTACAATGCTGTTTGGATTACAGGACGTTCTGAGGCAAGAACCATTACTTCGTCATCCATATAATAAAAAGCCGTACGTATGCCCCAAGGATCACGCACGGCAAAAGAGTCTCCACTACCGGTTATGCCACAAATGACGTAACCTCCATCCCATTGAGGAGTTGATGTTTGCAATACATTCTGGATGTTGATTCTCTCTTCTATTTGTGAAGTCAGATCCACACCTCGCCACCCCTCGTTAAGGCACTCCTTGTAAAGCCTTTCAACCTCCCTATCAAGTCGGTGGCCCATTTGTTCCAATATAATGTATGTATCTGCGTATTTACGAGGATGTTGTCCCTTAGAGCTTATTTGTGCAAAAACCTCATCAACATTGGTCAGATTGAAATTTCCACAAATAGCGAGATTCTTTATCCTATAATTGTTCCGACGCAAAAATGGATGAATATAATCCAGACCGCTCTTTCCTGTGGTGGAATACCGCAAGTGTCCCATATACAACTCCCCGGCAAATGGTAAAGACTTTTCTGCCAATAACGCGTCTTGAAGTTGTTCAGGTTTTAGTGAACGATAATTATTATGTATAGTGTTGAATATTTCCGATATGGCATTTGTTCCGATGGCTCGCTCGCGGAACATATATTCTTCTCCCGATGAGGCACTGAGTTTTACGCAAGCCGCCCCTGCTCCTTCCTGGCCGCGATTATGTTGTTTCTCCATTAACAGATAGAGTTTATTGAGTCCCCACATCCAAGTTCCATACTTGTGTTGGTAGTACTCAAGTGGCTTGAGTAAACGTACCATGGCCACACCACATTCATGTTTTAATTGTTCCATATCTATTAAATTATGAGGCAAAATTACTTTATGTGAAATAATCATATTCATCAAAAGGAATGTTCTGGAGAAGTAAAATAGCCAAACTTTAATTTTTAAAGTTTTTACTTGTGTTTTATTTGATAATGAAAGAAAAGTAATATGATTTGGTTTAAAATTTCAAAATATTCAATTTTATTCCTGAAATATTACGGTGAAGGCATTACAACTTTTAATCTATCTCACTAATTTTACAGCGTATTAATGATGATTCAGAATTCCTAATACATTTGCGTATGGCACTTTTGAATGAATACTTTTTAGAGTTACCCAGTGATGCTTTATTCTCCAATGTGGCGAAAAAAATCAATACATTCAAAGTCTTGCGTCCGCGTGCAGAACTTATTGATTTGGGAATAAATGATGTTACCACTCCTTTACCTTCGTCTGTAATAGAAGCAATGCACAAAGCCGTTGATGACATGGCAGATTCTATAAGATTTCACGGATACGGACCTGAACAAGGTTATGAATTTCTTAGAGACTCAATTATTAAAAATGATTTTAATCCCCGAGGAATTCATTTGATGCCCAATGAGGTATTTATAAATGATGGCGTGAAGAGTGAAATAGGTAATATTGGTGATCTTTTACGCAGTGACAATACAATCGGAGTTATTGATCCGATATATCCGGTCTATATTGAGAGCAATGTAATATCTGGACGTGCAGGAATGTTCAATAAGGGTCGTTGGAGCAATGTCTGTTATCTGAATTGTGATGAAAGTAACGGTTTTACTCCAATGCCTCCGGAATTTCCGATAGATATAGTCTATTTATGCTCGCCTGATAATCCAACCGGAGCAGCATATAGTAAGGGTCAACTCAAAAGATGGGTGGATTATGCAATCAAGAACAATACTTTGATACTTTTTGATGCATCGTATGAAGCATATATACAATCGCCTGATATTCCGCATTCCATCTACGAAATTCGTGGAGCTAAAAAGGTTGCGATAGAACTGAGGAGTTTCTCTCGTACTGCCGGATTTACTGGATTACGATGTGGATATACAATTATCCCAAAAGAATTGACAATACAAACCTTGGAAGGAAGAAAGATTCAAATGAACACATTGTGGAGTCGCCGTCAAAGCATAAGATTCAATGGTGTATCATACGTTACACAATGTGCGGCAGCTGCAACTTATTCTGAATTAGGAAAGATTCAACTTCGCCAGACAATAGAATACTATATGGAAAATGTCCGTATGATGAGGCGGATTTTGTCTCCATTGAATTTAAGAATTTATGGAGGTGAGCATATACCATATCTGTGGATTAAGATTCCCACGAAATCATCATCATGGGAGTTCTTTGAATCAATGCTATATAGCGCCCAAGTAATTTGCACACCGGGAATTGTATTTGGTCCGGGAGGTGAAGGATATGTAAGATTAAGTGCATTTGCCAAACGTGAAGATTGTGAGAATGCGGTAAAGAGATTAAAAGATTGGTTATAATAACATATAAATAACTAGGTTATGTCTGAATTAAGATTTAATGTTGTGGAGAGTGCTTTCTATAAAAAAGCCGCTCCTGTGGAAATTCCAGAAGGACATCCGTGTGATTATTTCGGCAAGTATGTTTTTGGTCGTGAACAGATGTTCCATTATCTGAGTGCCAGAACTTATGCATCGTTGATTGATGTTATTGACAATGGGGCAGAACTTGATCGAAAAGTGGCAGACGAAGTTGCAGAAGGAATGCGTTGCTGGGCAACAGAGTTGGGAGTTACACATTATACCCATTGGTTTCAGCCTCTTACGGAAGGGACGGCTGAAAAGCACGACTCTTTTTTCGACTCCGACGGTAAGGGAGGCTTGATTGAAGAGTTTTCAGGGAAATTGCTTGTTCAGCAGGAGCCCGACGCATCATCTTTTCCTAATGGTGGTATTCGTAATACATTCGAGGCAAGAGGTTATTCGGCCTGGGATCCGTCATCTCCTGTTTTTGTAGTTGATGACACTTTGTGTATACCGACAATATTCATTGCTTATACCGGTGAGGCTCTTGATTATAAAGCACCTTTGTTGCGTGCATTGAGTGCCGTTAATAAAGCCGCTACTGATGTATGCCATTTTTTCAATCCAGAAGTGAAAAATGTAATGGCTTATTTAGGTTGGGAGCAGGAGTATTTCTTGGTTGACGAAGGGTTATATGCCGCACGCCCCGATCTGTTAATGACCGGACGAACATTGATGGGACATGAAGCTTCAAAGAATCAGCAACTGGAAGATCATTATTTCGGAGCAATTCCACAAAGAGTAGCTGCTTTTATGAAAGATTTGGAGATACAGGCATTACAGTTAGGTATTCCGGTTAAAACTCGTCACAACGAGGTTGCACCTAATCAATTTGAGTTAGCTCCTGTTTTTGAAGAGTGTAATCTTGCTGTAGATCATAATATGCTCATTATGTCGCTAATGCGTAATGTAGCACGCAATCATGGATTCAGAGTCCTGTTACATGAGAAACCCTTTAAAGGAGTCAATGGTTCAGGAAAACACAACAACTGGTCGCTGGGCACCGATACAGGTATCCTTCTTATGTCACCAGGTAAGACAGCTGAAGAGAATCTTCGATTTATAACATTTGTCGTGAATACATTGATGGCTGTATATCACCATAATGGCTTGATAAAGGCTTCCATTATGAGCGCTGATAATGCCCATCGTTTGGGAGCAAATGAAGCTCCTCCTGCAATTATATCTTCATTTCTTGGATCTCAATTGTCTGAAGTATTAAAGCATCTTGCCGAGAGTAATAGTGATGACATAATTTCTTTGAGCGGCAAGCAAGGGATGAAACTTGATATACCACAGATACCAGAGCTTATGATTGACAATACTGACCGTAACCGTACTTCTCCATTTGCATTTACGGGCAATCGCTTCGAATTCCGAGCAGTTGGGTCGTCTGCGAACTGTGCCAGTGCGATGATTGCCCTAAATACTGCGGTGGCAGACCAATTAATTACGTTCAGGAAAGATGTTGACACCCTTGTCGAAAGCGGAGAGCAGACAATGAAAGCCGTTGTTAAGGTAATTCGTCGTTACATAAAAGAGTGTGCTTCGATTTGCTTTGATGGTAATGGATACTCAGAAGAATGGAAAGATGAGGCAGCTCGAAGAGGCTTGGATTGTGAAACAAGTTGCCCCGTTATTTTCGATAATTATCTTAAGCCTGAAAGTATTGCGATGTTTGAAAATACCGGAGTTATGACTCATAAGGAATTAAAGGCTCGTAATGAGGTGAAATGGGAAATGTACGCAAAGAAAATACAGATAGAGTCAAGAGTTCTTGGTGATTTGGCTATGAATCATATTATTCCAGTTGCAACAGAGTACCAAGGCAAACTTATTGACAATGTACATAAGATGATGGATATCTATACATTAGAGGTTGCCAATAAGCTCTCTGTGGAAAACAAACGTTTAATAGAAGAAATTGCAGAACATACTATTTATATTACTGGGCATGTTGATGAAATGATCGAAGCACGCAAAAGTGTAAATAAAATTTCAGGCGAGAGAGAAAAGGCGATTGCTTACCATGATATTATCTCTCCTATGTTGGAACAGATTCGCTATCACATTGACAAACTTGAACTTATTGTCGATAATCGAATGTGGCCTTTGCCTAAATACAGGGAATTGCTATTTATTCGATAAATTCGTAGGTGTCAGTTATGGGTAAAAAAGATTAGTTAGGATTGTTTGGTGGAAGAAAGGAGGCAAATCTCCTTCCTTTCTTGTAAAAATATAATGATATGTGTGGAATTATAGGAATATTTCAAATAAAACAACAATCAAATGCTTTAAGACAAAAAGCTTTGAAGATGTCC